>JAZNXV010000034.1:0-65272 GCA_045594045.1 Clostridia bacterium
TCTGCCTTATTCAAAATGGTATCAAGCTTGTAATAACGTTTTGTGGCTTCTTCAATATTGTTTGTGGCAGAATCAAGCTTTTTGCGCGTTGCGTCCAAAAGCTCGTAGAATTTGCTGAAATTCTTTTTGAAGCTGACGAGAATCTTCGTGATTTCGCTTGTGCGCTTTTGTATTGCAAGGGTTTTAAAGCCAAGCTGAAGGCTATTCAAAAACGCGCCGATGGTAGTAGGACCGGCAACCGTTACGCGCATTTCTCTTTGAAGAAGCTCGCACAGCCCGCTTTTTCTTGCAACTTCGGCATATAAGCCCTCAATGGGTAAATACATAATGGCAAAGTCGGTAGTGTGAGGCGGGTCGATGTATTTGTCGCGAATTGTTCTTGCGCAAAGCTTAATAGTAGCCTCTAAATTTTTGCTTGCGGCTTCGTAAGCTACAGTATCACCCGAATCTGCTGCATCACACAGCCGCTGATATTCTTCAATAGGAAATTTGCAGTCAATGGGCAGATAAACAATATCGTTGTTTTCGTTGTTCGGCAGGCAGATGCAGAATTCTACGATATTGTTTTTTCTTGGGTTGGGCTTAACGTTGCGCTTGTACTGCTCGGCGGTAAGAATTTGTGAAAGCAGATTATCAAGGGCAACTTCACCCCATGTTCCGCGCACCTTAACGTTTGTAAGAGCAGATTTTAAATCACCTACGCTGGAAGCAAGAGTCTGCATTTCACCGAGCCCTTTATAAACACTTTCAAGCTGTTTTCCAACTGTTTCAAAGCTTTCTGAAAGACGTTTTTCAAGGGTAGAGGAAAGCTTTTCGTCAACGGTTTCACGCATTTTTTCAAGCTTTTCAGCATTGTCGGTTTGTATGGAACGCAGGTTGTTTTCCATACTTCTGCGCATATCGTCAAGCTGACGACGCTGGGCTTCGGCTTGCTCGCGCTGGGTGGCAGAAAAATCCTTCATCTGATTTTGCATTTGTGTTATTTGCTGGTTTACCGTGTTGTTAACGGTTGTGTTGTAGCTTGAAAGCGTGGCGTTAAGCTCCTTGCGTAGCTCGCTGTTTTGCTGTAAAACCAAGCCTTTTAAGCTGTCACTTTCCTTTTTTAATTCCTCGTTGCCGTTTTTGTTGTTCAGCTTAAAAAGCAAAATAACGTTTAAAATAATCAATACGGCGCAAAGTGCAAAAGTAGAAATAATTAAGTATTCCATAGTTTCTCCTATTTGTTTTATTTGTTTATAAGAGCGTTATATTGGCTCATATTAAGCTCATAATAAATGCCCTTTTTATCCATTAATTCTTGATGTGTTCCTTCTTCTGCAATACCCTTATGGGCGATGCACATAATTTTATCGGCGCGCTTTATTGTAGAAAGCCTATGGGCAATAACGAAGCTGGTACGACCTTCTAATAGAGTGTCAAGAGCTTTTTGAATTAAAAGCTCTGTTTTTGTGTCAATGCTTGAGGTGGCTTCGTCTAAGATAAGAACTTTCGGGTTGGCTAAAACTGCACGGGCAAAGGATAAAAGCTGCCTTTCGCCTGTAGAAAGCCCCGCGCCGCGTTCAGATACCACTGTGTTATATTGCTTCGGCAGTGCTTCTATAAATTCAGCGGCATAAACCTGCTTTGCCGCGGCAATGCATTCTTCATCGGTGGCATCGGGTCTGCCGTAACGAATGTTATCCATTATTGTGCCGGAAAACACAAAGGAATCCTGCATCATAACACCAACTTGAGTACGCAACGAGCGGGTTGTGACGTTGCGAACGTCGTGACCGTCAATCTTTATGCTGCCGGCGGTGACGTCGTAAAAACGCGAAAGCAAGTTAACAACGGTAGTTTTTCCTGCGCCGGTAGGACCAACAAGGGCAATCATTTCGCCGGGAGCTACACTGAAGGAAACGTTCTCTAAAACGTTTGTTTCACCATCGTAGGAAAAAGAAACGTTTTCGTAGTCGATTTTTCCTTTTATACAAGGAAGTTCATAGGCATCGGGAGCGTCTTTGATTTCTGCCTCGGTATCCATTGTTTCAAAGATGCGTTCAATATTACCCGTCGCTTCGCAGAATTGGTTAAAAATGCCTACAAAGGAAGAAATAGGTTGCCAGAATCTTGTCATATAGGCGCAAAACGCAGTTAAAGCACCTAAGGAGAGAACGCCTTGGTCAATATAACCTATCGCTACGAAATATACGCATAAGGTACCTATTGTTGAAAGAATATCAACTACAGGGCCCAAGGTTGAGGCTGAAAACGCAAATTTATAATAAGGCTTATTTGTTTCTGCGTCAAGGCGTTTAAGCTCAAACACGTTGGCTTCTTGTCTGTTAAAGGCTTGAGATACCATAACGCCCATTATATTTTCGTTTATGTATGCTGTGCGGTTACTTGATTTCGTAAGCACCGCGCGATAAAATTTTGTGATTAATTGGCGAAGAAGTATTGCAAAAACACATAACGGAATAAGTGCGGCAAAGCTTATAAGTGAAAGGGTAAGATTGGTTGTTAAAAGAATTACAACGATACTTACCAAGGTGAAAACGTCCACTATAAGCTGAATAAGCGATTCGGAAAGCAAGGTGGCAAGACTATCGATATAGCTTGTAACTCTTACCATAATTTTGCCTGCAGGGCGGTCGTCAAAATACTTAAAGGCGAGAGTTTGAATGTGTTCAAACAGCTCCTTACGGATATCGTAAATTGAGCTGTGACCTAAATTGGTGATTATGTACATTCTCTTTGCAGAGAGAAAAACGTTTAGTAAAAGCAGCAGCGCAATGGAGGCTACGACAATTAGAAGGGCGGGAATACTGTTTTCAAAGCTACCGCCGTCAGTTAGAACAGCATCAATAATCCACTGTGTAAGGCGAGGCCAAACAAGTGAGACCAATACGTTTAGAATTAACAAACCAAGCCCTTTAAAAAAGAGCTTTTTATGGGGAAGCATATACTTAAAAAGCCGTTTTAAAATACTTGTATTTAACCTTAAAACCTGCTTTTCGTCGTCGGAATATCTGTTACGAGCCATAAATCCACCCCCCTTAAATTGAATTGAGCACAGTTGAATACTGCTCTTTATATATGTCAAAATAATGACCCTTAAGGGAAACAAGCTCATCGTGAGTACCGCGTTCGATAATTTCGCCGTTCTTAAGCACAAGGATTTCGTCGCAGGCTTTAACGGAAGAAATTCTGTGGGCAATGATTATTTTGCTGTTGTGAGAAAAATCTGTTTTTAAAGATGAATACAAGGCCTCTTCAGTTTGCATATCGAGAGCGCTTGTGGCATCGTCAAAAATCAAAACGGGGGAATTGTTAAGCAGAGCGCGGGCGATAGAAATTCGCTGTTTTTGGCCGCCTGAAAGACCCATTCCTCGCTCGCCGATAATAGTGTCGTATTCATCGGGAAGTTTTTCGATAAACTCGCTCGCACAGGCGGTTTTTGCGCATTTTTTAACGTCTGCAATTGTCGCGTCGCACTTGCCGTAAGCGATGTTTTTTGCAATGGTATCAGAGAATAAAAATACGTCTTGAAAAACGGTTGAAAAGCAACTGCGCAGGGAGGTAAGGTCGAGGTCGCGCACGTCTGTTCCGTTTATGGAAACAGAGCCTTTCGTAACGTCAAAAAAGCGCATCAATATGTTTATAAGCATTGATTTTCCGCTTCCTGTTGTACCTACGATGCCGAGAGTTTTTCCTTGGGGCAGCTCAAAGGAAATATCCTTTAAAATTTGATTGTTTCTTATTTTTAAGCTTACGTTTTTAACGCTTATATTTACGCTATTCGTATCTATTTTTTTTGCGTTTTTCTTGGTTGATATAATGGAATTTGTGTGTAAAAAAGTAAAGAGCTTGTTACCGCTTGTAACGGAACGCTGGATAGCATTTATCCAGTTATTTGCTTGCTCAAAAGGCGTCAATATAAAGGTAAGATAGCCGCTTAAAGCAACAAATTCGGCTAATGTAAGCGCATTGGTACTCGAAGGATTTAAATTGCCGTTAATAACGAAAATCGCAGATATTGCCGTAATAAAAACGTTTGGCAAAATGCTTATTATACCTACGGGAATATAGTTCTTTGCCCATATTTTCATATAGTTTACGGAACGGTCCCTGAAGGCTTCGTTTTTCTTGGTGAATTTTTTGATTTCGGCATTTTCTTGGGCGTATGCCTTAACTATGCGTATGCCGCTTATGTTTTCTTGAGTTATTGTGCTTAAAGCTGCGCTTGCATCGCGCACAAGGTGATAATGCTCGGCAAAAACCCTACTTATTTTCTTCGAAACGAATAACAGCGGAAGGGCAAAGGCATATGCAACAAACACAAGCACCGGATTCATTTGCCAAATCATAATGCTGGCAAAAATGAAGCTGAACAGAGATTCAATAATAACCGGAATTGTGCCTGTAAAAAACATTTTTACCGTTTCGGAATCGCCGTTTATAACGGTTAAAATATTACCGGTGGAATCTTGCTGTAAAAAGCTTTGCGATTGCCAAAGCAATTTTGAAAAGGCGTCTTGTCTGAGCTTGCAAACCGCTTGTGTGGAATAATAGGTCATTATGTAATTGCGAACTACCGAAAGTAGCTGCTTGATTAAAATTACACCCAGCCACGAAAACGCGATGTATAAAAATACGGACGCTTTATTATCGGCTGACCACAGCCAAAAACTAAAAGAAGTGCCGTCGCTGATAATCAAATTAATAATGTGTTTTGTAAATTGCGGCACCAGCATAGACAGCAATGCAATCAACACACCCATAAAAAGATATAGAACGATGACACTTATGTAAGGCTTAAAATAGGAAAACAAGCACTTCAATGCTTTCATAGGAGCACCTCGCTATTGAAGAAACGGAATACGTCGCCTTTTTTTTGTTAGCATACATTAAAAGAAACTGTTTGTCAATACCGTAAAAGCAAAAAAATAAAAATTTTTCAAAAATCAAAAACGAGGGAAAAGTACGAAGTAATGCAGAATAAAATTTTTTGCAAAAAATTGTTAAAAATGTGTAGTGAAAAATGTAAAAAATTTATAAACTAATGCTAAATAAATATGAAAAAGCCCGTAAATACTGCGTTTTTTAAAAAATAAAATTTTGTTAAAATTAAAAAAAATTGCGTATCGGATATTGACTTTCCGAGTTGTTAGTGGTATGATAGGGTAGATATCATATATCAGTCTGCCTAAATAACACTCATTATATATATAAGGGGCAAAAAATGAGACGTTTTTTATGTGTCAGGACTTATTTTTGCATTCAGGAGGAACAACATGAAGTCTTTGCTTAACAAGATGCTTGTATTTGTTATTGCGCTCTCAGTTGTGTTTTCCGTGCTTTCCTGTGTGGCTTATGCTGCGCCTGCAAGTACAGATAACACGAGCACTACAGTAACAAATCAAGGCGCAAGTGCAGATAATGCGGAAGTGTTAGATAATGCACCAAACGCACAAGCATTCAACAACAAGGTGTACGGAGAAGATAATTATGAAAAGTATTACAACTCGTACACTGACAAAACTGCACCCCAGGTTAATATCAGATTAAACGGTGCGGATGCGGTTGAATTTGACGGCACAACGGGTGAGGTTATAGGCTCTTTGCCTATGGTTGAACGCGCATCTGCGAACAACCCTACAGATCTTCGCTCAGGTGCTTTATTCCTTGATGAAGGAATTGCCGGTTGGGTTGTAAACATTAAACAAACCGGTTGGTATAATATGACTTTCTCATATTTAGCTTACGATGAGATCGTTTATACTAAAGACGGAAATCAATATAGTGCAACAAGCAAGAGCTCTGCTGTACAGCGCAGGGTTTATATTGACTATAAAATTCCTTTTTACGAAGCCCGTCAGGTAAACTTTGAGCGCGTTTGGAAGGATGCGACTGTACTTAGCGTTAATTCTCAGAACGGTAACGAAAAGAGACCGTATCAGATAGAGACAGAGCAGTGGCAGACGGTTCCTGTGCGCGATTATATGGGCTATGAAGCCGAACCCTTTAAGTTCTATTTGGAAGAGGGTACTCATACCATCGCCTTTGAAGCAATTAAAGAGGGTATGCTGGTTGAGTATGTTGAGCTTCACCAAATTGATGCGGCACCTACCTATGCCGAATTATTAAAGCAGTATGAAAGCAACGGATATCAAAAGGTATCCGGGGTTGGCTCTGTTTACGTTCAGGCAGAAGGCTTACATGCACCTGAAACATATCTTGACGCACAAAAAGATATCTTCCTTAGCAGTGCAGTATATAATAAGTATGTGAACTACATCGATCCTATCGATACCACTTCTTACGATGCTACTAAGGATCCTACTTATGATATATTAAAATCCGCCCCTACATTATATCCAATTATTGATAGGTCATCTTCTACGTCGGTACCTTACCATCACTGCAAAATCCGTTACAACACAATCGGTGCTGATAAGTGGATTAAGCCTAACGAATGGATCGAATGGACCGTTGACGTTGAAAAAGCAGGTCTTTATGCAATAAGCTTTAAGGCTCGCCAAAACATCTTAAGCGGTATGCATTCTACTCGCAAGCTTACCATTAACGGTGTACAACCTTGTGCAGAGGTAGGGAACATTACCTTTGAGTACGGCAATGATTTCTTCAACTGCACGTTAGGTGACGAAACAAATGGCACGTATTATTTCTATTTTAACGAAGGCAAAAACACCATCAGGCTCGAAACTACTTTGGGCGATTTGGGTGCTTTGCTCGATAAAGCAGAATCCAGTATGACACAGCTTAACGCTGCTTACAGACAGATTTTGATGATTACAAGTGCTTCGCCCGACGTTAACCGTGACTATCAGCTTAATATTATGGTGCCCGATGCACTTGCTAAATTAAAAGCTCAGCAAGCAGCTCTTGAGGCTCTTGAACAAGAATTTATTGACGTTTTCGGCTTGGGCGCAAGCGCACAGCTTTCAACGATTAAATCCGCAATTCTTCTTTTAGATAAGATGAATGCAGACCATACAAAGATTGCTGAAAACTTCACCAGCTTAAAGGATACCATTGCCGCAATGGGTACGTGGATTAACGAAATGAGCGAAAACCCCTTGGAGCTTGACTATTTTGTAATTACCACAGAGGAAAATATTAAAAATATTCCTGCTGCAAGCCCTGATTTCTTTGCCCGCTTTGTTCACGAAATCCGTTCGTTTATCGCTTCCTTTACTGAGGATTACGATAACATCGGCGGCACAGTTTCTGTTGACGGCAAGCAACCCGTTAAGGTTTGGCTTGAAACAGGCGCAGGTCTTACAGGCTCCCGTGATAACGCTACTATCTTAAAGCAGATTATTGACGATATGTTTACTGCTAACACAGGCGTTGTTGTTGAAACACGTCTTGTAGCCGGCGGTTCACTTCTTCCGTCAGTTCTTTCGGGCATCGGTCCTGAAGTTTGCTTATCGCGTTCAGCTACAGATGCTGTTAACTATGCCTTCCGTGGCGCTGTTATGAATCTTGCTGACGAAACGCTTTTCCCTGACTATAAAGATGTTCTCCTTAACGAAGAACGTTTTGCTGCAAGTGCTACCGTTCCATTTACCTTCGGAACACAGATTTTCGCAATTCCCGAAACACAAGACTTTAGTATGACCTTCTATCGTACCGATATTCTTGAAGAGCTTGGATTAGAGCCTCCGGAGACTTGGGACGAGGTAAACAATATAATTGGTCATCTTCAACACAAGCAAATGACCTTTGCAATGCCCGTTCCCGTTGTAGGCGCTGTTGGTAGCGGCGAAGGTACGTTCGCAATGTTCTTATTCCAAAAGGGCGGTCAGTATTACACTGATGACCGCAGCAGTACCGACCTTGACAGTGATGAAGCACTTGATGCCTTCAAGGAATGGACAGCTTTCTATACGCAGCAAGATTTGCCCAATACTTATGACTTTGCTAACCGTTTCAGAACTGGTGAGGTTCCGATAGCTATTGCAGGCTACAGCCAATACTCACAGCTTGCTGTTTTCGCACCTGAAATTCAAGGCCTTTGGGAGTTCTCGTTAGTTCCCGGCACACCTAAAACAGATGCTAACGGCAATCCTATATTAGATGAAAACGGCAACCAGGTTATCGACCACTCATGCTCAAGCGGTGTTTCAGGCTGTATTATGCTTGGTATTGACACCTCCAATCCCGAAGGTGTTGAACGTGCACAGCGCGCTTGGCAGTTTATGTCTTGGTGGACCGGTGACGAAGCACAGTATCGCTTCGGTACTGAAATCGAAAGCTTGCTCGGTGCAGCCGCAAGATATCAGACGGCTAACCGTAAGGCTATGTCAAAGTTACCTTGGGACAAGAAATCCATGGAAATGATTCAGGAACAGTGGAAATACGTAAAGGCAATTCCTCAGGTTCCCGGCAGTTACTACACAGCTCGTAATATTGAGTTTGCGTGGAAAGAGGTTATCAATGATGCTACGGCAGAACCCAACACAACGTTCGTTGAATACGTTGGTATGATTGATGACGAAATCGCCCGTAAGCGCGAAGAATTTAAAGATAAAATTGCTATTATGATGGCAGGAAAGGAGTAAAAGAGAATGGCTGATTCAAGCGTCGCAAAGACAAAGGGAAAGAGCTTTTTCCGCGACTGGTTAAAATATCAGTTCAAGGAAATGCGTAAGAACGGCGCATTATATCTCTTTATGCTCCCTTACTTACTTATATTCATTACTTTCACAGTGCTTCCTGTTTTCGTAGCAATTTATTTCAGCTTTACATACTTTAACGTTTTAGAGCCTCCGCAGTGGACCGGCTTTGATAACTACGTAAGGCTGTTTACTGCAGATGATTTGTTTATTACTGCGTTTAAGAACACAATCTTTTTTGCAACAATTATCGGTCCCGGCGGCTATCTTTTATCCTTGCTCTTTGCTTGGCTTATTAACGAGCTTGGCAGAAGAACAAGAGCGATTATGACCTTGTTCTACTATGCACCTTCTCTTGCAAGTGCACTCCCCGTTTGGAAGATAATTTTCTCATCTGACCAATACGGTTTATTAAACGGCTTTTTAATGAATACGGGTATTACTTACAGTAACATTAAATGGCTTGAAGACGTTAACTATATCGTACCGTGTTGTATTATAGTTATTCTCTGGGGTTCTCTTGGAACAAGCTTCCTTACGTTTATTGCAGGCTTGCAGAACGTTGACAGAACGCTTTATGAGGCAGGCGCTATCGACGGCGTAAAGAACAGATGGCAGGAGCTTTGGTATATTACGTTACCTTATATGAAGCCGCAACTTATGTTCGGTGCCGTTATGAGTATTACGGGTGCTTTTACCGTAGGCGGACAAATTACGGCACTTGTAGGTTATCCCTCTCAGGACTACGTAGCCCATACGCTGATGCATCACCTTGAGGACTATGCTAACCAAAGAATGGAATTAGGCTATGCTTGTGCTATTGCCGTGCTTCTGTTCTTGTTGCAGCTTGGTACAAACAAGGTTATTAAAAAATTACTTTCGAAGGTGGGTGAGTAAGTTATGGCAAAAAAACTCAACCGCTCCGGCGCGGGTAATTTTACAGGTATCTTCTTCCTTTGCTTTATAGCGATATTTATGGTAATACCGCTTGTATATGCAATAGGTAACTCCTTTAAGCCTATGGACGAACTTTTTAAGTTCCCTCCAACGTTGTTCCCTAACAGATGGATTACCACTAACTATACTGACCTGTTTGTTCTTATGGGTAACTCATGGGTACCGTTCTCAAGATATTTCTTTAATACCTTATTTATAACGGTAGTAGGTACCTTCGGTCAGATTGTTTTCTGCTCACTTTGTGCATATCCTCTTGCTATGTATCAGTTCCCGGGCAGAAAGTTCATCTCCGGTATGATCGTTACCGCACTTATGTTCAACGGTACAGTTCTTTGGCTTCCCTTGTTCATTATCAAGGCAGGCTTAGGTATGATTGATACATACTATGCAATAATCATTCCTACCTTCGGCTCTGCGATGGGTATGTATTTGATGCAGAACTTTATGTCACAGATACCGCGCTCATTGATTGAAGCCGCACGTATTGACGGTGCAAAAAACCTTAAAATTTTCTGGTCAATTGTTCTTCCTCAGGTTAAATCAGCATGGCTTACACTTATGATTTTCTCTGTTCAGGGCCTTTGGAACACGGGTGCATCGGTATTTATTCAAAGCGAATCGCTTAAGACCTTACCCTACGCACTTACGCAGATTGTTTCTACAGGTATTGCCCGTGCGGGTGTTTCCAACGCAATTTCAGTTATTATGATGGCTGTTCCGATTACTACTTTCATTATTTCACAAAGTAACATTATCGAAACTATGGCTACATCAGGTATGAAGGATTAAGGGGGTGCTGGATAATGAAAATAAATAAAATCGTATGTCTGGTACTTACTTTAATACTGACTACCACAATTTCGGTAACTGCTTTTGCAGCTCCGTATCAAAACTATACCGTAACTGAATCGGGCGTTTATCCTGAACCTCAGGCTTACGTTCCCGACCAGGTTATCAACAGCGGTCTTATCGGTCTTGAAAACCTTGGCGGCGTTGCAATCAGCTCGCCCCAGGATTTAACCTTGTATAAAAAGAACGGCTACGTTATTCTTTCCGATACCGGAAATAAGAGAGTTATCGTTCTTGACAGTGATTTACGTACGGTTAAACAAATCATTTCAACGTGGACAAAGGATGGGGTAGAGGATACCTTTAAATATCCTAACGGTCTTTTTGTACACGAGGCACAAAATCTGCTTTTTGTTTGCGATACCGATAACCAGCGTATAGTAAGCTTCTCATTTAGTGAAGAAACAGGGCTTTTCAGCTTTGTAAGAACTTATGATGACCCCGATATTTCAAAATACTTTACCGAGGACGGTGAAGAAAACGTTACAGCAACCGTAACACCAGCACCTACAGAAGAGCCCACTCAGGACGATTCAACCGATGCAACAGAGGGTGAAGGTACTGCTGATGGCGAAATACCGGACGATGAAATCGAAATCGATAACAACACCTCTACAGAAGGCTCAACGGGTACGCAGGTATCATATAAGCCTTTAAAGGTTGTTGTAGATAACGCAATGCGTATGTTTGTAGTTTCTAAAGACTGTTATCAAGGTCTTGTAGAATTAAATGACAACGGTGAATTTACAAAGTTCTACGGTGCTACAAAAACAAAGCAATCACTTTCCGCATTGCTTAACCGCTTATTTACGGCTGATGCAAAAAGTAAACGTCAGCAAAACCTTTCCACAGAGTACAGTAATGTAACTATGGATGACCAAGGTTTTATTTACGGTACTATTTCACAGCTTAAGCTCGATGAGCTTACCGAGCATTTTGCCTCATCGGCTGAAATCGGCGCAGCGCTTCGTAAATTGAACGCCGCAGGCTCTGACGTACTTAAGCGTACCGGCATTACTCCTCCTTCGGGAGATAAGGGTGACGAAAAGAACAGATCAAGCTATTCCTATTTGTGTGACGCAACAGTTTCCAAAAACGGCTTGACAAGTGTTCTCGACTCTCAAAAGGGTAGAGTATTTACCTACACAAGCAACGGCGAGCTTCTTTATGTTTTCGGTGCTTTAGGTCAAAAACTCACTCAGGTTGGTGAAGATAAAACGTCATCAAGAGAGGAACAGGTTGGTTATACCATGGGTACAAACCTTTCGCCTGTTGCAATTCAGCTTCTTAACGATGATGAAACAATAGTTGTTCTTGACGCTCAAGGCGCACAGATGACTACTTATAAGCCTACTGAATACGGTTTAATTCTTCGTGATGCTATTAACAGTCACGCAGAGCGCAGATATGACGATGCCTTAGAAGCTTGGAACAAGATTTTAGGTATGTCATCTAACTCTTCTCTTGCATATCGCGGTGTTGGTAAAATTTATTATCTTAATGCTTCTGTATTAAAGGTTGATGAAAACGCCGATATTGAGAATATTGAGAGTATCCGTATTGAGCAGCGCGAAGAGAAAAAGAAGGTTTTCCTTCAAGCTGCAGATTGCTTTATG
Organism: Clostridia bacterium; assembly: GCA_045594045.1. GTDB lineage: Bacteria > Bacillota > Clostridia > Christensenellales > QALW01 > UMGS1322. The sequence goes on from JAZNXV010000034.1 coordinate 12,047, forward strand.
AAGGGCTATTCACAAGATGAATACGGCAGAGCTTTCTATCAGTACAGAGATTTAGTTCTTGAAGACGTTATGCCTTATCTTATGTGGGGTATAATCCTTGTAGTTGCTGCAACTACAATTTTCGGCTGGGTTAAAAAATTCAAAAAATTTGTTAGGACGGGAGGAAGAGATATCTAATGGAAAAGCTTAAAAATTTCGGCAATGACCTTAAATATGCATTCCACGTTATTACTCACCCGCTTGACGGATTTTGGGATTTGAAGCACGAAAAGCGCGGCAGAAGCTATATCGCCGTTCTCTTCCTTGTGCTGTACGTTATTACTGACATTTTAAATAAACAGTTTAATAACTATACGTTTAATGCTTTTAAGGTAACACCTGAGGATATTAACATTATAGGTACGTTCGTTTCGGTAGCACTTATAGTTGTTATTTGGGTTGCTGCCAACTGGGGTCTTACAACCTTGTTTGATGGCGAAGGCAGTATGAAGGACGTGTTTATTTACACGGGATATTCAATGCTTCCCTTAGTGCTTTCACAAATTATTTTAATTCCCCTTACAAACGTGCTTACGGTTAACGAAGCCGTTATCGTGTCTCTTATTTCTACAATCGGTATCGGTTGGACCGCAATCCTTCTTTATACCGGTACTATGACTACTCACCAGTACACCGGAGGCAAAACCTTCATTACGTTATTGGCAATTCTTCTCGGTATGGTTATCATTGTTTTCTTGAGCGTGTTGTTCTTCTTCCTTGTTCAAGAAATTTGGAACTTTGGCTTTACCATTTATCGAGAGCTTGAGTTACGTAGGTAACGGAGGTGGAATGAACATGAAAAAAAGAATTATTTCCGCCTTGTTAATACTTTTATTGCTTCTTCCTATTATGGTAATGTTTACCGGTTGTGCAACAGAAGTAGAAGAAGGCTATATTACTCCAACAAACAATGAACCTGATTATCAGTTCAGCGCTAATGCTCCCACCTTCGTTCGTGAGGACAAAGATAAGGATACTATCTTCACTTTAATTGAAGAAAATGATAAGTACGAGTTCTACTTTAGCTCGGAAATTCTTGAAATTGCTTTAAAGAGCAAGGAAACAGGTGAAATTTGGTATTCAAATCCTGCGCCCTCTGATAGAAATATCGGCATCAAGAGTGAAATGAGTAGCCAGGTTTCCTTGTTTTATTTAAACAAGAAGGACGGCAGCCAAAGCACTCTCGAAAGCTATCTTGACTGTATTTTAAATAATAATGAAGAGTTGGGTATTGAACAGTACCATGTTGTTAATCACAACGGTAATCTGCGAGTTATCTATGTTTTAGGTCAAATAAAGCCTGATTATATTATTCCCACTTGTATTGAAGGCTCAGTAGCCGAACAGTACGCGGCGGCAATGAAGGCTGATCCTAAGCATTCAAGCCAGGCAAGAGCTATCACCACGGGTAGTGTGTATGCAAAAATTACACCTAACGTATGGAGCACATATACTACCGATATACAAAACGAATATTTGCAAATTGCACCTAACATGGGTCAGTTTATTGCTGAAGGAAAAACGGTTTATATCATAAAGGACCAAACAAAGCTTTACAACGCAGAGCGTATGCAAAAGCTTCAGGCAGCCTTTGTTGAGGTTATTGGTATGGACCTTGAAGCCCGCGACAAAATAAACGAAGAGTTCGGTGTAGAAATCGAACCTGCAAAGACCTTCTGGATTCCGGTTGACTACGAGCTTACGTCGGGCGGTCTTAGCGTAACAATTCCCAACGAAGAAATTAAGTACGATACAAACACCTTTGCTATCGCATCAATTAACCTGCTTCAATATTTTGGCTCCGCTTCAAAAAGCGAAGAAGGTTATATGTTTGTTCCCGATGGCTCAGGCGCAATTATTAATTTCAATAACGGAAAAACAAACATTTCCAAGGATATTCGCGTGCAGCTTTACGGCCTTGACGACGGACGTGAACTGTTAACAAGACCCTATAGAAACGAGCAGGCATATCTCCCCGTTTTCGGTATCAAAAAGGCAAACAGTGCGCTTTTCGGTATTATTGAAAGCGGTGATACAAATGCTACGATAGTTGCAGATATTGCAGGCAAAAACGTTACTGCAGTTGATCGCAACAGATGCTATACAAGCTTTAAAATGTCTGAATATGAAGAAATTCAGTTCAAGAGCGCCGGTAAGGTTTCTCGTATTTATCAGAACGAGATGAACTCGGCTGACCTCTCAATCACCTATTCAATTCTTGACGGTGAAAAGGCTAATTACAGCGGTATGGCGGAGTATTATAGAAATTACCTTATTGATAAGGGCGTTTTAAGCAAAAAGAACTTTAAGGATATTCCGTTTAATATCGAGCTTGTTGGTGCTTATGACCATAAAACTGCTTTCTTAGGTGTTGGCTATACAGAGATGAAGGCTATCACAACCTTCGACCAATGCCAAGAGCTTATTAAAAAGCTTGCAGATAAGGGCGTTAAGAATATTTCGATCAACTATAAGGGTTGGGCGAACAACGGCTTAAGAAACAGCGTGTTTAACAAGGCTCACGTGCTTGATGCATTAGGCGGCAAAAACGGTTTAACCAATTTGCTTAATTATGCCGAAGGCTTGGGTGTAAACGTGTTCTTTGAAACAGAGCTTGCTCTTGTTTATAAAACGGAGCTGTTCGGCGGATACAATACGCTTACACAGGCTTCAAGACTTGTAACACGTGATATTGCATATCATTATCAGTATATTGATAACTGGAATACGGCTTCACCCGATAATAAGGCTACGATAGCCGCTCCCTCAAATATTTATAATATTGATAGCGAAGATAACAGCAGAAGCTTCTTAACAGGTCTTGTAAACGATATAAACAACCTTAATATTAAGGCAGTAAGTCTTGGTAGCCTTGCAAACAATCTTCCGGGCAACTATAAGGTTGACGATTTCTATGATAGAGACAAAACAGCCAAAACTTATGCTGCCGTTGCAAAGAAATTCAGCGAAGACAAGATTGTTATGGGTAAGAGTGCTAATAACTATATGCTTGCCTACGTTGATGAAATCTTTGAAATCAGCAACATAAGCAGTAAGTTTAACCTTGCTGACCAATCAGTTCCCTTCTATCAGATGGTAATTCATGGTTGCATTGAGTATTCCGGTGAGCCTATTAACCTTAACGGCGATACCCGCAGAACCTTCCTTCAGGCTGTTGAAGCAGGCTCCGGCTTATATTACCGTTGGTGCTATGCTCCAAACACCGAAGTTCAGGACCTTTGGTTTGAGGGTATGTATTCATTGAATTACGAGGCTTGGCTTGATGAAGCTATTGCTATGTACAATGAATATAATAATATGCTTTCGGATACCGCAGATGCTTTCCTTGTAAATCACGAGGCTGTTGCCGAAAATGTAAACAAGATTACATACAGTAACGGTGTTGAGGTTTATATCAACTATAACTCTTATGATTACACTGCGGCAGACGGCACGCTTGTTAAAGCAGAATCTTTTGCAAAGGGGGGGAATAATTAATGAAAAAACCAAAAACTTATAAATTGGGCTTAATGACAAGGCGCTCATTATCGGGTTGGTTATTTGTGCTTCCGTTTATTATCGGTTTGATTTTCTTTGTATTATCTCCCTTATATACGGCATTAGTTCTTTCGTTTAACACACAGTCATTTAACAACGTTACGGGCATCACAAGCCTTATTCCTAACGGCTTTGATGCATACGTAAAATCTCTTTCCGATCAAGGCGATTTCATTGAAAGGTTGCTTAGCTCCGGATCAAACCTGTTGATTATGGTGCCTTCAACGTTGATTTTCAGCTTTTTGATGGCTAACGTACTTAACCAAGATTTCCACGGCAGAACCTTTGCCCGTGCGGTACTGTTTATGCCTGTTATCACCTCAGCCGGTGTTGCGGCAACAATGCTTGCAGGCGAAACCGGTGTTGACTCAGGTCAAATGGCTTCCGTTGGCTCTCAGGCAATGAATATTGCAGGTAGTATTCAGGATTCTATTGGCGGCTCCTTCGGTGCATTCATCGGAACTGCATTTGATAAGCTTACGGATATTATCAACGGTGCAGGTGTTCCCACGTTGATTTTCCTTGCAGGCTTGCAAACCATTTCACCGTCAATCTTTGAATCTTCAAAGGTTGAAGGTGCTACGGGTTGGGAAAACTTCTGGAAGATAACCTTCCCCATGATAAGTCCCATGATTCTTGTTAATACCGTTTACATCTTAATCGAAGTGCTTTGCGGTATGAAAAGTCCTATGCTTTCCTATTTGTACGACAAAAATGCGGCTCTTCCTCAGGTTGAGTTAATGGCAATGAGCTGGATGTACTTCTTGTTTACAGCCGTTATTATAAGCGCTGTAGCAGGCATTATATCAAAGCTTGTTTACTATGAGAACTAAGGGGGGTGTAGGAAATGGAAAAATCTGAAAAGATAAAGGTAACTAATGAAGTAGGTGCCGAAGAGGTTGATAACTACGTTATACCTACACTTACAAGATGGCAAAAATTTAAGCGCGCTTTGTTTGGCAAAAGAGCCTTTGGATTAGTTTGGGGTCTCATACGTTCCGTTCTGTTGATCGGTATTTGCTACCTTATTCTCTATCCAATGTTAATTACTGTTATTACCTCGTTTATGTCCTCGGCTGACGTTTACGACCCAACGGTAATTCTTATTCCCCGTTCAATTAACGTTAACACGTACATTGCTATGTGGCGTTATGCGGAAATACCGAAGCTTTACTTAAATTCATTTTCATCAGCTCTCGTATTTGCATTGATGCAAATGTGTTCCTGTATGCTTGTTGCTTACGGCTTGGCAAGGTTCAAGTTTAAGGGTAATAACTTTATATTCCTTATGTGTATATTTACACTTATGGTTCCCGTTCAAATGCTTGCAACGTCAATGTATTTCAGATATAAGGCATTTAACCCCTTATATATGTTTACCTTTGGCGAACAGCTTTCAATGGTGCCCAATATTGACCTTACACGCGGTTGGACGGCAATCGGCTTGCTGTCCGCAACGGCTACAATGTACCGCAACGGTTTATTCGTATTCTTGTTGCGTCAGTATTTTATCAACCAGCCTAAAGAGCTTGAAGAAGCTGCTTATATTGACGGCGCAGGACCTTTCAGAACCTTCTTACAGGTTATGCTTCCCAGCGCAACGCCAATGCTTGTAACAGTTTTCCTCTTTGCTTTCGTTTGGCAGTACAACGATATTTATTACGTTTCGATGCTTAACCCCGGTGCAGAGGTTATGGCTACAAGAATTCTTAATATGGGTCAAAGCTATGTTGGCTCGGTGCTCGACGTTACCGGTGACATTGTTCTTAACTCGCTGTATCAATCGGCTTGTACGGTTATGCACGTTGGACCTATCGTTGTTCTCTATTGCTTCTGTCAGAAATTCTTTGTACAGAGTATCGAGCGTTCCGGTATGGTTGGCTAATAAAAATAAAAAAAGGACATTCATATGTCCTTTTTTCTTTTTTGGAACAAAATAAGAAGCAGTAAGGTTATCAGATAAAACCCAAACTAAACATTAAATGCATTGGCTGTGTGCTTAAAGCTCCTGCTGAGGAAAAAGCCTTTTTAATTTTTCGGCACATCGTCTGTAGCCTGCTCTGTGGGCGTTAGCAGTTAAAATTTTCCATTCGCAATCGGCGCAAATATGTACGCCTAAAATCATTAAATTATCTTTTTTTTCGTCTCCGCAAATACAACATTTTGCCATAAAAATCACCTCAAAACAATTATGAGCATTGTGATACATTATATTCATAAATTTTATTTTGGTGAAAGCGTTTTTTATAAAAAAATACGGAGTTAACTTCCATTAACTCCGTAGGATAAAACATAGGTTATTGGTCCGCAGACATTACCTTGTGCGCTAAAACGGCCGCAGCCTCGTTAGGAAGGCAGGTAAGGCGGTAAAAGGGGATAGAGGCGATTAAAGCATCAAGCTCGTTTAAAAGCGCGTTAGAACGCTCTAAACCTGCTCTGCGCATAGTTTGCGACAGCATTACCTGCAGTATTTCCACCGGCGACGTTAAACGCTCAATGGTATTTGCTTCGCCACGTTCAATAAAGCATATTGCCTGCAGTGGAACCTTTGCGTTAACGTTTTTTGAGCTTGAACCGCTCCAAGGAGTACCGTAAACGTGATATTTCCCGTCTGTAAACCGCAACGCCGGCTTATCGTCATTAATAACGAATGCCTCAGGAAACACCTCAGTCCAAAGCGTAGTATGCGTAGATTTACCTACGCCCGATTCAGCAGAAAAGAGATAAGCCTTATTTTCGTAGGCTACAGCCGAAGCGTGCAGAACAAATCCGCCCTTTTCTAAAAGCTTTGCGGCAAATAGTTTGCTGTAAATATTGTATTGCACGTTTGACGTGTTTAAATCGGGACGTTTTTCTAACTGCTTTAAAATAAAGGGCTCGCAATCCTCAAGAACAATATCGGGATTGTTGCAGTAGGGAACCAAATATTTTTCAGCGTGCTCTTGGGTGCGCCCAAAACAGTTCATATTAACTATGTAATCGGCAATAGAATATGATTTCATTTAAAACTTTTTATTTCTTTCGGCAAGACTGATAATGTATTTGCCGTAGTCAGTTGTTTTTGTGTCTTCGCCTAAAGCTCTGAGCTGCTCGGTAGTAATGAAGCCTCTGCGCCATGCAATTTCTTCAATACAGGAGATATAGAAGCCCTGGAGAGACTGTACTGCCTGCACGTAAGAAGAAGCGGTAAGCATACCGTCAGGAGTGCCCGTATCAAGCCAAGCCATACCTCTGCCCATCAAAATAACGTTAAGGTCCTTGTTTTTTAAATATTCGTTATTAACTGCGGTAATTTCAATTTCGCCGCGGGCAGAAGGCTTAACATTCTTTGCTATTTCAATTACGCGGTTATCATAGAAATATAAACCCGGTACGGCAAAATTGCTTTTGGGATTTTCGGGCTTTTCTTCAATGGAAATAACCTTGTGGTTTTCGTCAAATTCAACAACGCCGAAGGCTCTTGGGTCGGAAACGGGATAGCCGAAAATTGTAGCACCTGTTTCCACGGCTTTTGCGCGGAAAAGAAGTTGTGAGAAATTTTGACCGTAAAAAACGTTGTCGCCTAAAATAAGGCAAACGTTGTCATCACCTATAAAATCTTCACCGATAATAAAAGCATCGGCTAATCCGCGGGGAGTGTCCTGCACGGCATAAGAAATAGAAATGCCTAAATGCGAGCCGTCACCCAACAATGCGCGGTAAAGGGGTGTGTCGTTAGGTGTTGAAATAATAAGTACCTCGTCAATACCTGCGAGTAAAAGCACAGATAAGGGGTAGTAAATAAGAGGCTTATCATAAATAGGCAATAATTGCTTCGATACAACCTTAGTCATAGGATAAAGGCGAGTGCCTTTACCACCGGCAAGAATAATACCTTTTGTTTTTTTTGTCATTTTTTCTTCCTCCATATAAATTCGTTAAAACAGTAATTATTATTCAAAAACGTCTATAGAGTTGAGTGTGCGCAGAAAATCGTCGGTATCAGCCTCGGCAATAGCACGGTCGATTTCATATTCGTTTGAAAGAGCAGTAATAACCTCTTCACGCGTTGCGCCCTTTACTAAAAGGTTCCATATAAAAACACCGGACTCATTCAAGGTAAGCATACCCGTAAAATCAGATTCGTCGTTTACGGATATAACCGTATTGATGCCGGCAATGCTTTTTAGAATAAAGCACTCCTTAATTTTCATAGCAAATCACTCCTTGTAAGCATAAAAATATTATACAATAAATATGCAATAAATGTCAAGGATAACGCGAAGGCAAAAAAATATTAAATTATTAAAAAAACTTATTGACAAGAAGATATGCTGGTGATATAATTAGTGCGTATAGTAATATTGGCAATTTGTTTTGAGGAGATTGTGATATATATGAAGAAGATTTATTCAAAGCCAGAGGTTGAAGTTGTTGAACTTTTAAACGGTGCTGTATTTACTGATTTTGAAGACGGCGGCGACTTTGATGGTCCTGACGTTGTTGAGTCAGGAGCTTGATTAATTTACATCGCTATAAGCAATCAGCCGACAAGAAATTTTGTCGGCTTTGTGTTTTTGGAGAAAAAAGCGGCTTTTCTTAAGCCGCTTTTTTATATAAAGATTATTCAATATTTAATTTGAAGGCAGTCCAAGGTGCGATAGACGGGGGATAGCATATAAATTGCATGGAGTCCTTTTTAGTGGGGTGTATTAAACGAAGCTTTACAGCGTATAAGGCTAATTGCTGACCTTTTTTGTTTATACCGTATCCGTATCGTTGATCACCCCAAAGAGGGCAGCCCATATGTGCCATTTGAACTCGTATTTGATGAGAACGGCCTGTTTCGAGCTGAACTTGTAAAAGAGAAAGGGTGCCTTCGGGTGTTTCAAGCTTTTGCAGGAGCTTATAGTTTAATATTGCTTTTTTAGCACCTTCAACTGATTGGGGAACAACCTCAACGGTGTTGGTGCTTTCGTTTTTCTTAAGGTAGTTAACGAGTCTGTCGGTAGTATTTTTAGGCTCACCTCTTACAACGCAATAGTACGTGCGCTTAAGCTCGTTTTCCTTGAGCTGTGTTGCAAGACGTGCCGCCGCTTTTGAGGTGCGTGCAAAAACTGCCAAGCCGCCTGCGGGGCGGTCAAGCCTGTGAACAAGACCTAAAAATGCTTCGCCCGGCTTATTATATTTAACCCTTACGTATTCCTTTAAAACGGCATGCATGGATTCGTCGCCCGTCGCGTCGCCTGCAATAATCATATTTTGTGGTTTTTCGGCAACTATAATATGGTTGTCTTCGTATAAAATTTCAAACATAAATCACCTTTCCCATCTGCCCGAAGCACCGCAAGGAAGAATAATGTTGCCGCTTGTTGCCTTTAAGCCAACTTCCTTGGCATCAACACTTCCGCCAAAACGGGAGCAAATGGTCTTTTCAATAACGTTTTTAAGTACAAGAGGCTGCAAACCCGTTGTGTAGCTGTTAAGTAATAAGAATAATGGCTCATCGGAAAGCAGTTGCGCTAAATTTTCCATAAAGGGATAGAGCATTTCTTCTAAATGCCACAACTCACCGCCCGGACCGCGCCCGTAACTTGGGGGATCGAGAATTATTCCGTCATACTTGTTGCCGCGGCGGATTTCGCGTTGAACGAACTTTAAACAGTCGTCAACAATCCATCTTACAGGTGCGTCAGATAAGTTTGATGCGGCTAAATTTTCCTTGCCGATAGCAATCATATTTTTTGCAGCGTCAACGTGGCAAACCTTTGCTCCTGCAGAAGCACAGGCAACGGTAGCACCGCCGGTGTAACCAAAAAGGTTAAGCACGTTTATGGGACGGTTGGCGTTTTTTATAAGATTGCGCATCCAATCCCAATTAACCGCTTGTTCAGGGAAAAGTCCTGTGTGCTTAAAGCCCATAGGACGCACTGTAAAGGTAAGGTCACGCCAAGCGATATTCCATTTTTCAGGCACCTTTTTGTTAAATTCCCAAGCGCCTCCGCCTGAGGAAGAACGCCTATAGGTTGCGTGAATAGTTTTTTTGTTTAAAGGGAGCGAATAAGGCCAAATAACCTGCGGATCGGGGCGCAGAAGAACGATATCCTTCCAGCGCTCAAGCTTCATACCGTCACCGCAGTCAAGCAGCTCATAATCAACCCAAGAATCTGTAACAAACATTAAATCTTTTCCATAGATATAACGCATTTAAGGTCGTTAATATCCCATTCTTTATTATTTTGTAATGGCGCACCGACACTTACCGAATCGGCAAGGCAATCACCTGCAATATCATCAGCATACTGCTCTACAACGTTTTTAAGAGTACCGTCTGTAGTAATAACGAGCTTAATATGGTCAGTAACTTCGAAGCCGGTTTCCTTGCGCATTGTTTGAACTTTGGAAACAAGCTCGCGCATATAGCCTTCTTCAATAAGCTCTTGATTTAAGTTGTTATCAAGAACAACGGTAATTTCGGAATCGCTTTGTGCAGTAAAGCCTGATTTGTTGGCAGGGGTAATTAAAAGGTCATCTGCGGTTAAAACAACGTCAGTGCCGTTAATATTAAACTTAATTGAGCCTTCAGCATTTAATTGCTTCATTAAAGCAGAGCCGTCACTTGCAGAAAGTTCTTTTCCGATTAAACCTACAAGCTTGCCGTATTTAGGGCCGACTGTGCGAAGCTGTGGCTTGAAGGTGTAGGTGATAAAGTCACTTGAATCGTCGGTAAACTTAACTTCTTTAACGTTAAGCTCGTCTTCAATCTCTTTACAGAACATTTCGGGCAGTACCTTTGCGCCGCTTATAAACAAGGACTGAAGGGGCTGACGGTTTTTGATATTGGCGTCGTTTCTGCAAGCTCTGCCCAAGGCAACAGCCTTTAACAGATACTCCATATTATCCTCAAGTTCTTTGTCAATCCAAGCTGTGTTAGCTTTGGGGAAAGCACAAAGATGTACGCTTTCGGGTGCAGAGCTATCTACTGAACAAACAATGTTGCGATAAATTTCTTCCGCAATAAAAGGTGTGTAAGGAGCAGTTAACTGAGTAAGAGTTTTAAGCACAGTGTAGAGAGTCATATAAGCGTTAATCTTATCCTGAGTCATTTCGCTTCCCCAATAACGCTCTCTGCCACGACGGATATACCAGTTAGAAAGCTCATCAACAAAATCGTTCATAGCTCTTGCAGTTTCGGTTATGCGATAATTTTCAAGACCCTCGTCAACGAAAGCAATAAGGCTTTGTAAACGTGATAAAATCCATTTATCCATAACGGAAAGCTTATCGTAATCAAGTGAATATTTAGTGGGATCAAAATTATCGATATTTGCGTACATTACGTAGAAAGCGTAGGTGTTCCAAAGAGTACCCATATACTTTCTTTGAGCTTCGCTTACAGCCTCACCGTAGAAGCGTGAAGGCAACCATGGAGATGAGCCTGTGTAGAAATACCAACGAACAGCATCAGAGCCTTGCTTATCCAAAATTGACCAAGGGTCAACAACGTTACCCTTATGCTTGCTCATTTTAATGCCGTCTTTATCGTTAACGTGACCTAAAACGATACAGTTTTTAAAGGGAGCCTTATCAAACAGGAGAGTAGAAATAGCTAAAAGCGTATAGAACCAACCACGAGTCTGGTCGATAGCTTCGCTGATGAAATCAGCAGGGAAAAGCTTCTCAAAGAGCTCTTTGTTTTCAAAGGGGTAGTGGAGCTGAGCAAAGGGCATAGAACCGCTATCGAACCAACAGTCAATAACTTCGGGAGCTCTGTGCATATCCTTGCCGCACTTTGGACATTTAATTGTAAGGGGGTCAAGGAAGGGCTTATGAAGCTCAACGTTTTCGTCACAGCCTGTGAGCTCCACTAATTCTTTTCTTGAACCAATTGTGTGGAAATGACCGCATTCACATTCCCAAACGGGCAGGGGAGTACCCCAATAACGTTCGCGGGAAAGTCCCCAGTCAATAACGTTTTCAAGGAAGTTACCCATTCTGCCTTCCTTGATGCTTTCGGGAATCCAATTAACAGAACGGTTGTTTTTAATAAGCTGATCTCTAACAGCAGTCATTTTAATAAACCAGGTGGAACGGGCATAGTAAATCAAAGGAGTATCACAACGCCAGCAGAAAGGATAGCTGTGAGTAAATTCAACTGCGCGAACTAATCTGCCTGCTTTGTCTAAATCCTCAATAATAACCTTGTCGGCATCTTTAATAAACATACCGGCATAAGGAGTAGCTTCTTCAACAAAAAGACCTTGTGCGTTAATAAGCTGAACAAAAGGAAGGTCGTTTTCTCTGCCTACACGAGCGTCGTCTTCACCAAAGGCAGGGGCGATATGAACGATACCGGAGCCGGCGTCAAGAGTAACGTAATCGTCAGCAACAACGTACCAAGCGCGCTTTGTAACCTTTGCAAAGTCGAACAAAGGCTCATAGTCCATACCGCAAAGGTCAGCACCCTTGACGGTTTTGATAACTTCAGCATCTTCGCTTAAAGCAGAAGCTAAAAGCTCTTTGGCGCAAATATATGTTTTGCCTTCAAAAGAAGCATAAACGTATTCTTCGTTAGCGTTTACGCAAAGGGCAACGTTTGAAGGCAACGTCCAAGGTGTAGTAGTCCAAGCAAGAAGATAAGTATTATCCTCGCCTTTAGCCTTGAATGAAACGAAAACACTTGTTTCTTTAACATCTTTATAGCCTTGAGCAACCTCGTGAGAAGAAAGTGCAGTGCCGCAACGGGGGCAGTAAGGAACTACTTTGTGACCCTTGTAGAGCAAACCCTTTTCGGCGATGGTTTTAAGAGCCCACCATTCGCTTTCAATATAGTTATCTTCATAGGTTACGTAAGGGTGGTCCATATCAACCCAATAACCTACGCGGTCACTCATTTTTTCCCATTCACCCTTATATTTCCAAACGCTCTCTTTGCAACGCTGAATAAAGGGTTCAATACCAAAATCTTCGATTTGAGGCTTGCCGCTGATGCCAAGTTGTTTTTCAACTTCAAGTTCAACGGGAAGGCCATGGGTGTCCCAACCTGCCTTGCGAAGCACGTGGTATCCCTTCATAGTGCGGTAACGGGGAATAATATCCTTAATAACACGGGTTAAAATATGACCGATGTGGGGCTTGCCGTTAGCAGTAGGGGGGCCATCGTAAAAGGTGAATTCAGGGTTACCCTCATTCATCTTTGTACTACGCTCAAAAACGTCATTTTCCTTCCAAAATTCAAGAATTTCTTTTTCGCGGTCAACGAAATTAAGACCGGTATCAACTTTCTTGTACATAAAAACCTCCAAATAAAAAATAAAACCCTGTGCATTTTGAAAAAAGCACAAGGCAAACCACCAAAACGCGCGTACTAACATACGGTGTTGCGTAATGTGCAACTGACATCGGAAATTACTAAAAATTCGTCTCCGCCTCTGACAGGTGATATCTCCTAAAACCAAGCTGCGCGCTTACACCCACCGCACGCTCTCTGAAAGCTTAAAATAAAAGGAAACGTGTCCTGATAAACGAGTTTATTTATTCAGCACACATATTATATATAATAAATAAATTTTTGTAAAGTAAAATATTAAAAAAAGCTAAATTGGGTTTTCAAAATTCTTTAAAAACGGCTTTTGTTGCTTAAATGTATTGACATCTGCCGTGTTGTGTGATAGAATCTTAACGAATAAAAAGATACTCACAGTTCATCAAGTGAAAGCTTGTAGCCGCAAGCAAAATGCTCTAAAGGCGTTTTGCCCGGGGATAAGGGAACGTCGGTGAAAGTCCGAGACAACAGCCATTACCGTAAAGTCGGAATGCTTATCGTTCTGTGATGCACGAAAAGGTCCTTGGGCAAAAGAAGGATGCGTTTTAAGGCATAGCTTATTAAGGCGTTCTTCTAAAAAAAGAAGGGCGTTTTTCTTTTTTCTTTTTATCAAAAGAAAAGGAGTGAATTTTTATGAGAAAAACAATTTCAAAAATCGTATCAACGTTACTTATTGCTTTATTGGTGCTTTGCTTTAGTGCATGCACACCCAATACGCCCCCCGAAACCCCCGGCGATTTAGGTGCTACGGCAACCGCAACGGTAGCGCCAAGTGCAGATCAGGGACCTTGGGCAAATGCTAAATATAAGGAAGATACTTCTTTGGGCGAAGGGGCTAACCAAATTATTCTTACCGTTAAGGTGGAAGAAAATAGCGTTAAGTTTACTATTAACAGCGATAAAACAAAATTAGGAGAAATTCTTCTTGATAACGAGCTTGTTCAAGGTGAACAGGGCGCATACGGTCTGTATATTAAATACGTTAACGGTATTCGTGCCGACTATGAGCTTGACAAGGCTTATTGGGAGATTACAAAAGATGGAGAAATGGTAAATTCCGGTGCGGATTCTATTGAAATTTTAAGCGGCGATAAGTATGAGCTTACGTACAAGAAGGCTTAAAATTTCCGTTTTTGAGCTAACGCTGTTTGCCTTGCTGGCGGCGGTACTGTTTTTAGGAAAAAGATTATTTGAGTTTGTGCCCGACCCAAATATTCATCCTCTTGCTATGCTGATAACGGCATATACCGTTGCCTTTAGGAAAAAGGCTTTACTGCCAATATATACCTACGTGTTGCTCGAAGGCGTTTTTAGCGGATTTTCACTTTGGTGGGTTCCGTACCTTTATATTTGGACGGTTCTTTGGGGGATGACTATGCTATTACCTCCAATGAAGGAAAAGATAGGGGCGTTTGTGTACCCGTTAGTATGTGCGTTGCATGGACTGCTTTTCGGTATTCTGTACGCGCCTGCGCAGGCGATTTTGTTTGGGCTTGATTTTGAAGGGACGGTTGCTTGGATAATAGCAGGCTTGCCCTTTGACGTATCTCACGCAATAGGAAATCTTATTATAGGTACGCTTGCCTTACCGCTTTCAATGCTTCTAAAGAAGCTTGTTAAAAAAACAAATTAAAAAATACACCTTGATGCATTATGCTTCAGGGTGCATTTTTTATTTGATGTGCTACTTAAAAAGAGTGAAAAAACGACAAAGTTGTTTTCTTAAAAAATTACTGTTGGCAGTTCAATGTAATTGACACGCAGATTATAAAATGTTATAATCAAATTGTATTTTATGAATAGCCAAAGCGCGTTCAATTTGCAATGCTGCGGTTAATTTAAGGTTGTGTTTTTATGGATATTAAAGAGGAAAATATACAAAGAGTAGATAATAAGCCGGCGTCAATATATTCTATTTTTGTATTCGCCATTGTCTTTTTTGTCTGCTATATGTTCTATCCTCAAATTTCAATGCTCGTGCCGTTTTTGGGTGAAAACGTTACTGTAAAAACAAGCTACTCAAAATTACAGCCTGCAGATATGAAAAATGCCGCCTACGTGGTAGTTGGCGTTGCGGGCGAAAGAAGCGATACCGTAGCAACGGTTGAAGCTGGTGAGCCTGACGTATATTGCTTGGTAGACTTTGAATGTGTTGACGTTTTAAAGGGCAATATAGCCAAAGGTGAAAGTTTAAGGATTGCTGAGTTAGGCGGTAGTGCGTTAATCAGAAATCCCAAAACCGACCGTCAGGAAAAATACAACGTTTCATATGAGAATGCGGCAAAGCTCGGAAAAGAAACGTATTTACTGTTTGTTGACAGTGGAATGAATATCATGGGCGGTAAGTTTGGCATATATACTCAGCAGGCAAACGGAACGTTTAAGGATATTGACGGTTATATTTATTCAAAAGAGGATATATTAGGTCTTATTGCGGAGGCGCAGTAGTGAAACGGTTATTCTTAAAACTTATTATTCTAACCGTAAGCATATGCTCAATCGTGCTTTTGTGTACGTCGTGCGCAGGTCATTCCTACGACGGCGTTGCCACAGCGTATCTGAATGCTTTTACTCGGTTTGATTACAAGGCTATGTACGATATGCTTACACCCGGTTCTCAAGGACGCGTTGATTATGATGAATTTGTGGAATATCATAAAAAGGTATATGACTTATTAAAGATTAAATCCGTTACGGTTCAAAGAGGGAACAGCGTCGATAACGGAAACTCCGTATCATTTGATTACACGGCGAACTTTGTTTCCGCTGAATACGGTGAATTTTCTTATGATATGCAGCTTGAGGTCTATAAAAAGACAAAGTTTTACCTTGTAGCGTGGACTCCTGCTAACGTCGTTCCTCAAATGAACTGGTACGATAGGATTTTTGCTTCTGAAATTCAAGGCAAGCGCGGTGAGATTTTTGACCGCGACGGCAGGGTAATTGTGCAAAATGATTATGCGGTCACCGTCTATGCGGATAAGACTAAGGTTGGCGATAATGCCGAAAGCACCGCTGCGTTGGTAGCAAGCGCCCTAAAGCTTGATAAAGAAGAGGTGCTTGGAAAATACAATAAAACGTCAGGGAATACGGGTATTTTTGCTACGTTCTTTAAGGGGGAGCTGTCGGTTGAACAGGAAGAGGCTCTTAAAGGCATTGAAAACGTTTACGTTGACCGCGATTCCATAACGCCTATCAGGTATTATCCTTATAAGGAGGCTCTTGCACAAACTTTAGGGTATTCAACACCTATAACACCGGAGGACAGAGAAAAAGAAGAGTATAAATTCCTGGCGGAAGGCACGCGCATAGGCAGAAGTGGATTGGAAGCTGCTTTTGATTCCTATTTGCAGGCGGAATCGGGCTTGCAGATTTATCTTCTTTCAGATGACAGTAAAACAAAGACCGTTCTTTATGAAAAGCCTGCCAGAAACGGCTATGATTTGAAATTGACGGTAGATATTCTCCTGCAAAAGAACGTTACAGATTATATGGCAGAAAAATACGGTAAGGACTGTTCGGGTACTGCAACCGTTATTGTGCCAACAAGCGGTGCCGTAACGGCTATGGTAAGCTATCCCAGCTATGACGCAAATATTTTTGCGTATGATAAAGCCACAAATTACGGCGACTTGTTTGAAAACAAATTAACTCCCTTGCTTAACAGAAATATTCAGGGTACGTACCCACCGGGCTCAATATTTAAGTCGATGATGGCTTTAATAGGGTTAGATTCGCAAAAGGTGGCAGTTTCAACTGTATTTCCTTATGAAGACGAGATTCAATATTATACTAACGAAAAAGAGCGTTGGCGTCCTAAGGGAAGTAATTGGTCAAATTATATTGTTCGTCAGTCTTTCCCAAATGCAGGGTATAAGGGAAAACTGGATATGAACAGAGGTCTGATTTGGTCAGATAATATTTATTTTGGTTGGCTTGCTATGCAGGTGGGGAAGACTAATATGTTGTCCTACGCATCAAAGATTGGTATAGGCGACGATTTTCCCTTTGAACTTAACGTAAAAAAATCTCAAATGTACGGAAAAGAAGAAACCTTGAACAGTTTAAAGCTTCTCGCCGATACGGGTTTCGGTCAGGCAGAAATGCTTTTTACTCCGTTGCAATTATGCAGTTCGTTTTCTTTGTTTGGAAATTCGGGCACGATAATGCAACCGTATATAGTGCAAAGTGTTTGCACAACGAATGAATTAGGGGAGCTTGTTCCCCAAAACATCACCGAAACAAAGGTCTTTAAGAAGGCCTTCGGTGAAACCGTCACTTTAACGGTGCGCTCAATACTTGAAAAAACTGCAACTCAGGGTACAGGCAAAAGCGGTGTTACAGGATTAACTAACACAATGCGAATTGCCGCCAAAACGGGTACTGCACAGACGAGCGCAAATGAGACAGGTGAGGTTGGCTGGTACGCCGGCATTGTTATTGAAGGTGGAGAAAAATCCGCCGTGCTTGTAAGCGCTGATATCAGTGACTTAAAGTTTGCTTGCGTAAATTATGTTTTCAGTCAACTTAAGGACGGAAACGTTTAAATGGAGGTCTCATTATGGGAAAAAAAGACGGTAACTTTATTACTAACTTGTTGCGCAGATGGTTTTTAGATGCGTTTAGTGCAATGGCTTTAGGCGTTTTTGCAACGCTCTTGATCGGAACTATTTTAGGTCAGATTGGCATTTGGACGAAGCTTGAAATCTTTTCTACCTTTGCAAGCTATGCCAAAAACGGTCTTGTTGTAGGCGCGGCAATCGGTGCAGCTGTTGCCAACGGCTTAAAAACAAAACCATTGGTTATGCTTTCGGCAACCGTATGCGGTGCTATTGCATATCAGGAGGGCGGCGGTCCGTTAGGGGCATATATTGCGGCATTAGTTGGAAGCGAACTTTCAAATTTAGTTGCAGGTAAAACACGCTTTGATATTTTACTCGTACCAAGTGTAAGCATCTTGTCGGGCGGCACTGTGGGAATTTTTACAGGTCCGTATATTGATAGCTTCTGCGATTGGATTGGTGAGCAAATAAGCATTTCAATGGCGCTTCAACCTGCACTTATGGGCTTGGTTGTTGCGGTAGTAATGGGCCTTGCTTTGACAGCTCCCATTTCAAGTGCGGCAATATCCGTAGTAGTTTTTAGAAGCGAGCTGTTTACAGACGATTCTGCTATTGCTCTTGCGGCAGGCGCGGCAACAGTAGGTTGTTGTTGTCAAATGGTGGGCTTTGCAGTATCTTCCTGGAGAGAAAACGGCTTCGGCGGTTTCCTTGCTCAAGGCTTAGGCACTTCAATGCTTCAGGTTCCCAACATTATAAAGCATCCGCTTATTCTTATACCCCCAACACTTGCGTCTGCAATTTTAGGTCCTGTTGCGGCAACGCTTTTGCCCGTTGAAAACGGTGCAGGCGTTTATGGAGGAATGGGTACTTGCGGTCTTGTGGGCCCTGCAGGAATGTGGGGGCAAATGATGGCAGGCGGCTTCGATTGGTTTGCTTTAGTAAAAATCTTATTGCTGTGCGTTATCTTACCTGCGGCACTTTCCTTGGCTATCTCCGAGGTTATGCGCAAGGCAGGTTGGATTAAGCAGGGCGATATGAAATTAGATTTATAAAAAATTGCGGGCACTTTGTGTGCTCGCTTTTTTTGTTTTGCACGATTTTTAACCGAGTTTTTATAAAAAATAAAAATATGCTTTATTTTAACGGAAAAGTGTTGTATAATGTATGTAGTTATTATGTATAAGACTATGGGAGAAATTTATGAAAAAATTTATTACAGTATTAATTTCGGTATTATTATGTCTTTGCTTGGGTGCTTGTTCTACAGGAACACAAGAACTTGAGTTCTTCGGCTTGTTTAACAAAGATATAGTTTTGAATAGAATGATGATTATTAACGAAAAATGCGGAGAGAAATTTGCTGTTGAAAATACTACCGTTTTGCCTATGGAAGAAGATACAAGCGTATGGGAAATAAAAGCAACGGAATTTACGGTAAGATATTTGTTTGACGGCACTCAGGTAGAAGCTTTTTTTGAAGATGTGGAAGCAAACAATAAGAGTGAAGCGGTTAAAACCCTTAGCAATATTTTAAAAATTTTCACAAAAGATTATAACGATAACAGCTTTGCGAATAACGTAAATACTCAAGAGGGTTTTGAAGAGAGTAAATATAATCTGCTGGACCGCCTCGAAAACAATCCTCAACGCATAATAAATTTAATAGGAAACGGCACAAGTGAGTTCGTTGTAAAAAACTTTAATTCGCAAGGTTTTAATATAAGCTTTGAGCAAAGAACCCGCTCTTATGAAGACGGTACGGTTAAATACGATTTTTATTTTGTTGGAGAGAAAGCTTAATATGATAAATATTACTGAACAAGCAAAAAAAGCAACTGAAGAACTTTTAGAAGCAGCACAATTAAAAAGTGGAGATTTATTTGTGGTAGGCTGTTCGTCAAGTGAAATTATCGGTGGCCATATTGGCAAAGAATCAAGCATTGAAGCTGCACAAGCAGCATTTAACGGCATCTATTCAGTTCTTAATAAAAAAGGTGTGTATTTGGCGGCTCAATGCTGTGAGCATCTTAACAGAGCAATCATTCTTGAAAAAGAAGCGGCTGAAAAGTTCGGATACGAAATCGTTTCGGTTGTTCCGCAACCCAAAGCAGGTGGTTCTTTTGCAACAACTGCTTACAAAAATTTTAAAGAACCTGTTGCAGTTGAAACGGTAAAAGCAAGTGCGGGAATGGATATAGGCGGTACTCTTATAGGAATGCACTTAAAAGCAGTTGCCGTTCCCGTTAGGCTTTCCATCGATAAGATTGGCGAAGCAATTTTGCTGTGTGCACGTACAAGACCCAAGTATATCGGCGGTGAAAGAGCAAAATATAATTAAGGGGTAAAAAATGATTGGTGCAGGCTTCGGCGGACCTATGGGACCGCCATCAAACAAAATTAACGATAAAAATAAAGAGCCGTTGCCTAAAAACATAAAAGAAGTTCCAAGATATTTAAAGAACACCTTTAAATCGTTTTTTTCGCGGCTTTTTTATATTTTTAAGCTTGTGTGGGAAACAAGCCCTTGGATTTTAATCGTTATGATGATAATAGCCCTTTTAAACGGTGTGCTGCCCGTTTTCGGCACGTACATTACTGCTCGGATAATTAACGAGCTGTCTGTAACGGTTAAAGGGGTTGACGTTGCTGCAAGCACGATTATTTCCTTGTTTGTGGTACAGTTCGTGTATCTTTTCTTAACAAGAGTTACGGCAAACGTAAATAACGTTTTATCTAATTTGTCCGGTGAAATGGTAACTAACCATATTCGCCGTAAAATTATGAAAAAAACAAAGGACATAGATATTGCGTGCTTCGACTTGCCCGATTTTTACGAAAAGCTTGAAAATGCCAATAGGGAAGCAGGTATGCGTCCCATACAAATATTAAACAGCTCGTTTAACGTAATAAGCACTACGGTAAGTATGATAAGCTTTATTGCTATTTTAGTTTCCGTAAGCTTTTGGGCGCCGCTTTTGGTGGGATTGTTGGCTTTGCCGTCAACAATAGTCAGCTTTGTGTTCAGAAAAAAGCGTGTTAACTATATGCGCAGGCGTTCTAAGGCAAGGCATCAAATGAACTATTATTCTTCTACCATAGTAAACAAGGATATGGTAAAGGAAATGCGCCTTTTAGGCTTGAACGAGGATTTTGAAAACAGATACGATAAAGTATTTAATGATTATTTCAAAGGCTTAAAGAATATAATATTATCGGAGGGCTTCTGGAATATAACGTTAGGCCTGTTGAGGATAGTTGCAAGCAGTGTTCTGTTTTATTTTATTGCAACATTAGTTCTTCAAAAACAGATACAAATAGGCGATTATTCCTTCTATACAGGCGCTTTGACTGCTATCGGCGAAGGTATAAGCACGCTTATAGTAGGCACGTCTGCAGTTTATGAGGGTACACTGTTTATTGATAACCTTATTTCGTTTATGAAGCAAAAAAGCAATATCGTGCCTGTGGGCGAGCCGATTATGCCTAAAACAAACACAGGACATACCATTGAGTTTAAGAACGTAAGCTTTAAATATCCGGGTACTGATAAATACGTGCTTAAGGATTTTAATTTTACGTTAAACAGCGGCGAAACCGTTGCACTTGTGGGCCTTAACGGTGCAGGTAAAACAACGATTATTAAATTACTTACAAGGCTTTATGACGTAACGGACGGCGTTGTGCTCCTTGACGGAATTGACATTCGTTCATATGACGTGCGCGCACTTTACGATTTGTTCGGAATAGTATTTCAGGATTTCGGCAGATATGCGGTAACGGTTGAGGAAAATATCAGGTTTGGCAGAATAAATAAAAACGCAGATTTTTCAACAGTTATCGATTCTGCAGAAAAAAGTGACGCCGAAGAGTACATAAACAAGTTACCTAGAGGATTCGAAACACCTCTTATGCGATTCTTTGAAGACGACGGTATTGAACTTTCAACGGGTCAATGGCAAAAGCTTGCGGTGGCAAGAGCCTTTTACGCCGATTCCGATATTTTGATTTTAGACGAGCCTACTGCTTCCTTGGACGCGTTGGCAGAGCAGGCAATTTTTAGGCAGTTTGATTTGCTTCGTAAGGGAAAAACAACTTTGTTTGTATCTCATAGGCTTTCAAGCGCGGTAATGGCAGACAGAATTGTTGTAGTAAAGAACGGAAGCTTGCTTGAGGAAGGTACTCACAAGGAATTAATGGCAAAGAAGGGTGAATATTTCACTATGTTTGAGGCTCAAGCGGAAAAATACAGAGAATAATTAAACATTTTATAAAAATATTAAAAAAAGTTTGACTATTGTGTGTAAAAGTGATATTATAGTGTATGAATAGAATATGTATCCGATAAAAATGATTTAAGGAGATAGATATTATGAAAAAGATTTTAGTTATGCTTATGATTGTTGCTCTTTTAGTTTGCAGTGCAATTTCAGTTTCTGCTGCAACAGAGGACGATTTAATTGCAAAGCTCAAGGAAATTCCTGCTGCTAATAATGCTTCGTTTTTAAACGGTGCAATTAAGCTTATTAAGGAACAGGATTTTACAGAGGGAGAAATCGATCAGCTTATTCTTATTCTTGATCGTGCAAAGGCAATTTTGCCCGAAAACAAGGGTGCTGCTGCAAGAAACTATACACCTCAGCAAATTCAAGGTATCATCGCATTGCTTGATGAAGCTTGTACTGTTACAAATTACAGCTATAAGTTTGAAGTGCTTCCCAGCAGAGACACCACAGTTGATTTCTTCAATGACAAGGGCGAGCTTATTCTTGAGTATAATGACGGTAAGGTTAATGCAACCGGTGTTGAAGAAACCTTAGGCAACGGATATATTTATCTTGCTGCAGGGTTAGCAGTTCTTGTTGCTGCAGGCGCTTTCATCGTAATACGCAAAAGAGAAAACGCATAATTAGGTAATTTTATGAAGAACAATGGCGTTATAAAGCAGTTTACTATGCTTTGTACGCCTTTTCTTTTATATATAATAGCCGTGGGACTCTTATGTATGTTTGTGTTTTCAACGTTTATCGAGCCTTCTGCTGTTTGGAGTGTTGTTATGCGCGGCGGTGATGTTACGTATCAGGAAAGCGGTATTGATCATAATATCGATTACGTTCAGCCAAAGCCGATTGTTGACGACATAAAAGAAGAGACGTACTATGATATTAACGAATTCCCGACAATTAAATGGGGCAAAAAATGGGCAACCATTTCAGTTGCTTACTTAGGTGCAAAGGATATACCTGTTTATGAGGGCGATTCTAAAAAAATGTTGGATTACGGGGTAGCTCATTACTTTTTTTCAAGAATGCCGGGACAAGGTGGTAACTGCGTTTTATCCTTTCACGTAAACAGACAACGCGAGCTGTATTATTTGGAGGATCTGCCTATAGGCGAGCTGATAGAAATAAATACGTCCTACGGAAAATACGTTTACGAGGTTTCCTCTAAGGATGTTTTTGAAGCAAATGATGAAAGCTATATAGTTCGCGATGGCGAAGATATGCTTACAATTTATACCTGTTATCCCAAACAGGGTCCGTACCGTAAAAAGCGCATAGCAATTACTGCGATTCTTGATAAAGACCTTAGTGACCCGTCGTGGAGGTAAGTATGAAAGAAAAAATCTATTACAAGCCGCGACTGTGGAAAAAATTTGTGCGTTTTATTTTAGACGTGCTGGCATCAGTGCTCGTTATAAGCTCGGTACTGTGCTCGTTGGTATCTAATTTCTTAATAAATCCCGAAGCATACAGAGATTGCATCATTACAAGCGAATTCGACAGTGAAGTTATTGCAAGTGTCAGAGATTCGGTGCGTGCATCAAGCTCGGTAGCAGAATTGAATGCAGATGCAGTTGTTGCTGCGGTGGGTGAAGATAGGCTTATTGCTTATTCACACGAATATACAATAGCTTTCCTTGATTCTCTTTTTAACGGAACTGATTTTGAATTTAAGCAATTTGAAGCCAACGGACTAAAGGCAGAGATTGTTCGCCAGATGGATAATTATGATGAGGTTGACGTTGTTACAGATAAAGAAATTGACGAATTGTACGAATACACCTTGAAAAATATCCGCACAGCCCTTACATACATTCCTAATTTAATACTTTCGCTTACACCGAAGCTTGCAGGTGTATTTGGGGTGCTTAAGAATCTTGTTAAGATGGAAATTCCTTTATACCTGATAAGTTTTGCGGTAATTACATGCAACTTTTTGTTTGGCGGAAAAAGGCATGTGTTTGATGTGCTCTTCGGCACGGTAAGTGGCATTTGGGTTGCTGCTTGCACGGTTGAGGTGCCGCTTGCTATGGCGGCGATATATAATATTCCTTCAAGGCTTGCTTTAAGTAAAACCACTTTTTATTATTTAATAAAAGGTATGACGGATACACTTATAACAAAATCAGCTACTGTGCTTGGTATAATGTTTTCTGTTATAACGATGGCACTTATTGCCGTATGCATAGTATGCGTAAAGGTAAAAATGAAAAGAAAAAATACCGAGCAATCTTTTTATAGAGCTGAATTTGATGAAAATTAAAAAAGTTGTTGACAAAAACATTTAACAGTAGTATTATAATCAAGCAAAGTAGGAGCTGCCCGCTTCTCACCTGTCAGTAATTGCGCTGCACACGGTTATTTTTAGGCTGATATTTATGCGGGTAGTTTGTGCTGCCCGCATTATTTTTTTGGAGGTGTTCAATATTACAGAATTAGCGATTAATGATGAAATAAGAGAAAAAGAGGTTCGTCTTATTAGTGCCGAAGGTGCACAGCTTGGTATTGTACCTATTGAGCAAGCTATGCGTATGGCTGATCAGGAGAATTTAGACCTTTGTTTGATTTCACCTAAAGCTGTTCCGCCGGTTTGCAAGATTATGGATTACGGTAAGTACCGCTTTGAAACTCAAAAGAGAGAAAAGGAAAACCGTAAGAACCAAAAGGTTATTGCTTTGCACGAAATACAGCTTTCTGCAACCATTGAAAAGCACGATATGGAAGTTAAAGCAAAGAAGGCACGTGAGTTTATAAAGGCCGGCGACAAGGTTAAGGTTTCTATCAGATTCCGCGCTCGCCAAATTACTCATCCGGAAATCGGTCATCAAATTATGTCGCTTTTTTGCGAAATGTTGAAGGATGAAGCCAAAGTTGAGAAGAAGCCCGCGTTAGAGGGAAGAAATCTCATAATGATAATGTCTGCATTATAAATCTTTTAGGAGGTAAAATACTATGCCAAAAATGAAAACCCACAGAGGTGCGGCAAAAAGATTTGCTCTTACCGCATCAGGAAAAATTAAGAGAGGTAAGGCTTACAGAAGCCATATCTTAACAAAGAAGTCAACAAAGAGAAAAAGAAATTTGCGTCAGGGCG
This sequence comes from Clostridia bacterium, assembly GCA_045594045.1. Taxonomy (GTDB): domain Bacteria; phylum Bacillota; class Clostridia; order Christensenellales; family QALW01; genus UMGS1322. The sequence goes on from JAZNXV010000034.1 coordinate 36,884, forward strand.
GCTATATTGCCGAGTGCGAAGCAAAGAACGTTCGCAACCTTATCCCTTACAAGTAAGCTTTAGGAGGAAAAAGAAATGAGAGTTAAAAGAGCTTTAAATACAAAAAAGAATCATAAGAAAGTCCTTAAGCTTGCAAAAGGCTATTTTGGTGCAAAGAGCAGACAGTTCCGTGTAGCAAACCAAGCTGTAATGAAATCACAAGCTTACGCTTATGTTGGCCGTAAGCTTAAGAAGAGAGATTTCCGTGCTCTTTGGATTACACGTATCAACGCTGCAGCAAGAATGAACGGTCTTAACTACAGCAAGCTTATTAACGGTCTTAAGAAGGCAGGCATTGAAATTAACCGTAAAATGCTTGCGGAATTAGCTGTTTATAACGCTGAAGCTTTTGCACAGCTTGCCGAAGTTGCTAAAAAGAACATTTAATTAAAAGTTGTGCGCAATTAAATATTGCGCACTTTTTATTTAAGAAAAAAATGTTATATTGCACTAAGGTGGAAATATGCAAAAAATAACAAGTACGTCTAACGAAAGAATTAAATTCTTAAAAAGCTTAAAAAATAAAAAGGCGAGAGAAGAAAGCGGTACTTATCTGTTGGAAGGTAAGCGCGCAGTGCTTGATGCGCTAAATCATAACGTCAGGTTTAAGTGTCTTGTTGTTCAAGAAGGATATGAGCTTGATATAAAAGTTGAGTGTGACGTTATTTGCGTTCCGCGCCATATTATAGAAGCGCTTTCGTCTTGCTCAAGTCCCGAGGGCATAATTGCTCAGGCTATTATGAGCGATTTGAGCTTTGATGCAGAAAAATTACAGGGGTTAACGGTCTTTGTTGACCGACTGCAAGATGCAGGTAATTTAGGCACAATTATCCGTACCGCAGACGCGTTAGGTGCAGGGGCGGTGGTGCTCTCAAAGGACTGCGTTGAACTTTACAACCCCAAAACAATCAGGGCTACAATGAGCTCTGTTTTCAACATTCCCATAATGGTGGTAGAAGACAGTATTAAGGCTTTAGGGAAAATGAAAGCCCAAGGCTACAAAATATATTCTGCCGCATTAAACGGCAAGGATTTTTCTTTAGTAGGCGGTATTGACAGTAATAAAAGCTGTATCATAATAGGTAACGAGGGCAACGGAATTTGCAAAGAAATTCTTGATTTTTCAGATGAAATAGTTACCTTGCAAATGCGCGGTGGTGCAGAATCGCTTAACGCGGGAATTGCCGCAGGTATCCTTATTTACAGTTTTATTTTTCAAAAATAGGAGGAAATATTATGTCAGGACATTCCAAATGGGCAAATATTAAAAATAAAAAAGCAAAAACAGACGCTCAAAAGGGTAAGATTTTTACAAAAATAGGTAGAGAATTGGCTGTTGCCGTTAAATCTGGCGGACCTGATCCTACAGTTAACTCAAAGCTTGCTGACGTAATTGCAAAAGCAAAGGCAAACAATATGCCTAACGATACCATTACCCGTAGCATCAAAAAGGCTTCGGGCGAGGGTGACGGTGCAAACTACGAAGAGCTTACATACGAAGGATATGGTCCTGCGGGCGTAGCAGTAATCGTTGAAATAGTTACCGATAACCGTAACCGTACCGCAGGTGAAATTCGTCATATCTTTGATAAAGCAGGCGGTTCAATGGGCGCAACAGGCTGTGTTTCATGGATGTTTGATAAAAAAGGCGTTATCGTTATTGAAAACGACGGCAAAATTGACGAAGAAACACTTATGATGAGCGCACTTGATGCAGGCGCAGAGGATTTTATTCCCGAAGGTGACACTTTTGAAATCTATACTGCACCTGAAGATTTTTCTGCTGTCAGACAAGCGCTTGAAAATGAAGGTTATGAGTTCCTTGAAGCGCAAACGGATATGGTGCCCCAAAATACTGCGGCAGTATCAGGCGATGACGTGCTTAAAAAGATTTATTGGATGCTTGACCAATTTGATGAGCATGACGACGTTCAAAACGTTTATCATAATGCGGAGCTTCCTGAAGAAGACGAGGAAGAGTAATTTACAAAAGAATTTTTGCTTTTCTTATTAATTTAGTTTACAGTGCTTCGAACATAAAATCTGTATAATTAAATTTTGTAACGGCAAAATAAGGGCAGAGGAAGACAAAAAAGTTTACCTCTGCCTATTTTATAGGAGTATGTTTATTTAACACAATGACAACGTTTATTATTATTTTAGCAAGCGTCTTAATACTGTTGTTTTTATGCTTGTTTGCTATATATTACAAGGCGTTTTACAATTCCAAATGGCGTATCCATATTACAAAATACGTTGATGATGAAAAAGGTCAGTATAAAGAATATAAAGAACAACTGAAGGCTACAACCAAGGCAGTAGCACAGGAAGAAAACTTTGAGTGCGTAGAAATTAAGTCCTTTGACGGTATAACGCTGTACGGCAGATACTATCACTACAATGATAATGCACCTACGGACATTATTTTCCACGGGTATCGCAGTAGTGCACTTCACGATTGCGGTGGCGGCTTTTTATTAGCTCGTGAGCTTGGCCACAACGTGCTTTTGCCGGACCAAAGGGCGCACGGTAAAAGTGGCGGTTGTACCATAACCTTCGGCATTAAAGAAAGATACGACTGCTTGGCTTGGTGTAATTATATCAGCGAAAGAAGCTGCGGTGCGCCGATTATAATATCAGGCGTTTCTATGGGTGCTTCGACAGTTTTAATGGCAAGCGAGCTGCAGTTGCCCAAAAACGTTTTAGGGGTAATCGGGGACTGCGGGTTTTCTTCGCCAAAGGAAATCATTTTAAGCGAATGCGAAAAAATGGGCATCGCCCCCCGTATTGCAGAGCCCTTTATTAAGCTTGCCGCAAGGCTTTTTGGCGGTTTTAATTTGGAAGAAGCTGACTGTATGCGCGCTGTAAAAAACACAAAATTGCCTATTCTTATCGTTCACGGTAAGGAAGACGGCTTCGTGCCTTGCTATATGGCAGAAAAGATTTTCGAAGCGGCAACGGGTGATAAAAAGCTGCTTGTGGTAGAAAAGGCTGACCACGGAATGAGCTTTTTGGTTGATGCGAAGGCTTACCGTAATGAAATTAACGATTTTAAAATTCGTGTTTTAAACAACAACTAAATTGTATAAATTCTCTTAAAAAGTACATAATTAACATAAAGAAAACAAGGCTAAACCAAAGGTTTAGCCTTGTTTTGAAAAGTTAATTGAAAAGGGGAATTGTTGTGGGCTTTGTTTGGTTTATTGCAGGTTTGCTTTTGGGTGGATTTTTAGGGGCTACGGCACTGTGTATCGTGCAAATTAACGCACTTAGAAAATAGGAACAAGTACGAAGATTACTTGGTTTTAGTAAAAAGGTATAACGATATTTTTTATGAAGCGGCATAATTTAATTTATGCCGTTTTCTTTTATTTTTGCAAGAGCTATCGAAATATTTAAAGAAAGGCTTTATAACTGCAAAATTAAGGCAGATTATAATAACTTGTTATCTACATAAAAACTTTTGTGTTGTTATTTTTTCCTGTAACCTGTTGTTTCTTCTTTAATAACTCATTAATTTTTTTTGTGTTTCGCTTTATTATGGAATAGATAATCAGCCATATAGCTAAATAACCAACAATAAAAATACCGGAAAAAACCAAAATTGGAATCGGGCTCCATTTTAACCAGTCGTTAAACAAATAAGTGGCTAAATAGCTGATGTATAGAATAACACCGTGAATTAAAACAGCAACCATCAATGGCAGTTGTTCAATTTGATAGATAGCGTTCATTGCGCCTGCGATGAACGCAAGGGCGGTTAATGAGAATATTCCGACACAAACTTGGTTAACGGTTAAAACTTCTATAATGCCTTGGCTTTGCAAAATCAGATATAATACGGACAAAACAACGGGACCAATACCGCAGGCAATTATGCCGCGCCGTAAAAATTCAAAAACAAATTTTTTCATTTTGATTCATACCTCCTTTTGATTTCAGCAAAGCAACGTCTGGAAACGTATTCTCGGTATCCACATTGAAACACAGCGTCTACACCACCGCTGAATACAGCATTAAAACGCTTGATGCGATGCTCGTTGGCAAGAGTAGATTTATTGATGCGAATAAAATATGACGGTAAAATGTTTTCTAAATCTCGTAGCCTGTCTTGAACGCGGTAACGGTTGGATTCAGAGTCAATAGCGATTACTTTTCTGTCAATAACGGTAATGCACTCTATTTCTTCAAAAGGTAGTTTACACAGTCCTTCATCTTTAAAACCCATAATACTGTCTGTGCCCGAGAAACTGCACACAAGATTTTCAATCTGTTGAGTCAGGGCAGACGGAGCGTGAACCTTTGCAATTATTTCTTCTTCTGCATTTTTGTCAATAATGAGTTTATATTTCATATTTTCAAATCCTTACTGTTTTTTCATTTGCCTAAGAAAACATAATACAGCTATAGTAGTTATAAGCGAGCAGTAAATAAAAATAGGCAAAATGTGTGAAAATGCAAGTTCAAAATTTCCGTTTAACAATGCTTTTTCAGTTTCCACTGCGTGCACAAAAGGTAGTATACGGGCCAATTTTTCGAAAAAACCACCTACAAGCTTTAAATCAAACCACACTCCTGAAAACCAAGCGGAAAGGTTTGTAAACAGTGCGCCGCAGATACCGCCAACCTGTTTAACGCCTAAAATACTGCCGCATAACAGTCCTAAAGCAATATTGAAAATAGCCATAGGTATTATACCTATAACGGCATAAACAATATTGATACTGAAAGTCAAGCCTAAAGGTATTGCGAACAGGTAACAGATAATTGTTTGTCCAAGCGCTATAGGCAAAATTGGGAGCATATATCCTATGATAAAGTCAAGGGCAGTAAGTGGGGTGGTGTATAATCTTTGAGTGAACGAGCTCTCTCGGTCTTTGGCAATTAAGGTTGCAGAGAAAAGCGTCATAAAAGACAGACCAAATACGGTAATACCAGGGGTTAAAGCATTAATTTCGAATAAATGCACAGGAATATTTGCCTGCAGGCTACTTAAAAGTAATAATAACACAATAGGAAACCCTAATCCAAAACAGAGATTAATTGGGTCGCGCAGGATTTCTTTTGCGCATCTTTTGGCGAAGGTAAACATTTTCATACTGTAGCCTCCCCTGCAATAGAAACGAAGGCGGCTTCAAAATCGTTTGTTTGAGCAAAAGCATTTAACTCTTCTGCTGTACCTACTGCAAGAAGACAGCCGTTTTTCATAATGCCGATTCGGTCGGAAAGAGCTTCCGCTTCGTTCATATAATGAGTAGTGAGTATAATAGTTATTTTGCCTTTTAAACTGCAAATTATATTCCAAAGCTCATGCCGTGCAATAACGTCTAAGCCAAGAGTAGGTTCATCTAAAAAAAGAATTTTAGGCTCACTGATAAGCGCCATAGCGATGCTTACACGGCGCTGAAAGCCGCCGGATAATTTACTCGCTTTTTTATTTAAAACGTCACCTAGACAAAATTGCTCGGAAAGCTCACATATTTTGCACTTTGTTTTTTCTTTTGAAAAACCGTGAATACCGCAAATCAATTCAAGGTTTTCTTTTACAGACAGGTTTGTTGCTATTGCAGTTTCTTGGGGTGACACTCCGATAAACTGTTTCACCAGTTCCGGCTGTTTGATTATACTATAACCACCCACAAAAGCATCACCGTCAGATGGTTTTGTTAAGCAGGTTAGCATTTTTATTGTTGTAGTTTTTCCTGCGCCATTAACACCTAATAAAGAAAACAGTTCGCCCTGCTTAATTTCTAAATTGAGCTTGTTTACGGCTATCAACTTTTTGTACTGCTTAGCAAGCTCTACTGTTTTAATAGTATACATTTAGCATATTCTCCCTTCTGTTTATAAAATTATTATATCAAATAAAAAAGGAGAAATGTAGGCTTTTGTCTGTTCGGTCGTTTTTAGAGCCTCATCGGCTTTATAATCTGGCATTGATAACTTTATTTGATGCTTGCTTGCATAAAAACTGCTCTATATTAGTGTTTTGATTGTTTAAAAAAGCACCCATAAAGGTGCTTTTTTTGTTTAACACATATTATTTTCATATTTAAGTTTTACGTAACCTACACCGTTAACGCCGTCTTGTTCAAACCAATAGGTAAGTAAAAGCGTATAATCACTCCACCAATTCTCGCCGGGCACATCAATATCTACTGCCATACCTGCAACGCTTATTCTACCGTCATCGGTGTTGCGAACGGAAACAAAAATGCAAAGCTTACCAATGTATTCGGGCTAAAGAGGGCGCGGCTCACCCCAAGAAAAACCGTCGTCGGAGTATGAAGCCATGGGAACAAAATCATTTGTGCCGGGGCGCGATTCTTTGTTGAATACACAAATATATTTTCCGTCAGGCAGCAAAGCGGTGCGCGATCCGGAAAAAAGGTGTTTTTTTCACTTGTCGAATAAACAACACCTTCCTCAATAACTTTAAGCATAACAATACCTCTTTGTTCTACAATTACGGATATTATGTAATATTTACTATCAAAAGTCAAGAAAAATATGCGCTGCATTAAAAATTAGTTGCAGATGAGTAGCTTGAAATTTTTAGCGCAATAAAAATAATGTATAGCAAAAAATAAAGAAATATGGTAAAATATAAGCACTTAAAAATATGTACGGAGGTAAAAATGGAACTGCTGTATTTTCTTGAAAGCATACGCAACAGCATTTTAGATTTTTTCTTTTTAGCCGTAACAACTTTAGGCGAAGAAGTTTTGTTCATTGTAGTAGGTTTAATATTCTTGTGGTGCGTAAACAAAAAGGAAGGTTATTATTTGCTTATAATGGGCTTATTCGGCACCGTAATAAATCAGTTCTTGAAAATTGCATTCAGAATACCGCGTCCTTGGGTGATTGATAGTAAATTTACCGTTGTTGAAGGCGCAAAGGAAGCTGCTACAGGGTATTCGTTTCCCAGTGGTCACACACAGGTGGGCGTAGGAATGTACGGCGGTCTTGCAAGGTGGAACAAAAACAAATGGGCGAGAATTATAACAATAATAATTGCCGTTTTAATTCCGCTTTCGAGAATGTATTTAGGAGTACACACACCTTTAGACGTAGGCGTATCTATTTTAATTGCATTAGCGCTTATTTTTGTTTTGCATCCCATAATAAATTCTGAAAAACAAAGCTATATGCACATTTTGTTTGGTGTTATACTTTTGATAGGCGTTGGATTTTTGTGTTACGTAAACTTTTATAATTTTCCTCAGGAAACCGATTTTAGTGAAATTGCGCACAGCTTGGAAAACGCCTGCAAAATGCTCGGCTGTGTAAGCGGTGTATGGCTTTCGTATGCAGTTGATACAAGGTTTATTAAGTACGAAACAAAGGCGAAGCTCTTTAAACAAATTTTAAAGGTGTTTATAGGCATACTTCCTATAATAGCAATAAAAACGTTTTTAAAGGAACCGCTTTATATGCTCGTAGGCAACCAGAATATCGCTGATTTTATCAGATATTTTCTGTTTACCGTTTTCGGCGGTTGTGTTTGGCCGCTGACGTTTAAGTTTTTCAGCAAGAATAAATAATATAAAGAGCTCTGCAGTGCAGAGCTTTTTTAGTTATATTATTCTAACCCATAACGGTTAGTGGTTGGATCTTTGAAAATAGGTATCTCGGGGGTAGCAAAGGTAAAAAGCACAAAAGCGAGGGCAATAATACATAAAACAATAAAAGATGCCGCTTGTGCAAGAGGAGAGGAATCCTTTTTGTTAAATGTGCGGGTTTCGTAAATATAGGTGATTGCCGCGGCAATATAAAAAATGCTTATATTGATCCAATCGGGTGTTTTACCAAATACGCCGTTAAAGGTGTAAAACAAAACGGGAATAACAATCAGCCCCAACAAAATACCTTTAAGCTTTACGCACCAAAAATTTGAAACGTCCTTCTTAATAAAAAAACTTTCGAAGATTGCAAAGGCGAACATAGGAAAGAAAAGTATTTTCATATGCTCCCAGGTGGATTCGTTAACTGCTGTAAACGGTGCTAATATAAGGCTATTTGTCCAATCGAACAAAAAGTGGGAAAGTGTACCTAAAAAGGCTGTAATTGCGAAGCCTGCAAACTGCCATAGTGAAAGATTTTTTCTCATATTCTACGTCCTAACAAAATTTTTAAAATAATCTTTATATAGTTTATTACGAAAAGTGTTTGTTTATGCGAGTTTATTATACATAAAAATGTGCGTAATGTTTTAACCAATAAAATTTTATATTCATACAATATATTAGGTGTTTTATTTCACCTAAAAGGAGAATTTAATATGGCTGAGGTTGTGAGGCTTGAAAGCATAAGCAAATTTTATCACACAAAAAGCGGAGAAACCGAAGCGTTAAGAAATATAAGTTTTTCCGTAAACGAAAAAGAATTTGTTTCTATAATAGGGCCGTCGGGATGCGGTAAATCTACCGTACTGTCCATTATTGCAGGGCTCGAAAAGAATTCCGCCGGCAATATTTATATACATTCAAAAAAACAAACCGATAAAAGCGGTCATATAGGATATATGCTGCAGCAGGACCATCTTTTTCCGTGGCTTACCGTTAAGCAAAATGCTTTGTTAGGGCTGGATATTCGTCACGAAAAAACTCCTGAAGCCCAAAGGAGAGTTGATAAGCTTTTGAAGCAATATGAGCTTGAAGGCTTTGCAAATGCCTATCCAAAGCAGCTCTCGGGCGGTATGCGGCAAAGGGTAGCGTTAATACGAACTCTTGCCATAGACCCCGCCGTATTGCTTTTAGACGAACCCTTTTCGGCGCTTGATTACCAAACGAGGTTGGCAGTATCTGATGATATACATTCTATTATTAAAATGCAAGGGAAAACGGCGATATTGGTAACGCATGATATATCGGAAGCTATTAGTATGAGTGATAGGGTAATTGTGCTTTCAAAAAGACCTGCCGTAGTTAAAAATATAGTTGAAATTAAGCTTTCGGGGGAACAAACGCCTATTGCGCGGCGTAAAGCACCTGAATTTTCAAGCTATTTTCAGCTTTTGTGGGAGGAGCTGCACGAAAATGACTGAATATTCTCTTGAACATAGGCTTTTTTTAAAAAACGAAAAAAAGCAAAAGATAATTAAGGTTTCCCTGCAAATTGCGATTCTTGTGATGTTTTTCGTGCTTTGGGAGCTGCTTACACAGTTTAAAATAATCAATCCCTTTATATTTTCTTCGCCCTCAAGGTGTGCAAAAATGCTTGGGACTCTGCTTGGAACGGGGCTTATGGAGCATATAGGGATAACTCTTTTTGAAACTCTTGCCGGCTTCTTTTTAGGCAGTGTATTAGGCTTCTTTATTGCGGTCGTTCTGTGGTGGTCGCCTATGACGCGCGCAGTTCTTGACCCGTATTTAGTCGTTATAAACAGCTTGCCTAAAATAGCGCTCGGGCCGATTATTATTGTTTGGGTGGGTGCGGGAATAAGCTCTATAATAACGGTTACGCTGTTAATTTCAATAGTCGTTGCCATAATAGGAGTTTTAAACGGCTTTAGCGAGGTTGAAGATGCAAAGCTAACCCTCTTAAAAACCTTTGGGGCAACAAAAAGACAGCTGTTTTTTAAGGTTGTGTTTCCGGCAAGCATTCCTACAACGGTTTCGGTGTTAAAGCTTAATATCGGTATGTCCTGGGTAGGTGTTATAGTGGGCGAATTTCTAAATTCCAAAGCAGGCCTAGGTTATTTAATTGTTTACGGCGGTCAAGTATTCAAAATGGATATTGTTATGACCGCAACGTTAATACTGTGCTTGCTTTCTGCGGTTATGTATTTTCTTGTGGTAGCGTTAGAAAGGGCTGTGCTAAAAAAGCGCGGATAGCCTAAAATAGACACTACGGTTAATTATACCCCAAAAATCTATAATTTTTTGTTGTGCGAATGTGAAGGTGATACCGTCTTTGCATTCGCATAAATTTTTAAAAGAATAGTAAGAATGCATTTTAAAATTGAATAAAAAAGTAGTTGCAAAAAAAACAAGACTGTTGTATAATAAGCACGTTATGAATAGTGCTGATGTAGCTCAGTAGGTAGAGCGCATCCTTGGTAAGGATGAGGTTCACGAGTTCGACTCTCGTCATCAGCTCCAACACCCCTGGTAATCCAGGGGTATTTTTTCAGTAGGAGTTAGAAATGATAAATACTTTATCACTTTTTATTTCGGTTTTTTCGCTGTTTTGTTTTATGATTCCCGGCTTTATTCTGCGTAAAACAAAGCTTATTGATGAAAAGTTTTCTAAAGCATTATCGGTTTTAACTATATACGTTGCCCAAGGCGCTATGTTTTTACACAGCTTTATTATGCCCTTTGATTCAACTGTTTTTAACGGTGTTTGCGCAACCTTTATAATCTCATTTTTTGTGCACGCCGCGTTTTATCTTATAGCAGGTCAGTTGTTTAAAAAATCGCCCGAAGCCATAAAAAGAGTTTTGCGCTTTGCGCTTATCTTTTCTAATGCAGGGTATATGGGTATTCCTGTAATTAGCGACGTTTTGGGTGCGCAGTTTACAATTTACGTATCAATATATATCATTTGGTTTAACGTGTTTGCTTATTCTGCGGGCAGATATATTTACACTGAAGATAAAAAATATATGTCAATTAAGGAAGCTATAGTTAACCCAGCGGTAATACCTATTATTATAGGGCTAATTGTATATTTGACGGGTCTTGGCGGTGTGATAATCGATTTTATAAAAACACCCACATTCGCAGGTTCGTTGGCGAATGCGGCATATGGGGTATTAACAGCACTTAAAAATCTTGTTTCACCCCTTACGATGCTCGTAGTTGGTATGCGCCTTGCTGATATTTCTGTAAAAGATATTTTTGCTGATAAATACACGTACTTTTATTTACTGTTAAGGCTTTTTGCATTTCCCGCACTTGTATGGGCGGTATTGCGTGCCATTAGCTTGTTTGGAATAATTGACCAAACGGTTTTGGCTGTAACACTTATCGTGGCTTCAACGCCTGCCGCCGCAATGACAATAATGTTTACCGAAATTTACGGTGGTGATTCTCATTATGCAGGTAAGCTTGTAGCAGTAAGCACAGCGCTTTCTGTTGTTTCGATGCCAATAGTGGCTCTGTTACTCTATATTTAATTGTTTTAATTGACAAAATTATGTTTCTACAATAGAATACTTACATAAAAGTTAAAACAATGCTTCCTTAGTTAAATGGATATAACAAGCCCCTCCTAAGGGCTAGTTGTGGGTTCGATTCCCGCAGGGAGTACCAAACGAAAATCCGTTCACGAAAGTGAGCGGAGTTTTTTGTTTGTATTAGTCACTATTCGTTATTCATTAAACGAAAACGGATTTTCAAATGAAAAATGAAGTCGCACGGCTAATGAATAATTATTGCATTTTTATTGCCGCTATGTTATAATACATCCAAGGCGGTGATTGAATGAAAAAAATATTAACTTTACTATTTGTGTTTGCTTTAGCTATATCTGTTTGCGGTTGTGGTATTTTGACAACAGAACAAGGTCCGTCTGCTACACCAACAGAACTCGCTATGCCAACGGAACTCGCTACACCAACAACACCAACAACACCAACAGAACTTCCTACACCAACGAATACGCCTTCGGGAAATTCAAAAATTACCGAGGAGGAAGCTATTGAAATTGCGTCACAGTATTGGGGCATTAAAACCGGAGATATAGACGAATTAACGGGCTTTAGATTTCTCATTATGCCGGTGGATAGTTCAAACGATAATATTAAAATAGCACTTCAATGGTTTGTTGATAATCACCACTATTCAACTGTTGACTTTGTTGAAATTGACCCCTATACAGGCGAAATTGTAGGCGGTAACCTTGAAGAGTAGCATACTTGACAAGGAAATAACAAACATTTGGATGTTTTATAAAAAATACAGATAATTAGCTTTTTGAACTTGTTTCATTTAGTGCTTCGTGAACAGAAAAAAGACGGTTTTTACCGTCTTTTTTTTATATCGTATTATAAATCTTATAAGCAATCAATTATCATTTTCGGCAGCAATAAAAATGTATCCAAAGGCGTTGGGACCCCAATGACAAGCTATGGCAGGGTCAAGATTGTCAAACTCGTCCATAATGGGCGCATAACGCTCGTCGGTCATTGAAATAAGCTGTTCGAGATTTTTTTCATCAAATGTATAGGAAGGAATAATCTTGTGGTCAAAATCACACTTTGTAGCATCTAAATAGTCGACAAGTGCCTGCATTGCGCGTCTTTTGCCGATGGCTTTTCCTATAACCTCAACCTTACCTGAATGACTGTTGAGCGAAATTAACGGTTTAATATGTGCAATACTTCCCGCAATCCAGGCAGAACGGCTCAAACGGCCACCCTTTTGAAGATAATCAAGAGTTTCGGGTATAGCGATAACTCTTATACGGGGAATAAGCGAAGCAATTTTCTCTTCTACAAAATCAAGGTCCTTATCAACGTGCTTTAAAGCTTCATATACGAGTAATCTTATACCGCCTACGGCAGATTTTGTATCAATAACACGAACGTTTTTTTCTTCGTTAAAAAGCATTTTTAAGGTGTTATACGTACCTGAAATACCTGATGAAATTGCTAAAATTATAACCTGGTCGCCGTTATCTAAATATTTTTGAACCCTGCATCTCGCTTCCTCAAGGCAGGGGAGCGATGTTTGAGGGAAGAGTCCTTTATTTATAAGGGCATCGTAAAACGTGTCGAAGGATAGATCTACTCCGTCACAGTATTCTTTATCACCGAGAATAATTTTAAGCGGAAGAATTTCCACGCCTAAGCTTTCTTTTTCACAGGACTTTATGCTGCTTCCTGAATCTACAAAAATTTTAATCATAGTGTTCGCTTTCTTTCTAAATTACTCTTCATTATTATTAGCTTTAGTACTGAGTTCATTAAGCTTTTGTGTTATTTTATCTAAAATTGAATAAAAAATTTCGCGGTCATCGTCGGATATTTCGCGACCTGCAAATTCAACAGCGCGGCTTGCACAGTCTTGCACGTTGTTTGCCGCATCAAAACCCTCTTTAGTTAAAAAAAGCAGAGTGCGGTAGTGTACATTATTAATATCGTCCTTGTAAATCAAGCCTTTTGCTTCCAAATTAGATAACATTCGGGATACGTCGGCCTTATCCTTACCGCATATGTCGGAAAGCTCTGCGGCGGTTATTCCGTCTGTGCGCCGAAGCATTGTAATAAGTATGGTTGCGCAAGCACCTTTTAAACCATATTTTTTCATTTCGGCAGAAGCAATTTTTCTCCAACACCGAGAAATTTCCAAAATATCGTACGTGAATTTTGTAAAACGGCTTATCAAAAAAAACACCTCACAACTAACTTGTTGATTTGTCAACAAGTTTATTGTACGGCAGAGTTGTTGTTTTGTCAACAAGTTTTTGAAAAACAAAAAACCCTTTTACCTGATAAGCTCAAGTAAAAGGGCATAAATAAAGAAAATAAAAAGTTTGTAAAGCGAATATTTAATTTAAAATTTTCTTCCGAGAGAAGCTCAACGTTGTTTTCCACAATTAAATATTGCCTTCGGAGAGAAGCTCAACGTTGTTTGCCAAAAGAATTTTTTCAGCCTTTTTTTCGTCACCGGTACGAACAACTGCATAGGCTTTATCAACGCTTGTGGTAACAAGGGCATACATATATATCAAATCAATATTGTTAGCTTCTAATATGCTAAGCACCTTTGCAAGCCCACCGGGCTGGTCGGGAACGGCAAAAGCAGTAACGTCTGTAATTTTGGCTGTATGTCCTGCGTTGGTAAGCAATTCCTTTGCCTTTTCGGGATCGTTGGCGATAATACGTACAATGCCGTATTCGCTTGAATCGGCAATGCACATTGAACGCAGGTCAATGTTACCCTTGGCAAGTACGTCGGTAATTTCGTGAAGAGTACCTTGTTTGTTTTCTAAAAAAACGGAAAGCTGTCTGATAGCCATAATAATTCCTCCTTAATTAATCGTGAAGCTTGCGTTCGTCAATAATACGAACCGCCTTGCCTTCGCTGCGGGCAATAGTTTTAGGCGGTACAAGATGTACTGCAGGACCGATGCCGAGCATATTGCGCAATGCATTTTTAAGTGAAGCTTCTTTAGCGGCAATAGTTTTAACGGAATCGTCAAATTGCTCGGGGGGAAGCTCAACGTAAACGTCAAAGGTATCGTTGTTATTAACTCTTGAAAGCTTAATCTGATAGTTGGGGGAGAAGCCCTCGGTAAGAAGAACTGCTTCAATCTGTGAGGGGAATACGTTAACACCGCGAATAATCATCATATCGTCGCTTCTGCCCATAGGCTTGCTCATACGGATATGAGTTCTGCCGCAAGAGCAGGGCTTGCGTGAAAGCACGCAAATATCTCTTGTGCGATAGCGTAAAAGCGGGAAAGCTTCTTTATCAAGGCAGGTAAATACTAATTCGCCCTTTTCGCCCTCGGGAAGAGGCTCACCCGTTTCGGGATTGATGATTTCGGCAATGAAGTGGTCCTCGTTAACGTGCATGCCGCCCTGCTCGGAGCATTCAAAGGAAACGCCGGGGCCTGAAATTTCTGTTAAGCCGTAAATATCGTAAGCCTTGATGCCTAATGTTTTTTCGATGTTTTCACGAATCTCTTGGGTCCAAGGCTCTGCACCGAAGATACCTGCTTTAAGCGGAATGGTTTCGGGTGTGTAACCCTGCTCCTTTAAGGATTCGCCTAAATAGGCGGCGTAGGAGGGGGTACAGCAAAGAACTGTTGATTTAAGGTCAATCATAAACTGAATTTGACGCTCTGTGTTACCTGAAGACATAGGAATTGTTAAGCTTCCAACCTTATGGGAGCCACCGTTAAGACCGGGACCACCGGTGAACAAGCCGTAGCCGTAGCTTACGTGCACAACGTCGTCCTTGTCGGCACCTGCGGCGATTAAAGCTCTTGCACAGCAATCTTCCCAAAGGTCGATATCGTGCTGTGTATAATATGCTATAACACGCTTACCCGTTGTGCCTGAGGTGGATTGAATACGAACACAGTCTTCGAGCGGAACAGCTAACATTCCGTAGGGGTAGGTTTCTCTTAAATCTGATTTTTCGATAAAAGGAAGCTTGTGCAAATCTTCAATACCGTGGATATCTTCGGGCTTAACGCCTTTTTTATCCATAAGCGCGCGGTAATAAGGAACGTTTGCATAAACGTGTTGTACCTGCTTAACAAGCTTTTCCGATTGAAGCTTCTTAATTTCTTCTACAGGCATGGTTTCGATTTCCGGCTGAAAGTATTTTCTTTTTTCCATAGCAGTGATTTCCTTTCTTTAATTTAACTGAAATTTATTTTTATGCTCTGCCAAGCTTGAATGCTTTAATATTCATTTCATTAAATTTAGGTGCAACTGTTTGTTCGATAGCTTCAAGCCATTTTTCTTCCGGAATAGAAAGATATTTTGAAAGCTTACCCATAAGCACGATATTTACAGCCTTTGAACTGCCTGCTTCAAGTGCGGGGGAAAGTGCATCAACACATTCTATATCAACACCCTTGTTCTGAAGCTGCTCAATAACATCGTGAGGATATTCAGCGGCACCTGTTATAACGGGCATAGGGTCAATTTCTTGAGAATTAACAATGATTTTACCGTTCTTTGCCAAATAAGAAACGTATCTTGCGGCTTCGAGCTTTTCAAAGGAAACAATGAAATCAGCTTCGCCTTTATCAATAATAGGTGAATATACCTTTTTTCCTGCACGTACGTAAGTTACAACGCTTCCGCCGCGCTGACTCATACCGTGAACTTCGGATACCTTAACGTCCAAACCTCCGTTTACTAAAAGCTTGCCTAAAAGCTTACTTGCAAGCAGTGAACCTTGACCACCTACTCCAACAATCATAATATTTAACTTTTCCATTAGTTTTCGCCTCCTATTGCGCCAAATGCGCACATTTGCTCGCAAACACCACAGCCTACGCAAAGAGTTTCGTCAATAACTGCTTTAGAATTTTTAAAGCTTATAGCAGGGCAACCGATTTTCATACAAGCTCTGCAGCTACGGCATTTTTCAGCATCAATTTTAAGTGATGGTTTTGCTTTTACATATTTAAGTAAGGCACAAGGTCTGCGCGAAATGATAACGGAGGGTTCATCTATTGCGGTTTCTTCCTTAATAACGGCTTCTGTGGCTTTTAAGTCGTAAGGGTCAACTACACGAACACGGTTAATGCCAAGAGCCTTGCAAAGTGCCTCTAAATCGATTTTAGTAGCAGGTTCGCCTTTTATGTTATATCCTGTTGTGGGGTTTTGCTGATGGCCTGTCATACCTGTAATAGAGTTATCAACGATAATTACTGTTGAATTTGTATTGTTATATGCAATATTGGCGAGTCCCGTCATACCTGAATGCATAAAGGTGGAATCACCGATAACACAAACTGTTTTGTTTGCAGACGCGTTATTATCAGCCTTATTAAAACCGTGAATACCAGATACAGATGCGCCCATACAAAGCACGGAGTCTACTGCGTTAAGGGGTGCGGCTGAGCCTAAGGTGTAACAGCCGATATCTGCTAAAACAGTATATTTGTTCTTAGATAAAACGTAGAACAAGCCTCTGTGAGGACAGCCCGCGCACATAACCGGGGGGCGTACGGGAATTGCGCTTTCGCTTGAGGTAAAGGCTTTGCCTTCGATACCGAAAGCATCGGCAATAAGCTTTTGAGAAAATTCACCGCAAATGGGGAAAATGTTTTTGCCTTCTACGTTAAGCCCCATAGCTTTGCAATGGGTTTCAATAACGGGGTCAAGCTCTTCGATAACAACAAGGCGATTAACCTTTGATGCAAAGTTTTTAATTAAATCAACAGGAAGAGGATTTACAAGACCTAATTTTAAAACAGAAGCGGTGTTGCCAAAAACTTCTTTAACGTAGTCGTAACAGGTACCAGAGGTAATAATACCTAAATCATTATTATCAGCAAGTTCTATGCGATTTAATTCTGAAGTTTCAGCAAAAGCTATTAAATCAGCCATACGCTTTTCAACAATAGGATGGCGGCGAATTGCATTGGCAGGTGCCATAATAAATTTCTGAGGATTCTTTTCATAAGGTTTCTTTTTAAATGCAATAGGCTCGTTTAATTCTACCGCGCATTGTGAGTGTGCAATACGGGTGCACATTCTTAAAAGCACGGGTGTGTCAAATTTTTCTGAAAGCTCAAAGGCTAATTTTGCAAATTCTTTTGCTTCGGAAGAATCGGCGGGCTCAAGCATAGGCAATTTTGCACCGATTGCATAGTGGCGGGAGTCCTGCTCATTTTGTGAAGAGTGCATACCGGGGTCATCAGCAACACAAATAACTAAACCACCGTTTACACCTGTATATGAAAGAGTAAATAACGGGTCAGCCGCAACGTTAAGACCAACGTGTTTCATACAGCAAGCTGTTCTTGCTCCTGCCAAGGAAGCGCCAAAGGCTACTTCGCAAGCAACCTTTTCGTTGGGAGCCCATTCACAGTAAATTTCGTCATATTTAGCGGCATATTCCGTAATTTCTGTTGAAGGAGTACCGGGATAACTTGAAACGACACTGCAACCTGCTTCTAAAAAACCGCGGGCAACAGCTTCGTTACCTAACATAAGCTTTTTCATTGAAATACCACCTAAATTAAAGATTTTTGTTTTTATAACAACTGAAAATTTCGTCTGTAGCTTCAGTTGATTGTTTCTTTGTAAAGATACTTACCAGAGGCACGATAATTAAGTTGAGCAACATTGTAAATGCGCCTGAATAAAGTGAATTTTTGAAAATAAAGTTCAAAACGTCTGACGAAAATACAAGAACCTTTGTTGAAACCAATAATTGAACAGTCATTAAGCCTACACCTAATACAAAAGAAACCCAAACGGCAGCTTTTGTAGTCTTTTTGCAGTAAAGACCGTATAAGAAAGGTGCAAGGAATGAGCCTGCCAGCGCGCCCCAGGAAACACCCATCATTTGAGCAATAAATACAAAGTCAGCCCAAACGGTGTCTTTTAAAATGGCGAGGACAGCAGAAACTAAAATAAAGAATACAATAAATGCCCGCATTATAAAGAGCTTTTTCTTTTCACTCAGTTCTTTCTTGTTAGCAGGAACAATAACGTCTAAAGTTAAAGTAGAAGAAGACGTTAACACAAGAGAAGAAAGCGTTGACATTGATGCTGATAAAACGAGAACAATAACTATTGCAACTATATAAGGAGATAAGTTAGAAAGCATTTGAGGTATTATGTAGTCATAGCCATTGGACGCGACGTCACTTTGGCTAACGAACAGTCTGCCAAAACCTCCGAGGAAATAACAGCCACCGGCAACGATAACTGCAAAAACTGTTGAAATTATTGTACCCTTTTTAATTGCGGCTTCATTTTTAATGGCATAGAATTTACCAACCATTTGAGGAAGACCCCAAGTGCCAAGGGAAGTAAGAAGCACAACGGAGATAAGTGATACGGGGTCAGGACCGCCAAGAGAAACAAAATCACCGTTATTAAAAGCAGAAAGCAAATTGATTGATTCGCCAAGACCGCCGTGGTAATTAAGGGTTGCGATAACAACAACCACGATACCTACAAGCATTATCAAGCCTTGAATAAAATCATTAATGGCAGTTGCCATATATCCGCCAAAAACCACGTAAACGCCTGTTAAAACTGCCATTACTAAAATGCATGCCCAATAAGGCACGTCAAAAGCAATACCAAACAAGCTTGAAAGGCCGTTGTAAAGGGAAGCGGTGTAGGGAATCAAAAATACAAAAATAATAATTGATGCCGCAATTTTTAAAGCATTTGAGGAATAGCGCTTTTGAAAAAAGTCGGGCATAGTTTTGGAGTTTAGGTGTTGGGTCATAATTCTTGTGCGCTTGCCTAAAATAAGCCACGCAAGAAGCGAGCCGATAAAGGCGTTACCCAGGCCTATCCAAGTAGATGCGATACCAAAGTTCCAACCAAACTGACCTGCATACCCTACAAAGATAACTGCAGAGAAATAAGAAGTACCAAAGGCAAAGGCTGTAAGCCAGGGACCTACGGCTCTGCCGCCTAAAACAAAGCTGTCAACGTTAGTTGCAGATTTGCGGCAATATAAACCTACACCAACCATAAGTGCGAAGAAACATACGATAAGCGCAACAGAAAAAAACACAGTCATAACGTAAAAATCTCCTTAGCCGGTAATTTGTGCTTCTACAAGACTACCTCCGCAATACATTTGACGGAGCTTCGGTTTTTCAATTTTACCCGTGGGGTTACGAGGAACAGAAGCAAATATAATTTCCCTTGGACGCTTATATTTAGGGAGGGAAAGACAGAATTTTTCGATTTCTTCTTTTGTGCAAGTAATGCCATCTTTTATTTCAATTATGGCAGCGGCAATTTCACCTAAGCGCTTGTCCGGCAAGCCGATAACCGCAACGTCTTTGATTTTGTCAAAGGAACGTAAAAAGTCTTCAATCTGTACGGGATATAAGTTTTCACCGCCGCTGATAATAACGTCTTTTTTGCGGTCAACAAGATAGATAAAACCTTCTTCGTCTTCCTTTGCCATATCACCTGTTAAAAGCCAACCGTCTTTTAAAATTTCGTCGGTCGCTTTTTGGTTTTTGTAATAACACTTCATAACGCCTGCGCCTTTAACTGCAAGCTCGCCAACTTCGCCTTTTTTAACGGGAACAAGATTTTCGTCAACAATTTTTGTTTTCCAAAGGTGACCTGCTTTACCGATGGCACCAACTTTATGTATGTTTTCAACGCCCAAATGAACGCAACCGGGACCGATAGACTCGGACAAGCCGTAGTTGGTATCGTATTCGTGCTCGGGAAAACGCTCTTTCCAACGCTTAATAAGAGATGGGGGGACGGGTTGCGCACCTACGTGCATTAAACGCCATTGTGAAAGGGTGAAATCGCTTAAATCAAGCTCACCGCGGTCAATGCAATCTAAAATATCCTGAACCCACGGAACTAACAACCAAACAATAGTCGCTTTTTCATCAGAAACCGTCTGTAAAACCCATTGGGGCTTTACGCCACGAAGCAGAACTGCCTTACTACCAGATAAAAGAGAACCGAACCAATGCATTTTAGCGCCCGTATGATAAAGGGGCGGAATGCACAAGAAAACGTCTTCTTTTTTCTGGCTATGATGGTTTTGTTCTGTTAAACAAGCGGAAACAAGCGCTTCGTGCCTATGTAAAATAGCTTTTGGGAAGCCTGTTGTACCTGAAGAAAAATAAATTGCGGCATCGTCACTATCCTTTAATTCTACGGGTGGAACGGTAGTTGAACAGTAGTATACCATTTCGTCATAATTGTCGGTATATTCGGGAGTAATATTTTTATCGCCGACGAAAAAGAAATTGCGCACATCAGGAATTTCGTCAACGATGCAATTAATACGTTCAATAAATTCAGGGCCGAATACAAGCATTTTAACGTCTGCCAAATCAAGACAATACTTAATTTCGTCAGAGGAGTAGCGATAGTTCATAGGTACAACTAATGCACCTGCTTTCAAAATACCAAAATAAATAGGTAACCATTCCAAACAGTTCATCAGAAGTATAGCAACCTTGTCACCACGCTTAATACCCTTTGTAAAAAGCAGATTGGCAAAGCGGTTTGCTTTAATATCAAATTCGCGCCAAGTAATTTCTCGACGGTATTTTTCTGAATTTGATGCGGTATCAATTAAATTAAATTCACGCCACGTCATATCGGCGTGGGGTTGCATTTCAGGATTAATTTCTACAAGAGCGGTATCGTTAGGATAAATCTTTGCATTGCGCTCTAAAAAATCTGTAATGGGCATAGCGAAAACCTCTTTGCTGTTTATTAAATTTGAATATAAAAAGTATAGCATAATATATTGTGTTTGTCGAGCATTTTATGTATATTTATATATTATATTGCATATTATGCCAAGCCCTTTTGCCAAGTTCTTTTAAACATTTTCTTCGTAAATTGTGAAAAAACGAGGAATTCAAAAAGCGTACAGACTAGATGAGCGTTAAATGTTCCGAAAATAAAACAAAACAGATGTACACTGTTTTTTGTTTTGAAACAAAAGCTTTTCCATAAATTGAAGTCACTTGTTTGCCGTCAAAAAGACAATGCGTTGATATTGAAATACCAAAAGCTTTTTTTGAAATTATTTTCTTTCAAGGTATAATATACATTGACTTTTTTTGCTTTAAATGATATACTTTTTCCTGTAAAAATTTAGTCGAGGTCTTTTTTATGAATCGCGTAATATTACCTGAAAAATACGTTGAAAAGCTTGATATCTATCAAACACAGCTTGCCATAGGCATTTTAAGACAGTATTTTCAGAATATTTTAGCTGAAAGGCTTAATTTAAAACGTGTTACGGCACCTTTGTTCGTTCAGCCGGAAACAGGTCTTAATGACGATTTGAACGGAGTTGAAAGAGCAGTTGCCTTTGATGTAAAGGCAACGGGCACAAACGTACAAATTGTACATTCACTTGCAAAGTGGAAGCGTATGGCGCTTTATGAGTATAAATTTTCTGCAGGCTGCGGGCTTTACACAGATATGAATGCTATCCGCAGAGATGAAGAATTGGATAATTTTCATTCAATTTACGTTGACCAATGGGATTGGGAAAAGGTTATTACCCGTGCAGAGAGGACCCGTGAATATTTAGAGCAAACCGTTCAAGCAATTGTTGATACGATTGTTGACGTGGCTGAAATGATTAAAAAGGAATTCCCTGCAATCGACGTTAAGCTGAACAGAAACGTTAAGTTTATAACCACTCAAGAACTTGAGAATATGTATCCGAGCTTGTCTTCAAAGGAGCGTGAAAACGCCATTACCAAGGAATTCGGCACAGTTTTTCTGATGCAGATTGGTGATAAATTAGCCTCAGGCAAGCCCCACGACGGTAGAGCACCCGATTATGACGATTGGAGCTTGAACGGCGATATTCTTTTCTGGAACGAGGTTATGGGTTGTGCGCTTGAAATTTCTTCAATGGGCATTAGAGTAGACGAAAAGTCTTTGGACGAGCAACTTACCAAAACCGACTGTAATTACCGCCGTGTAATGCCCTTCCACAAGATGCTTCTCGCGGGTGAGCTTCCGCTCACCATAGGCGGCGGCATAGGGCAATCAAGGCTTTGTATGCTTATTTTACAAAAGGCGCATATCGGTCAGGTGCAGGTTTCCGTTTGGGATAAGGAAACAAAGAGAATTTGCCGCGAAAACGGTATAACGTTACTTTAAACGGTAAAAGGAGATAAAAAAATGCGTTATAGCTATAAAACAAAAGGTACTTGCTCTTCAGTAATCGATTTTGATATTGAAGGCGATGTAATCAAAAATGTAAAGTTCACCGGCGGCTGCAACGGTAACCTAAAGGCGATTTCTTCTCTTGTTGAAGGTATGCGTGTAGAAGACATAGAAAAAAAGCTTAAGGGAATTACCTGCGGCTTTAAAGGCACAAGCTGCTCCGACCAGCTTTCTCAAGCTGTTCGCAAGGCTTATGACGAAAATAAATAAAGGAGATTTGTTATGGAAAGATATGCATGGAAGGCAATCGTTAAAGAGGGTTGCAAGGAAGAATACGTTCGCAGGCACAATGAAATTTGGCCCGAGCTTGTAGCACTTTTAAAGGAAGCAGGTATTTGTAATTACAGCATTTGGAACGTTGGAAATGAGCTTTTTGGTTATTACGAATGTGAAAAAGGCGTAGATTTTGCCGCAAAAACTCAGGCAGATAGTCCTATTGTAGACAAATGGAACGAGTATATGAAGGACGTTATGATTATGGAAATGGACCCTGAAACAGGCGCTCAGCCGATGCTTGAGGAAGTTTTTAGGTTAGATTAAAAATTTGGACAGCCATAGGCTGTCCTTTTTTAGTTCGGTGCAAAAAAATTTATAAATAATATCAAAAAATGTTATATAAATAATTGCGAAAAAAAGAAAATTCGTGTATAATAATTTATCATAAATGTTTACGGAGGAAATATTATGGAGTTAGTTAGACGCCCTGATACCATGGAAAGAATTACAACTAAAGAGCTTGCGGATACTTTTATTGATGAGCAAATTAAGGAAATTCAAGCTCAGGTTGGAGATAAAAAGGTTTTGCTTGCACTTTCCGGCGGTGTAGATTCTTCTGTCGTTGCAGCTTTACTTATTAAAGCAATAGGAAAACAACTTGTTTGTGTTCACGTAAATCACGGTCTTATGCGCAAGGGTGAAAGTGAGCAGGTTATAGAGGTGTTCAGAAATCAGCTTGATGCAAATCTTATTTATATTGATGCTACCGACCGCTTCTTAGATTTGCTTAAGGACGTAGCAGAGCCCGAGAAAAAGCGTAAAATTATCGGCGGTGAGTTTATTAAGGTGTTTGATGAGGAAGCCGGCAAGCTTGAAGGCATTTCTTTCCTTGCACAAGGCACTATCTATCCTGATATTTTAGAAAGTGACGGTGTAAAAGCTCACCATAACGTAGGCGGACTTCCCGAAGATATGCAGTTTGAGCTTGTTGAACCCGTTAAGCTTCTTTATAAAGACGAGGTTCGCGTTGTCGGCAAGGCTTTAGGTCTTCCTGCTTCAATGGTTGACCGTCAGCCCTTCCCCGGCCCCGGTCTGGGTGTTCGTTGCCTTGGAGCAATTACCCGCGACAGACTTGAGGCACTTCGTGAAGCTGATGCAATTCTTCGCGAAGAATTTGATAAAAACGGTCTTAATTTAAAGGTTTGGCAGTATTTTATCGCCGTACCCGACTTTAAGAGCGTAGGCGTTCGTGACAACAAGCGCTATGAAGGTTGGCCTGCAATTATCCGCGCGGTGAACACCACAGACGCTATGACTGCCACAATTGAAGAAATTCCTTACGAGCTTCTTCACCATATTACCAACAGAATCACAAGCGAGGTTGAAGGCATTAACCGCGTGCTTTTAGACCTTACACCCAAGCCTGTTGGCACAATCGAGTGGGAATAATATCGAATGGCTAACAAGTGCCCGAAAACCCTTGCAGATAAAGGGCTTTCGGGCATTTATGCAATTTAGAAAAACACCGTTGCAACACTTTTGCAACACGGAATGAGAAATTTGCAAAAAAGAATAGTTTCAGGTGGCTATGATGTTTATAGAAAGGAGAAAAAAGTATGTATGCAATAATCCGTGAAGGTGATGGCAATTTTTATACGTCCATGGTTTTCGGGTATTATAAAACATCTGATGATTCTGACTATAAAAATAGGTTTTGGATCGTTTTGAATAAGTCAAAAACTGCTTTGATTAAACAACATGTTTTACAGCAAAACACCAAATACTTAATTCCAATGGTTTTAATAACAGATGCAGATGAAAGTGGATGGAATAAAATCAATGAGAACGAGGAAAGTGTAGATTTCTTGCCTACAGATAAATTGTTATCCATGATTGATAGCAACACCGTCCCGAGTGTTTTGACACAAAAATGCATCGAGATGGATAATGCATATAAGTTTGAATCTATCCGTACTATAAACACAACCGATGATATTCGTGACTTGGAACGGGTATCCGGTGGTTTTCACGATGCGTTTATCGCAGAGAAAAAAGAAAGCGGAAATTCCCTCTACCTTCTTTTTGACGGAACTTGGGGATGTAAAATCGAGGTTTGGTTTGAGGGTGAGATTTCTTATGATACCTCAAGCAGAGATCCTGAAAAATTTGATCCTTATTGGTTTGGTAGTACGGTAAAAATTGACAACGGATTTATATACCTCATCGATGATGAAGATATTTCGGTTAACGATATCAACTCGAGTTACTGCTGGTTCAAGGCAAGAACAATGAAATACAGAGTCATTCCGGATTGACACCCCACAACCACCCGCTACCATTTCGCAGGCAATTTTGCAACTTTTTCTGCAACAAAAATTTTGATAAATAAAATAATGGGCGGAAAATCGGTGTCAAAATTGCCGTTTAGAATAATATTTAGGGCATAAATAATCCAAAGAAGATTCCCCAAAAAGAGTGGGAATAATACCATAATGCTTTTAAGTGGCCTGGAAGCCTTATTCCAAGCCACTTTTTATTCGATTCGATTGGCGGTCAATAAACGCGAGAGGGTCGCAGAAGATGGTTTGCGTTAAGAGTGTATCTTCAAAAACCTGCAAAATCGGTGAATTTCTTGTCTTTACTGTGGTTTTTGCGTTGCGTTATAAAAAGCATTGAAAACAGAGTAAAAATATGGTATTATATACTAAAGAATTTAAAGGTATTGGAAGATTGTATGTCGTTAACACCAACGAAAATAAGAAACAAGATGTTTAAATTAAAGCCATTGCTCGAAAATACCTCTGTTGAACAGCAGCGCAAGGGGCAAAGCATGATTGGCGAATTGATGGAATTCAAACACCGTAAGGATGTAATGATAAAGGAACATTCCTTTGAAAACTTTTTGGGCGCATGGGTTATGCCTAAAGAGGAAAGACGCCACGGGGTGCTGTTGTATTTGCACGGTGGCGGCTTCGTTTGCGGAGATTTAAAATATGCTAAAGGCGTGGCATCTACGCTTTCTGTGATGTGCGGCGTACGGACGTTTTGTATTTCTTATCGTCTTGCACCGGAAAATCCTTTTCCTGCGGCGGTGGAAGATGCTCTTGAAGCGTATAAATATCTGTTAAAAAAGGGATATAGCCCCGAAAACATATGCTTGTGCGGCGAGAGTGCAGGCGGTGGTCTTTGCTATAGCTTATGCGCAAGGCTAAAGGAAGAAAATCTGCAATTGCCCTGTGGAATTATTGCAATTTCACCGTGGGTTGACTTGACCTCATCAGGAGAATCCTATATAAACAATGCTGAAAACGACCCTTCGCTTTCAAAGGGAATGATTGATTTATTCAGGTCGCTTTACGCCAAAAATTTAGCAGATCCGCTTGTTTCACCATTGTTTTTGGATTTGCAGGGAATGCCTCCGTCTATCATTTTTGCGGCGCAAGAAGAAATTTTGCTTAGTGATTCCCAAAGCTTAAACGCAAAGCTACAGCAAAACGGTAATATTTGTAAGCTGTTTGTTAAGGCTGAACGCTGGCACGCATATCTTTTGTACGGCTTTAAAGAAGATGATGACGATTATGCAAAAATAAATCAATTTTTAAACAAGGTGATGTCGCCGGAGAAAAAGCTTCGTTGGTTGCGCCTTGACAATGCGGCAAAGATTTATCCTGCGGCGCGCAGTCAAACCTGGAGTAACGTTTTCAGGGTTTCCATTAGCTTGAAGGAGCCCATTGATAAGGCAGTTTTGCAATCCGCACTTGACGTTACTGTGCGTAGGTTTCCGTCAATCTGTGTGCGTCTGCGCAGAGGCACGTTTTGGTATTATTTGGAGCAGCTTCCTCAAGCACCGCGAGTTAGGGATGAAAATAGCTATCCCATAACACGCATGAGCAATAGGGAAATGCGCAAATGCGCTTTCAGAGTAATCGTATATAAAAACAGAATTGCTGTAGAGTTCTTTCACGCCCTTACTGACGGTACGGGTGGTTTGATATTCTTAAAAACCTTGGCGGCAGAATACATACAACAAATGTATGGAACTTCCGTTCCTGCCGATAATGGTGTTTTGGGCAGGTTGGAGGAGCCGTTGCCGAAGGAACTTGAAGACAGCTTTCAAAAATATGCGGGTCCCGTTCAGGCAAGCCGAAAGGAAACAGATGCCTTTCACGTGGTGGGCACTCCCGAAGCAAACGGTGTTTTAAATATCACCTGCTTCAAAATTCCCGTTAAGGATATTCTTGATGAAGCACATAAGCTTAACGTTAGCTTAACGGTTTATTTAGCCTCCGCAATTATGCTTGCACTTCAGAATATTCAGGCAAGAGAATGTCCCAACAGAAAGAAGCGTAAAGCGGTAAAAGCCTTGCTGCCTGTTAATCTGCGCAAAATTTTCAAAAGTGAATCTTTGCGTAACTTTGCGTTGTATACCATACCTGAAATTGATCCCCGTCACGGCGATTATGATTTTGAAGAAATCTGTAAAATAGTTAATTTGTGGATGAACTTGGATATAACACCTAAAAAGATGGCGGCAAAAATTGCTACCAATATTTTTTCGGAGCATATTTTAATAGTGCGCCTAATGCCTTTGTTTATTAAAAATTTAATAATGAAGGCGGTTTATAAAGCCGTAGGAGAACGCAAATCAAGCCTTTCGGTATCGAATCTCGGCAATATAGCCGTTCCCGAAGAAATGAAGCCTTATATCGAACGGTTTGACTTTGTATTAGGTGTTCAAGCTACAACTTCAAATAACTGCGGGGTTCTTTCTTTTGGCGATACTCTTTACGTAAACTTTATACGCGATATAAAGGAGCCCAAGCTTGAAATGGAATTTTTTAAGGTGTTGCAAAAAAGAGGACTTTCTTTAGAAGTAGAAAGTAACCATGTGTGAAAGGAGATAAATTATGTATTGTGTTAATTGCGGCGTAAAGCTTTCTGCATCAGAAACGGTATGCCCACTGTGCGAAACAAAGGTTATTAGGCACCCTGAAATACAATATGATGTTGCTGAAAAACCGTATCCGTCAAACCGATACCCAAAACTTGAATTACGCCCTTCGGCATGGATTTTTATTGCAACTGTGCTTGTGTTGATGGTAGCTTCAATTGTTTTTGTGTGTGATTATAAAATAAACGGGTCGATTACCTGGGCAGGTATAGTTATAGGCGCTCTGACCCTGATATATTCGTGCGTCGTATTGCCGTGCTGGTTCAGAAAGCCAAATCCCGTTATTTTTGTTCCTATAGATTTTGCGGTGCTTGGTGCGTATCTGTTTTATTTGAATTTTTTAACTGACGGAAATTGGTTTTTAACCTTAGCACTTCCTATTGTTGCGGCATTAGGCGTTATTACAACGGCGGTAGTTACTCTGCTCAAATACATACGTAAGGGTAGGTTTTTCGTGTTTGGCGGCGGAAGTATCGCTCTCGGCTTAATGGTACCGTTACTTGAGCTTTTACTTAATGTAACCTTCGGTCAGCCCATAATATTATGGTCGCTTTTTCCTCTCGGCGTACTGTTCTTGTTCGGTATGTTTTTGATTATAGTGGCAATCTGCCGCCCTGCGAGAGAAGCTCTTGAGAAAAAGTTTTTCTTCTGAGGGTTTATAAATTTAATATTATTTAAAGGAGTTTGGCTTTGCCAACTCTTTTTTTTGTATAAAAAGTAGTAATTGTCATTAAAAAGAATTTTATAAATATATTTATAAAAGAAAAACAGATTTTGGAGAGATGTAAATGAAAAAGCTTTTTGTTGCATTGATGCTACTTGCGATTACACTGTT
>JAZNXV010000035.1:0-51107 GCA_045594045.1 Clostridia bacterium
TATATTTATTATATATTATATATAAAATACAATCGAGCGCGGTTCACGCATAAAAATGAAATTTTTAAAGAAACGTATCTTTTTATTTTAAATTTGTTGAATTGTTTTGTAATATTACAGAAAAAATCAACATAGTAGTTAATGTGTAATGAACGGTAAGGAGGAGTTTTAGTGGAACAATTTGATTTATACAAGGATATTTCACAGCGTACTAACGGTGATATTTATATAGGAGTGGTAGGCCCTGTACGAAGCGGCAAATCCACCTTTATAAAAAAATTTATGGACCTTCAGATTTTGCCAAATATTACTGACGAAAACGAAAAGCAACGGGCGCTTGACGAGCTTCCCCAAAGTGCAAGCGGAAAAACTATTATGACCACTCAGCCTAAATTTGTTCCTAACGAAGCAATAAGAATAGATTTAGATGAGCATACCGCCTTTAACGTACGTCTTGTGGACTGCGTAGGCTATTTAATCGACGGTATTTTAGGGCATACCGAAGATGATATGCCCCGTATGGTGCGTACCCCTTGGTCCGAGGAGGATATTCCCTTTGAAAAGGCTGCTGAAATCGGTACGCGAAAGGTTATTTGCGACCATAGCACCATTGGCGTTGTCATTACAAGCGACGGCTCGTTTACGGGTATTCCGCGTAGTAGCTATATTGATGCCGAAGAGCGTGTTATAGGCGAATTAAAGGCAATCGGCAAGCCCTTTATTGTTATACTCAATACAAACGAACCATACTCGGTTGACACCCAAAAGCTTCAGCTTGCCCTTGAAGAAAAATATAATATTCCCGTTCTGCCTACGGACGTTTCACAAATGGAATTGCCCGATATTCAAGCGCTTCTTGAAAAGGTCTTATTTGAGTTCCCCTTAAGACAGCTGCGTATCCGTATCCCACGCTGGATTCAAGCGCTTGATTGCGACCACCCTCTTATGCAAGAGATTTTATCCACTCTCACGCTTCAGGGTGAAACAAAAAAAATGCGGGATTACTCACAGCTTCTCAATTCATTTGAGCCAACGGAAAACGTAGTCGGCTTAACGCTGAATTCAGTTCTGCTTGGCGAAGGCGCGGTCACCTATGATTTACAGGTTAAACCCGATTTGTTCTACAATATTTTAGGGCAGGAATGCGGCTACGAAATCAAGGGTGACTATCATTTAATCGCTTTAATGCGCGACCTTATAAGCGCAAAAAAGGAATACGACCGAATTGCAGAAGCTCTTGAGCAGGTGCGCACCACCGGCTACGGTATTGTTTCGCCTTCAATGGACGAAATGACCTTGGAGGAGCCGAAAATTGTACGCCAAGGCGGACAGTTTGGCGTAAAGCTCAAGGCAAGCGCCCCCAGTTTACATATTATGCAGGTCGATATAGATACAGAGGTTAATCCCATAGTGGGCAGTGAAAAGCAAAGCGAAGATTTAGTTAAGTATCTTATGAGTGAATTTGAAAGCGACCCAAAGAGAATTTGGGAAAGCAATATGTTCGGGAAGAGCCTTCACGGTTTGGTTATGGAAGGTCTGGAAGCAAAACTTACGAACATGCCCCTTGAAGCACGCAGAAAAATGCAACGCACTATGGAGCGTATTGTAAACGACGGTAGCGGCGGTCTTATTTGCATTTTATTGTAATAGATGACGATAAAATAAGCACCTATGCATATGTGTGCATAGGTGCTTATTAAACTATTGTATTAAAATTTTACGTGTTTAACCGCTTTTACAACCCATTGTGTTAGACTTAATCAAGTATTCAGTATTGTTTATAACGCATTGTGTTCAGCTTAATCAAGCATTCAGTATTGTTTATAACGCGTTACGTACATTTGATTAAGCTTTGGTGCGTTTTTTACAAAGGATCGTGTACGGGATATAAATATTTAGTGCGGGTTTATTCTTGTTCTTCCGTACTTTTTTCAAGTTTATCAAGTCTGTCACTCAGCTTTTTAAGAGCTTGGGCAACGGGGTCAGGAATATGCGTATGGTCAAGCATTTCAACCTTTTCGCCTGCAAGACGAACAACTCTGGCAGGTGCGCCTACCGCTGTTGCATACTCAGGTATTTCGTTTAAAACAACGCTATTTGCGGCAATACGACTGTTATCGCCTATTTTAAACGAGCCTAATACCTTTGCACCGGCGCCAACCATTACGTTGTTGCCAAGCGTTGGGTGACGCTTACCCTTTTCCTTACCGGAACCGCCCAACGTAACACCCTGATACAAAAGGCAATCGTCACCGATAATGGTGGTTTCACCTATTACTATACCCATACCGTGATCTATTACAAGGCGCTTCCCGATAGTTGCGCCCGGGTGGATTTCTATACCCGTTTTTTTCCGTGAACGCTGGGATATTGCACGGGCTATATAAAAATGTTTATGCTTATAAAACCAATGAGCAACGCGGTGATTCATTACAGCCTTCACGCCCGGATACAACATAAAAATGCTGATTTTACTTGTAGCAGCAGGGTCACGTTCCTTATAGGCTTCAAGCAATTCATTTAATTCGTTAAACATATTTTACTCCATTCGCACAAAAGTGCATATAGTTATAATAAATATAATAAATATATTCAATTTAGTCAAGACATTTGTTACTTTATGGCTTTATTTTTCTTTACTTTAGCGTTGAATACGCAAAAAAGCTTCTTTTTATAAAAAAATCCAAAAGGTTGTTATTTAACTTGAAAATATATAATTTTTATGTTATAATTGCAATATACTAAAAATGTATTTTACATCTAAAACACTATTTCAAGTCTTTAAAGAGGTTCGTATGTTTTTTAAAAGGCAAGATATCGCCATTGATTTAGGTACGTCAACCGTACTCATATACGTAAAAGGCAAAGGAATTGTTTTGCGCGAGCCAAGCGTTGTCGCCATTGATGCTGACACCGGCAAGGTGCAAGGTGTTGGCTTTGAGGCTCAGCGTATGCTTGGCAGAACTCCTGAAGCTATTACGGTTATCCGCCCGCTTAAAGACGGCGTTATTTCTGACTGTGATGTTACTCAGGATATGCTTGAACTTTTTATGAAAAAAGCCGTTCCACGCAGGAGTTTGTTCCGCCCAAGAATTATAATCTGCGTACCAAGCGGCGTGACTGACGTTGAACAGCGTTCTGTTTTGGGCACAGCACAGCGTTTAGGCGCAAAAAGTTCCTATATTATGGAAGAGGCGCGTGCAGCGGCAATCGGCGCAAAAATCGATATTGAAAAACCTCACGGCACAATGATTGTTGATATTGGCGGCGGCACTACCGATATTGCTTTAATTTCTTTAGGCAGCACCGTAATAAGCACGTCTATAAAGGTTGCGGGCAACAAAATGGATGACGATATAGTTAAATATATGCGTCGCAAGCACAACCTGTTAATTGGTGAGCGTACTGCAGAAATGCTTAAAATCAATATCGGCACAGCCTGGCCCAGAAGCGAAACGCTTTATTCCGAGGTTATGGGGCGTAACCTGTTAACCGGCTTGCCCAAGAGCATTGAAGTTTCATCTGAAGAAATTCAAGAAGCCCTGCAGGATTCCTTTGATGCGATTTTAGCACAGATACATAAAATTCTCGATACCGCACCGCCTGAGCTCGCGGCAGATATTATCGAAAGCGGTATTGTTTTAACCGGCGGTGGCTCACTGATGCTCGGTCTTGATAAGCTTATATCCTCCACCTTTGGCGTAAACTGCTACGTAGCCGACGATGCCGTTTCCTGCGTGGCTTTAGGTGCAGGAAAGTGCCTTGACAATCTTGACTACTTAGACCCCGAAGACGCCCTTGATTTGCAATAATTTATATGAACATATAAAAAGGACTGCATTAGCAGTCCTTTTTGTTTTTTATATATGTTTTATTCTTTTATCTTTTTCAAAACGGTTTTTTCAAGTACGGTAAATACGGGTGGAATTAGCACAAGCTGTAAAATTATACCTGGTATTGCCGTAGTAAAACCGCCTGCAATAAATGCCGCAAAGGTAAAAGCTTCACCGCCACCGAGCATAATTAAGGTTTTAACTATGCCCCATACAATTCTGCCAAAGAGCATTGATACAATAAGGCTTATATATGCACTTATAATATTTTTGTTTTTGAGCTTTGCATATATAAAGCCTATAGCAAAGCCGTATGCCGCAAGCTCAAAGGCTTGCCAAATACAGTTTGGATATGCAGGCATACCAAAGACTGCAAAACGAAAAAGCGGCAATATAGCGCCTACCGCCGAGCCGTATTTCCAACCACACACAAGACCGCAAAACATAACGGGAATGTGCATTGGCAGAAGCATTTTTCCTATTGTTGGAATCTGCGCCGTCAAAAACGGCAATACCAAGCCGATAGATAAAAATAATGCGGCAAGGCAGAGCTTAATAATGTTAACTTTTGATTTTGCTTTAGAGTTGCTCATAAAATTTCTCCTTTTTAATTTTAAACTAATGCTTTGCAGGTATTAAATTCATTACCTTTTATGATAAAAAATAAAGGCATACAAAACCTTTACAAAGATTTTATATACCTTCAATAGTACGTTAAAAATAGATTATTAATTTAAGAAAACCTGCGTTAAGAAGCTTCTGCCCCATAAATCAGCTTCGTGCTGAATGTTAAGCTAATTATAATGCACAATAGCTGTTTTGTCAACTATTAAATCAAGCTTGCAAGCTCATCAACAACGCTGTTAATGAGTACCTTGATATTTAAGTCCGAAACACCTGCGACAACGTTATCACAGTGATTTATCGGTATCAATATTCTTTTGGCGTCTGCCTGCCCTATTGCTACAGACATTTTAGGTGTAATTTCCCCTAAAAGAGCATCGGCAATAACTATGCCGATTGGTCCGATAATAACGTCGGCCTTTTTTGCGCATACAACAACCGAGTTTTCCCCCGTTGCACCCTTATCGGCACCCGCTTTAAGCATAACTGACGTTGCAACGCTGTTTGTGCCTACCGCGGTAATTTCCAATGCGGGAATTCTTTCCTTTATTGCTTCGATAATTTGTTTGCCTAATCTGCCGCCCTGGCCGTCAATAACTAATACATTCATTTTGATCTCCCATAATAAAGCTTTCCTTACACAAAATATGTTATTATTCTTGCCTGTTTTTGTCAAGTATTTTGCGTTATCTCAAAGCTTTTTTATTTTTATTCCTGACAATCAATCAACAAAAAAAGGAAATTCCTTTAAAAGCAATTTCCTTTTTTCGTTTAATACTCAATAACTGTAAGGGTTGCACCTTCGGGCAAGCGCAATTCAAGCTTTGTTCCCTTTGGCACACAAAGTTCATAGCGTTTTTTATCATCAACCGTTTGGCATTTTGAAGCCATTAAGCCCTTGGCAGTAGGTACTACGCAAGTGAAATAATCAAGCTTGTCGTACGGTGCAAAAAGCGTGGTTTCATAGCCCACAGTTGCAGGTCTGATACCGCCTACGTATCCACTTAAAAGATACGTACAGCCGCTCGACCAAGCGTGAGCAGGAACAATCCAACGAGTTGTTTCATCATTTGCGGTAAACTCCCAGAAAGTCTCCGCGCCTTTGTTAAGCATTGTTCCCCAGCAACGACGGATAAGTTCAACTGCACTATCTGCATCGCCGTAGAGAAATCTTCCTTCTGCTTCATAAGCACACATAACGGGCGAAATTGTTCTTATTCCGCCGCGTGTATGGTTTACTTCCTTGCTGAGTATAGCTGCACCGTAGGGTGACCAGGTTGAATTCTCAAGAGTTCTCATAATGCGCTTTGCTTTGCTTTCATCGGGAATACCAAACAAAAGCATCAAAGCATTACCGTCGCCGGGAATATAGCTTGTATCGAACTCGTCTAAATACGCTCCTGCGTCTTCTGACCAAAGATACTTATCCATAGCGTCCTTAACCTTTTCTGAAAGCTCAAGATATTCGCCTGCGCATTCATCGTTAACCAAAGCGCCCATTTCACTCATTACTTTTAAGCTTTGATATAATAACGCATTAAGCATCGGCTTTTCGCCTAATCTATCATAAGAACAGCTATAATCAATTGCGCTTGCTGCAAAATAGTTATGTCCACCAAAAATCGGGAACTGATAGATTAACCCCTTACTGTTAGTACGGTCAATCATCCAAGTTATACATTCCTTAAGTTCATCATAATGCTTTTTAATAAGCTCAATGTCATTAAAATATTGGTAATGATTATAAACGGTAATAATTCGCCAAGCAGGATAATCCCACAAGCCATCATTTCTACTGTTTCTATTATGCCTAATACCAACGTTGCCGTCATGCTCGTTCATTGCAAGGGACGGTGCTACCATAGTAGAATCACCGAAAGTATAATAATCGGTTTTGGCATCAATTACACCGTCGCCTGAGAAAAACTTCATTTCGTTTCTTGGGCAGGATTCGTATTCCTGATGCTTGTTAATGTGAAGGGTATATTTACCTACCTCCCACATTTTATTAAGCTGTGCTTCTGATGAATTAAACCAACCCAGCTGTGTAGGCGCTTTCATTCTGATACGCACACGAAGATCTAATATTTTTACCAAGCTATCCTCATTTGAGAATTGAATATGGATAAATCTGAATGCTCTTCGGCGTGTTATAAGAATGGTGTTTTTACCCTTTTTCACAGGTGTTTCAATTGCCAAATTATCAATATGCCATTGAATTATATTGCCTTGTTCAAAGTCATCTGTGGACTCCGAATAGTCAAACATCATTCTTACAGAGCCGTCTTCCTCTGCAAAATACTCAAATTCAACAAAGCCTACGTGAAGCCTGCCAAAATCATATACCGCATAAGGTTTAACGCTTGTTTGCCTTCCAATATCGTTAAACTGTCTTACTTTGCTTGTAAGTTCACCGTCTTGCTCTTCCATATTGGTTTCAAGAAGTTTTTTAGGCGTAGCGTATTTATCAAAGGAATTTGCAATATAGTTTACGTATTCTTCCCCTGCAAATTTCTTGATTGCTACAGGAGCTTCAACCTGTTTTTCTTCCTGCCAAAGATTAGCTGCAAGCCAATAACGCTCGTATTCTGCCTTGGTAACTGAAGAAAAATACTCGGGCTTTGTCTGACCGTCATCAGACATGCAAGACCAATCCTCGTTAGTTACAACGCGTGTTGTTCCTTGCTGGGTTTCGATTATAATTTCTGCCGCAACGGACGAAATCATCGACTTTCTGCGGTTAAACATTTCTTCGCCTACCCGTTGGTAATAGTGACCGCCAAGTTCAAGCATAATTTCATTTTCGCCTTCTTTAAGAAGCGAAGTAATTTCGTTAAATAAAATTCTGTGGCTATATCTGCCGGTATGAGAATCTACAAATTGTCCGTTAACAAAAACGCCGCAAACGCCCAAAGCGTCAAGTTTTATAGCCGCAAAATCTGTCTTTGATGCAAGCACAATTTTTTTATAAAAGCGTGCTGTTTCATTACCTGTGCGCTTAACAAGGCCTATTCTATCAATATCAGTTAAGTATGTATTACTCATTATTTTCTCTCCTTATTAATCGCTTAGTATTCTACAACCTTTAAGGTCGCACCATCAGGAATACGTGCTTCATACTCAAGCCCGCGAGGCAAACAAAGTTCAAAAGTCTTTTTGCCATCTGCTGTTGAACATTTTGCAGCCACCATTCCTTTAGGTGTAGGAACAACACAAGTGAAATAATCCATTTTACCGTAGGGAGCGAAAAGAAGCTTTTCGTAGCCGTCGTTAAGAGGTCTGATGCCGCCTACGTATTCACTTAAAAGATACGTACATCCGCTTGACCATGCGTGTGCCGGTATGGGCCAGATACCCGTTCCATTATTATTCTGGAACTCCCACATAGTTTCGGCGCCTTTTTTAATCATCGTGCCCCAACATCTGCGTACAAGTTCCAATCCGCTGTCTGAATCGCCGTAGAGGAATCTACCTTCTGCCTCGTATGCACACATAACAGGCGAAATTACATCATAACCGCCCTTAATATACGGAACTTTCTCACTGAGAATTGCCGAACCGTAAGGCGACCAAGTTGTGTTTTCTAAAGTACGCATAACGCGCTGCGCACGGTCTTTATCTGGAATCTGGAACAAAAGCATTAAGGCGTTTCCGTCGCCGGGAATATAGCTTCTGTCATAAGCATCTAAATATGCTCCCTTTTCTTCTGACCAAAGATACGTATCTATGGCTTCCTTAACCTTTTTTGAAAGCTCAAGCCACTCTTCAGCGCGGCTATCACCTACAAGCTCACCCATTTCACTCATAGTCTTAAGACTTTGATATAAAAGGGCGTTAAGCAACGGCTTTTCTCCCAAACGGTCACAGGAACAGTTATATTCAACAGAGCCGCTTGTAAAATAGTTGTTACCGCCAAAAATCGGATACTGATAAATAAGATTTCTCTTGTTCATTTTATCAATCATCCAGATAAGGCACCCGCAAAGCTCATCAAAATAACGCTTAACAAGATCTATATCCTTGTAGAATTTATAATGGTTATAAACCGTTATGATTCTCCAAGCAGGATAATCCCAAAGCCCTAAATTACGAGAGTTTCTGTTATACACAATACCCATATTATCATGCTGATCATCAAGTGAAAGAGACGCATCAACCAGTGTGCCGTCACCAAAAGTATAGTAATCCGTCAAGGCATCAATAACGCCATCACCCGAGAAAAACTTCATTTCATTTCTTGGGCAGGATTCATATTCCTGATGCATATTAACGTAGAGAGTGTATTTACCTACCTCCCACATTTTATTTAAAAGTGCCTCAGAACAGTTAAACCAGCCAAGCTGAGTAGGCGCTTTTAAATCGTTAAGCAATCTGAGAGAAATGATTTTTATAGAAGACTCTGCCGTTTTTACCTTTATTCTCATAAAATGGAAGGCTCTGCGGCGAGTTAATTTTAAGGTATGACGTCCCTTTTGTATTTTTTCGGTTATGGCAAGGTTATCTTGGTGCCACTGATAACGAGGGGTATCTCCCACGTCATCTACGTTTTCCGAATAATCAAAATCCATCTTGATTACGCCGTCAGCAGAAGCTTCATATTCAAGTTCTACATAGCCAACGTGAAGCCTGCCAAAATCAAATACGGCAAAGGGCAAATATTCTTCGCTGTAATCACAAATAGCATCAAGCACAGGTTTTTCGCTGTTGAGCATATTGTTTTCCAAGCGACGCATATTTGTTTTCAATACTTTCTTGGGATAAACATATTTCTGATAGCTGTTTTTTAAGTAATCAGTATATTCCTGACCTGCAAAAGCCTTTATTGCTTCAGGAGCATCAACGGGTTTATGCTCGCGCCAAAGGTTAGCGGCAACCCAATATCTGTTATACTCTGCAGTTGAAATCTCACAGAAGTTTTGGGGTTTTGTTTGACCGTCATCAGACGAGCATTCCCAGCTTTCATCGGTAACAACGCGTGTTATTCCTTGCTCGGTTTCGATTATAATTTCCGCCGCAGCACTGGAAATCATTGCACCACGGTCCTGCGCAATAGCTACGCCCACCCGCTGATAGTAGTGTCCGCCTATTTTTAACGCAATTTCATTCTCACCTTCTTTAAGCAAAGAGGTGAATTCGC
This sequence comes from Clostridia bacterium, assembly GCA_045594045.1. GTDB lineage: Bacteria > Bacillota > Clostridia > Christensenellales > QALW01 > UMGS1322. Next base: position 9,595 of record JAZNXV010000035.1, read on the forward strand.
TGTAGGTTATTCTTTGACAAAATCTGCCTGTTGAGGCTTCCAAAAATTCACCGTTTACGAAGATGCCGCAAACTCCGATTGCATCAAGTTTTATACTTGCAAAAACGGGTTTTTGATGTAATGTTATTTTTTTACTAAGGCAAAAGAGGTCCTCCCCCGAACGCTTTACAATACCAATTCTGCAAATATCGGTTAAATTATTCTCGTACATTTTACTTCTCCCTTATTTTATAAAGCTATGCTCAAAATGCATATTTTCGTAATATACGTTTATTTTAACAAATATCTTTTTAATTTGCAATACACAAAGTTAAAAATATAACGTATTTGAGGCTTTTTTATAAAAAACTTACTATATTGCATGTAGCGGAAATAAAAACTATAAAACTGTGCAAATCCAATCACAAAAGACAAATAAAATCGGTATGGACATCACACAAAGCGTGTGCGAAATAAGTGCCATTGACGCGCCCGGCGCAGTATCACCGCCAAAGGACGCAGGAAATACAACCGTATTAAGTCCTATTGCCGCGCCAAACGCAACGGCAGTAAACTTAAGCACTAAAACATCGCCACCCACAAGCCTGAAAATAATAATAAGCAATGCAGGCATTATAATCAATCTCAAAAGAGCAAGCACGTACACCCTAACGTTCGTTACCATTTTCTTAAGGTCATAATTACCTATAACGAATCCGGTTAAAATCATAGCAAGAGGAGCCATACAGTCAGCACACTTGCTTAAGGTGGTTGTAACGAATTCGGGTATATATGCCTTTGCGCCGGTAAGACCGAGCACGGCGCCTATCAGCACAGCAATAAACATAGGGTTAAGCAACGATTTTAACACGTTTACCTTTTTTTCTGTCTTGGGAGTAAGAATATAAACACCCCAAGTATTGATTACTATACTTGCAGGCAAGGTATATAACAAATAGGAATAGAGCGTAGCATCTCCACCTAAAAGCAACGGAATAATAAATGCGCCTACGAATCCGTTATTTGCAAAAACCAAGCCGTATTTATATACGTTTTGAGTATATTTATCTTTAGAAAAATATCTTGCAAGCCAAATTGCCAGAGGCATTAAAATTGCTGTACCTGCAATACAGTATAAAATATAAACGTATTGGCTTGTTATTGATTCCACCGTACAATAAGTCATAAAAGAAGAAATAGAAAGTGCCGGACATAAAACATTCGTTTCCAGCTTTGAAAGCACCGTTGCAGTATTTTCAGGCACTAATTTCTTTTTATTTAAGATATAACCTATTATAATGCATAACAATAATATAAGCATTACAGACAATGTAGCACTAAAAGTTTCGTACATTTTTATTCCTCCTTTGAAACAAATAATATTGTACTACTAATAATTCTTTTGTCAATATATATCAAATTTTTTTACATTTTCTGTGCTTTTTGTTAACAAAAAAAGGCAAAGAACAAAAGAAGCGCCTTGCCTTAAAAATTATATTTGATTTTATTTGAAATATATTACTTGCCGTAATAAAAATCCTTTGCTTCCATAAGCAAATCAATGCCGTGTTCAAGCTCCGATAATCCTGCCTTGTCAGCATTTACCCATGGCGCTGTGAAATAACCTATGGGAGCGTTGCCGTTAGAGGAATTTTCCTCAAAATACTCAATAAGCTGTATATGATTGATTTCCGAATAGTTGCAGAAGGAGCCGCAAGGAAGCAGCTTGTAGCCCTTGCTCATTATTGGAACTAAAATTTCGTTAAACTTTCTGTTGATTTCCTTTTCAATAGGCAACTCTTCAAGATACGTAAGTCCCTGAGCTTCCAGCTGATCAACAAAATCGTTAAACCAATGGGGTTTATCTTCACCACGGGTAGGTTTTGTATAATACTTCTCTTTAAGAGAAATATATCTCCACGGCATAATAATAACGTCATCAGGTAAAACGTGACGCATAAATTCTTTTTCGTCAACAAATATCGGGTCATGCCAAATAACAGGCATAGCGCCCAAATCCTTAACGGTCTTAAGTAAGAATTTCAAATCGTGCCAAAGCAAATCGCGTATTCTGTAAATAACGAGATCCGTTTCTTGCATATTTTTTGCTTCTTCCTCGTCCATACCGATATGAATATACTCAGGCTGTTCAAATATCTCATACAGCTCTGTAAGAATTTCTTGGGCAAATTTATAGTACGCAGACGAAGAAGTCATAGCGCGCCAATGCTTCATCCAATAGCCGTGACCGGTTGAGAAATTGAGTTTTGGAATAACGTTTAAGCCTAAAGCTCGACAACGGGAAAGAAGCTCTTTAACGTCTTTTCTTGTTAACGAATCACTTATTGCGATTTCGGGATGGCTGTCAAATTTAACGCCGTCACCCACGTCAAACAAAATGGTATTTATATCCTGCCTTGAAGCTTTTTCAATTACACGTTGAAAAACCTCCCAATCAAAGCTGATAGTATCCGAGAGCTTTTCGCCCCAAGTGCCAAGTTCAAAATCTTTTTTTGTATGAAGTGGTACCCACATATTTGGGCTTATACCAAGCATAAGTCCCCAAATTTTTTGCATAAATAACCTCCGTAAAATTCGTTTTTAAATAAATCTATAGAAGCAGACGCCTATATTTGAGGCTATTGTATCATTTCTGTGCAGTGACTGTCAAGACTCAAAAGACAGATAAACATAATTTATAACACACATTTTATTTTGAGATTTTTGAGGTTAGTTTTCTAAAAAACAACAAGAAGCAACATAGAAAGCTGCTTCCTGTTTTAAAATAAGTATTGTTTCTTTATTCACCGTAATAAATTTTTCTTGCTTCAACAAGCAAATCAATACCGAGTTCAAGCTCCTTTAAGCCTGCTTTATCAGGGAACACCCACTCGGCTGTAAAGAAGCCGGGCAACGAAGCTTCATCAGGCGCATTATTCTTAAAGAATTTAAGAGTCTGCTTATGATTCTCCATAGAATAATTGCTGTGAGAAGCCGTTGGCATATACTTGTAACCCTTTTTCATAAAAGGAACCAATACGCTTATAAACTTATTGAGCTTCTCTTTTTCCAAAGGACGCTCTTCTAAATAAGTAAGTCCGTCTCTTTCAAGCTCATCTACGAAATTGTTAAACCAATGGGGCTGTTCATCACTCTTAATCGGCTTTGTAAAGAACTCTCTTTCGTAAGAAAGATAATACCACGGCATAATAATAACGTCATCAGGGCTGATATGGCGTACAAATTCATCGGGATCGTCAAAAATCTTGTCGTGCCAGATCATAGCCTTTGCGCCGGTATCGGTTACCGTTTTAATCAAGAATTTCATATCGTGCCAAAGTAAATCTCTTCTGCGGAAAATAACAAGGTCTGCTTCAGTCATATGTTGCTCGCCTTCTTCATCCATAGCAATATGAATGTATCTCGGATGTTCGAAGAGCTCATAAAGCTCTTTGATAATATCTTCAGCAAACTTATAGTATGCAGGCGAAGAGGTCATGGCACGCCACTCTTTCATCCAATAGCTATGTCCCGTTGAAAAATTAACGGCGGGTATAAGCTCTATACCTAAATCACGGCAGTGCTTAACTTCCTGACGTACTTTTTCCTTACTCCAGGCGTCCTTTAAGCATATTTCGGGATGGCTTTCGTATTGAATAGCATCGCCTACCTCAAGCAAAAGGGCATTAAGACCTGCCTTGCTTGCCTTTTCGAGAACTCTGTCCCACACCTCTTGGTCAAACATAATAGTGTCAGGCAGATTATAATCCCAAGTTCCAAGTTCAAAATCTCTTTGTTTATGAAGGGGAACTGCGCCGCTGGCAGTTAAACCGATTTCAAAGCCCCACATCATTTTTTCCATAAATATTTCTCCTGTTTAAAACTTAATTTATTTAAAGATTGTCAAATTACCGATAGCTACTATCTTGTTATAATAGTTTTTACGACCTGACTCCGTACCAACGTTAGAAAGCACGTTAAATTTAACGTATCTTGCTTTTGTTGTATCAAAGTCAATAATATTTTCTCCTCCGAAGGTTTGAACCGTGCCTTTATACTGCAACGTATATTCAACGCCGTCAAGACTTGTTAATACTTCAAATTGAGACGGAAGCATACAAAGTTCAATACTAGGCTTCCAATGGGGTCCCTTTTCTTCCGCACGGTTTATGTGGTGTGGGAAGTGACCGACAGCTGAAATTTCCTGTTCGCACTTCATATCAATAACAACAGATGCTGTACTCTGAGTACTGAACCAAGAATCATGCGCATCATTATTGATTGCAACAGATGCATCAGTTTTGCCAACCTCATCAAAGGCAGTAAAACCAGTTGAATCAATAGGTGTAAGATCAAGCTTTTTCGCCTTATCAAATTCTCTTCCTGTCCAAACGGGAGGTGACCATGTTTTTCTGCCTTGGCTATCAAAGAAGCGCAAGAAGAAATATCTTGCAGTTTTTGAGCGAACCATAAATGTGAAATCAGAGAAATCAACGTTTTCTATAGTTTCAATAATATTTCCGCCATCAGAAATAACCTGACATTTAACGGGCACTGTAGTTGGATCTTCATTAAAATAATCAATCTCTACCTTGAAAACGTAATTTGTTGCTTCGGGCAAATCACAAGGTGCAAGATTGCCGTTTACATAGTATTTAAGCTTTATATTTCCGCTTTCGCAAGCATAAAAACGATTGTTTCTAAAGGCATCAATAAAGTATCCTCTGGTCTTTTTAGGTGCCATTATTATCGTTTTGCCGGGCATAATGCTGTATCCCCAACCTTGTTGACCGTGAGCGTCACTGCCGCAGGTTGTACTTACTCTGAAGCCGTTATCAAGAGCGCAGGAATAGCAATATTCGTGCAAAAGATTTTCGGATCTGTCGCCACCGTTGCCGATTTCAATTCCGCGCATAATTCTAAGCATTTCAGGCGTATTGTTTTCAGCATACTTAAAGTTCCAGATGCCTGGCATACGTGAAAAGGGCGATCCCATAACCTGTGGATGTGCATATACGCCGATAGGTTCGGGGCTTGATTCAAACGCGTCAATAAACTGTTGCCAAACACTACCGTTAATATAGTTTGCAGCATTTATTACTACAAGTTCACCTGAATTTTTATGTACGTGACCAAATCTATCAAGTTCTCTTAATGTGATCTCAGATTCAGAACCGGGGAAAATAATTGCATCGCCATAATCAGCTTTTTCATTAGCCACAAATCCCCTGAAGAAATCTTTGTTATTTAAAATACCGCCGTGATCTGATATAACGGAGAAATCAATTTTATTTTCCTGCTGAATAAAATCAACGTATTCTTCAGGGCCTTCTCCTTCGCGCACCGCAAACTGATCAGCATAGTGAATGTTTGTGGTATGATCGTGCATATCGCCAATATAAAAATGGATGGCATCTCCGTCCTTAAGCGTGCACTTTGCGGTTGTTACAGCCTGGCAAGTAAACACTTGTCCGTTATATTCGGCAGTAACTGTTGCGTTACCTTCTTTGTTAAAAATAACGAGAACGCCGTGGTTAATATCCCACTGACCGTCGCCTGCAAAGCTTTGAAGTGCAACAGCATCTCCTTCAACGGACCATTTTATATCAGCCTTTGCGATATCTTCTTCTGTCTCAATCCACAGGGGCTGAATTTCCCCTTGTGATGCCATAATAAAATTCTTAGAAAACTTCATTTTTCTTTCTCCTTTTTTTCAGAAACAATGTTGTATTTTTTCGAGAAATAATACCTTATAATATGATACAACATTAAAAGTTGAATTGCAAGACTTTTAACTCTTTTTTAATTAATTTTTTGTAAACAAAAGCTACCCGATAAAATTAACCGAGTAGCTTTTTTTGCTATTAAGAAAGCGTTTTAATTTCTTTTATCAGCTTATCGTCACGCCAAACGCCCTTTTCTACAGTACCGTCAGAATTTTTTAATATACCAAAGCCATTGCGGCACAATCCGAAGCTCATTCCCTTATAAGTGTAGCCTTCTCTTAAAATGTAATGAGTAACCCACTTACCCTCATACTTATCACCATTATCAAAGGTGAATTTACCATATCCGCAGGGATCTCCGTCCTTCCATTTACCCTCGTACTTTTCGCCCGTAGAATAATACATTGTGCCAAATCCGCCGGGCTCATAGAAATACAGAGCGCCTTCATAAACATCGCCGTTGGGATATTTAATCGTGCCACTTGTTCTGGTAGTCATAGAAAGCTTAACGTCAGCTATTCTTCCGTCGGAAAGCTTAACATTCATTTTTGTGCTTCCCTCTGACCGATATAACAAGTAGCCTTGAATACCCATTTTTTCGAGGTTTTTACCGCTTTTTTGTCTTTCGTCCTCTATTTCACTTTCAACAAGCTGACCGAATCTGTTTTTAAATGCCAGCGTGCCCGAAATCTGCTTACCGTTTTCCCAATGACCGCGCCTGATGCTTTCATCATTGTCAGTAAGCACACCTTCGCCATTATAGCTGCCGTCAGCCCATTGACCTTCATATTTACGACCATCATGATAATTCATAACGCCAAAGCCGTTTATTTTATCGTTAACAAATTCACCTTCGTAAACGTCACCATTCTTCCAAGTAAATATACCTTTACCGTTGAACTTATCGTTTGCAAATTCGCCCGTATAAGTTCTTCCGTCCTTAAACAAGTATTTACCACGGCCGCAGAAAAGGTTGTCCTTCCATTGTCCTTCATATGCGTTTCCGCTGACGTAAACCATTTTACCGTAGCCATTACGCTTGTTGTTTTTCAGCTCACCTTCGTACAGATTTCCGCTTGAATATTCCTCAAAGCCTTTACCGGAAATGCAAATACCGTTCTCCCAAATTTCTTGTCGAGTCCTGCCGCTTGGGTACGTATAAATACACTCTCCGTGCTTTTTATCGTTTGCCCAGGTGCCTTGATAGGAGCTGTTATCGGTCCAAACGAATCTACCCTGACCGTGATATTTATCCAGTGCAAATTCGCCTTCGTAATATCTGCCGTCCTGGAATAAGAATTTACCTACGCCCTCAAACAAGCCGTTTTTCCATTGGCCCTCGTAGGTATTTCCGTTGGAATAGAGCATCTTACCCTGACCCTCGCGCTTTCCAAGAGCAAATTCGCCATCATACAAGTTGCCGCTTGAATATTCTTCAAAGCCCTTACCTGAAACACAAATGCCGTTCTCCCAAGCTTCTTGGCGGCTTCTTCCGCTTGGGTATGTATAAATACACTCTCCGTGCTTTTTGTCGTCTATCCAAGTGCCTTGGTAGGAGCTGTTATCCGTCCAAACAAACTTGCCTCGACCGTTATATTTATCCTTGGCAAACTCGCCTTCGTAATATCTGCCGTCTTGAAAGAAATATTTGCCGTAGCCTTCAAACAAGCCGTCCTTCCAACTTCCTTCATAGGCTCTGCCGTTAGCATAAGTCATTTTGCCGTAGCCTTCTCGCTTACCAAGAACAAATTCACCTTCGTACAAGTTGCCGTTTGAATATTCTTCAAATCCCTTGCCCGAAACGCACGTACCGTTCTCCCAAACTTCTTGGCGGCTTCTTCCACTTGGGTACGTATAAATGCACTCACCGTGCTTTTTATCCTCTACCCAAATTCCTTCGTAGGAGCTGTTATCAGTCCAGACAAATTTGCCCTTACCGTTATATTTATCCCTTGCAAATTCGCCCTCGTAGAATCTGCCGTCTTGGAACGAGTATTTGCCAAAGCCATCAAATAAGCCGTTTTTCCATTGACCCTCGTAAGCGTTTCCGGTGGCATAGAGCATCTTGCCATGACCCTCACGCTTACCAAGAGCAAATTCGCCTTCGTACAAGTTACCGTTTGAATACTCTTCAAAGCCCTTGCCCGAAACGCACGTGCCGTTCTCCCAATTTTCTTGGCGGCTTCTTCCGCTTGGATACGTATAAATGCACTCACCGTGCTTCTTATCCTCTACCCAAGTGCCTTGGTAGGAGCTGTTATCAGTCCAGACAAATTTACCTTTACCGTTATATTTATCCTTGGCAAATTCGCCCTCATAGAATCTGCCGTCTTTAAAAATAAATTTGCCTACACCGTCAAAAAGGCCGTCCTTCCATTGACCGTCATATTTATTTCCGTTAGCGTACGACATCTTACCGTAACCGTTACGCTTACCAAGAGCAAATTCGCCCTCGTACAAGTTGCCGTTTGAATATTCTTCAAAGCCCTTACCCGAAACACAGGTTCCGTTCTCCCAAGTTTCTTGACGACTTCTTCCGCTTATATACGTATAAATACACACACCGTGCTTTTTGCCGTTTTTCCATGTTCCCGTTAACGAAGAGCCGTCGGCAAAGGTAGCCTTACCCTCTCCGCAATAAACGCCTGCTTCCCAATATCCAACGTAAGAAGCACCGCTTGTAAAGCTTAACGTACCGAATCCGTTGCAATGATCGTTTTTATATTCGCCTTCATAAACCTTACCGTCAGCAAATGTAGTTACACCCTTGCCGTTACGGTATCCGTCTTTATATTCGCCTACGTAAACGTCGCCCTGATGAAAAGTAAACTTACCCGTTCCTTCATATGCGTTACTATCCCATTCTCCTTCGTAAACGTCACCGTTAACAAACTTCAGAACGCCGTAGCCACTACGCATATCAGCCTTAAACTCACCCTTGTAAACAGCACCGTCAGCATAGCTCATCGTACCGTTGCCATTACGCACGCCATCAAGCCAATATCCTTCGTATTTATCTTGATTATAATAAATCATTTTGCCTAAACCGTTGCATTTGCCGTATTTAAGCTCGCCTTCATAAATATTTCCGTTTGAAAATTCTAAAAAACCCGTGCCGAAAACGCATACACCGTTTTCCCATTCCTCAGTTCTTTCTCTGCCGTCGGCATAAGTAAAGACAAAGCTTCCGTGCTGTTTATCATCAACCCAAGTGCCTTCAAGAGTATTACCGTCAACATCCTTGAAGGTGCCTGTACCGCATCTTTTACCGTTAACCCATTCACCCTGATATTCGTCGCCTGCAGGATAAATCATTCTTCCGATGCCGTTACGCCTATTATTTTTCCATTCGCCTATATATTTACCGCCGTCCTTATAGGTCATTTCACCGTGACCGTCACGCATACCGGTATCATCAAAACTACCAAGATATAAACCGTCGGAGAACTCGTCGCTTGAGCCGGCATTGTTAATTACACCGAATCTGTCGCTTATAGCCTTCATCAGCATAGGCAGATGCTTATTGCTTGCAGGATCCGTACCCTTAACGATACATATGGATTCATCAGGGAATGCTTCTCTGGTAGGCGCAAGATATTCAAAGCTCTCCAAAACGTCATCATCATACTGGCGCAAAATGCGCGTACGAATTCTTTCGGGGGTAGTATCGCTGATATTAACCGCAAAGAACGGTTTGCCCGAAGCCCCCTTATTCGACTGCGTCTTTTTACCCAAAACAACAGCTATTTCTTTATAAACCGCCCTACTTAAGAAAAGATTTTCACTCATATAGAAAATAACGCCGCCGCAACGGTCATCAACAATTCGTTCTTTTACCTTTTCGTCCCATTTTTCACCGGGAACCAAGTCCTTATCGTACCAAAACCTAACGCCGTTTTTATACAGTTCCAGCAAATCACAGCTAACGTTTTTATAATCCTTGTGCGCATAGCTTATAAAAACGTATTTTTGTTCCTCTGTGCACTTGGGCAGAGGTACTTTAATTTTGTTTTCATATTCAGTAGACTCGATGATTTTATTTTTCAATTCATCAAAATTTATTTTTTTGCTATCCACCGTATCTTCCTCCGTAATTTCTGTTCGTAAGATTTTTGTATTTTTCATAGTTTTGTACGCTATATACTATTATATATAATTTTACAAAAATTTTCAATAGCGAATTGCCTAAGTTACTTAAATATACGTTTTATCAAGCTACACGAAAGCTATATTATTTATAGTGCAATAATTAAGATAAACAAAAAAGGACTCCACAAACGTGAAATCCTTTTTCTTGGTGCCGAAGACCGGGGTCGAACCGGTACGGGTATTACTACCCACGGGATTTTAAGTCCCGGGCGTCTGCCTATTCCGCCACTCCGGCAAAGTGACTTTTTCAAATCAACGAATGTATTATACAACTGTTTTTTTTATTAGTCAACTTATTTTTCTTTATTTTTTCAAAAATGCAAAAGCATATTATAATAAAGAAGCAGTATCTTTCGCCTTTAGCAAGTAAAGCTGCGAGGCTTCCTTATACGGCACCTCGCAGCAGGATACTTTTATTCTTTTAAAAACCTTTTATCAAAGAGCTTTCGCTATTCGGAAAATACATCATTTGAGCTGTTATCTGTTTCCTTTTGTTTTTTCTTTTTATTCATAACAGCTATAACAGATACTGAAGCGCCGACAATCGCACCGATAACCGTACCAATAACGGTAAAAAGTATAATCGAGTTATCGGAATCATCTTTCAAGGGGTTGTTATCAGGTGCCTGAGTAGGTGCTTCTGCAGCAGGTGTAATCTTTGCGGTAGGCTTTACAGTAGGCACTGCAGTAGGCTTGGGTGTTGGTGTTGACTGATTTACTGAAAGGCAAACGGAAACGTTTTTAACGGTAACGCTATCGAAAATTTTAAGCTGACCAATGGAATCCGTTTCCTTTTCCGTAGGCTGATGAGCGCCGTTCATTTCATCAAAGCAGAAGGTCCAATCGGGCGTCATAGAGCAATAAACCTGCTGCCTGTCAACAAGCATATCGGTAGAGAAGGTTACCCAAACACTATCACTGAGAAGAACGCGTTTTTTTGAAGCAGACCCGATAATATTCTTTCCGTCCGTATCTGCAAAAATAGGAGTGCTGCCTACAAGAGCATTTTTATACTCTTCGTTCCAGATAGACGCGTTGTACACGGTGCCTCTGGGTCCCATACATCTTAAAATCGGTTTGCAGGTAGCCGTATGACCTGCAAATTCATCTGTCCAATCAGCCTTTATCTCAAAAGAGACGGTAATTCTGGCGTAATCTTTAGTTCCAAGTGCCTGCTTAACTGCAGGTAGAATATCAAAGCCGAGAGAGTTATATCTAAAATTGATGCCCGTTACAGAGTAAGCGCTTTCACCTTCAACCTTCGTTCTGAAAACCCGAGTACCCTTGCACGGAGCAACGGGACGGGGAGAAATAGCTTCCATATCAAAGTAATTATACGGCTCTGTTTCAGCACACACGTTTAAATTTGCGGAAAAAGCACCAAACACAAGTGCTATAGCAAGCAATAAAGTTGCAATACGTTTCATTTTCGTTCTCCTTTTATAGCATCTGTTAATATTGTATAATAACCGGTAATCAAAGTCAATACCCTTCTTAACCTCTGCAAAAACAGTATATTGCCTTATAAAAAACATAAAAATTAAAAAATACCCGTTAAACGTAAGCTTAGACGGGTATTTTAAACTTTTTACGTTCTAAAAGTATTGAACACTCGATTAACAAACGCCTTGCGTTTATTAGTCTCTGCGATATCTTCTTGTTATAGCAGGCATATCAAAGTCAATATCGTCATACTCATCTTCTTCAGGCTCGTCCTTAAAGGATGAGAAGAATCCGCCGCGTTTTGCAGGTGCTTCTTCTTCCTCACGAGCTTCTTGCTGACGACGGCGCTCTTCTCTGCGAGGCATAAAAATTTCGTCATCATCAACTTCCTCAACTTCCATTTGAGAAGCTGCTTTTCTGGAAGAGAATGTATCTGTGCTTCTTGAAGAGAAATCAGTCATAACAAGACCGTCTTCATCAGCATCTTCGCTTTCTGTCTCTACCATACGCTGAGGCTTGTGTACACGCTTTTCGCCCTTTTCAAAGCCTGTAGCAATAATAGTGATGCGAACCTCATCATCAAGGCTTTCGTCAATACCTGCACCGAAGATAATATTTGCATCGGGAGATACTGCTTCGTGTACAAGGTAAGCGGCTTCGTTAATTTCGTTAAGGGAAAGACTTGCGTCACCCATAATACTGAGAAGCACACCTGTTGCGCCTGAGATTGTTGTATCAAGAAGGGGTGAAGAAATTGCATGCTTAGCAGCATCAATAGCACGGTTTTCGCCTGTGCCTACGCCGATGCCCATATGTGCAATACCCTTGTCCTTCATAATTGTACGAACGTCAGCAAAGTCAAGGTTAATGGTGTTGGAACGGGTAATAAGTTCGGAAATACCTGCAACACCTTGGCGGAGAACTTCGTCAGCCTGACGGAATGCCTCTGTCATAGATGCGCCCTTGCCTACTACCTGCAAAAGCTTATCGTTAGGTATAACGATTAATGAATCCACTTCATCCTTCAGCTCGGAAATACCCTTGTCTGCCTTTGTGGCTCTCTGTCTGCCCTCAAACATAAAGGGATACGTAACAACACCAACAGTAAGAATACCCATTTCCTTTGCTACTTCAGCAACGATAGGTGCCGCACCAGTACCTGTGCCGCCACCCATACCTGCTGTAACGAATACCATATCGGCACCGCGGAGCTGATCCATAATATCGTCACGGCTTTCTTCTGCCGCTTTTTTACCGATTTCAGGATTTGCGCCTGCGCCTAAACCCTTTGTAATCTTTTCACCGATCTGCAATTTTTTTGTCGCCTTTGAACGCTGAAGAGCCTGACGGTCTGTATTGATTGCAATATACTCAACACCGGTAAGACCTGCAGAAATCATTCTGTCAACAGCATTATCGCCGGCGCCGCCTACGCCTACAACCTTAAGTTGTGCAAACCCCATATCTAAATCAATTTCCATAATAAATTCTCCTTTCAAGAGCTTAAAAACCTAATTTATTTTTTAAATTTTCAAAGAAATTCGGTTCATCTACTGCTTCAGCATCAAGTGCTAAATCCATAACGGCAAGTGCCGCAGAATAGCTTGGCTGATTAAAGCAGGTTGATTGCGGTTGAACAATGGTAGTGCTTCTATCAATATTATGCTGAATAAACTCACGCAAGCCGCGCATTGAAGCCGTACCGCCGGTAACGTATAAAGGCATATATTTGGGCAGACTGCAGCCGCTTTTATCAAGCGCAAGAGTTATGATTTTCAGCATCTCCAGCACCCGTGCCTCGATTACCTGCTGTACCTGACAAGCAGAAAACCTTTTGAATTTATACGTTTCCTTATCACAAATTTCATAGTTGTCACTTTCACTTAAGGACAACCCGAAAATAGCGCGCTTTTTTAATTCCTCAGCTATTGAGGTTTTTACGTTTAGTACCTTTGAAATATCATTTGAAATACTGCTTCCTCCAAAGGGAAGAGTTTTATGGAAGATAATACCGTCGCCACGGGTTACCGCTACGCAGGTAGATAAGCTTCCGATGTCAAGCAAAATCGCTCCGCTATCACGCTTTTCCTGGGGAAGAAAACGCATTGCAGAGGCATAAGATGATGCTATAAACGTGCTGGGTGAATAGCCGTTATGGTTTAAAACGTTTGTAATACCCTGTATAAACCACTTATCGCCAAACACGTAAGAGATTACCGCGGTCAGCTTGCTGGCCTTACGGCCTATAGGCTCCATGGTGCGCCTTGCATCGTCAAGCATAAAAGACACGGGACATCTATGAATTAAAGTATATTCCTTTGGAACCTCAATTTTGCTTCTACCCTGCCCATAAAGCTTAGTAACATCTGCTTGAGTAATAGTTTTATGCTCGGGAAACACAAGCTCTGCCTTGTAGCAAACAACCTTTACAAAGTCAGCAGGAACACCTACGTGAATTTGCTTGCATTTTTTGCCTGCCATTTTTTCTGCACCGCGCAGTGCATCGACTACCGCTTTAGACAGCCCGCGCTTGTCCAACATTTTACGGCCTTTATATCCGGCATACGGAACAACAGCGTTGCCTAGAATATGTGCTTCATCATATTGGCCGGCTTCGCTTATTATAGAAACAACCTTGCTGGTGCCAATTTCAATAATGGCTGAAATTTGCCTCATTAGGTTAGCCCTCCAAATTGGGATATAAAATATCTCTTATATATAATAACAGAAAACTAAAAAAAGTTAAAGTGTTTTTTTAAAATTTTCGCATTTTTTGTCTAATTTATTTGTTTTTTTATTAAAATTCTGTGTTTTTCGGTGTTTTTTAAGATTTTTTTGCCAAAGTTATAATATTAAGCGGTTTTATTTTAAGAAAAACTGTACTCAAGCCAATTAAACATTAAGCTCTATACAGTTTTTAAATATAAAATTACTTTATGTAGTGACCGCCCTCGCTGTTTAAGTACAGAACCTTTCCTTTTTCGAGCTCGTCCTTTACGCTTTCAACAATCACCTCTATATGCTTCAGCTTTTGTTCGGCACCGTAACCGTCAAACATTTGTATTGTATATTTACCTTCGTACGTCAAAGCAATTTCTTGGGGATTTTTTAAATTAATCCCCGTTATTTTTCCTTCAAGCGAATACTTTTCAACAGCATTCAAAATATAAAGCAAATTATCAATCTTCTCCTTTGGCGAGCTGATAATGTTTTTGCCGTATTCAGGCTGTACGATATCCATTTCATATATGGTGGGCAGACTGCTGTCTTGCGCTCGGTTAAGCCCCAGAGCAATACCTTTCGCATCTATAACGTAAAAATCACCGTTAGCAACTGCAATTTGTGCCGCGGGCGTACGCTCAGAAACCTTTATAACTATTTTTGTCGGAAAAACGCGCACAATGTCTTCCACTTGAATAAAGGCGTTTTGCTCTATTTTTTGCTTTACCTCTACCTCATCAATATGAATTATGTTTATATCCGTGGTTATGCCGCTTGCAGTAATTATTTCCTGCCCGGTAAACCTCTTATTTCCCTCAACAGAAATCTCCGTAACATTAAAAAGGGAACTGTTTATAAGTAAAAAGAGAACCGCAAGCAGAATTATTACAAATATCCACATAAGCACAGGGCTCGGTCCGTAATTGTCCTCTCTTTTATTTTTGCTCATTCTATTCCTCCAGAACAACTATTTCTCCGCCTAAGCCTTTTAGTTGTTTTTCAAATTCAAAATAACCGCGGCATATATATCCGTTATCGTTTACAACTGTAATTCCGTCAGCGGCAAGCCCTGCTATCACAAGTGCCGCACCTGCACGCAAATCATGGGCATCAACGGTTGTACCCTGCAAGCGTTCAACGCCGCGAATAACAGCCATTCTGTCCTTTATCGTTATGTCTGCCCCCATTTTTTTAAGCTCGGCAGCGTTTTTAAATCTGTTTTCAAATACATTTTCTATTAAAACGCAGGTGCCCTTAGCCAACGCCTGCAACGTCATCATAGGCGACTGCAGATCCGTAGGAAATCCGGGGTAAGGCATAGTTTCTATAATATGTGATGCATTAAATCTGTTTTTTGACTTTATTATAATATCCGTTCCGCTTTGTTCTATATGGCAACCGCCGTCTTTTAATTTGCCGCACAGCACGGAATTATGCTCGCAGAACGCGTTTTCGATAAGCACTTCACCGCCTACCGCGGCAGTAGCAATCAAAAACGTTCCGGTAACTATTCTGTCCGGCATCGCAGTATATTCGCACCCTCTGAGTTCCTTGACGCCGTGAACCACAATTTTACCCGTGCCGGCACCCGAAACTCTACCGCCCATAGCATTAATAAAGCCCTGCAAATCTACTATTTCGGGCTCCTTTGCGGCATTTACTATTACCGTTGCGCCATCTGCCAGCGCAGCCGCCATCATAACGTTTTCCGTTGCGCCTACGCTTGGATAATCAAGATAAACCTCTCTGCCCACGAGCTTACTGCATTCACATTCAATATGACCGTCATTCTCCGTTACACGCACGCCTAAATCGCGCAAGCCCTTAAGATGCAAATCAATAGGACGCATACCTATATCACAGCCACCGGGGTAGCCTAACGAGGCTTTATTTAATTTTGAGAGCAACGGCCCCAATATAAAAATTGATGACCGCAACAGACGCATAAGTCCTTCATTAACGTGGTGATTATGTACGTATTGGGGCATGATATATGCCGTATTTTGTCTATATTCAACGCCGCAGCCGATATCCTTAAGCAAATCCAGCATAATAAGCACGTCGCTGATAGGCGGACAATTTTTAATTACACATTCGTCTTTAGCTAGCACCGTTGCGGCAAGTATGGGCAACAGTGAATTTTTTGAGCCATGAATTTTTGCTGTGCCGTATAAGCTGTTACCGCCGCAAATAACTATTTTTCGCATTTATATACACCTCATATATTAACTCATCTGGTACTTTAATATATGCGGTTATTATTTGCGCGGTTACCTATTTATTCCTCCGGCAGATGCTTCGTTCGCACCTTATGATTTGATACACTTAGCAGCAAACCCGTTGCACACAGCATAACAGCAAGCGAAGACGCACCTTTTGAAATAAAGGGTAACGTCAACCCCGTTGAAGGAAGCACATTTGTTGCTACGCCCATATTTATAAATGCCTGCAGAACTATAAGCGACGTTATGCCTACAGCAAGATAAGCGCCGAAGCTATCGCTTGCTTCCATAGCTATTTTTATTCCAAAGAAGGCAAAGCCTATATATAACCCAATTACGAGCAAGGCACCTACAAAGCCGAATTCTTCGCAAATAATTGAAAAAATATAGTCGGTATCGCTCATTGGAAGGTGGGTGATTTTTTGTTTACTGTTGCCGAGACCAACACCAAAAAGTCCGCCGTCGCCTATTGCGTAAAGAGATTGTACAATCTGATACCCCACATTTTTAGGATCGTCCCAAGCGTGAAGCCACGCATCAAATCGACGGCTTTGATAACCTACGGTAGCAATCATAAGCGGGATAAGTGCAAGGATACCGCCAATGCCAATAAGCAAAAATTTCCATTGCATTCCCGAAACAAACATAACTACAACCATTGCGCCTAAAAGGCACATTGTTGTGGATAGGTCGGGTTCTGCTAAAATTAAAACGCAAAGCACCGCAACGGGCGCAAGCAGACTTACCCAATCCTTAAAGGAACGGTACCACCATTTTTTTCTTGAAACAAAGCCCGCGGCATAAACAATGGCAACAACCTTGGCAATCTCCGATGGTTGTATCGTTATTCCTATACCGGGAATTCGTATCCATCGGTGCGAATCGTACGTAGCTGAAAACGCAAAAACGGAGCAAAGCAGAAGAATACATATTACAAAGCCCGCAATTACCCAAGTCGGTTTAGCAAAGGCATGATAGTCCTTATGCGCGATAGCAAACATAAAGACTAATCCTACTATCGCGGCAAGACCTTGATTTCGTATTTCATTGATGTATGACGACCCGTTTGAGCTTAAAAGCGAGCTGTTGTACGTTGCACTTAAAACCATTACCAATCCGATACAGGTAAGAGTGATTACAATGACAACCAAAGGTAAGCATATACCCTTGCGTACAGTTTTTTTCACCTTGGCCATAAAAACTCCTTAAAACTGATTTACTATCTGTTTGAATACCTCTCCGCGCTGTTCAAAATCCTTAAACATATCGAAGCTTGCGCAGGCAGGCGAAAGCAAAACGTTCCAGCCGTTTTGTGCCTGTTTTTTTGCTTCAAGCACGCATTGTTCAAAATCACCTTTAACAACAGTATAATTCTTCCAGCCGTATTTTTTTGCAGTTTCCTCTAAGCGTTCAGCCGTAACACCGATTAAAACCGTATGCTTGATGCATTCGGTAAAGGCTTCAAAAAGAGAATCAAAACTTCCGTCCTTATCGTATCCGCCTAAAATCAGAACGGTTGGTGCTGTCATAGTTTCTATTGCCTTAACGGTTGAATCGGGGTTAGTTCCTTTAGAATCGTTAATATAAGTAACTCCGTCCTTGGTGCATACCGTTTCAATACGGTGCTCTACACCCTTAAAGCTCTTAAGCGTTTGCGCAACAGTTGCGGCATCAACGTGGCAAAGCATGGTAAGTGCCGTTGCCGCAAGGGCATTTTCCAAATTGTGAGGTCCTTTTATGCCAAGCTCATTAGAAGCGCAAACAATTTCTTCCTTATCAAAAAGCTTTGCGATAATTTTGCCGTCACGGACGAACACGCCCTTTTCAAGCTCTGTTTTACGGGAGAAGAATACAGGTGTACCCGAAACGCAATCGGCTAACGCTCTTACAGTTTCATCATCGTAGTTAAGTACGGAAAAATCGTCCTTCGTTTGATTTAAAAATACTCGCTTTTTAGCTTCGATATAATTTGCCATTGTTTTATGGCGAATCATATGGTCTTCGGTTATATTTAAAAGTGCCGCGGCATGTGCTTTAAATTCTTTAATGCCTTCAAGCTGATAACTGCTGATTTCAGTTACCATAAAATCATCTTTGGTGGCTTCTAAGGAGTGCGCAATATACGGCTCACCTATGTTGCCTACAACATACGTTCCCTTTTTCGCATTTTTAAAAATCTCACCAACCAAGGTGGTTGTTGTGGTTTTTCCGTTTGTACCGGTAATAGCAACGGTTGTACCTGCACAAAGTCTGTATGCAAGTTCAATTTCGGCAATAACCTCCTTACCCTGTTCTTCAGCCTTTTTGGCGTAAGGCAAGTCAAGAGGTACGCTTGGCGAAACAACTATAAGGTCTGCATCATCAACAAGTCCGTCAGGCGAAACACCTAAACGGAAACAGTAGTCGCTTTTTGATAAATTTCCAAGTCCTTCCAGCTTTTCTTCAGGCTTACTGTCATTTAAAACAACATTAGCACCGAGACCTTTCAGCACCGGTGCCGCGGCTATTCCGCTACGAGCCATTCCTATAACAAGAACATTATTTAACTTCATAAAAACCCCTTATTTAAACTCAAATGCAAATATGAGCGCTAATGCACACGACACAATTGTTATAATTGTGTACATTGAAGTAACGGTTGTTTCGTGGTAGCCCAGCAATTCATAGTGATGATGCAACGGTGCCATTTTAAAAATACGCTTGCCGTGACGCAACTTAAACGAGCCAACCTGCAAAATAACGGAAATACACGTTGCCACAAGCATAACGCACATAATAGGCAAAAGCATCGCCATACGTGTAAACAGAGCGCAGATTGCAAGGCAACCGCCAAGAGCAAGAGAACCTGTATCACCCATAAAAATACGTGCGGGATAAGAATTAAATCTTAAAAATCCGAGGCAGGCACCCGCCATAGATACTGATAACATAGCAATTTGGCTTTTTGAATTACCGTCAGCATTTCCGTTTACGCCAAGCACAACGTTTGCGGCTATAAAGCCTATAGTTAAGCCTTCAACGAGAGTCATTCTTGAAACCAAGCCGTCAAGACCGTCAGCAAGATTTTCACCGTTGGTAATAGCTATTATAACGAACATTGCAAAGGGAATATACCAAAATCCGAAATCCACGTATCCTAAAAACGGAATAAAAACGCTGCTTCCTATTTCGGGATTGTTGTATGCGTGCAGAGCAACTATAAGTGCAAGCAGGAACTGTCCGATTATTTTTTGATACGCCTTTAAACCTAAAGAACGTTTTTTAGCTATTTTAATGTAATCGTCTAAAAAGCCGATAAGCCCGTATCCGAGTGTTGCAAAAAGTGCAAACATTGCATTTCCTTCAAAGCCAAAGACAATTGCCGTTACTACCATGGCAAGCACTATCATTATACCGCCCATAGTTGGAACGTTTTGCTTTTTCAAATGAGATGCGGGTCCATCGTCACGCACCTGCTGACCGAAGCGAAGCTTTTGCATCATTTTAATAATGAAAGGTCCTGTTAAAATGCAAACAGCAAACGCCGCTAAAAAAGGATATAAAAGATATGAATATCCGAATTCTGTCATATAAGCCCCTCCTAAAGAGCAGTTAATTTTTCTACTGTTTCTCTGTCTGAAAAATGATGTTTTTCACCGTTTATCTCTTGGTAATCTTCGTCGCCCTTGCCACAAATGGCAATAATATCGCCGCATGCAGCATATTCAAGAGCAAGCCTAATCGCCTCCGCCCTATCGGCATTACGAATATAGGCACAATCCGTTTGCTTTATGCCCTCTTCAATACTGTCAATAATACTTTCAGGCTCTTCAAAGCGGGGATTATCACTTGTTAAAACGCAATAATCGCTTAATTTGCCTGCAGTTTGACCCATTATGCTTCGCTTTGTAGCATCTCTGTTTCCGCCGCAGCCAAACACGCATATTAGCTTCCCTTTTTTGTATGAATTTATTGCCGAAAGCACGTTTCTAAGTCCGTCGGGCGTATGAGCATAATCAACAATTACGGTAATATCTCTTCCGTTAGTATTAACCGATTCAAATCTTCCCGGAACAGAAAAGAAGCTTTCAACGCCCTTTATGCAATCTGTAACCGTAAGACCTAATGAAACGCCTATACCTATTGCACAAAGCACGTTACTGATATTGAACAGTCCGGTTGTCTTTGTTTCTACTCCATAGCGTTCACCCTTAAAAAGCAAATCAAAGGTGCTTTTTGTAGGATATAGTTTTATGTTTTCCGCCTTAAAATCTGCCGTATCTTTTATAGAGTACGTATAAAACGAAATTTGCTTTTTATCATATAAACTCTTACCGAAGTCATCGTCAAGATTCATTATTCCGCATTTGGAATATTCGGGTAAGAAAAATTTTTCCTTTGCCGAAGCATACTTTTCCATTGTGCCAAAGTAATCCAGATGGTCTTGGGTTAAATTGGTAAAGCCTGCACATTCAAAAAGCATACCGTCAATTTTACAAAGGTCAAGAGCGTGAGCGGTTACCTCCATAACAACCCATTTTGCCTTCAGCTCCACCATTTTACTAAGTGCGTAGTGCAGTTCAATAGGGTCGGGGGTGGTGCTTGTTAAAATTTTTATGTCCAGCTTTTTATCGTCAACGTACATACCGCTTGTGCCGATAACGCCGCAGGAAATATTATTTGCCCGCGCCAATGCCTTAACGATATACGAAATGCTCGTTTTACCGTTAGTGCCTGTAACGCCTATAAGCTTAAGCTTTTGTGCGGGATTCCCGAAGAATTCCGATGCCGCCTTAGCCATAGCACTGCGAGTATTTTTTACAATTATCTGGGGTATGGGACAATCAACCTTATGTTCAACAACCGCTGCGGAAGCACCGTTTTCATAAGCACTTTTGATAAAACTGTGCCCGTCAACCTGAGTACCCGTAATAGCGAAATACAAGGCACCCTTTTGACATTTGCGTGAATCGATCGTCAAAAATGAAATATCTGTTTCTTCCGCCCCAAACAGAAACTCTGCTTCTTGTTTTACAATATCTTTAACAAGCATAAATTTTCCTATTCCATTCCGTAATATGTTGTCTTATCGACGGCTGAATCACCGTTAACCTTAACAATACTGTATTTTTCCACAACTTTGCCCCCTGCAGGTGTTTGTGATTTAACCGTTCCGCTTCCTGAAATTTCCATAAGCAAGCCGCTGTTTTTCAATGCACTTGCCGCATATTCGCAGGAAGAGCCGACTAAATTCGGCACGGTAACCGTTTCCTTTTCTGTTTTTGCAGAAGGCTTAATTTGCATATACTGTAAGATTTTGCTCATAAGTTCACCGGCATAGGGCGCCGCCGTAACAGAGCCATAATCGCTGTAAACCTGAGCTTCGTCAACTGTAACAAGCACGGCAATTTTAGGGTCATCTGCAGGCGCGAAGCCGAAGAACGAGCCGATATGCACGTCGCGCACCACAACACCGTCACGATACTTTTGTGCAGTTCCCGTTTTTCCGCCAACGCTGTAGCCTTCAACTGCAGCATTTTTGCCGCCGCCGAAATCTACAACTCCTTGCAGTAACTGACGCATTAAATCACTTGTCTGCTGTGATATAACCTGACGCACCGCAATAGGTTCGTTTTTAATCAGAACATTTCCGTCATCATCGGTCATTGAAGAAACAAAATACGGCTGATAAAGTGTTCCGCCGTTAATAACGGCACAAGCCGCGGAAATAAGCTGTAATGGCGTAACTGCAATTGACTGGCCGAATGAAATTCGTGCCAAATCAGTATTTTTAACGTACTTGGGAGCTAAAATTATTCCCGATTGGTCGGCAGAAAAATCAACCCCCGTAGTAGTGTTAAAGCCGAAATTATATAAATATTGATACAAGGTCTTTTGTCCAACGCTTAAACCCATTTGCATAAATGCAGGGTTGCAGGAATTACATAAAACCTCTTGCAAGCTTTGGCTTCCGTGGGGAACCGTGCGCCAACACTTGATTTTTTCTCCGTCAACAATATGATATCCCGAGCAGAAGAACGTACTTTCGCTGTTTACTGCCTTTGCCTCCAATGCGGCAGACATTGTAAACATTTTAAACGTAGAGCCCGGCTCATAAGTATCTAATATACAGCTGTTGCGTGAATACGCCTTGATTTCATCACTTGTTGCGCTGTTCGGGTCGTAATCAGGCAGGTTAACCATTGCTAAAATAGCGCCGGTTTTAGGATTCATAACTATACATCTTACTGCCTTTGCCTTGTTTGTTTCAAGGCAATTACGCATAATATTTTCAGCAAATGCCTGCATGGCATAATCAACTGTTAAATTGATATTAACACCGTTTGTAGCATCAATATAACGTTGCTCGCTTCCGGGAATTTGCCCGTTTGAAACGTCTGTTGATGAAATCAGCTTGCCAGTTAATCCGCGAAGCTGTTTATCGTACTTAAGCTCAAGCCCGTCACTGCCGACGCCGTCGCCGTTAACCGAGCCAAGCACCTGAACAAGTGATGCACCTTTGGGATAATATCTCTTAACGTCGTCAACCAAATAAAGCCCGTCAATATTAAGAGCTTCAATATACGCAATCTGCTCCTGAGTTAAATGGCGTGCAACTACGTACTCGTTTATCTTATTGTCTTTATTGTAGTTTATTTTCTTAAACAGCGTTTCGTAGGAATACTTTTCGCCAAGAAGCTGAACAAGCATCGTTGTAATTGCTTCTGCCGAATACCCTGATTTGCTTATCGCTTTAGGCTTTGAATTCAATGTTTTTGATGCACCGCTTATAGCAAGTGCCTCGCCCGTTGCATCGTAAATAGTCCCGCGTGATGCCGCAACTGTTGTGCTTGAGCTCCATTGGCCAAGTGCCTTACGTTGCAGGCGGTCAGCGGCAATTATTTGCCAGTAAAACAATGCGCCCACTATGATAGAGAACGCCAATATCATAGCAAGGCACACCATTAATAATCTGCTTTTATATCTGTTTGCTTTTACGCCCAACTCTTAATCCTCCTTACAAGAGAGCCAACCCAATCCAGCACAGTATCGTAAATATTTACACTTGCGCTTTCATTTGTACCTTCGTCAGCATCCACTGTAGCAGGACACGTAACAGTTACTATATCACTCTGTTCAGGATAACACATATTAAGTTCATTTTGTGCAATTTCGAAATAGGCATTCAGTTCACTGCCCACCGACGCATCCTTTTCCGCGGTGTTCAGCTGAATTTCCAAATTTGTTTTTTCATTTGCCAATGTTCTGATTTGCATATTATTGCTGTAAATTTCAGCATTACGGGATACAACTAAAATGCCCATTGCCGAAACACACACTACGAGCATAACCAAAGCAATGCAACGTGCTACCTCTGCCTTACGTGCCGCCTTAGCCTGAGAAGCACTTTGTCTTTTAGGTTGCTTCGTCTGCTTTTTACGCTCGGGCTGGGGAATATACTGAGGCTTAAGAGCAGCATTTCTGTCGGTGCCGTAGTAAACGCGATATTCAGTTTTTGCTGTTCTCTGTTTGCTCATTATATTCGCCTTTCTTATATTTTATGATTATATACGTTCCATACCTCTAAGCTTTGCGCTCTTACTGCGAGGATTTTCATCAAGTTCCTGTTGAGAAGGCACAATCGCCTTTGAAACAAGCTTTACGGTAGGTGTTTTTCCGCAAATGCAAACGGGAATTCGCGGAGGGCAGGTGCAAGGATTTGCAAGATTCTGCATAGTGTGCTTAATAATTCTGTCCTCTAAGCTGTGAAAGGTGATAACACACATTCTGCCGCCAACGTTTAAGCGTTCACTTACACTTCTTACGGTGTTTTCCAATATTCCAAGTTCATTATTTACTTCTATTCTGATTGCCTGAAAGGTTCTCTTTGCAGGATGGGGACCCGTTCTGCGCGCGCGGGTGGGAATTGCTCTTTTTATAAC
This sequence comes from Clostridia bacterium, assembly GCA_045594045.1. Taxonomy (GTDB): domain Bacteria; phylum Bacillota; class Clostridia; order Christensenellales; family QALW01; genus UMGS1322. Next base: position 33,757 of record JAZNXV010000035.1, read on the forward strand.
CTCTACCAGCTCGCCCGTGGTATTTATCGAACCTTTTTCACGCTCTGCAACAATATATTGAGCAATCCTTGAAGCCCATTGTTCTTCGCCGTAATCGCGAATAATTCTTGTGAGCTCCTTTAACGAATACTCATTTACTATATTAAATGCGCTTATGTATTGGCTTTGGTCCATACGCATATCAAGCGGCGCGCTGTGTTGATATGAAAATCCACGTTCAGCCGTATCCAATTGATATGAGCTTACGCCCAAATCCAATATGCAACCGTCAATTTTATCAATGCCTAACTCATCAAGTACGTCTGTTATATCAGCAAAATTACTTTTAACTAATTTAACTCTGTCGCCAAAGCAAGCAAGCCTCTCGCCTGCCGCCTTTAATGCATCATCGTCACGGTCAATACCGATAAGCCTGCAATTCGCTTTTTTTAAAATTGCCTCGCTATGACCGCCGCCGCCGAGTGTTCCGTCAACATAAATTCCACCATCACGAACGTTTAACAGTTCGATACTTTCGTTAAGCAATACTGATGTATGCTTAAATTCCATTTTTACCTCCCGAAAGTTTTTGCGAAATCTCTTTTTGAAGATTGCGACGCTTAGAAAGTGTAGAGTATCCTCCTGCATTCCAAGTTTCTGCATCCCAAATTTCAAAATGGTCTCCTACACCGGAAGCCACAAGTTCTTTTTTCAATCCTGCGTATTCTCTGTATTTAATAGGAATAAGCACCCTGCCGGCTGAATCAAATTCGCCCCAGGTTGCGTTGGTGTAGATACTACGCTTAAATTCTTGCGTTTCCTCGTCGAATTCAGGAAGCTGTTCTACCTGTGCGGTTAAGCGATCCCATTTTTCCATAGGATAAACCGCAAGACACGGACTCTCGGCGCAGGAAATAATAAATTCTTCCCCAAGCTGTGCCTTGTACTTTGCGGGAACTCGCACTCTGCCTTTGTCGTCAATAGTAACGTCAAACTGACCTAAAAAGCCTTTCATGGACATATCTACACCTCCTTTTATTCATACTTTATTCATATTGGTGTTTGTACACGCTTATATATTATCACACTTCTGCCCACTTTGCAACACTTTTTATTAATTTTTTATATATTTTTTTATGTTTTTACCCACTTCACTACACTTTTTTGTGTTCACGTACACTTTCACCCATTTATAATTTCATTTTTTAGATGTTTTTTTGTTTTAATTTTTTTAATATTTTCAGTATTGCTTTTCCACAAAAAACCAAGTATAATAAATTGTAGAAATAAGATATCGTTTTTAGGAGAAGCAAAAAAATGGATTACGGGTTTAAATTATATTTCCCCGATGAAACAGTTTTCGTCAAGATGGATGACCTTATTTGCAAGCAGGAGGGCAACAAAAAAAATTACATCGCAAACGTAAAAAATTGTGATGTAATCTGGACGCACGAAGATTTTGACGGTTTTACCAAAATCAATTTCTCAATCGAAAGTGATTCAAGTCTGAATTTAAGCAGAATCGATAGTTTGGTATTTAATATCGGCACCCCCGGAAAGACAGATAAATTAGCTTCGTTTACAAATGCAAGCGTGCGTTCACAAATCCGATTTCCTTGGGAAATGGGCATTGACCGCGAATATTTCGGTGACTGCTTTGCTCATTTTACAGATTTTGACTCAAAAGGCACGGCTATTGCATTTCTCTCACCCTTCACCGACCCTATTGGCGCCGGTGCAAAGGCTCTTGCGGACGGCACGGTAGAGTTCTTCGCAAAAACGGAATATACCGCAGCAAAATCAAAAGAGCTTAAGCTTGAAACAGAAACGCTTTTATTATTTCCAAATACAACAATCAAAGAAATTTTCTCTGTTTATCGTAACCTTTTACCCCAAAGCACCTTCCAAATGCCCAAGCTTGTAGGCTGGAATACCTGGGACTATTATTTAGCAAGAGTGACTCCTGAAGACATTGAAGAAAATGTTAACGCATTAAAGAAAATGTCCTTTGCAGACAAGCTTGATTACATCGTTATTGACGACGGTTGGCAAAAAGAATGGGGCGATTGGCGCGAAAACGAAAAATTCGCCTGCGGCTTAAAACACGTTGCAGACGTTATACGTTCTTCAGGCTTTATTCCGGGAATTTGGATGGCTCCCCTATACGTACAGAAGGACAATTCCCTTCTTACTGAGCACGCTGATTGGTTCTGCCGAGATGCCGAAGGAAATATGATTGAAGAATGGGGCCGTTTCTGTCTTGACCCCACGGTACCCGCAGCAAGAAAATTTATTCTTGATAACTACCAATATCAGTACGATGCAGGTTTTCGTCTGTTTAAAATAGACTACCTTTCAAAGCTTATTTCCGTAAAAAACTTTTACGATACAACAAAAACAGCATATCCAATTCTTCGCGAGCTTATGGCCGATATTAAAAAAATCGGTGACGACGTAATTATTTTAGGCTGTTCTCTTCCCGTTCAGTGCGGTGCAGATATTGCTCCTTCAATGCGAATCGGTGTTGATATTCACAATCACTTTACCCACGTTCATTGGATAGCCGAATCTCTCGCATGGACCTGGATGTACAATAATAAGGTAACGAGAATTGACCCTGACTTTTTGGTTGTCCGCGGCGAAGAAACTGCCGATGAAGAACTGACTTGGGAAGGCAACGGCAGAAACTCTTTCCTGCCTCCTATTGCAAATAAAATGACCGATAGCGAGCTCTTTCAGAGCCGTTGGCGCCACGGTGACCAATTTACCGCCATTGAAGCGGAAACCTGGGCAAACCTCGTAGCCGTTTCGGGCGGAAACTTATTCCTTTCGGATAAAATGTCCGTTCTGAACGAAAGAGGTATTAAAATCCTTGAAAACGCTTTTAAAATGTCAAGTGATTTCGGTTATCCCCGTTTCTTAAAGGACGACGTTCGCAACGCTTCCGTTTGGGAAAGCGAAAAAGGCATTTTAATTATTAACTGGGAAAATATTCCCCGTGCAATTACTGTTGATTGCACTTATTCTGCAATTACATCAATCAAGGAATTTACCTTTGAAAACAGCAAATTAACAGTAACACTTCTTCCCCACGAAAGCTTCTTCGGTTTTAAGAAATAACACCAAAAAATTAAAAGCAGTGCAAAATCGCACTGCTTTTTTATTGTGTATTTTTACTTTTCAATTGTGTAAATCATAAGAGTTCCCGAACGCTTCGGGCAGGAATAAGTAAATCCTTCTTTAAGCTCATATCCCATTTTGTCGAACTCCTCGTTAGTGTATCTGTCAACAAAATGATAACGTTTGTTAAGGTTTTCCTCGTCAACGTGCAAGGAAAGAGTTATCTCGTCCTGTTCGCACTTGATATTACGCATATAGTGCAGGCAACCGCGTGCGTGCTCCGCATCGTCAAACTGTGCGGCATACCAATCCTCGTCGCTTCTGCGGCAAACGGTTAAGGGATAATAGTCCGCCGCCATTGAAATTACGGCAGAATCATACCAAATATCCTTTGCCCATTTAAGAAGCTCAATATTCTTTTCTTCAACATCATATTTAAAAGGATAGCAGAACATAGGAATAGTCATAGCCGCAAGGAAGTTATACTCTGACCAAGGCTGAGAATGAGCCGCATCGTAAGTGCCGTCAGGCTGATCGTAAGAATACGGTACCGATTTAAAATAAGGTATCCACTCAAGCATTTGACGGTATTGACCCTGCTTCATATTATTGATGCCATATCCCCAATCGGAATAATGAAGGGGTACTGCTCTGCGCATAAGCTCAATATCGTTTCTTCTGCCACCCATAGCACAGTTATCTATCCAAAGACCCGGGTTGCGTTCAACCAATGTATCCCAGAATCTGTACAAGCCTTGAATATGCAAGTTCTCCAAGATGCCTTCGCGGTTTTCTTCCTGATGAACGTCCCAATAATGCATAGGCTGATAGTTAAAGTCCTGACGGTAAACGGTAATTTTATTTGTCTTAATGAAATCGTCAAGAGTATCAATAAGCCAATCGCAAGCCTCGGGGTTAGCGAGATTTACCAAACTGTTTTCTCTGAACCATTTTTCTTGACTTTCCTTATCGTGCAAGAAATAATCGTGATAATCAACGTAAGCCCTTGTTCCTACGTGTGCTCTCTCCGATTCAGACCAAACGAGGAAATCTATACCTTCCTTTGCACACTTTTCGCCTATAGGCGCCATTGTGTTGGGGAAGCGTTCAGGGTCAACACAAAGGTTACCTACGCCGCTTTTCCAATAATCACTTGTATAAGGAGAATACTGCTTATCGCAAGCAAACCAGCCTGCGTCTATCCACCAAATATCAGGCTTTAAGCCCTTTTCAATCCATTTATCGATTGCTTCAATCTGATTTTCTTCAGTTGCGCCTACAAATTCAACGGTACCGTTTACATTACCGTGAGTTGCCGCCGTCATAGGCTTAAGAGGCTCACCGTTACTGCGGGGAATAATGTGTGCGTAATAGAAGGAACGCCAAAGGTTACCTATTTTAATTTCATCGTTACCGTCTGCAACAAGGAACGTAACGGAAGGTGTGCGAACTGTTTCGCCCGGCTTTAAATAGGTGTTGAATTTCTTTTGACCGATTACGACCCTTGCGCCGTCTTCTGTCTTTGACATCTCGCTCTGCCAAGCGGCTGACCAACCGATTGCAATATTAACTAAGAAGCCGTCAAACACAAGGCGCATATATGGATTGGCGCCCATACAGGAGTTTCCGTCCCACATATACGGATGCTTAACAATCGGCTCGCTCGTTAACTCATCTCGCCACCAGGTGTATCCGTCTGCTCGGAACGGGTCGCCGTTGCCATGAAGAAGCACGGGCTTTTTACCCTTGATTACACCGTTAAACGTCTTAAATTCGGTAATCTGAGGTGAATTTTCTTTTGATTCGTTAGTAATATAAAAAGTCCACTCCAAAACGGGAAAATCACTGTACTGCTTGTATTCAAGATTAAGAGCAAGACCCTCGTTGGTCTTTGCAGTAACAAAATACATAACAATATTTGCATCAATGATTCTTCTTGTTACTTTAGGGTTGAATTCTTTGGGAATTCCACAATACTTTTTGTCCCCGATTTTATAAGTTACGGGAATAAGCGTAGGGTCTTCATAATAAAAAAGTTCCACGCTCTTTTTAATATCTGCTTTTGTGGGTTTCATATTATTGTCCTTTCATTTTAATAAGATATGGTAATATGATACTACATATTTAATTTGATTGCAATACCCCTTTGCACATTTTTCAAAAAAGAGCCTATACGTCCGTTGTATAAGCTCTTTTTATGTTATTTTTCAATAGTATAAATCATCAAAGTACCTGAACGTTTAGGACAAGAATAAGCAAAGCCTTCTTTAAGCTCATAGCCCATTTTGTCAAATTCTTCTCCTGTAAACTTATCAACAAAATGATATCGCTTGTTAAGGTTTTCTTCATCAACGTGCAGCGAAACGGTTATGGTGTTCTGCTGGCAAAGTATATTGCGAATAAAATGTGCGCAACCACGGTTATACTGTGCATCATCAAACTGTGCGGCATACCAGTCCTCATCACTTCTGCGGCACACAGTTAACGGATAATAGTCGCCATTAAGAGAAATCTCTGCTGATTGACGCCAAATTTTTTCGTACTTAATGACCGTTTGCAGATCCTCATCGGACACGTCAACGGTAATTCTCGGTGTAAACACAGGCGCAGTCATAATGGTTAAGAAAGCAAATTCTTCTACCAAAGACGTGTAGCTCGGCTTATAAGTACCGTCAGGTTGATCCCACGCCATAGCAGAGCTTCTGAAATACGGTATCCACTCGAACATTTGTCTGTACTGCCCCTGCTTAACGGGATGCTTGCCGTAGCCCATATCTGTATAATGAAGCGGTACTGCCCTGCGCATAAGCTCAATATCGTTTCTTCTGCCGCCCATAGCGCAGTTATCTATCCATATTTGAGGGTTGCGCTCAACAAGCGTATCCCAATATCTATACAGACCTTGAATATGCAAATTTTCTAAAATGCCCTCGCGATTTTCTTCTTCATTATCGTCCCAATACACCATGGGCTGATAATTAAAATCCTGTCGGTAAACAGTAATTTTATTTGTTTTAATAAAATTATCAATAGTATTAATAAGCCAATCGCACGCCTCGCTCTTTGCAAGGTTGAATAAATTATTATCCGTATGCCATTGTCCCGGTTCTCCCTTTTTGTAGAGCAGATATTCAGGATGCTCCTTATGAGTTGAAGTATTGATATGTACTCTTTCAGGCTCAAACCAAGTTAAAAATTCAATACCTATCTCTCGGCATTTTTCACCAATAGGTTCCATGGTTTCGGGGAAACGCTCGGGATCGGGAAACAGATTGCCTACGCCGCTTTTCCAATAATCGCTTGTTTGAGGTGCAAACTGCTTATCGCAAGAAAACCAACCTGCATCTATCCACCAAATATCAGGCTTATATCCGCGCGAAACTATATTATCAAGTGCTTCAAGCTGATTTTGAACCGTTGCTCCCGTATGCTCAACAAAGCCACCGATATTTCTATGTGAAAAAGTAGTTTTAGGCTGAAGGGGCTTGCCGTTTTGCCTGGGAATGATATGTGTAAAATAGAACGAACGCCAAAGGTTACCTATTCTGGTTTCATCATTACCGTCCGCAACCAATAACGTAATTGAAGGTGTACGAACAGTTTCTTTCGGCTTTAAATACGTATTGAATTTCTTTTGACCGATTACAACTCTTGTGCCATCTTCAGTCTTTGATATTTCGCTCTGCCAAGCGGCTGACCAACCGATTGCAACATTAACTAAAAAGCCGTCAAAAATAAGGCGCATATAAGGGTTGGCACCCATACAAGAATTACCGTCCCACATAAGCGGATGCTTAACAATCGGGTCTGCGGTCACCTCATCACGCCACCAAGAAAATCCGTCCTCATGGAAGTTATCACCGTTTCCGTGAAGAAGAACAGGCTTTTCACCTTTAATTATTGTATCAATAGTTTTAAATTCGCTTATTTGAGGCGAATTTTTATCTGCCTTGTTAGTTATATAAAGCGTCCACTCCACAACGGGAAAATCGTTATATTGCTTGTGCTCAATCTTAAGTTCAAGACCTTCGTGTGTTATAGCCGTAACAGTATATAAAATTATATTGGCGTCAATTATTTTTCTTTCGATTTGGGGGTTGAACTCATTGGGAATACCCGTGTATTTTCTATCGCCTATGCGATAAGTTACAGGTATGCTTGCGGGATTTTCATAATAAAACAAATCTCTGCAAGCCTTTAAATCTGCTTTTGTAGGTTTCATAGCAATTCCTTTCAATACGCTTTTGCTTTTATCGGCAATATTTTACTATTTCAATAACACAAAGTCAATAGATGAAGAAAAATATTAATTAAATATTGTTTATTTGTACAAATTCTGCTATAATAAACCACACAAATATTACTGTATTTCAAGGTGGTTCTTATGAAGCGTGCAAGCGGTGTTTTAATGCATATATCTTCTCTTTGGGGGCAGTACTCCTGCGGTTCCTTCGGCATTGAAGCAAAAAAGTGGATCGATTTTCTGCAAAGAAGTGGCTTTACCTATTGGCAGGTACTCCCTTTCTGCTTGCCCGACGAATATAATTCGCCGTACAAATCCTTCTCCGCCTTTAGCGGAAACCCATTTTTTATTGACCTGCCCTCTCTTTTTGAGGAAAACCTGCTTACCGAGGACGAGCTCAACGCCGCAAAGCAAGAATCGCCTTATTTATGTGAATTTTCACGCTTGCAAAAAGAACGCATCTCTCTGCTTATGCTGGCTTCAACACGGTTTAACGCTTGGGATAAGGTTGACGCTTTTATGACGTCTTACCCACAAGTAGATACATTTTGTAAATTTATGGCTTTAAAAGCGGCGAACAACCAAAAAGAATGGTGTGATTGGACTAGCGATAATATTGACAGCAAAATTTATAAGGGCTGGCAGTTTATTGAATACACCTTTTTTAAGCAATGGAAAAAAATAAAAGCCTACGCAAATAGCAAAGGCATTGCAATTATTGGTGACATGCCCATTTACGTTGCCTACGACAGTGCTGACGTTTGGAGCAATCCCTCACAATTTTTGTTAGACGAAAGAAACCGACCTACTGCCGTCGCAGGCGTTCCTCCGGATTATTTTTCTGCTGACGGTCAACTTTGGGGCAATCCTCTATACGATTGGCAAAAAATGAAGGACGACGGCTTTTCATGGTGGCGCCGACGCATGTCCTTTTATGCCGAATTGTTCGACGGTGTGCGCATTGACCACTTTAGAGGCATTGAAGCATTCTTTAGCGTTCCCTTTGGCGAAAAAACCGCCAAGAACGGTATTTGGAACGAAGGACCCGGTATGGACCTTATAAATGCACTAATGCCCATATGTAAAGATATGCTTGTCATTGCAGAAGATTTAGGTGATATCACCCCAAAGGTACGAGAATTGGTTGAAAAAAGCACCTTCCCCGGAATGAGTGTTTTGCAGTTTGCCTTTTTAGGCGATGCCAACTCTCCCCACCTACCGCACAACCATAAAAATAACCTTATCGCCTATACGGGAACACACGATAACAACACACTTTTGGGCTTCGTGTGGGAAATGAGCGAAGAGGCGCGCCGCGTTTTCCTTGAATATTTTGGCGTTCCCTACGAGCAATGGAACAGCTGTTACGATACCGTCTTGCGTTCAATGTTTGCTTCAAGCGCAGGAGTTTTAATGCTTCCCGTTCAGGACTTACTTCTTTTCGGTGCTGATACGCGCCTTAATACCCCAGGTAATGCCGAAAACAACTGGGCGTTTCGCATAACAGAAGAACAACTGGATTCTTTAGATAAGAATAAATTTTTACGTTGGAACGAGATTTATTCACGAAAGCCCTGATAGCGTTTTAACGAACGAATCAGCTAACCCTTTTTATACAAAAACACAAAAAGCACCCTATCCCCTTGCGAATAAGGCGCTTTTTTGTATGTTTTTAGCTGTGATGATGGTGGTTATGGTGGTGATGAGCGCATTCCCTTTCGTTTTCAAGAAAACAGTTTTTTTCGTGACATTCCTCACCTATCTCCTCAAGCTCAATAGTTACGTGCTTTATGCCCGCGCTTTCACATTTATGGCGTATATCGTGCTTGATTTCGTGACTGTCACTTCTGCTTTTTACCACGTGCATTGTAGCAAGAATTTTGCCCGTGTCCACACACCAAAGATGCAAATGATGTACTCCCTCAACGCCTTCTACCGTTTCTATATCTTCTATAAGCTTATTTCGGTCGATATTTTCAGGTGCCTTTACCAAAAGCACGTCCAAGCTTTCCTTTATAAGCTTAAAGGCATTAACCGTTATAAACAACGAAACCGCAATAGAAATTATCGGGTCAATAATATTTAAGCCCGTAAATTTAATTATAACCGCGCCCACAAGCACCGCAATCCAGCCGAGCACGTCCTCAAGCATATGCAAGCTCACAGCCCTCTGATTTATTGATTCACCGTCGCGGGTAAAATACGCTGCCGCAAAATTAGTGATAGCTCCAAATATGGCAAAGGCTATCATTCCGTCATAGTTAATCGCAACGGGATTTATAATTCTCTCTATTGCGCGTACAATCACCGCTACCCCGCCGACAATAAGTATAACGCTGGTTATCACAGCGCCTAAAACAGAATAGTTGCCGTAGCCGTAGGTATATTTTTCATCCGCCCCACGCTTGCTCTTTCTTTCTAAAAGAAATGATATTCCGATGCTTACAGCATCACCTAAATCGTGAATTGCATCAGAAATTATTGCTATACTTCCCGTAAATAATCCGCCGAAGAATTCAAAAAGCGAAAAGAAGAGATTGAGCAGAAAGGCTATTAAAATTTTGATGTGGGATTTCATAAGCACTCCTTGACTAATCAGAATAAATATCATACAATATATTTGTTATCGTATATATTGTATGATATCGTTTTTTTGCAAAAAATCAACAATCAAAAATATTTTTTTGTATGATTTCGTACATTTTTAAAAATTTGTACGCTAAAAATATTATACTGTAGTTAGGAGAAGTTTATGGACCGCCGTCAAGCAAAAACAAGAAGCGCTATTTTTTCTGCCTTTGCCCAGCTTTTAAAGCAAAAGCAATACAGCCAGATAACCGTTAATGAAATTATTGAAAAAGCTGACGTTTGCCGCAGTACCTTTTACAGTCATTTTGAAACCAAGGAAATGCTCATTAAGGAAATGTGCTGTGAAATTTTCGACCATATTTTTGAAGGCACCGTTTGCGAATACACAGTAGAGGAAAATTCTTTAAAGGATAAGCTGGCGCACATTTTATACCATATAAAGAGCAACAAATACGCTATTGCACGAATTCTGCCTACAGAAAGCGGCGAAATATTTATGCACTATTTAAAGGAGCATCTGTCCGTGCTTTTTAAAATGCACGCGAGCGACTTTAAATTACGTGTGCCTGAAGATTTTTTTATAAATCATTTGGTGGGAAGTTTTAGTGAAGCTATCAAATGGTGGATAAAAAACGATATGTCCTTTTCCTGCAAGCAGGTTGCGGATTATTTTATGTCGGTTACAGAAACACATTAGAATTTTATTGCTAAGCTTTTCGTTATATTCTTCGCTATCATTTTATAAAGCTATATCATTATTTTTTGCCAAGCCCTCACAGGTAAAAAAGCAGTCATTGAAACTGACTGCTTTTTTTGTTTATTTTACTTACTGTTTTTTTGCTTTTACCTTGGGCAATACACGGAAACTCATTTTCAGTATCGGCTGTGGGCTGAATATTATACGTACCATACTTGTTAACAAGCTCTTCTGCCGTTGCCGGATTTTGAGGAACATACTCCTTAAAGCCTGCTTTTTCTTTTTTCATAAGCTCACCTCTTTAAAGTGAGTATGCCCAATTTTTCAATTTATTATCCTTGTGCACATTTTTTTCGTGCAAGAACAACTTAAATATTTTCGATAAGATTAAGCGTTACCCTTGTGGAATTTTCCGCTGCTTTTTCCAAAAACGTGGGATAATCCATTGACGCTTCATCGTTAGCGCCGTCCGAAATTGCTCTGATTACAACAAACGGCACCTTGTTAACGTAAGCGGTGTGACCAATCGCTCCGCCTTCCATTTCGCAAGCAACTGCATTAAATGAATCAGCTATTCTTCGTTTTTGCTCTTTTTGAGCAACAAACTGGTCACCCGAAGCAATAATTCCGCACACGTAGTTAATGCCCGTTTTTTCTACAGCCTTTTTTGCCTTTGAAACCAAAGCCTTGTCAGCTTTAAATTCAACTACGTTTATTCCCGAAATTAAGCCTACAGGGTCGCCTAAAGGTGACGTATCCATATCGTGCTGAACAACGCCTGCAGATATTGCAACGTCGCAAACGGAAAGCGTGCTGTCAAGGCCGCCTGCAACGCCCGTGTTTATTAAATAGTCGGGCTTATATTTTAAAATCATAGTTTGCGCGCAAATGGACGCAAATACCTTGCCGATACCGCATTTTGCAACAACTACGTCTTTATTATTTATCGTTCCCGAAACAAATTCTATTCCGCTTATATTTTCTTTTACTTTATTATCCATTATTTTTTTAAGGTTTTCAACCTCAACGTCCATAGCGCCGATTATGCCTATCATTTTTCTTCCCCCTTATATTCAAAGCTACTCCAATTTTCAAGCGCCTTCAAATACTGACTGCATTCCTTTTTTGCGCTTTTTAAATCAAGCTCCAAATAATTGCCGCATTCTTTTCTTGTTGCACCAAAAACTGCTCCCTCGTGGCCAATGATTTTTTCAAGAGTTTTCTTTGTAAGCTTAAGCACCTGCTCGTTCGTCATATTTCTTACAAGCAGATAAAAGCCTGTCCTGCACCCCATAGGCCCAAAGTAAATAATGTTTTCGCCAAATTCGGAGAACCGAACGTACGTTGCAAACATATGCTCAACAGTGTGCATTGTAACGTTATCCATATAATTATCGGCATTTGGTGTGCGCGTGCGCAAATCGTAGGTTATCACGTCCCCGTCAATACGGGAAACGTATATGCCAGGTATTATGTAATCGTGATCGACCTGAAAACTCTTTATTTGGTATTTCATAATAATCCCTTTCTGAACTCTTTAAGCTTAAAGGTGTATTGCGGCAAGTTTTTTAATAATTCGCTTGCAAAATACATTTTTCGTGCTATAATAAATATGATAACTTTTAGCGGAGGTGAAAACAATGGCTTTTAAGATTACTGATGATTGCATCGCTTGCGGCGCTTGCGCAGGTTCCTGCCCTGTTGATGCTATTTCCGAAGGTGATGGTAAGTACGTTATTGATGCAGATACCTGTATCGAATGCGGCGCTTGCGCTGACGCTTGCCCTGTAGGAGCACCTGTTCAGGACTAATTTACAAGCATTGTTATTATCAATGCGCCAGAGAGAATTTTTTCTCTCTTTTTTTGTTTTTGGGCATTCCTACTTAAATTTTGGTTTAACTAAGCCCTTCAAACTTAATTTTTTATAAGTTTACGAAAGCTAAGCTCTTTAAAGGCTTACACCCTTAAATTGAGCTTTCACCGTACTATTTTACCATAATAAAAAAGGCGTGTAAAGTCAAACACGCCTTTATTTTTATTTTTATGCGATTTTATCGGATTTTATTTTTCCCTTTAAACATATTATGCATATAATAAAATTAACCGTAAATGCTAATAAATCCTGTAGGCAATTAGCCGCAATAAAGCCGTAAATACCGTACCTTGAAGCAAGTAACAATGTAAGCAAAAGTCCCACAGCGCCATCCAAAATGCTTGTTGCCATAAGCGTTTTTTGTTTGCCCAAGCCCATTACGGTAGTGCGGCATATCTGGTTTATACCTAAAAAAATAACACTTGGTATGAGCATAACCATAAAATGTCCTGCAACAGTTTGCTTTAAGAATTTTTTTGCAAAGTAAGGTGCGAACAAAAAAAGTAACACAGCAAAGCCCAGCGTGGTAAAAAGTGAAAACAGAAAAACGGTTTTAAACTTTCGTTTTATCTGCTCCATATTATTTAAATTTTTTGCAACCTCCGGCAAATATACTACGCTTAACGCGCCGATAACCGTCATAGGTATAAAAACAACCGGATACGCCATAGACGTTAATATTCCGTATTGCGACAGCGCCGCCTCTTCAGTTAATCCGTAAGACACCAAGCACAACGGAAGCACCGTTGTCGTGCCCAAATGCAACACGCTGGTGCATAGGCGTGCCAGAGTTGGCGGATATGCGTTAGCAAGCAATTCCTTTGTGTATTGCCCTTTTGTTACCTGTATTTTTCCGCAAGAAGCAAACATCAGAATAAAGGAAATCACGCCTCCGAAGCCTATTGCCAAAATGGGCAACGTCACGTCTGTGATATCGTCCTTACCGCCGAATATCCTTATTAAAACAAATGCGCAAGCGACCTTGCCTATTTGCTCAATTATTTCAAATATTGCAGGAAGATTTGATTTCCCGATGGCATGCAAATAACCTGCAGGTAGGGTGGCAATAGCTCCAAAGGCTATTCCCGGCAAAAGCGCAAGCACAACCCGTGCGCTATCTGTTCGGTGCAGAAAAGTACTGCCTAAAAGGTCCTTGCCGAGAATTATAATCGCACAAGCAAATAAAACAAGAGTTATTCCTATTCGCAAGGCACTTGCCAAAACAGTTTTTTCGTTTTTTTGTGCTGAATATTTTGCACACAAGCGGTTTGTGGCGTTAGGCAGTCCTGCCCCGATTGGCGTAATAAATACGGAATACAAGCTCATGGCAAGCTGATAAATTCCCAGCGCAACAGGTGAAATTTCCTTTGCCAGCCATATTTTATAAACCAACCCCAAAATCCTGACAAAAATATTACTTATTGTAAGCACCGACATATTGAAAAACATTTTCTTTTTCATTTAATCACCTTTACGAGCAGGGGTTTAATCCGTTTTTTCTCTATTAATGCTATGAAAAAAAGCAATTATTTAGTACAACCACATATTTAAATTTTATTTTTAAAAAAGGCAGAAAAAAGTTGCGTGTAAATGCTTATTGAGTTATAATATATAAACACATATAATGCATACTTTTATATGTCGACCTTTATATATGCAAGCACTCGTTCAAGTCACCACCGTGGCTTAACGCAGTTTTAAACAGCTATGTTTTTTTGCAAAGGAGCAAGATATGTTAATCTATAACACACTCACTAACAAAAAAGAAGAATTAAAAACCATTCACGAAAATGAAGTTCGTATGTATTCATGCGGTCCTACCGTATATTCTTACGCGCATATCGGTAACCTTCGTACATATATCTTTATGGACTTATTGCGCAGAGCTTTATCCTTAGACGGCTATAAAATTTTAGGCGTTATGAACATCACCGACGTTGGTCATCTTACAAGCGATGCAGACTCAGGTGAAGACAAAATGGAAAAAGCCGCCAAAGCACAGCAAAAATCCCCCCTTGAAATTGCGGCATATTACACTTCAATTTTTAAGAAGGACGTTGCAGCACTCAACATCTCCTTGCCTGAAATTGTACCTAATGCTACTGACCATATTCAAGAAATGATCGATTTTGTAAAAGGTCTTGAAGAAAAGGGTTTTGCTTACGAAACAGATGACGGCATCTATTTTGATATTGTTAAATACGGCGAATACGGTGTCCTTTCAAAACTCGATTTAGACGAGCAATTAGCCGGCGCCCGTGTTGACGTTAACGACCAAAAGCGTCACCCTGCCGACTTTGCCCTTTGGAAGAAGGCCCCTAAAGAACACCTTCAACAATGGGAAAGCCCTTGGGGTATGGGTTATCCCGGCTGGCATATTGAATGTTCAGCCATGGGCAGAAAATATTTAGGCGATACCTTTGACATTCATACTGGCGGTGTTGACCATATTCCAATACACCACGAAAACGAAATTGCTCAATCCTCCGCGCTTTTAGGTCACAAGGCAGTTAACTACTGGATGCACGGCGAATTTATGATGGTTGACAACGGCAAAATGAGCAAGAGTTTAGGAAATACGTATACCGTTGCAAATCTTATTGAAAACGGCATTATGCCCCTTACCTTCAGATATTTCTGCTTAAACGCTCATTACAGAAATAAAATCAATTTCACCTGGGACGCTATCAAGGCTTCTCAAAAGGCATATATCCGCCTGCTTGAAGCTGTAAGTGCTAATAAAAACGCTCCTTCGGACGAAGCTCTTGTGCCTATGTGCCAGGAAGCTTTGGAGAGTTTTATGCAGGCAGTTAACGACGACCTTAACGTACCCAAGGCTTTAGGTATCTTGTGGAATTTGCTTCGTTCAGGAAAAACGGGCAGAGAAATTTTTGATTGCGCTATTGAAATGGATAAAATTTTGGGTCTTGACCTCGAAAAAGGCTATACGCCTTTAGAAGAGGAAAATGATATTCCCCAAGAAATTTTAGACAAGTTAGCCGCCCGTACCCAAGCAAGAAAAGAAAAAAACTGGGCACTTTCCGACCAATTAAGAGATGAAATAACTGCCGCAGGCTATGAGATTAAGGATTCTCCCCAAGGCTCTACAGTTGTGAAAAAATAATTTTACATAATTAAACAAAAAAACATTTGACACATAAATGTTTTATGGTATAATACTAATGCTTTTAATATCAAGGATAAATTCCGTAGAAAATGAGGTGATACTATTATGAAACAGGGTATCCATCCGGATTACAAAAAGGTAACAGTAAAGTGCGCTTGTGGCGAAACTTTTGAAACAGGCTCAGTTAAGGATTCTCTTTCAGTTGAAATTTGCTCTAAGTGCCATCCTTTCTATACAGGTAAGCAGAAGCTTATTGACTCTGCAGGCCGTGTTGACAAGTTTAAGAAGAGATACGGACTTTAATAGTTACAAATTCAAAAAAGCTGTCTTTTAGACAGCTTTTTGTTTTTTTATACGCTAATCAAATTTTTGTTCTTTAACATTTTAATTGTATTTTGTGGGATATACGAAACAGGAGCTTAATAATTCATAATTGTTTTAGTATTACGAACACTTAAAGCGTCTTCTAAATCGGTTGTTGTGAACTCTGCCGCAAAACCATTATGATCATTTACCACAAGTGTATCTGGACTATTTTTATACTTGAAGTGTAAGTACCATGTCCATTGGTCTCCACCATCATGCCATGTTACTGTTATTCTATCATTTAAGTCACCGGATACAATTTTCACTTTGTCACAATGCGTATCACCATTACCATCAGCAAAATTATAAATGCATCCCTCGTCAAAATCAATTATCCAATAAATATCATAAGTACCTTTTTTGTTTTTATAAGAAAAAACACCTGTGTTGCCTTTTTTAGCATTTTCTCGGTCGTTAGTCGAATAGAATTCAGGTCTCGGCGTAGCTGGTTCTTCATATTTATAGTAGTATAATGTTACAGTCGAATCAGCATCAAACTTATCTCCTTCAACAAAACTAGAATTACCAAAAATGAATTCAGTTATCACGCAATAGGAAATTGTATCTGCTATTGTTTTATCTTCTGTATTGACAATTTTATACTGAAAATTTGCAAAACCCATTTCTCTGAATTTTTGCTCGGCAACGTTATAATTCATCCCTTTAAAATCTTCCATACCCATCGTAAGTGTGATTTCTGTAGAAGTTGTCACCTTGTTTTCGGAATTAATGCTCGGAGTTGTTTCATTTTGAGTATTATCGTTCGTTTCTTCCGCAATTTCACTGAACTCCAAAAATTCACAAGGGATATTCCAAGAACCAATTAAAAATACTTTTGACGGTTCTTCTGTAACACGTACAACAATCGTATCGCCTGCTTCAACATCAAGTTCTTTTTTAAAGAGAAAATTCAAATGTTCTCCAGCGTGACAGTTAATACCTAAAACTGAATTAGGCGCGTATTCTTTCACATAAATCTGAACAACTTTACCTTTTACCTTTTTACCATCATTAAGTGCGCTCTCAAAAGATACGGCATCATTATAATCGATAGTATAACCTATTATAATGAATAATGCAGATTAAAATCAAAAGGAGGGCTGACCAATGATTGAAATAACACTTCTTGGATGCGGAGGAATGATGCCTTTGCCGGCGCGTGCGCTGACCTCGCTATATGCGCGGCACGAGGGCAAAGCGGTGCTTGTTGACTGCGGCGAGGGAACGCAGACTGCCATTCGTGCGGCAGGATTGAAATTTTCCTCGATTGAGGCGCTGCTGTTCACCCATTTTCACGCAGATCACATAAGCGGTCTGCCCGGTCTGCTGCTCACAATCGGAAACGAGGGGCGTACC
>JAZNXV010000036.1:0-47723 GCA_045594045.1 Clostridia bacterium
AAAATTTTTTTATATTTTTTTGCCACCACAACATATAGTATAAAGAAAAAAGTTATCCACAATTTTAAAAAAATTCTTTAAAAAACCGTGTTTTTTTTGTTGATTATCCGCGGTTTTTATGGTATCATTAATTCACTCGCCAAAAAGAAAAGGAGGTCTTATTATGGATGCTGCAGAGCTTTTTACTCAAATATGCACTATTATTGAGCAATCACCGCAAGAAGTAAATCCTATTTCGTATAAAACGTTCATCTGCACCTTAAGACCCCTTGTTTTTAAGGACAACACTTTGTATTTAGTTGCCCCCTCAGAAATGCACCGCAGGTTTGTTATGACCGTTACTATGATGCACGCATTTCTCGTTTCAGCACTTAACATTGTAATAGATTCTCCCGGGGCTGACGTTGTGCTTTTGCTTGATTCGGAAGCCGCTTCCGTTATGGATACCACCATTGCTCAAAAGCCTGTTATTTCGAACCCAATGCTTAACGAGCGCTACACCTTTGAGAATTTCGTTATAGGTCCCGGCAACCAATTTGCCCATGCAGCCGCAGTTTCTGTTGCAGAGGCACACGCTACAATCAATAACCCCCTGTTTATTTACGGCGGTGTTGGTTTAGGTAAAACCCACTTAATGCACGCCATAGGCAACCATATATTGAAGAAAAACCCTGAAACAAAGGTTTTATACATAACCTGCGAAAAATATACAAACGATTTTATTGATGCACTTTCAAAGCACCAAATAACTGCTTTCAGAGAAAAGTACCGCAAAAACGTAGATGTTTTAATGATTGACGACGTGCAGTTTTTAGAAAACAAGGAAAGCACTCAGGAAGAAATCTTCCATAACATTAACGATTTATTCAGTGCTAACAAGCAAATAGTGTTATCCAGTGACCGTCCTCCAAAAAATATTGCAACGCTTTCTGATAGACTTTGCTCACGTTTTGAGGGTGGCTTACCCGTAGATATTACTCCTCCCGATTTAGAGACACGCGCCGCTATTTTGCGCAAAAAAGCCGAGCTTGAAAAGCAAGAGGTTTCTGACGAAATTTTATTGCTTATTGCGGAAAAATCAAGTGATAACGTGCGTGAACTTGAGGGTGCTCTTAAAAGAGTATTTATGTTTGCTTCAATGGAAGGTCAGCCCATTTCAATGGAAATCGCCTTAAAGGCGTTAAAGGATTATTTTGCAGAGGTGCAGCGTCATTGCACTCCCGAAATGATCATTGACACCGTGGCTGATTACTTTAACCTTACCCCCGAAGATCTTATTGGTCCGAGGCGTGACAAACATATTGTTCAACCCCGCCATATTGCATTTTACCTTTGCCGTGAGCTTACAGGTCTTTCCAACTCCCGTATTGGCGATGAGTTTGGCAACCGCGATCACACAACTATTTTAAACGGTATTGGCAGAATAAGAACATCTATAAAAACCGATATGACCATAAAAAATTATGTTGATGATATTACCATGCGCTTGCGTGGTGACTAATTATAAAGGAATGATTTTATGTTTGACGGTACAATTTTAGGAAACCTAACCGGTTTCCTTTATTTCATTATGTACATACTTGCAGGTGTATTTTTAGTACACAAGCTCTTTCCAAGCTTTTCTTCGTTAGTGAAGCTTTGGCTGGGCTGTGTTTCAGGCTGTGTTATTTTAATGTGGTTGCCCGTGTTATTCTCGTTTGTATTCGGCTTTAACACTCTTTCCCATTATATTGCCGCCGCGCTGCTTATAGCTGCAATGGTTTTAGTAGCTGTTTTAAAGCGCAAAATGCCTTCCACCCCGCTTTTTGACTATAAACACGACGATTTAATTTCTTTGGCAATAATTATCCCTATGATTGTGTTCTATACTCTTGTAGAATTCAACCATATTCTTGCTCCTGCCGACGATGGCGGTATGATTTTCGGTCAAAGCACTTACTTTGACGCAAACATACATTTAAGCTTCATCACAACTCCCGTTGTACAAGGCGAAATGCCTTTTTACTATAACATCTACCCTGTGCAGCAGGTTTCATATCCATTTTTATGCGATACTATTTCTTCTTCAATATACGTTTGGGGCTCGTCCTTACGTCTTGCTTACGTAATACCCACCATTTTAGGCGCATTCAACGTATTTTTAGGTGCGATACTGTTCTTCCGCTTGTGGCTTAAAAAGCTTCCAAAGGCTATTATTGCATGGGTATTATTCTTCTTTAACGGTGGCTTCGGCTTTATGTATTTCTTTGATGGGCTTAAGCAAAGCACCGGCAATTTTGACCGCATCTTTACCGCCCTTTACGAAACGCCTACCAACCTGAACGACAAGATGATACGTTGGGTAAACACAGTTTGCGATATGATGATACCCCAGCGCGCTACCCTTTTTGGTTGGATGATGCTGTTTGCAGTACTTTATCTTTTATATAAAGCCGTTTTCTTAAAAGAAAAGAAGTTCTTTATACCCGCGGCTGTTTTGGCGGGGCTTACTCCCTTAATAAGCACCCATATTTTCTTAAGCATTGCATTGATTTCGGCAGTATGGATGATTTCAAGGCTGTTCGTTATGTGTAAGCTTGATAAAAAATATGCCGGTTATGCTTCCATAGGCTTGTTAGCATTAGGTGTGCTTATTTTCCTTATTGTATGTATTCAAACGGGCACGTCAATCACAAACGTTAATTATGATAAAGCAGGCTTTACCACCCTTTGCGTTTGCGGTGTACTGATTGCCTTGATTTATTTGTACCTTATTATTTTAGCTTTAAGCAGGGGCAACTTTAAAGAAATTTTGACAACTTGGGGCTTGTACCTGGGTATTGTTTTAGTTTTTGCCCTTCCCCAACTTATTTGCTTTACCTTTAAGCAGAGTGCAGGCGATAATTTCCTTCGCCCACACTTTAACTGGATAAACTCCCAGGACTCTTATTTCTGGTTCTACGTTAAGAACGTAGGAATTCCTGCATTATTGATTATTCCTGCAATTCTTAACGCAAATAACCGCACAAGAAGTATCGTTGCTCCCGTTGCCGTTATAATGCTTATTGCAGAAACCTTTGCCTTCCAGCCAAATCCCTACGACAACAACAAGCTGATTTACCCTGCCTTTGTGCTTGTTTGCGGTGTTGTTGCCGACTATATGCACACAGTTTACGAAAAACTTAAAGGAATAGGCGGCAGAAGAATTATCGCAACATTTGTGCTTATCTTATGCGTTATTTCCGGCACGCTCTCTATGGGCAGAGAGTACGTTGCAGGCGAATACGAAATCTTCTCCGCGCCTCAGGTACGCGTTTCCTGGTGGATACAAAATAATTTAGAACCTGACGCAATGCTTTTGACCAACGACCGCTATAACAATGCCATAACGGGTCTTACAGGCAGAAACGTTGTATGCGGTTCAAACTCCTTCTTCTCAACTCACGGTCTTAGCAATTTCAGCAAGCTTCAGCGAGATATTCGGGCGATGTACGCTGACCCCGAAGGACAAAAAGATTTATTTGTAAAGTATGAAGTTGATTACATTGTGGTAGGCGTTGAAGAACGTTCATCCTATACAGTTAACGAAGACGGTCTTTCTGCCATTGGTGAAGTTATTTACAACGTTGATGACGTTAAAATTTATAAGTTATACAAATAAAATTTTAACCTCATTTGGTTAAGGGCTATTATTATGAAACAATCTTTCAAACAGAAAAACCTTGATTATAAATGGGTGATTATCACATTATGCTTTTTGATGGTATTTATTAGCCTTGGGTTTTGCTCTTCGAACAGAAGTCTTTATTTAAGCGCCATTACAGATGCACTTGATTTATCCCGAAGTTCTTTTTCCGTTAGCGACAGCATACGCTATATATCCACCGCTATAGCCAATCTCTTCTTTGGTGCGCTTGTTGCCCGATTTGGTACAAAAAAGCTTATTTGCGCAGGTTTCATCTGCCTTATTGCCTTTAGTCTTACTTCCGCTTTTGCAACTAATATTTTTGCTTTTTATTTAGCCGGTGCTTTTCTTGGTATAGGTCTTTCTTGGACAACAACCGCTATGGTTGGATATGTTGTTACAAAGTGGAGCCGCAAAAACAAAGGCACCGTTATGGGTGCGATTTTGGCAGCAAACGGTTTAGGCGGTGCGTTGGCTGCTCAAATAATTACTCCTATGATTTTTGAGCAAGGTAATCCTTTCGGATACCGCAACGCATATTATCTTGTTGCAATTCTCCTTGCCTGCGTATGCGTGCTCTTCCTTCTGTTTTTCCGAGAAAACCCCAAAAATACACAAGCCGAAGATTCCACTGCTAAAGGCAAAGCATCTGACGGTCAAAACTGGGAAGGCATTGAATATTCTTCTGCCATACGCAAGCCCTTCTTTTACGGTGCAATAATCTGCATATTTTTTACAGGTCTTGTTTTACAGGGTGTAACAGGCGTTGCCGCCACGCACATGAAAGACATTGGTCTTAATGCAAGTTATATAGCAATAACATTGAGTATTCATTCTATCGCACTTACTTTATTTAAATTTTTAACGGGCTTTATTTACGATAAATTCGGTCTGCGTGCAACAGTTACCACCTGCGTTTTAGGTGCCATTATTACAATGACTTCACTTTCTTTGGTTACACCTACAACAGAGGGAATGGTTTTTGCCCTTGTTTATTCCGTTATATCCGCATTAGCTCTTCCTCTTGAAACCGTAATGCTTCCCATTTATGCATCGGATTTATTCGGTGAAAAATCCTTTAATAAAATAATGGGAATATTTATTTCAGCAAACACCGCCGGATACGCATTAGGTGCTGTTGCAATTAACGCAGTTTTCGATTGTTTTGGCGATTATACCCCCGCGTTTATTATTTGCGCAGTCATAATGGTTTTCGTTCTTGTTGCAATGCAGTTTATTTTAACCGCCGCTCACCGCACAAGAAAAAGTATTTAACAAATAAAAAAGACAAACGGTAGCTGTTTTTATCAGCTACCGTTTTTTTATATTCAGTTTTTACTTATGTTTTTTCTAAAAGCACGTTTGCAATTTAAAGTGTGATTTCAAAAATTCTTGCCTGAATATCTTCAGTAAAGTTTACGGTAATTGCGTCTTCGGTAAAAGAGAAATCAGTTGCGAGAGATTTGGGGTACGCTACCGTTACGTTTTTCGCCTTAACGTCAGTTAGCGGAACAGTAACGTTTTTATCTCCCTTAAGATTCCAAATCGCAAGGTAAATCTTATCGTTTGTTTTAAGGCCAACTGAAACGCAAGGATTGCCAACAAGATTATAACCGTTTGGCCAATAAGGCACAGCCTTTAATTTTTCGGGAACAATTGACTTATAGAAATCAACGCCTTCGCGAACAAGATCAAGCTTATCCTCGCTAAGAAGCTGAACGGGTGATGCAAAATGAATTCTGCCTAAAACGGCATTTATCATATTTACAACTACTCTTTCGTCGCTTACGTGTTTTGCCGCATCTTCAAAACCGTATTGCTTTTGAAGATAACGGTCAATAGGATAGCTCCATACTGCCGCCTGTTCAGGAAGCACCGACATAAATATATTACCCGTAATATATGGATACAAATCGTAGTCAGTCTGGTCAGAGGTAGAAATAAGATGGAACATTGAAAGTGCCTTGTAATCGGTTCTCTGTCCACCGCCTGCACAATCTTCAAAAATTACGTTGGGGAAAGTGTTTATCATTTCCTGCGACCAATCGTTAAATGCTTTTGTATGCTCGTCAAGTCCCGCGCCCATACTTGTGCTGTTATAGTCAGTACCGAAATGGCTTGCAGGGCAACCGTCGAACTTAATATAATCACAGCCGTATTCTTCAATCATACGCTTAATGGTTGCGCTCATGTAATCCCGAACCTTTTTGTGACGGTAGTCAAGCAAATAACCCGTTCCATTGCAAATCTTCTTGCCGTGAATTTGCATAAAGCACTCGTCGCCGTAATAATCAAGCATTTCTTTGTTGTCCATACCAACAACTTCGGGGGCAATCCAAAGGCCAAACTTCATACCGAGCGAATGCATATAATCAGAAACGTACTTAATACCGTTAGGGAAACGGTCTCTATCTTCATACCAAGTACCAAATAAACGGTACATACTGTTAGTGCTATTGGCAGCGGGAGAGTTGTGCCAACCGCAGTCAATAATATAATATTCTATACCCGCCTTTGCTACTGCAGGTGCAGTTTCAATAGCGCGCTTTTCAAAAGGACTGTCCCAAGAATAATGCATATACTCGTTATAAATTGAAGGAAGATTTTTATCAACCTCGGCATCAGGCCGTAAATGACGGCGATACATTGTCATTTCTGCCGCTACCTCGTTTACACTTTTGCCAAAGCAAACGCTTACGGGTATGCTTTCGTAGCTTTCACCCGGGGCTAACACCTTATCCCAAGCATGATACATAGCGTTTGCGCCACCTAATTCAAGGGAGAACATTCTGCCTCCGTCAGTTGTAAGCTCAGTGTACCAATCCCAATAAGTTTCAAGCTGGAACATCATAAAATCGCTTGTTTTGCGGTTTTCAACAATAAGTTGAGGCACAAAGTCAATGGACGAATGGTTGCTTACGTTGGCGTATCTGTAAGCACCGTTTTTATATACTACACCTAAATCGAAGAAGGTGCTTACAAGGGGCATTGATTCTGTATATCGGGCATTTGAAAAACGGTGCAAATACCACTGTTTTTGTTCTTTCATTACGTCGCGACCAAACCTAAAGCAGCAGGTATTAAGCATAAGAACGTCCACGTCTTTATCAGAAATATTTGTTATTTTTTGTGTAATTCGTATAGCGTTAGTATCATCGTATTTTTCGTATGTTGACGTAATGCGAGAAGCAATATTTTCCTGAACGATAGTTAAAACGTTGCCTTCTATTTTATGAGAAACGTACTTTAACTTGCGGGTTGCTTCCGTCATAATAAAATCAGAAACACCGTAGGCTTCGTCATCCAAAATCTGATATACGGGGTTTTTGTAATCGCCATAAAAATTTTCAAGATCTGAGTTATCTACTAATCCGTATTTTATAAGTGCAACGTCACCGTTTTGTGTAATTTTAAATTGAAATGACCCAAAATTAATATCCATAATATTCACCTTCCAATTCTATTTTATTGAGAAAATAACCGTGCTGAATGGCTCTAATTCGTCAAGACTGCCAATAAAAATCTCGTCAACTGTACAACCGTTAAATACAAGATCAAGTTTTTCCGTGTTCTTTGAATAACTCATAACGGAAATATATGTTTTATCGTCACCAATATGAGTTGTAACTGATACCTTGGGGTTTATAGAGCGCACCTTCTTATTTTTAAGCACGTCCTTAAAGAAGTATTCGTAAATCTTGTGCTTGTTATCGTCAAAGGCTCTGTTTTTATCTAACAGCATTTTTTCAAGGGGGAAGTTTACGTAAAACACTTCGCCCTGACCAAGCTTATAAGAAGAAATTGCAATATTGTCATTTTGGTCTTTAGCAATAACTGAAGCACCTGCCGCTTTAAGAATTGCGTTTCTTCTGCGAGTAAAGGTAATAATTTCGCCCTCTAACTCCACCGTACCTTCAGTGTCTTCAAAATTGCCGTCAACAATTTCAACGCCCGTAACCTCTTTAAACTTAGATAAAAATCCGTCGTCGTTGGAAATATAAAGGCGCGCACCTTTTTTAACGTTTTCCTGAATTTTTTTATAGTTTTCGTCAGGCATAACGTGAATTAAATTGATTGAAGGCATAAGATAAATATCGGCTTCGGGAATGTTGTTGTCCCCTGCATAAGCAAAACGCAAGTTTATATCAATTTGCTTTGCCAGGCAGAAAGCCATATACGCTATGCCCCATTGGTCTTGATCCTGAGTTAAAATGCAAACAGCATCTTCCTTTGCCTTAGGAAGTTCGAGCTTTGTATTTTTAATAAAGTCTGCAAACTTTTTTAATTCTTTTGTAACAGGCTTGGGTGTACCGTCCTCAAAGAACATTCCTAATTCAACTTCGCACATATTTGTGGTATAAGGAACTGTTTTTAAATTAGTCTGCTCGTTAGCGCACCACCACATTAAGCCTTCACTGTTGTTTATGTAGGCAGAATATAAGTTTCCTCTTAAAAACAGAGCGGCATTTTCGTCGTTACAGGTCATCGGACTCATTGTACCTATTTCTTCAACAAGGCAGGGTCTGCCGCTTATATCACTATAGAGCTTTGTTTGGCTTGTAGCATGCATCATTGTACGGTAATCAAGCAGATTATCTTTACTTGCGTGCTCAACCCAATAAGGATATGGGTGTGTGGTAACCATATCAGTATAAGTCCCCTGGTCCTGAAGCGTCCAACACTCGTTTTCCATACCCAAGCCGTGCATACCCGAAATAACAGGCCGTGTGTTATCGTTGGCGCGAATTGTGTTAGAAATTATGCTCGTCCAATTTTCTGCAATTTCCTTGCTCTGAACGCGTGACAGACAATTACATTCATTACCCAAATCCCAGCCGTAAATACAGCTACGATTTTTAAATCTTTTTACGAAGCCGGTAATAAATTTTTGTTCAAGCAAAAGTGCCGTTGTATCGTGAAATAAATCTCTACCCGCTAAAAAATCAGGCACAAAGGTTCTGCCGCTCATCCAGCCGGTAATAAGACCTACGATAAGCTTTAGCGAATACTTATCGCACATATCGCAAAAAGCATCAAATTCGTCAAGCATCTGTTCGCTTAAATAATAAGGATTATGGGTAAATGCTTCATCCTTAAGGCGATATTCGCTAATGACGTTGCACTGACTCATTATAGGAACAATCGGTTGAAAATCACGCCAAGTAGGAAAAACGCGCATATATTTTACACCGTTTTCTGCAAGGCGTTTTAAATCGCGCTCTACAGCAACAACATCCCATTCTCGCCACATTTCTGTGCCTGCATTAGATGCCCAATAGTTACAGCCTAAAATAAATTCTTTCATAAACAAGCCCTTTCTTTTTATTTAGATAAATCTTGTATTATTTTATATTAGCCAAAGAAGTGTTTTTCGACTTCAGCACAAAGATAATGATAAATTGGTAGATGCAATTCCTGAATTTTATAGGTTTCTTCTTCGTCTGCACAAATGCACAAATCAACAATGTTCTTTAATTTTCCGCCTGTTTTGCCTGTAAAACCAATAACAGTTATTCCTAACGATTTTGCTACCACTGCCGCCGCATAAACGTTTTTAGAGTTGCCGGACGTACTGAAGCAAAGCAGAACATCGCCCTTTTTGCCAAGGCCCATAAGCTGTTGAGCGTATACAAGCTCGGCATCGACGTCATTTAAAAACGCAGTGTTTGCCGCATTCATTGAACATAAGGAAACAGCAGGTAAGCCCTTTTGCAGCATACAAAGCCACTTTTCGCTAATTTCAGGACAATTTGTAAGCATTTGTTGTTTTTCCGCTTCTGTCAAAGAACGCTTGTTCAAAAATCCTTTCATAAGCTCGCCTACAATATGGTCGCAGTCTGCACAACTGCCACCGTTGCCGCAAGCCAATATTTTACCCCCGTTTTCATAGCACTCTATCCATTTATTTTTAGCTTCAACAAGTTCTTTTTCTATGCATTTTAACTTTTCATAACGTTTTAACAAATCATTGATCATAACGCACTCCTATATCAAAGCGGTAGCAATCGCCGCATAATCACCTATTTGTTCACCTAAACCTGCCGGCACAACCTGACACACTCTACCGGCGCAATCAAGAGCCTCTTTTTCAATAAATTCTTTTGTTTTTGGCAACAAAAATTTTTGTGCACGTGCAAAAATACTACCTATAACTATTTTTTCGGGGTTTAATATATCAATAATCACCGCTAATCCCCTACCTAAATATTCTCCGCAGACAGAGAATACTTTTAACGCGGCTTTATCACCCAGTTCTGCCGCTTGAGCTATAGTTTTTGCGGTTATTTCGCCTTTGTCCATACCTTTTTTATAATATAACGGCTGATTTCCTTTTTCAATTTCTTCTAAAGCTATAAAATAGCCTAACTGAGCTAATCCGTTTCCACTGCAAAAGCCTTCAAAAGAGCCTTCCTTGCCATACCCTATCGGACCGGAATCAGCCAAACGGATATGCCCTACTTCACCTGCGTTACCGCTTGCACCGTCGTACAACTTTCCGTTTAAAACAAGACCTGCTCCAAGACCCGTTCCAAAGGTTAAAAACACCATATTTTCGCAATCTTTACCTGCACCGAATTTCCATTCCGCATAGGCGCAAGCATTAGCGTCGTTTTGTAACTTAACAGGTACGTTAAAATGCTTTTTTATTTGTTCCGCAATATAAACCTCGTTCCAATTAGGAAGATTGGGTGGACTTAAAATTACACCTCTTTTTGAATCTAACGGACCGCCGCAGGAAATCCCTATCGCTTCAACCCAGCCATCTCCAACGAGCTTATCTGCCGCACAAATAAGTCTGTCAATCATTTGCTCGGGCGTGATAGTAAAATCGGTTGAAAATTTTTCTTTACCGAGAAATCTTACATTTTTACCGTCAAATTCAGCAGTAATTACTGCGCATTTTGTACCGCCTATATCAAAACCTAAAAGCATATTTCAACCTCTGTATCAATTTGTAATATAATTATACAATGTTTGCAACACAGGTGTAAATATAAATTGTTTGGAAAATATCTTAATTTTTTTGGAATTGTATTGATTTTCTAAAAAATATTTTATATAATAGTATCATAAAATGTATTCGAGGTTTTTATGAAAAAGCAAAAGCTAAAAAGGTATTTATCTCAAGACCTACCAAAAATGGAGTTTGGGTCGTACGTTTCTTTAAGAGAAGTAACGGAAGCAACCCAGCTTCATTGGCACAATTATTTGGAAATTGAAATTATAACCCAGGGCACCGGCGTTCAGTATCTTAACGGTCAGCGTCAAGCATTGTCCCGTGGCTCTATTTCAATTCTGCGGCTTACCGACTACCATCAGTTAATACCTGATGACACGTTGCATATAGCCAATATATCCTTAGACGAAAAGATTTTAAGCCCCGATATTTTATGGGCAATATCTTCTTTTTCTCAAGCCACCTTTTTTGACATATCTGTCGACGGCTTTAAAACGCTTGAAAGCATCTGCTTGCTTTGCCTTGAAGAAAACAAAAAGCTTAATCCCAACACAAGCTACCTGAACAAATTGCTGAATTGCTTTTTTATAAAGCTTTTTGATTTAGTCGAAATAGACCTGAAGCATATTTCTAAAAATGCCAACGACAGCTCTCCAATAAATGCCGCCCTGCAATACTTGCATACAAACTTTAGAAAAAACCCGTCCCTTAAAACCGTTGCAAAAATCGCTCACTATAACGAAAGTCACTTTTGCACCACTTTTCACAGTGTAGTTGGCATGCCGTATATATCGTATTTAACAAATTTGAAGGTCAATTACGCCAAAGAGTTGTTAGCAAGCACCGACCTTAAAATTACTGAAATATGCTTTGAATGCGGTTTTTCATCGCATTCCGCCTTTTTAAGAGCATTTAACTCAATTGTTGGTATGACACCTCAAGCCTTTAGACAAAATGTCTTAAAACCCAAAAGATAAATAAGGTTTAAAGCAATATATTGTCTCAAAAGCCGAACCAAAGACCTGTAATGCAAAAAACAATGTGTAAAAGCTACACTGCAAAACATATTATTAAAAACCTACTCTGCGCAAGCACATTACACAAAAACTCCCTTTTGCTATAACAAAAGGGAGTTTTTTGCATTTAGTTTTACCGTTTATATGGTTTGAGCATTAGTTATTTTTTTCGATTTTTTCCTTACCGCCCATATAAGGTCTTAAAGCAACGGGAATATTAACAGATCCGTCGGCATTGAGATTGTTCTCTAAAAATGCAATTAACATTCTTGGGGGTGCAACTACCGTATTATTAAGGGTATGAGCAAAATACTTACCGTCCTTGCCGTTAACACGAATCTTTAAGCGCCTTGCCTGAGCGTCGCCTAAATTCGAGCAAGATCCAACCTCAAAATACTTTTTCTGCCTTGGTGACCAAGCTTCAACGTCAATAGACTTAACCTTAAGGTCAGCCAAATCGCCCGAACAACATTCAAGAGTTCTTACGGGAATATCAAGGCTACGGAAAAGGTCAACTGTATTCTGCCAAAGCTTATCGAACCACATTTTACTGTCCTCGGGCTTACAAACTACTATCATCTCTTGCTTTTCGAATTGGTGAATACGGTACACACCGCGCTCTTCAATGCCGTGAGCACCCTTTTCCTTTCTGAAGCAGGGCGAATAGCTTGTAAGTGTATATGGAAGCTTATCTTCGGAAATTACTTGGTCAATAAATTTACCAATCATAGAATGCTCGCTTGTACCGATTAAATAAAGGTCTTCACCTTCAATTTTGTACATCATAGCGTCCATTTCGGCAAAGCTCATAACGCCTGTAACAACGTCAGAGCGAATCATAAAGGGCGGTACGCAGTAAGTAAAGCCGCGGTCAATCATAAAATCGCGTGCATAGGAAATAACTGCCGAATGAAGCCTTGCAATATCTCCTAAAAGATAATAAAAGCCGTTACCTGCAACGCGTCTTGCACTATCCAAGTCAAGCCCGTCAAAGCTCTCCATAATCTCCGAATGGTACGGAATTTCAAAATCAGGCACTACAGGCTCACCGTAACGCTGTACTTCAACGTTTTCGGAATCGTCTTTTCCGATTGGAACACTTGGATCAATGATATTAGGGATAATCATCATTATATTTTTGATTTTTTCCTGAAGCTCGGTTTCTTTTTTCTCTGCTTCAGCAAGCTGTGCACTTTGCTCGTTAACAAGTTCACGTATGCTCATAGCTTCATCTTTTTTGCCCTGAGCCATAAGTGCGCCTATTTGCTTTGAATATTTGTTTCTGTTAGCTCGCAGTTCTTCAGCAAGCTGAATATTCTTGCGGTTCTCCTTATCAAGCTCAATAACCTCATCAACAAGGGGTAATTTAGAGTCCTGAAACTTGTTTTTAATGTTTTGTTTTACAATTTCGGGGTTCTCTCTTAAAAATTTAATGTCTAACATATTCTTTCTCCTTTAGAGATTTTATTCTTTTATAAAATATAAAAAAGCCCATTCCGCCCTTTTTAATGGGACGAAATAAGCTTTCCGTGTTGCCACCCAAATTGCCTGCAAAAGATGCAAGGCCACTCAAAAAGTGCTATAAAGGACACAAACCTTCTGTTCATCACAGATTGCTGGCAGAGCGGAATTTATTAAAACGCAATATCGGTTTGCACCATACACCGACTCTCTGAAAAAGCAATTTTAATACGTTCTCTGTTAAACGCAAAATTTTATTTAATCAATTTATTACTTTTAGATTATACCTTACTTTCTTTTTTTATGCAACTGAAATTTTGTATGTTTTATTTAAGGTAATCAGGTTTACTTTTAAAATTAAGCCCCGTTTTATAAAAAGCGGGGCTTAATTTTAAATTATTGCATTTTTTCCTACTACAACGGGGTAGTTTTCTTGACCGATAAGAGTTTTGTTTTTACGAATTACTACCGATTTATCAATTACCGCATGGTTAAGAGTTACACCTGGCTGAACAAGTGAATTCTGCATTATAATACTGTTTTTAATCACAGCACCCTCTTCAATTTGCACGCCTCTGAAGATAATACAGTTTTCAACCGTACCGTTAATTATGCAGCCGTCGGCAACCATCGAATTTTTAACGCAAGCCTCTTCACCATAAATAGTGGGCACTTGATCCTTAACCTTTGTAAAAACAGGTTCTGCGCCGTCAAAAAGCTCGGCAGAAACATCACTTTTAAGCATATCCATATTGCACTTAAAATAAGATGACGAATTATAAACCCTGCCTACGTAGCCCTTATATTCGTATCCGAAAATACGCAGCTTATCCTTTTCACGAAGCAACACGTCCTTTGAAAAATCATGCAAGCCGCGGGAAAGGCAGCGGTTAATATGATACTCCAAAAATTCTCTTTCCATAAGGTATATTCCCATAGAAACCTGTGAAGAAAAAGGTCTTGCAGGATTGATTTCCAAGTCAACAACTCTGCCGTCCTCATCGGTTTTCAAGCCCACATGGTGCGTTAAGCTGCTGCAATCGGGCATAGAATTATACATAACCGTAATGTCGGCTGCATTCTTGCGGTGCTCTGCAAGCATATCGTCAAAGGTGGTATTGAAAATCATATCACAGCCCGTTATCAGCACGTATTTACGATTTGAAGCAGATATATAATCTAAAATACTGTTAAGCACGTCTAAATCGCCCTCGGCTTCGCCGCCGTTAGTCATGTAAGGCGGAAGCACTACAAGCCCGTGACGTTTGCGGTTTAAATCCCAAGGTGCGCCCGAGCCTAAATGGTCCATAAGTGAACGGTAATGAGTTTGCGTGGGCACGCCTACTCTATCAATGCCCGAATTTACCATATTGGAGAGCATAAAATCTACAATTCTGTATCTTGATGCCACAGGAACTGCACCTATGGGGCGCATTCTTGTAATTTCACCGAGCTCAAGACCGTTGTTACCGGCTAAAATAATACCCAGCGTTTCGTTCATCACAAGCCACCCCCTAAAATGTCGTGTTCAACCATCATTTCTCTGCCGACCCTTACCCCTTCGCCTATAGTGACCTTATCACCTATTAAGGTAATGCCGCCGCCGCACATTTTATCTTTAACCCAAGGAATATTAGGCTCATCACTGCCTATTACGGCATTTTCGCCTATAACACATTCGCTTGATACAACGGCACGATCAACTATCGCGCCTTTTTTAATTACCGAATAAGGCAGCACAATAGAATCCTTTACTACTGCGCCCTCTTCGACAACGGCACCCGAATAAAGAATACTGTGTTCAACGTTACCGTAAACCTTACAGCCCTCGGTAATGGAGCAATTTTTAATTGTAGCGTTTGGCGAAATATAATGCCCGGGCAAGCCTTCGTTGCGCGAGCAAATACGCCACTTATCATCGTATAAATTAAACTGCGGAACCTTGCCGAGCAAATCCATATTTGCTTCCCAAAGGCTATAAACCGTTCCAACATCCTTCCAATAGCCGTCAAAGGCGTAGGCGTACATATTACGTCCGTCCCTTAACATTGCAGGAATAACGTCTTTACCGAAATCCTTTGAGGATTCGGGGTTTTCCTCGTCTTCAATGAGATATTTACGCATAACGTCCCAAGAGAAAATATATACACCCATACTTGCAAGGGTACTGGTGGGATTCGCCGGTTTTTCGGTAAAATCATATATTTTGCCGTTTTCATCAGCACTCATAATACCGTAACGGCTTGCATCTTCAAGGGGAACGTTGAATACTGCTATGGTTATATCGGCATTTTTCTCCTTATGGGCTTTCAGCATACTGCGGTAATCCATTTTATATATATGGTCACCCGAAAGCACAAGCACGTATTCAGGGTTAAATTGCTCGATAAAGGGCATATTTTGATATATTGCATTGGCAGTACCCTTATACCATTCACCCGTTTTACCCTTCACGTAAGGGGGAAGCACGAATGCTCCCCCTCTAAGTCTATCCATATCCCACGGCTGACCGCTACCGATATATGTATTCAATTCCAGGGGCCTATACTGAGTAAGCACACCTACTGTATAAATTCCCGAATTAGCGCAGTTACTAAGTGGAAAGTCTATAATGCGATACTTACCGCCGAACGGCACCGCCGGTTTAGCAATTTCTTTTGTAAGTGCACCCAGACGGCTTCCTTGCCCGCCGGCAAGAAGCATAGCTACGCATTCTACACTATACATGGTATATCCCCTTTTATTTATTATTTTTCTAATTTATATAACAGAACTGACATTGGAGGCAAGGTAACGCGAATGCGATTTTCAAATTCTGCAGAATCGTTATCCGTTGCAATTTCATCAATTGCGATTCCGCCGTCAATACCGCCATAAATACGCTCTTCGCTGTTTAATATCAAGCGGTATTTGCCCTCGCACGGCGCACTAACCCAATAGTCAAAGCGTTCAACAGGCGTCATATTCACAAATGCGATAACGGTATCATCGCCACCGAAGCGTGCAAACGAATATACGCTATTCTGAGCATCGTCCGCATTGAGCCACTTAAAGCCCTCCCAAGAATCGTCCTGAGCGAAAAGGGCAGGCTCATCATTATAAAGCGCAAGAAGCTTTTTAACAAACTGATATAATCCGCGGTGTGTTTCATACTGCAAAAGCTTCCACTCAATTTGCTCATAATAGCGCCATTCCATAAACTGACCTATTTCAGCACCCATAAACAACATTTTTTTGCCGGGATGAGCAAACATATAGCCTAAATAAGCCTTTGCCGAAGCAAATTTCTGATAATAATCACCGTGCATTTTATCCAACAGACTCTTTTTGCCGTGAACACATTCATCGTGTGAAATAGGCAAAATATAGCTTTCGTTAAAGGCATACATCATTGAGAAGGTGAGATTATTGTGTATTCCGCTACGGTAAATGGGATCTGTTTCCATATACTTTAACGTATCGTTCATCCAGCCCATATTCCACTTAAAATCAAAGCCAAGCCCACCTTCTTCCAGTGCGTGAGTAAGCATTGGATAGTTTTCCGATTCCTCAGCAATCATAATAGCGCCGGGATATTTTTGTTTAACTATAGAATTAAGTGTTTTTATGAATTCAATTGCATCAAGATTTTCTCTTCCGCCGAAGCAATTAGGCGTCCATTCGCCCTGACCTTTACCGAAATCAAGATAAAGCATATTGCTTACAGCATCTACCCTAAGACCGTCAATATGGAATTCCTTAAGCCAATACACAGCATTTGAAACTAAAAACTGACGTACCATAGGCGAGGCAAAGTTGAACGTTAACGTTCCCCACTCGCCTGCTATATCGTCTTTTTCATACAAGGGTGTTCCGTCAAACTGCCTTAAGCCGTGAGCGTCCTTGGGAAAATGCCCCGGAACCCAATCAAGCAAAACGCCAATTGAATTCTGATGCATTGTATCTACAAAGTATTTAAAGTCCTCAGGCGTACCGTAACGTGATGTAGGTGCAAAGTAGCCGGTTGCTTGATAACCCCAAGAACCATCGTAAGGATGCTCGCAAAGAGGCATAATTTCTACGTGAGTATATCTGTTATCCTTTAAGAATTTTACTAAAGCATCGGCTACCTCGCGGTATGAAAGCATTTTATTGTCAGCACCGCGCATCCAAGAGCCCATATGCATTTCGTATATAGCCATAGGTGCATTTTTTTCAACAGGCTTATTGTGCTTAATGCACCAGGACAAATCGTGCCACTTATAAGCGTCATAATAAGTAACTGAAGCTGTTTTCGGCCTAAGCTCTGCATATTTGGCCATAGGGTCTGCCTTATAAATTATATTACCCTCGGCAGTTTCTATACAGTATTTATAAAGACAACCTGTGGGAACACCTTCAATATAGGTCTCCCAAAATCCCGTATCAGCAATTCTTCCCATAGGATTTTCGGTATTTTGCCAAGAATTGAAGTCACCCACAACGCTTATTCGCTTTGCATTTGGTGCCCAAACCGAAAAATAGTAGCCGTCAACAAGGCCGGTACTGTTAAATACGGGGCGTGCGCCAAGAATTTCGTCCAAATTCCTATGAGTGCCTTCGCAAGCAAGATATAAATCAAAATCACTTATCATCCTGCTTTTAGTAAAATTTTCTTTTCCCATGCTGGTTGCCTCCTGTAAAATATAATTTTGGTACTTATATTTTAGCAAAATAATCCTGCAATGTCAATATAGCGAAAACAATTTATTTTAATTTTGTTCATTGTTTTTACATAAAAAAATGTATATATTCACCTATCTCGGCAAAAATATACAACGGAGGTGTTGATAAATGAATCTTGGAACAATAAAAGATAAAACAGGAGCAAGCATTTTAAGAAAAAAAGCTGTTAAAAAGGCTGTTGCCGCCGCAAGTGTATGTTGTGTTGCCGTAATAGCAATCAGCGGCGCTATTTCTCTTACAAACAATTCAAAAACAGAAATACCTACTTTAGAAGCGCCCATCACAAGCAACTCTCAGGGCAGTGTAACTGTGACCCCCGACGGCAATATTGCAGACGTAATTTTGCCAAACGCTACACCGGATAACGAAGATGCATCGGCAAACACAACGGTAGGTGCAAAAATGCTTCTGCCCGTTACCGGCGGGAACGTCCTTAAAGGATATGCGCAGGATATGCTTGTTTATTCAAGCACGTTAAAGCATTGGAGCACGCACCCTGCCTTAGACATTGCGGCAAATGAAGGAAGCACCGTACTTTCTGCCCTTGACGGAACTGTTGAAAGCGTTGTTAACGACGAGCTTATGGGTCTTGTTGTTACCATTGCCCACGCAGACAATTATAAGACGGTCTATGCATCATTGGCAAGCGTACCCGACAACATCAAAGAAGGCGCTTCAGTATTGCGAGGACAGGCAATAGGCAGCGTAGGCACATCAGCCGCAAGCGAAGCCGAGGACGGCGCGCACCTGCACTTTGAGGTTTATTGCAACGGTAAAACAGTTAATCCCCAAACCTATTTAAGCGATTTTCTTAAATAAAAGTGTTCCTATAAAAAAAGCAAAAACCACTTAAAATACCTTTTGTTGTATTTTTAAGTGGTTTTTATTTTTTCTTATATTCAGTTATGCGCAATAGTATCTTAAGCCGGGCTTAAGATTTTCTTTGCCGATAAGCTCACCTACGGAAAGAACCTCGTAGCCTT
This sequence comes from Clostridia bacterium, assembly GCA_045594045.1. GTDB lineage: Bacteria > Bacillota > Clostridia > Christensenellales > QALW01 > UMGS1322. The sequence continues at coordinate 18,787 of JAZNXV010000036.1, forward strand.
GAGCGTAAAGCTGGTCAATAATGATGCAGAATGCTTGATATGAATTTTCATATATTTCGTGCATAAGAATTATTTTACCGTCACCTACGGTCGACATAACGTTATGAACAATCTTATCAATGCCCGCCTGTCCGCTTTTGTTCTTCCAATCTTCCGAATCCACGTTCCATAAAACTACCGAATACTGACACGAAGCAATACGTGCCTTTGTTATACTTCCGCCTATGGGACGCATCAGGGTAGGCTTTCTGCCGGTATATTGCTCTATTACGCTTGCCGTTTTGCTCAATTCAGATTCAAAAACAGCATCGGAGCACTTGTTATAATAATATTCGTGAGTAAAGCCGTGAATTTCAACCTCACAGCCGTTATCTACAGCATATTTTATGGCAGCGCCTGTTTCGGCGTTTACACGGTTGCCGACAATAAAGAAAGTAGCACTTGCATTATATTCCTTGAGCTTGTCAACAATAAGCCTTGTGTATTTTTTATGGGGTCCGTCATCGAAGGTTAATGCAACGTACTTTTTGCCTGCCTCGCGGTCAGGTGTTGCAAAGGAGCCGGGGTCAACGTTTGGTGCCGTTGTAGGCTTATTTGTGGCAGTAGGGTCCGGTGTAAGCTCAGGGGTGGGTGTAAGAGTAGCTGTTGGTTCAACCGTTGGGGTGGGCGTTACAATGTGGCTTTCAACGTATTCTGCAAAGCCGATTTTCCCTGAAAAATTATACACGTCGGTCAATATAGGCTGACCTTGAGAAAGGAACTGTACATTGTTAGCTTCAAAGGTTTTTAAGAACGAGTTGGCAACAGCCTGCACGGTGTATGCCTGCATATCGCCTGAAAGAGAGCATAAATAATCTTTAAACGCTTGGTTAAAATCAACGGTAAGTGTAACAACGTTCTGTTCGCGTTCCTGGGTAAAATCAATAACGGAAATTTCACCCTGAAGCACCTGTGCCGCCACTAAAAGCTCCACTAATTTGTTGGGCGTTGCTTCCTGCAACTGCAAATGTGTTGCAACTAATTTATTGCCTTCAACAGTGTATATATACGCCGTGTTATTCCTTGTACAGCCCGTTAAAATAAGGCACGGAATAAATACTACAGCTATAAGTTTTTTAAGAAAATTCTTCATACGCAAAAAATCTCCGATCAACTTTTATCAAACAGTTACTAAAATTATCTTTTTTTTAAAGTATAACATATTATTCAGAAAAAGTACACACAGATTTGTCGATTTTTGAAAAATTTTTATGTTATTTTCTGCCAATAAAAAGCACTTGTAAAAGACTTTTAAATCCTATGCGCCGTCAAACGCAATATATTTTAATTTTTAGTTGCTTTTTTTTATTTTTGTGATAAAATGTACTTGTTAATATTTTTACGGGGATATAGCTCAGTTGGTAGAGCGGTTGCTTCGCATGTAACAGGCCAGCGGTTCGAATCCGCCTATCTCCACCAAGAAAAAAACCTCGCTTTTAAAGCGAGGTTTTTTTGTTTATTTTTTATTATATTGTGTTTGTAATACGTTTTCGGCTCTTTCCTTATTGACTTATACGCATATTTCTTATAAAATATTTGCATACTAAATATATTATTTTTTGAGGTAAGATATGGAAAACAAAAAGCTTTATCCTAAAAATTTCTGGCCTGCGCTTATAATTTTCAGTCTTGTAGGTCAAATTGCCTGGGTTGTAGAAAATATGTATTTTAATGTATTTATATACAAAATGTTTCAGGCATCCGCCGGCGATATTTCCTTAATGGTTGCCGCATCTGCCGTTTCTGCTACCTTGACTACAATATTAATCGGCGCGCTCTCTGACAAAATAGGCAAACGCAAAATTTTCATTTGCGGCGGTTATATTTTATGGGGAATTTCAATTTTATCTTTTGGTTTTATTCGTACGGACGTTATTTCGTCCCTTTTCCCCTACGTTGCTTCCGCATCAAGCATAGGCGTTTCTCTTGTAATAATTATGGACTGTGTAATGACGTTTTTCGGTTCTTCCGCAAACGACGCCTGCTTTAACGCTTGGCTTACTGATTCTACCAACGACACAGGTCGCGGCAGAGCAGAAGGCGTTAATGCAATGATGCCCTTGCTTGCTATTTTAGCGGTTTTTGGCGGCTTTATGGCCTTTGACTTAAACAAAGCTGAAAGCTGGACAACAATTTACTTTATAATTGGTATTTCCGTGCTTATAATCGGTATTTTGGGATTTTTCCTTATTCACGAAAATACGGTTAGAAGCGAAGAAAACAACAGCTTCTTTAAAAATATTTTCTACGGCTTCAGACCTAAATCGGTTAAAGAAAGTCCCTTATTATACGTAACCCTTATTGCCTTTGCGATTTTCGGTATTTCAATTCAAATATTTATGCCATACTTGATTTTATATTATAACGTGGCGCTGAATATGACAGATTACGTATTTATCCTTGCTCCCGCTATAATTTTAGCGGCTGTTGTTACTGTTTTGTACGGCAAGGCTTACGATAGGCTCGGCTTTGTTAAATCGCTTGTTCCTACAATTATTTCCCTTTGCTTAGGTTATATTTTGCTTTTCTTCTTTAAGGATACGGTTCTTGTTTTTATCGGCTCTCTTTTGATGATGTGCGGATATTTGACAGGCTCGGCAGTTTTCGGTGCAATGCTTAGGGATTGCACGCCTTTAGGCAAGGCAGGAATGTTTCAAGGCTTACGTATTATAGGTCAGGTTTTGATACCCGGCATTATCGGCCCTGCTATTGGCGCTGCTATTTTATCTAACGCTCAAACGCTTATTAACGACGACGGTACAACCTCGTTTATCCCCAACGAAAACATTTTCTTGGGTGCTCTAATCATAATTATTCCCCTTATTGCCGTATGCTTTGTTGAATACAAAATGCTTAAAACCAAAAAGCAATAAGGCTTGCTGATTTGATAATATAGTGCATTGCGCTTGACGATACCGCCATAAATTTAATTTGCCGTTTAGTAACATCACAAATTAAATTTGCTGATTTGATGTATAGTGCATTGTGCTTGCTAATCATTTAACATATAAAAAGCTTGAAAGTTCAAGCCTTTTATACTGACAAAAAAAACGCTCACAAATTTGTGAGCGTTTTTTATTTTTATGCTGCGGGAATTCTGTACGGGTCCCCTGCCGAATAAATAAACATACCAATTGCCATAACTATTGCGCCTATTATAAAGCTTATTGCAAGAGTCATAAGATACACGTTTGTATCTTCGTGCTCGCGTTTTTTGCGGTATGAATATATATACGTTGTTATGCTTGCGATTGCTGCAGATATAATGCTAAAGCCTGCCATTATATTGGCGTTTAACGGGTCTTTGGGAAATAATACGAACGAAACAATAAAATATATAGGTAACATTCCCGAAATTATTCCAAAGTTAAAGCCTATAAATATTGTAGCGGCTATAAGAAGAATTTTCTTTAACATAGTTTCCTCCCTAAATTACAGAGTTTCTATAGTTGATTCGGTTGTTGCCGTATCAGTTTCCTGCGCTTCTGTATTTTCAGCATTTAACAACGCTTCTTCGTCTTCCTTGGGCGCAGTTGCTATAGCCACTACGCTGACGCCTTCATTTACACGCATTACTCTAACGCCCTGGGTTGATCTACCCATTGAACGAATTTGCGAAATCTTCGTACGTATAATCGTGCCGTCGCTTGTTATAAGCATTATGTCTTCTTCGCCCGTTACTGCCGCCATATCAACGATATCGCCTGTGTTTTCATTAAGCGCGTGAGTTATGATACCTTTACAGTTTCTGCCGGTTACACGGTATTCGTCTATTGCAGTACGCTTGCCGAAGCCGTTTTCTGTAATTGTTAAAATTTCGCAATTTTCTTTTGCTACTGCCATATTAACAACGCTGTCGCCTTCTGCAAGATTAATAGCCGTTACACCCATTGTAGCTCTGCCCATATTACGAACAAGAGCTTCGTTAAAGCGAATTGCCTTGCCCTTTGCTGTTGCAAGAACTATATCGTTGTCGCCGCTTGTAAGCTCAACGTTAACAAGCTCGTCTTCATCACGCAGAACGATTGCTATAAGACCGTTTTTGCGAATATTATATTCTGAAAGAGCAGTTTTCTTAATATAGCCCTCTCTTGTTGCCATAACAAGATTCATATTTTCTCTGTTTTCTTCACCTTCGGGCAAGGTTATAACAGTTGTAACCTTTTCGCCGCCATCAAGATTAAGAAGATTTACAATAGCGCTGCCCTTTGCCGTTCTGCTTGCTTCAGGAATCTGATAGCATCTCTTTTGGAATACTCTTCCGCGAGTTGTGAAGAACAGTATATCCGTATGAGTATTTGCTACCATTACACGTTCAACAAAGTCTTCATCGCGTGTGGTGATAGCCGTTATGCCCTTACCGCCGCGGTTTTGGGTTCTGTAGGTATCTGCAGGAACACGCTTGATATAACCAAAATGAGTCATTGTAACAACCATATCTTCCTGCTGAATAAGTGATTCGTAATCAATCTCGTCAGAGCTTGCGGTGATTTCAGTTCTGCGGTCATCGCCATACTTATCTTTAATAACAAGAAGCTCTTCCTTAATAATATCAAGCACCATTTGGGGATTTGCCAAAATGTCTCTGAAATATGCAATGCTCTTTTGAAGCTCGTCAAATTCTTGTTGAAGTTTTTCTCTTTCCAAGCCTGTTAAGCGTTGTAAACGCATATCAAGAATGCTCTTTGCCTGCTCTAAAGAGAAATCAAGCTCTTCCATAAGTCTGTTTCTTGCAATTTCTGTTGTTTGGCTTGAACGAATAAGCGCAATAACTGTATCAATCATATCAAGAGCACGAAGGAAGCCTTCAACCAAATGGGCACGAGCAAGTGCTTTGTCAAGGTCGTACTTTGTTCTTCTTGTAACAACTTCTTTTTGATGTTCAAGATAGTAATAAAGCATTTCCTTTAAGTTAAGCACTCTGGGCTCACCGTCAACAAGGGCGAGCATAATTGCACCAAAGCTATCCTGAAGCTGTGTATGCTTGTAAAGGAAGTTAAGCACAACCTGAGGATTTACATCCTTCTTTAATTCAAGTACTATACGCATGCCTTCTTTATTTGATTCGTCACGCAAGTCGCTTAAGCCTTCAAACTGCTTGTCCTTATAAAGCTCAGCAATACGTTCAATAAGCCTTGCCTTGTTTACTTGGTAAGGAATCTCGGTAATAACGATTCTCTGTCTGTCGGCAGTCATCTGCTCAATCTCGTGCTTTGCACGAATTACGATTTTGCCTCTACCCGTCAAGTAGGTATCGCGAATACCCGAAATGCCCATAATCTGCGCGGCAGTTGGGAAATCGGGACCTTTAATATGCTCCATAAGCTCTTCAATGGTTATGTCGGCATTTTCAATTAATGCTACAACGCCATCAATAACCTCGTTAAGATTATGAGGCGGAATGTTTGTTGCCATACCAACCGCAATACCGTCAGAGCCGTTTACCATTAAGTTAGGAAAGCGTGACGGAAGCACACGGGGCTGCATTTCAGTTTCGTCAAAGTTAGGATAGAAATCAACCGTTTCCTTATCTATATCCGCCAAAAGCTCCCCTGCTATTTTTGAAAGTTTTGCTTCGGTATATCTTGATGCTGCGGCAGGGTCGCCGTCAACAGTACCGAAGTTACCTTGACCGTAAGCAAGTGTATAACGAATTGAGAAGGGCTGTGCAAGACGAACTAACGCATCGTAAATCGAAGAATCGCCATGAGGATGGTATTTACCCATAACATCACCAACGATACGGGCACTTTTTCTCGTAGGCTTATCAAAAGTATATCCATTTTCGTACATTGAGTACAAAATACGTCTGTGCACAGGTTTCAAGCCGTCGCGCACATCAGGAAGTGCACGGCTGATATTTACTGCCATTGCGTAGGAAATAAAGGATTTTTTTACCTCGGATTCAATATCAATATCAATTATTCTGTTATTGTTTTCCATATTTTCCAAATCAAATCACCGCCTTAAATATCAAGCTCGTCGTCGCTTACGAGTCTTGCATTTTCTTCAATGAACTGTCTTCTTGGCTCAACCTCATCACCCATTAAAATGGTGAAGATTTGGTCAGCCGCAAGAGCATCCTTCATTGTAACGCGCTTTAAAATACGTGTTTCGGGGTTCATAGTAGTTTCAAAAAGCTGTTCAGATGACATTTCTCCAAGACCTTTATAACGGGCAACTTCATAATTCTGCCTGTTGATAGAATCAAGGAACTCGTTAAGTTCCTGGTCAGAGTAGCAGTAGTGCACCTGCTTTGTCCTTGTCATTGTAACCTTGAAAAGCGGAGGCTGTGCCGCGTAAACGTAGCCGCCCGTAATAAGCTGTGGCATATGACGGAAGAAGAAAGTTAACAAAAGCGTACGAATGTGTGAGCCGTCAACGTCAGCATCGGTCATACAAATAATTTTGTGATAACGAAGCTTGCTTTCGTCAAATTCAACGTCAATACCCGCGCCAAAAGCCGTTATCATTGAACGGATTTCATTATTCTGAAGCATTTTATCAAGACGTGTTTTTTCTACGTTAAGTATCTTACCGCGAAGAGGAAGAATAGCTTGAGTTTTTCTATCTCTGCCCTCTTTGGCGCTACCGCCTGCCGAATCACCCTCTACGATAAAAATCTCGCATTTTGTGGGATCCTTTTCAGAACAGTCGGCAAGCTTGCCGGGAAGCGCAAAGCTATCAAGCACGTTTTTACGCCTTGTAAGCTCACGGGCTTTTCTTGCGGCTTCTCTTGCTCTGTTTGCCATAAGGCATTTTTCTATAATACCCTTTGCAACAGCAGGATTTTCCTCTAAGAAATCAGCAAGTTTTTCACCTACGATAGATTCGGTAATAGGTCTAATTTCACTGTTGCCGAGCTTTGTTTTTGTTTGACCTTCAAACTGAGGCTCTTCAAGCTTAACGCTTATAACGGCTGTTAAGCCCTCTCTAACGTCTTCACCCGAAAGGTTTTGCTCACTATCCTTAATAAGCTTATATTTGCGTGCATACTCGTTTATGGACTTTGTAAGGGCATTTCTGAAGCCCGTTAAGTGTGTGCCGCCTTCGTGTGTTTGAATATTGTTTGCAAAGGTGTATAACAGCTCGTTATAGCCGTCGTTATACTGCATGGCAACCTCAACGGTTGACGTGCCCTTTTTGCCTTCAAAATAAAGGGGTGTTTCCAAAAGAAGCGTTTTGTTCTTATTTAAGAACTGAACAAACTCGATTATGCCGCCTTCGTAGTGGAAGCTTTCGTGTGCTACGTGATCCTCGCGCTTGTCCTCTATGGTTATACGAATACCCTTGTTTAAGAACGCAAGCTCACGAAGCCTTGTTTTCAGGTTGTCATATTCAAAAATAATAGTTTCGAACACCTCAGGGTCCGGCCAGAAGCGCACGCAAGTGCCGGTAGTATCCGTATCCCCCACTATTGTAAGGGAATCCACCGCGTCACCGCGCTTATAATGTTGCTCGTGAATTTTGCCGTTACGGCGAACCTCAACATGAAGGTCAGTCGCCAAGGCGTTAACTACAGAAAGACCTACACCGTGCAGACCGCCTGAAACCTTGTATCCGCCACCGCCGAATTTACCGCCTGCGTGAAGTACGGTTAAGGCAACCTCAACTGCGGGCTTGCCGTATTTTTCGTGCATATCAACGGGAATGCCGCGGCCGTTATCTCTTACGGAGCAGGAGCCGTCTTCATGAATGGTTACTGTTATGTTATCGCAGAAGCCTGCAAGAGCCTCGTCAATTGAGTTATCCACAAGCTCCTGTACCAAATGGTGCAAACCTCTTCCATCGGTTGAACCGATGTACATACCCGGTCTGCGTCTAACTGCTTCAAGCCCTTCAAGAACTTGAATTTGCGACGCATTATAGTTGTTTTCCGTCATAACAAATTCCTTTCTTTTTTACGCATTTTGTGGCTTAATGCTTGCATTAAAAGCCCATTTCACCCTTTTATTATAATATAAATATATTTATATATAATATAACACAGACAAATCCGTTTGTAAAGGTTTTTTTCAGTTTTTTCGTGTTTTTTAACGTTTGTTTTTTATTTTTCGCTTAAAACGGCAAAACAGCCCGTAAAAACGCCTCTTTGTTTTTGGCGCAGATTTACTCGTTTTTTGTACTTTTTAGCTTAAAATGCGCCTTTAACGGCTTTATATAGCTCCTTTTTGCCATCCGTTTCGTTATAATCAAAATTAGCACATCAAATATTTTTTGCATATAATAGCATTGGGAGAGTGATATGTGATGACTTGCCAAAGCAATTACTCACAGTGTGCCTGCAGAAGCTGTTCTACGGGTGTTTTCCGTCAATCAAACCGTCGCACGCTTGGGCTCCATCGAAATCAAACTTGCTGTATTTCTACAATTCCGAAGTTTAGACAGCGTGCCGATCAAATCACCCTGTGCAGCGGCTCAAGCATTGGGTATTTTTTATAAAAACAAATCGCACAATTATCGCGCGGTTTTTGATAATAATAAAAAAGCAGGTGTTAAGCCTGCTTTTTTAAGTTTTGCTTTCAATTCTTTATATATTTAATTCACATACAAATAAGCTATCCTATATCAGTCCCACTCAACCAAGCCTTTTTCTTCCATATAGGCATCGTGATACTCAAAATAATATTCAAGCATCTGCGCAAGGTCGTCTTCATCAAGATCAGGACAAGCGTTTACTATGCGTTCGATAACAAAATCGAAGGCGTCGTCTTCATCAAAATAAACCTCGGTAAAATTGCCGTCTTTATCAATTACCCCCGCTTTTACCATAAAGTCAATTTCATAGGTAAGTGCAAGGTTAAACACCTTTTTAGCAAAGACCAAATCTACACCTTGTTCGTCTTCAGCAAGTTTTTTAAGCATAAAATCAAGTGCTTCATCATTAAATCCTATCATTTTCAATTAACTCCTTAAACTCATTAAATGTGTTTTTAAATACCTGCATGGCTGATGCAATTGGCGTAGGCGTTGAAAGGTCAACTCCTGCTATCTTTAATAATTCTACGGGGAAATTGCTTCCGCCGGAAGACAGAAACTCAAAATACTTTTTAACAGCAGGCTCGCCCGTAGTTAAGATTTTGTCGGCTATTGCTACCGCTGACGAAAAGCCCGTAGCATACTGATAAACGTAATAAGCGCGATAAAAATGCGGAATGCGTGACCATTCACAAGAAATGTATTTGTCCGTTTCCACACTTTCGCCATAATACTTTCTGTTCAAATCACCGTAAAGCTCATTGAGCTTATTAACCGTCAAGGCTTCACCTTGTTCTGCAAGTTCGTGTGTTAAAAGCTCAAATTCCGCAAACATTGTTTGACGAAAAACCGTCGTACGAAACTGTTCAAGCAAATGGCTGAGCAAATATGCTTTCGTTTTATTATCGGAAGAATTTTTAAGCAAATATTTTAGCAAAAGCACTTCGTTAACTGTAGAAGCAACCTCTGCTACAAAAATCTTATACTGCGCCTTTTCGTATGGCAGATTTTTATCCGAAAAATACGTGTGCATCGAGTGGCCTGCTTCGTGCACAAGAGTGAACACATCATCAAGGCGGTTTTGATAATTCAAAAGCATATAAGGGTGCACTCCGTATGCTCCCCAGGAATATGCGCCGCTGGTTTTGCCCTTGGTTTCGTAAACGTCTATCCAGCGCTCATTAAAGGCTCGGTCAAGCAAAGCGATATATTCTTCGCCCAACGGTTTTAAAGCTTCCTTTGCAAGCGTTTGAGCTTCTTGATAGGAATATTCCTTTTCATCAAGTTCGATTATAGGCACGTACATATCATACATTTTAAGGTCATTAAGCTTTAAAAGTTTTCCGCGAAGAGCAACGTATTCGTGCATTTTATCTAAAGCACTGTGAACGGTATCAATTAAACCCGTATATACGCTTTTTGAAATATTGCCCGAAAAAAGCTCGCCACCTAAAACGCTGTCAAATTTTCTTGCACGAGCATAAAAAATATCCTTTTTTACGCTTGATGAGTAAAGCGCCGCCAAAGTGTTAATGCTATCCATATGCCCTTGATACATAGATTCGTATGCCTGCTTGCGCACAAGCCTATCCTTGCTTTGCAGATACAAGCCGTATCTGCCGTGAGAAAGAGGCTCCTCCTTTCCGTCTGCCATTTTAACAGGGGCAAACTTCATATCTACGTCGTCAAGCATAGTAAAAATTGTATCGTAGGAATTAGCCATTTCCCCCGAAAGCGCAAGAATTCTCTCTTCCCCTTCGCTTAAAACGTGTGCCTTATTGCGCACAAGCTCCTTTAAGAAAAGCGAGTTATCCTCAAACTCCTCGTCTTCTGCCCAAGCAAGTAAAACACTGTCTTCAAGAGCATTAAGTTCGGGAGTAATATATGAGGTTTCAGTTTCCATCTGAATTAAAAGTGCATAGGCTCTGTCGCATAAGGAAACATATTTATCATTACCGTTGTCTTCATCACGTTTCATTTTAGCGTAGACGAACAGCCTTTCAGCCAAAAGCGATACGTTATGCTCAAGCTCGAAAAGCTTTTTAAGCTCATTTTTATCCTTGAGCTTGCCTTTGAATTGAGTTAACAGATTAATCTGACCCTTAAGCTCTTCAAAGCCTTTTTCCCAATATTCATCGGAAGGAAAAAGGTCGCATAAATTCCATTTAAATCGGTCTTCCACTTTGTCACGGGTTAAAACGTCACTCATAAAAAATCCTACCTATCTTTTATTTTAGTACTAAAATATTTTACGCTTTATGGTAATATTATACAATATTACGAAAATTATAGCAATAAAAAAAGGGGTGATTTCTCACCCGTTTTTCTCTTTTATTAAGCTTTGAGCGCAGTTATTATATCTAAAAACTTTCAGCTTCTTTTAAAGTGCAAATATCATTACCGCTAAAATAGAAAATGCCATAACGCTGAGAGCATCAACAATAGTTGTAATCAGCGGTGATGCCATAATTGCAGGGTCCAATTTGCAGGCCTTTGCCGCCATAGGTAACGCGCAGCCCAATCCTTGCGCAAGACAAGCGGTAAATATAAGTGCAAGCCCCGTGGTTAAGGCAAGCTTTAAGGCTTCACCGTCAGTTCCGTACACAATGAGTATGCGTACAGTATTTACTACCGCAAGAGCAACGCCTACAATCAAAGCAATACGAATTTCTTTCCACAGTACCTTTAAAATATCCTTTGGCTGCATTTCGTCAACAGCCATGGCGCGTATAACCATTGTGGACGCCTGTGCGCCGCAGTTACCGCCTGTACCCATTATCATTGGAAGACACGCAATAAGCATCGGCACTACCGCAAAAGCGTTTTCATAATAGGTTATAATCGCTCCCGTTACGGTTGCTGACAAAAGCAAGATAACAAGCCATAAAAGACGGCTTGACGCGTGCTTAAATACGCCCGTTTTAAAATACGTTTGTTCAATGGGCATAACAGCCGCCATTTTTGAAAAGTCTTCCGTTACCTCTTCGCTGATAACGTCAATAGCATCATCAACGGTAATAATACCTACAAGGCGTATTTCTTTATCAACCACAGGAAACGCCAGGAAATCGTATCTGGCAAACATCTTTGCCGCTTCTTCCTTATCCATCGAAGTTTCAACGTAAACAACGTTTTCGTTCATTAATTCGCCTACGGTTGCATCACTTTTTGCAAGCAAAAGTTCGCGGACGGTTATTACACCTGTTAATCTTCTGTCACTTTCAACCACGTAGCAGGTATAAACACTTTCACTGTCCAAGCAAGTCTTGCGAATGTAAGCAAATGCCTCGTCAACCGTCATATTTTTGCGCAAGGCAATATATTCGGGCGTCATTATGCTTCCTGCGCTATCACCCGGGTATGACAAAATACTGTTTATATCCGCGCGCATTTCCGCAGAGCAGTTTTTGATAATTCTGCGTACTACGTTGGCAGGCATTTCTTCAATAATATCAACTGCGTCATCGACAAACAAATCGTTGAACATCTGCTTAAGCTCGTTATCGTTGAAGCCGGCAATAAGCGCCTCTTGAGTTTCGCTGTCCATCTCAACGAAAACGTCAGCCGCCGTGTTTTTGGGCAAGAGCCTGAATAAAATCGTCTTTTGCCTTGTATCAAGCTTATCGTTTACGATAATTTCCGCAATATCCGTTTGATGCAGCGTTGAGAAAAATCCGCTGATTTGCGACGGCTTTTTACTCTCGAGCATTTCAATAACATTCTCTACCGAAATTTCAATTTCATCTAAATTCATTTTTTTGTACCTCCTTTTGTTTTTCAAGCCTTTTTCAGAATTTTCTCTGTTCAAACCCACGAGCCGTATTTTTCTTTCGCAGGTTTAAGGAAGGTACACCGTTCTTAATGCAAAAATCCATAAAAAAATATCCCTTTACACAAATATGCTTGAATGTGCATTTATGCAAACGGATATCTGTTTCACGGCTTTAATCGAAACATTTTATATAATTCTGTTTTTAATACTGAACAATACGAAAAACAGAATTATTCTTTCGACTTCGCACGGGAACAGTGCTACTACTTCCATCTTCCATATTGTTCACCTCTTTTTGTTTTATAAATTAAGCGTGTAAAAACTACTTGCATTTTATAATACCGCTAATTATCTTTGCCGTCAAGTCGTTTTCTTTTTAAATAAAATATTTTTTTAATTCAGCAAAAAACAAATCTGCTTTTTGCGCCTTCAAATATTGCGGGTAACACGGTATGATCAAACCCCTCTAACAAGTTAAATCCTTATGTAATTCGAATGCGCACAAAAAAACTGCCGACAAAATCGGCAGTTTCTTTTATATTAGCTATGGGATTAAAATTAAAGTTCAGCAAAGTATTTGATTGTACGAACCATCTGGCTTGTGTAGGAGTTCTCGTTGTCGTACCAAGAAACAACTTGTACCTGATATGTGTCTTCGTCAATCTTTGCAACCATTGTCTGTGTTGCATCAAAGAGTGAGCCGTAACGAATACCGATAACGTCAGAAGAAACGATTTCATCTGTGTTATAACCAAAGGACTCATTGGAGGCAGCCTTCATAGCAGCGTTGATGCCGTCCTTTGTGATGTCCTTGCCCTTAACAACAGCAACAAGAATTGTTGTTGAACCTGTGCAGGTGGGAACACGCTGTGCAGAGCCGATAAGCTTGCCGTTAAGTTCAGGAATAACAAGACCGATAGCCTTTGCAGCACCTGTGGAGTTGGGAACGATGTTCTGTGCGCCGGCACGAGCACGACGAAGGTCGCCCTTGCGGTGAGGACCGTCAAGAATCATCTGGTCGCCTGTGTAAGCGTGAACAGTTGTCATGATACCACTCTGAATTTCAGCATAATCGTTAAGAGCCTTTGCCATAGGAGCAAGGCAGTTTGTTGTGCAGGAAGCAGCAGAAATGATTTGATCTTCCTTTGTAAGTGTTTCGTTGTTTACGTTGAAAACAATTGTCTTAAGATCGTTACCTGCGGGAGCAGAAATAACAACCTTTTTTGCACCTGCATTGATGTGAGCCATTGACTTATCCTTTGAGCAGTAGAAGCCTGTGCACTCAAGAACTACGTCAACACCAAGAGCAGCCCAAGGACAATTTGCAGCGTCCTTTTCTGCATAAATTTTAAGAGTCTTTCCATCTACTGTGATTGTACCTGCTTCATCATCAGCTGATACCTCATGCTCATATCTGCCTTGTGCTGTATCATACTTAAGAAGGTGAGCAAGCATTTTGGGGCTTGTAAGGTCATTGATAGCAACAACCTCGTAACCTTCTGCACCGAACATCTGACGGAATGCAAGACGACCGATACGACCGAAACCGTTAATAGCAACTTTTACTGACATATTAAATTCCTCCATTTAATAAATATTTAATTTACCTTGTTATTTTATACCATTATTGGTTTTTAGGCAAGCAAATATGCACGATTTTACAAAAAATTTTCAATCTGAAGCTGTTTTTTACAATAAAATGCCTTATTTTTAAACAAGGCGCAAAAACAGCGTGCCTGCCACATAAAAAATTTAATGTCAAAGTTTACACTTTTTCAATTTACTTTCTATTAAAGCTATGTTAAAATAATAAATAATCTTTTATTAACTAAGACAGAGCAAACTTTGTTTCATTTAAAATTTTTGTTTTACTTTTGGGGGCTTTATAATGACCTTATCTGGAAAAAATTCGAAATTTTCATCAGCACTTTCAGCACTCCTGCCTGATGAATTATTAAGCAAAATCTCCTTTGAAAAAGCCGAAATTTCTGATTCCGGTGAAATTTGGGATTTGTTTTTTTCCGTTTCAAGTCAGCTCTCCGATGATGAAAATGCTTCTCTTAACGACGCTTTATTAAAAATTATTCCCCAAAGCGTTGTTTTCAATTTGTTTTTCGATATTGCAGACAGTTCTTCAAATGTTTCAAGTGCAGACCTCACCCATTCAGGCACAGAATCTGCCCCCTCGAGTCCCGATCCGAGTGGCAAAGCGGAGGCAAACGCACCTGTTTCAGCGGAAAAAGCAGATCCAAAGACCAATACTGTTGCCGACTCTGCCACAGATAGCTTTGATAATTCATACAACGTCCGTGACCTTGATTACGTTCCGCCCTTTGACGATAGCGATGCTCCTGAAGTCTTCGACGACGAATGTAAAAACGACGGTTTATATATTCAGCCCGTAGCAGAGAACTTTGCCGACGATGCAAAAGAGGATGCTATGGAGCGTTACCGTAAGCGTATGGCGGCACTCTCACAGCAAGCCGCAGAAACAGCAAAGGAATACGAGCAATCCCACACAAAAAAGGAGCCTCAAAAGAAAAACGGATTTTCTAAAGACGGTAAGGCTCTTTACGGTAAGGATTTTGTTGTTGACAAGATTACGCCTATCAAAGAGCTTTCCGAGTTCGGCAATATTACCGTTATTTGCGGTGATATTATCGCTAAAGAAACTCGCCTTGTTTCAGGCGGTAAAAAGGCTTTACTCACCTTTTCAATCACCGATTACACGTCTTCTATAAGCGGCAAATTTTTTGTTAAACCCGAAGAGGCGGAGGAGCTTTCCAACATATTAAGCGGTCACTTGGCTATTCGTTGCAAATGCTTCGTTGACGATTTTTCTAACGAATTAACCATAAAGCCCTTTGATATTAAAGAAGTAAAACAAACAAAAAAAACAGACGATGCGCCCGTTAAGCGTATTGAAATGCATTTGCATACAAAAATGAGCCAGATGGACGGTGTTGTTGACGCCAAGCAGTTAGTTAAGCTGATGCAATCTTACGGTCACGATACCGTTGCCATTACTGACCACGGTGTTGTACAAGCCTACACCGATATGGAAGCCGCTATAGATAAGTGCAAGGCAAACATAAAGCTTATTTTAGGTGTTGAAGGCTATCTTTTGGACGACGATCCTATTATTACCGAGCTTGATGATTCAACGCCCTTAAACTCTATCCGTTTTTGTGTTTATTCCCTCCGTGCAACAGGCGCAAGCGCTTTAACCGCAAATATTTACGAGCTAGGTGCTTGCATTTGGGAAAACGGAAGAATGCTTGATGAAACCTTTAATACGTATATAAATCCCCATGTGCATATTCCTCAAGCAACTCTTGACGAAACGGGCTTAACCCAAGATATTTTAGATAACGCGCCTGAAATTGACGATGCTATGCGCGCATTTTGCAAGTACGCTTCAGGCTGTGTTTTAGTTGCACATAACAGTGCAACAACAATATCCTTTTTACGTACCGCATGTGAAAATGCAGAAATCAATTTCGACCTACCTTGTATTGATACGCTACGAATTTCAAGAGAAATTATTCCTAATATTAAAAGCGGCAAATTCAACAAGGTGTGTGATGCACTTTCCATTAAAACGGGTGAAATATCCTCATGTCTAAAGGAAGCCGAAATTACCGCAATAATTCTCAGCAAGCTCCTTCAGCTTTTTGAGCAAAGAAACGTGTTTGACGTTGGCGGGCTTAACCGCGAAATGCAAACTGACAGCGGTAACAGCTATCATATAATTATATATGCTAAAAACAAACAGGGTCTTTTTAACTTATACTCGCTTATAACCGAATCGCATTTACACCATCTGCGCCGCAAAAGACCGCAAATCCCCCGTTCCTTACTTGTTAAGCACAGAGAAGGACTTTTAATCGCATCTGTCTGCGAGGCAGGTGAGCTTTACCGTGCAATGCTTCGCGGTGTTTCCCATCGCAAATTAGAGCAAATTGCCGATTTTTACGATTATCTGGAAATTCAACCTTTGGGCAATAACGAATTCCTTGTCCGCGACGGCTCGGTACGCGATACCGACCACTTAATCGAACTTAATAAAAAAATAATCGCCTTGGGTGAAAAGCTTAATAAACCCGTTATCGCAACAGGTGACGTGCACTATCTCAAGCCTGAAGACGCTATTTTCCGTTCGATCATTCAATGTGCCGAAGGCTATGACGAAGCCGATATTCAAGCTCCCCTTTATTATCGCACAACTCAGGAGATGCTTGATGAATTCTATTATCTTGACGAAGCAAAACGCTACGAAATCGTTGTTGAAAATCCACGCAAAATAGCTGATTTGTGCGAAAAAATGGAATCTTTCCCCCGCGACCACCTCTATACTCCAGAAATGGAGAATGCAGATGAGGATTTGCGTGCTATGTGCGAGGAAAACGCCCGTAAGCTCTACGGTGACCCATTGCCCGAAATAGTTGCAAAGCGGCTTGAAAAAGAACTTACCGCTATTATTAAAAACGGTTATTCGGTACTCTACTTAATTGCTCACAAGGTCGTAAAAAAATCACTTTCCGACGGGTATCTGGTAGGTTCCCGTGGTAGTGTTGGCTCATCCTTTGCCGCAACTATGGCTGATATTACCGAGGTAAATCCCCTGCAGCCTCACTACGTTTGCCCTAACTGTAAATATTCTGATTTTAACATTGATATGGCAAAGTATGACTGCGGTATTGATATGCCGAGGGCTAACTGCCCTCATTGCAATACGGAGATGCTTCGTCTTGGCTTTAATATTCCCTTTGAAGTATTTATGGGCTTTGACGGTGACAAGGTTCCCGATATAGACCTTAACTTTTCAGGAACGTATCAGCCCGTTGTACACAAATATATCGAAGACCTGTTCGGCGAAAAATACGTTTTCCGTGCAGGTACAATCGGCGGTGTTGCCGACAAAACTGCCATAGGCTACGCAAAGAAATATTCCGAAGAATACGGGCTTGGTAAGCTACGCTCTGCCGAAGTAATGCGCCTTGCAAGCGGCTGTATTGACGTTAAGCGCACAACCGGTCAGCACGCGGGCGGTGTTGTTATTGTACCTAAGCAATACGACATTAACAACTTCACCCCCCTGCAGTATCCTGCCAATGACCCTTCCCAAGGCATTATAACCACACATTTCACCTTTAAATCTCTCCACGACACGCTTCTGAAAGCCGATATACTCGGTCACGATGACCCCACCGTTATCAGAATGCTTGAGGATTTAACTGGTATAAACGCCAAAGAAGAAGTTCCACTTGATGACCCCAAGGTTATGAGTCTGTTTTTATCACCCAACGCCTTAGGTGTTACAGTGGAAGACATCAATTCTCAAACAGGTACTCTCGGCATACCTGAATTCGGAACTAACTTTACAAGAAAAATGCTTGAAGAAACAAAGCCCACTACCTTCTCGGACCTTGTTAAAATTTCAGGTCTTTCCCACGGTACTGACGTTTGGACGGGTAATGCCCAAGAGCTTATTGCTCAAAACATTACCACCATCAGCGGCTGTATCTGCACCCGTGAAGATATTATGAATACCCTTATCCAAAACGGCTGTGATTCCTTTATCTCCTTCGATACTATGGAAAAGGTGCGCAAAGGTAAGGGAATTCCCGAAAAATATCTTGAGCATATTCGTGAGCATAATATCCCCGAATGGTTTATTGATTCTTGCAACAAAATCAAGTATATGTTCCCCAAGGCACACGCCGCCGCTTACGTTACAATGGCGCTTCGAATTGCTTGGTTTAAGGTTTACAAGCCCCACCAATACTACGCAACTTATTTTACCGTGCGTGCAGATGATTTTGAGGTTGAAATCGCATCAAAATCTGCTTCAGAAATACGTAAGATGCTTGCAAACTACAATTCACAAGCAAGCCTTACCCCGAGAGAAAAAGGCATTGTTGTTATGCTTGAAATGGTTCTTGAAATGAAAATGCGCGGTATTGACTTTACTAATATAGATATTTACAAATCAAAGGCTATGGATTTTACCATAACAGAAGATAATTTAATTCGTCCGCCCCTTAACGCCGTACCCGGCTTAGGCGAAACCGCCGCAATTTCAATAGTTGAAGCACGTGAGGTAGAGCCTTTTAAATCCCAAGACGATTTACTTTTGCGTACAAAGCTCTCCTCTACTCTACTTCATTCTCTCGAAGCTTGCGGTTGCTTAAAAACGCTTCCCAAGAGTCAGCAAATAAGCTTGTTCGACTTTTAAATCAGAATAAGAGGTTTTTATGTCTATTACAACAGTTTTATTCGACCTTGACGGAACGCTTCTGCCAATGGATCAGGACGTGTTTGCAGAAGCTTATTTCGGCGGCATTGCAAAAAAGGTTGCGCCCCTTGGATATGAGCCGAAGAAGCTTGTACAAACTATTTGGGCCGGCACCGCCGCCATGGTAAAAAATACGGGCGAGTGCAGTAACGAAAAGGCTTTTTGGAAGGTCTTCTCAAGCGTTTACGGCGAAATCTCCTTATCCCATATTCCCGCATTTGACGAATACTATCGCAGCGATTTCAAAAACGTTAAAGACGTTTGCGGGTTTACGCCAAAAGCATCCGAGGTAATACGCCTTTGCAAAGAAAAGGGCTTGCAAACAGTTCTTGCAACCAACCCCCTTTTTCCACGCATCGCAACAGAAAGTCGCATTCGTTGGGCAGGGCTTGCAACTAACGATTTTGAATTATATACCACGTATGAAAATTCTTGTTATTGCAAACCAAATCCAGATTATTACATAGATATTATTAAAAAAATCGGCGTTACTCCTCAAGAATGTCTTATGGTGGGCAACGACGCACATGAGGATATGATTGCCTCAACCCTTGGAATGAAGGTTTTTTTACTTACCGACTGCCTTATTAACAAAATAAATGCAGATATTTCAAAATATCCCCACGGTGATTTTGACGATTTAATTGATTTTATAAAAAACGAACGTTTCAACGCCATTTAATAATCTTAATCTCACAACTTCATAAAAACAAAAAAAGCACTCTATAGCTTTGCTACAGGGTGCTTTCTTTTTTTATTTAACTCAATCGAATTTTGCTTTTTACAATATTTTGTGCTGTGCTTTTAATCACTTTTAAATACATTCAGCAAAAAAATACGATATCTTCAATTGACAAAATCAAATGTTGTTTTTATAAATTCTATTAAAAATAATGCGACAAAACGTAAGCTACTACGTGTTCATCGTTAGAGCAGATAATCTCGTCGGCAATCTTTTTCAAAACTTCGCAAGCGTTTGATGTAGCCAAGCCCACTCCCGCAGCTTCAATGATACTGCTGTCGTTATCGCTGTCACCAATGCTGATAGTATCGGTATAAGCAACGTCCAGCATATCGGCAAGGTGATGCAGTGCATTTCCTTTTCCTGCTTTTTCGTTCAAAATTTCCAAATTATAATCGCTTACCGCTACAATACGTAAGCCGCCTAAATTTTCAACCTCTTCCTTGCATGCAAGCAGTTCGTCATAGCTTTTAAAGAATACGGAAATAACCTCAACGTTATCGGCTTCATCGCAAAACCGCTTAAAATCTTCTCTGAAAATAGCGTAAGCATTAACAACAACTCTGTGGGGCTGGCACACGTTGTAATAATCAAAGGCTTCTTCGTTTGCATATAGTGCGTCAACATTACAGTATCCGTTTTGACGAACCGAAATATGTGTTTCGTATTTTTTTAACACGTTCAATATTTTCCTTGAAGTTTCGTTTGAAACACAAGTCAAAATGCTTTTATTAGTTTTACGGTCAAAAAGCACCGTACCGTTAGAGCAAATAAAATAGCGGATAGACGGGTTATTTTTAATTTCTTCAGGCAATTCAGAAAAACAGCGTCCCGTAGAAGGAACAAAATAGCAACCTTTCTTTGTCAGCTCGTCAATAGCCGCTAAGTTTTCTTTGCTTACCTCGGCGTTGCTGTCAAGCAACGTTCCGTCCAAGTCACTACATACGATTTTGTACTTTTTCATTTTCTCTACCTCATTAGTTGTATATAAACAACCCCCGGATATTGACAAATATCAGAGGGTAGCTTATATATTAAATCAATTTTTATAGTCACAGCACTACACATCGTAAAATAGAAATGGCGCACGTCAGCACCGTGATTTTTTGCACGTTAAAGAATATGTTATTCTTCTCCCTGCGGTTCGGGCATTACGAGAGCGGCAACAATGTATGCTAAAGCGCCACTACCTGCACAAAGAATTGCTACAACTAAAATAAGGCGAATAATAGTGGAATCTATATTAAGGTACTCCGCTATACCACCGCATACCCCGCAGAGCTTCTTATCCGTGTTTGATTTATAAAGTTTTTTCATTATAAATGTGCCTCCTTTTATTTAGTTTAAAGGCTTTTTTCTTTATTTTTTTACTAATATCAATATATTAAGATATCAAAACACAAATTGGCTTAAAATATTATTTGAATCAGATTAAACTAATCTTCTCTTTGCTCTGCAAAATAAATCCCCCAATCTTTAAGTGCATCCGGTATATCATAAGCACTTTTGCCATCCGTATCCACTCTAAACGATTCACCCGGAAATTCCCGTGTAAAAGTATCCCAAGCAGTAACCAATTCTTTTTTGCATTGGATATTATGCTCTTCAAAAAAGCCTTTAAAAACATCTGGATTCGCTGTTAAAACGGAAACAACATTATATTTCCCCACCATTATTTCATCTCTTGATTTGTGACAGCCGAATCCAAACGAACACAGTCCATCGTTAATCAGTACTTCTGATATTTTATTTAAAATTACCAATGCTTCTTCTTGCGTGCAACCATCAATATAGTAAACATCTTTATGTAATGACTCAACAACTCCGGGACGAATCTCTGTTTCATCATTCTGCTTTGACGGCAGTTCAAAAATGAAAAACATAGGTTCATTATGAATGGCTATAAAATGAGCTATAAGCATTTCAATGTTATCCGCATTGACATTTGCAACAAAGCCAAAATCCATACACATATAACCCTCTGAAAGCTTTTCCGGAAACGGAACTTTACAACCTTTTCTGAGTTTTAACATTGGCTTTTCATTCCTTATACATATATTGTCTTATTTCTTTGAATTATATTTAATAAACCAAGATACTTCTTTATACCTTGGTTTATCATAACTTATTTAATCTATCGGCTTCATCGTGGGGAAGCACAAAACGTCACGAATAGAAGCGCTGTCCGTTAACAGCATAACGAGTCTGTCAACGCCAAAGCCGAGGCCGCCTGTGGGAGGCATACCGTACTCAAGAGCGGTAACAAAGTCATAGTCAACTTGAGCGTTGCTTCCGGGCTCTTCCTCGCGTTTTTTAGCAACCTGCGCTTCAAAGCGTTGTCTTTGGTCAATTGGGTCGTTAAGCTCACTAAAAGCGTTACCAAATTCAGTAGCGTTAATGAAATACTCAAATCTCTCTGTAAAAGCAGGGTCTGTAGGCTTGCGTTTTGCAAGAGGACTGTTTTCAACAGGGTAATCGTAAATAAACGTGGGCTGAATAAGATTTTCTTCTACGAATGCATCAAAGAACTCAACTAAAACTGTGCCCTTTGTAGCATCTTCGGGAACGGGAACGTGCTTTTCCTTAGCGCAAGCACGGGCATCTTCATCAGTCTTCCAATCGTTATAATCGCAACCCGAATACTTTTTAACAGCTTCAACCATTGTTAAACGCTGCCAAGAACCCATATCAATTTCTTTGCCTTGATAGGTAATCTTTGTTGAGCCGCAGATTTTTTCTGCTAAAAGGGTGTAAAGCTCTTCAACCAAATCCATCATACCTTCAAAATCGGTATATGCCTGATAAAGCTCAATGGTAGTGAATTCGGGATTGTGCTTGGTGTCCATACCTTCGTTACGGAAAATTCTGCCAACCTCATATACTCTGTTAAGACCGCCTACGATAAGGCGCTTTAAGTAAAGCTCGGTTTCAATACGAAGATACATATCCATATCAAGCGTATTGTGGTGAGTTTTAAAGGGACGGGCAGATGCACCGATTTCAAGGGGAACCAAAATAGGAGTATCAACCTCTAAAAAGCCTTTTGAATCAAGGTAATTTCTAATTTCCTTTAAAATTTGCGAGCGTTTACGGAAAACTTCAGCTACCTCGGGGTTAACAATAAGGTCAACCTCTCTTTGACGGTAACGGGTGTCCACGTCCTTAAGACCGTGGAATTTTTCGGGCAAGGGCAAAAGAGATTTTGAGAGCATTTCAATCTTCTGCACGTGAATAGAAACTTCACCTGTCTGTGTGCGAAAAACAAAGCCTTCAACACCTACAATATCGCCGATATCCATCTGCTTGAACGCCATATATTCGTCAACACCAATATCGTCTCTGCGAACGTAAAGCTGAATTAAGCCCTTGGCGTCACGCACGTGAGCAAAACTTGCCTTACCCATAACACGCTTTGACATAAGCCTGCCTGAAACACGAACGCTTAACTCCTGGCCGTCTTCAAAGACATTAAAAATATCCTGTGAATAATGGGTAAAATCAAATTTTGTTATTTCATAAGGATTTTTGCCTGCTTCCTGAAGTGCTTTGAGCTTATCTCTGCGCACTTGAAGAACTTCGCTTAATTCCTTTTCAGTCATTACATTTTCATTTTCTGCCATAATGTACCTCGTAATTTATTCCTTGGGCATAATTTCAAGAAGCTTATATGAAAGCACGCCGTTGGGTGTATTGATTTTTACTGTTGCACCCTTCTTTTTACGCAAAAGTGCGCTTCCGATTGGGCTAAGGTTTGAAATTTTGCCGTTTAACGGGTCAGCTTCGCTTGAACCGATAATATCAAAAATGAACTCTTCCTTTGTTTGCATATCTTTAATTCTGATTTTTGAGCCTACTCTAACTTCATCGTTAGGAAGCATTGAATCATCAATGATAACAGCATTATTGAGCTGTTGCTGCATTTCGGCAATTTCAACTTCCATTTCAGCCTGGTCACGCTTTGCTTCATCGTATTCGGCGTTTTCGGAAAGGTCGCCCAATTCTCTTGCCGCAGCAATTCTCTTTGAAATTTCAGGACGCTTTACTTGAAGATAGTAATCAAGCTTTTCTTGAAGCCTTGCCTTACCTTCTGCGGTCATCATATTTTTATTTTCGCTCATGTCTAAAACCCCTTTAAATTTTTTTGTATAAATTAACAGCATATATTATAGTATGATTTCACCAATATGTCAAACATTTCAAAGAAAAGCGCCTCATTTTTTTACATGCTTAAATTTTTTGCCTTTTTTTATATTCGGCGGTTTTCTTTAAGAAAAATACGTTGCAAAGCACAGATATGTATATATTCCCATTTATGCATATATCTGAATTATTGCGGAGCCTTGTTTTATTTTATTCTTTCTGACCCTTTTGCGCGTTTTATATGCATAATTTTTCCGATTTTGTATATGATAAACCATAAAGAAAAAATTTGGAGGGTATTTATGGAAAGTAATATAAAATGCGATGCAAAAAAATGTATGCACAACTGTGACGGGCTTTGCAACGCCGCTGTAGTTCACGTGCGTGACGGAAAGGATAGTGCTCAAACCGCAAGGTGCACAACGTATGCTTACAGAATTTCGAACACCGGTAGCCGTCTTTTAATGGAAATGGGTGAAGATATGTCCCTTGACAGAAGCAATACTCGAGAGAACATACCTATTGCCTGTGGAAAATTCAATTGCTTGCACAATCAAGACTGCGTATGCACATCGGGCAGTATTCACGTACTCTCCCCCAAGGATTCTACCAATAACCAATGCTTCTGCAATACCTTTAAGCAGAGATAATTGCCCTATGTTGTTTTTAGCCATTTTGAAAGCTACAAGAAAAAAACTTAACAAGCTTTTTAACAAAACACGTATAAAATAGTTAAAAGCTTATTCTTTAGAATCAAGGGTTTTCTCGTAAAAAAGAGTTTTAATTAAATATTGTTAAAACATTTTTAAAAAACGTTTGCAAAAAATCCCGCCTTGTGCTACAATACACCTATAAATATTAAAGACGTTGAAGAAGAAAAGTAGCTGTTTTGCTTTCTACACAGAGAGAAGCGCGTTGGTGGAAGCGCTTTTAGATGCGTTCAGCGAAGTTCCCTTTGGAGTTCCCGGCTGAAAATCCAGTAGGCTTGGGCGGAGAAACACCGTTATGTTGTTAAGGCACTTGTTTGAGTGTGAATTAGGGTGGTACCACGGTCTTTCGTCCCTTATGGGCGAAGGACCTTTTTTATTACATTTAATTTTTTAGGAGGATTTTTTATGCTTGAAAAATTAGCTTCATTAAAGCAGCGCTTTGAAGAGCGTCTTGAAAAGCTTGAGAGCATGGCTGACCTTGAAGAAGTTCGTGTTGCTTTCACGGGCAAAAAAGGCGAATTAACTGAGGTTTTGCGTTCAATGGGCTCGCTTTCACCGGAGGAAAGACCAAAAATGGGTCAAAAGGTTAACGAGCTTCGCAACTTAATTGAAGAAGCGCTAACCGCTAAAAAGGACGAGCTTTTAAAAGCAGCTCGTGCACAACAGTTAAAGGACGAGGTTGTGGACGTTACTATTCCCGCTTCACCCGAAACAAAAGGGACTCTTCATCCCCTTTCTCTTACCCAAGAGCGTATGTGTGAAATTTTCAGGTCTATGGGCTTTGACGTGGTTGACGGCCCCGAGGTTGAAACAGATTACTATAATTTTAAAGCTCTTAATCTTCCTGAAGACCACCCTGCACGCGATATGCAGGACACGTTCTATATTGCAGAAAAGCTTTTACTTCGCACACAAACATCTGCGGCACAGATTCGTACAATGAAATCCCGTTCTGTTCCCATAAGAGTGGTTTGCCCAGGCAGAGTTTACCGCGCTGACGAAGTTGATGCTACTCACTCACCTGTTTTCCATCAGTTAGAGGGTCTTGTTGTTGACAAGGGTATTAACCTTTGCCACTTAAAATACGTTTTAGAAGAGTTCGCCAAGGAAATGTACGGCAGTGACGTTAAGGTTAAATTCCGTCCGTCATACTTCCCCTTTACCGAGCCCAGTGTTGAAGTTGACTTAACTTGCAGCGAGTGCGGCGGCAAGGGTTGCCGTGTTTGCAAGGGCACAGGCTGGATTGAAATTTTAGGTGCAGGCTTAGTTCACCCCAACGTTTTAAGAGAATGCGGTATCGACCCCGACGTTTACAGCGGTTTCGCTTTCGGCATCGGTATTGACCGTATTACAACTACAAGCTACAAAATCCCCGATTTGCGCCTTGTATTTGAAAATGACGTTCGCTTTTTAAAGCAATTTAAGTAAGGAGGCAAAAAAATGAAAGTTTCACTTAATTGGTTAAAAAAATACGTTGATATTGACGTTGCCCCCGAAGTGCTTTGCGATAAAATGACTTCTCAGGGTTTTGAAGTAGAAGGCATTGAAAAAAGTTCCGTTATGAGCAACGTTGTTGTTGCTAAAATTCTTGAAATTGAAGCTCACCCTGATTCCGACCACCTTCAGATTTGTCAGCTTGATATCGGACTGGGCGTACAGGAACAAATTGTAACAGGTGCTGATAACGTTTTTGTTGGCGCTTTAGTTCCTGCCGCATTAAACGATTCTCACCTGCCTAACGGTATGCACATTAAAAAAGGTAAGCTCCGTGGCGTTGTCAGCAACGGCATGATGTGCTCCGGTGAAGAGCTTTGCTTAAACGGCACAGATTTCCCCGGTGCTGACGTTAACGGAATTCTTATTTTAGACGAAAAATGGACTCCCGGTACAGATATGAACACAGTTATCGGCGCTGACGATTGCGTTATTGATTTCTCCGTTACGTCTAACCGCCCTGATTGTAACTGTGTTTTAGGTATTGCCCGTGAAGTTGCCGTTTGCTTAAACAAAGAATTCACAATGCCAAAGGCTGATTACCAAATCAAAAAAGATGCAAATGTTAAAGTAAACGTTTCTGTTGAAGATTTCGACCTTTGCCCAAGATACGTTGGTGCAACAGTTGAAAACATTCGCGTTGCACCTTCTCCCAAGTGGCTTTGCGACTGTTTGTTATCAGCAGGTATGCGCCCCATAAACAATATCGTTGATATTACAAACTTTGTTATGCTTGAAACAGGTCAGCCCATGCACGCTTTTGATATTGAAGATATTAACGACAATCACATTATCGTTCGCCGCGCAAACGACGGTGAAAAGCTCACCACCTTAGATAGCAAGGAACATACGTTAAATAACGAAATGCTCGTTATTGCCGACGGAACAAGAGCTGTTGGTATTGCAGGCGTTATGGGTGGTGAAAACAGCGAAATTAAAGATACTACTTCAAGTATTTTCTTTGAATCTGCAAAATTCCGCAGAGACAGCGTTCGTAAAACTGCCCGTGCTCTCGGTATTGCTACAGAAGCAAGCTCACGTTTTGAAAAAGGCATTGATGCTTTCGGTTGCAGATTTGCCCTTGACAGAGCACTTTCATTAATCGACGAGCTTAACGCAGGTGACGTAACTTCATGGAGTCCTGACGTTTACCAAGAATTGCCCCAGGCAAAAACAATTAACGCTCCATTATCCCGCATTGAAGAGCTTTTAGGCATCACCGTTCCTACAGACGTTATTTTAACAATCTTAAAAAACTTGGGTATTGAAACTGCCCTTGACAGTGACGTTATTACTTGTACTGTTCCCACTCGCCGTGACGATATTGAAGGCGTTGCAGATATTGCAGAAGAAATTATCCGCGTTTACGGATATGACCATATTATTTCCCGTCCTCTTTCAGGTGTATTGACAAGAGGCACAAAAACCAAGCAGCATCAAATGTGCGATATTACAAAAGACGTACTTTTATCCTGCGGCGCTAACGAAATTGCTACTTATTCCTTCATTTCACAAAAGGCTTATGATTTAATGGGTATTTCTTCCGAAAATGCCGTTAAGCTCATTAATCCTTTAGGCGAAGATTACAGCATTATGCGTACACAAATGTTTTCAAGTATGCTTTCTGTAATGGCAACAAACATCAGCCACGGCACAAGTGATATGCGCCTGTTTGAAATAAGTAAGTTATTTATTCCAAAGAGTATGCCCGTTACCGAGCAACCCGAGGAAAGAAAAACTTTAGCCGTTGGCGTTATTGGAAAAAACGAAGATTTCTTTACTTTAAAAGCAGTTGTTGAAACCATTTTCTCTCGCTTTGGTGTTAAGGTTTCTTATGAAGTTAGTGGAGAAAGTTTCCTTCACCCCGGCAGACAGGCAGTTATTAAATCAGGCAATAACGTTTTAGGCGTAATGGGCGAAATTCATCCCGACGTAGCAGCTAAATTCGATATTGATGCCCGCCCGTTAATTGCACAGCTTGATTTAGCTAATCTTTTTGCCGTTGCAAGCACAAAGGTGCTTTATACCGCCCTTCCCAAGTATCCTGCTATTGAGCGTGACCTTGCCGTTTTAGTTGATGCTTCACAGCAAATCGGTCCTATGCTTGATTCTATCCGTTCAGCAGGTGGCGCGCTTGTTAAAGACGTTAAGCTCTTTGACATTTACAAAAACGCATCTTTGGGCGAAAACAAAATGAGCGTGGCTTTCTCAATTACAATGCTTAACCCCGAGCGCACTTTAAAAGCCGAAGAAGCTCAAAAAGCTTTCGATAAAATTGTTCGTTCACTTGAATATAAATTCGGTGCAAGCTTGAGAGGCTAATTTACACAAAAAAATAAAACCTATTGCTGTTTAGGCAATAGGTTTTGTTTTTTATGCGTAACCAGAATTAGTTAAGTTACCAATAGTTTTTATTCTGCAAGCGACAAGCGAAACATTACTTTATGACCTTTTAGCAACACTATAATCTTCGCAATAAAAATCAAATTTTCCTTCTTCAAAATCATAAATATGATATTTAGAATCTGTTGCCCAACCTAAATCATCATTTTTTTCAATACAAAAACCTTCAATTTGAAAAGGTAGAGATAAATTCTTCACATTAACTCTTGACACATTAGTAAAGTTTAAGAAATACTGATAATTTTCAACATTTATACTAAGCAGCAAATTGGCATTATTATCTTTTTGCGATAACGAAAATTCTAATATTTCAATTGTACGATTGTTTATTTCTTCTAAAATAATATTATTCATTTCAATTTCCTAAATAAGATGTATAAAGCAGTAGAAAAAATATATGTTCAAACGTTTTATCCCCTTAATCGTCAAAATAACAAATGTTTTAAGGGGGGTGAAAAAGTTAGCAGTTACTATTTTTTTATTTCAACACTAACTATCTCATCCTTGTCATTTTTGTATGAATATTTGTTATTAACTATGCTGCCGGGATACACGAAACCGTTCAATTCACAAACAGTTGATATTTCCTTTGTATCAGGCTTATAAACGTTGAGTATTCCTCCGTTTATTGTCCGTATAACATAATATAGATTCTTTTCATACTCGCACAAAGAAAAATCATGTATTTCTGAGTTATCACTAATTAAAGTACTCACTCCGCTGCTATAGCTATATAACCCGTCAGGACATCTCTTATAATAATACATAATATCGTCCACAAAAATAAAATCTTTATATAAATCTGTCCAAACACTTTTGTCATTACCGTCCGTATTGGAAATCAAAATCGCTTGAGTTTCA
>JAZNXV010000037.1:0-26508 GCA_045594045.1 Clostridia bacterium
GATAGAAAAATTGCTTTGGACTAATATAAGTATGGTGAAGACAAAATCGTGAGTCAAAATGTATTTTTCTCAATTATTCCAGAAAATTGTAAACATAATAAAAGACATTAAATGATGCTCTTAATATTTTTTCCAACAAAATAAAAACACCGATGAAAAACTCGGTGTTTATTTATTTTTTATTGGGTTATTGTAGCCAAAAATTTCCCGTTAGCATAAATTGATAAGGGAATTAGTTCCTATCACTTTTTAAGGGGGATATTATGAATAGATATAAAAATAATTTTGTTGGCGGCGGCACAATTTCTGATTTGGGATGTGCAATGAACAGCAGATGCGATAGCTGTCAGCAAAATGAATGTAACAAAAATGCTTGTCAATATTGTCCGTCAACGCCCTGTTATCCCATTCCCGTACCACCAACACCCATTTGCCCAACAACTACCGTTGAGGTTGGTAGCACGGTTACGGGCGCGCCGGGAACGTTTGCTTCTGTTACAAACAGCGGAACACAAGCGAATATAGTGCTTGATTTTGTTATTCCTGCAGGTGCAACAGGACCGCGTGGCTTCACGGGCGCAACGGGTGCTATGGGTCCAACGGGACCGCAAGGAGTGCAAGGTATTCAGGGCGTTCCTGGTACTTCGGGTGCAACGGGACCCACCGGTCCAACAGGACCCACAGGACCACAAGGTTTGCAGGGTATCGCAGGTGCAATAGGCGCAACGGGACCCACCGGCCCAATAGGTCCAACAGGACCCACAGGACCACAAGGCTTGCAAGGTATTCAAGGTGAAGTAGGACCCACAGGACCACAAGGTTTGCAAGGTATTCAAGGTGAAGCAGGACCCACAGGACCACAAGGTTTGCAAGGTATTCAAGGTGACGTAGGTCCAACGGGACCCACAGGACCTTCGGCAGTTGTCGCTTACGGAGGACTTTATGATGAAACACCTGAAACGTTAACTTTAACGGCAGGTACTGCGGTAGAGATTCCACTTTCAACAGCAATGCCGCTTTTAAGCGTAACAACGGGAACAAACAACTTAACCGTTGCAAATGCAGGAACTTATGAAATTAACTATCGAATTTCGGGTGTTGGTAGTGTGGGAACTGCGTCGCTTGAGTTTTCTGTATTAAATAACGGAGCACAAGTTCCGGGAACAGATATCACCACCGAAAGTCAAGAGTTTGTTAATTTAACAGGTAGTGTTATAACAACTCTTGCCGCGGGTAGCGTTCTTACGTTGTCGCTTAACAGCACTGTAGATGCAACGTTTACTACCAATGATGGAACCCACGCAACACTTTCAGTTAAGCAGATAGGGTAATTTTTAGGCGCTGACAATGTCGGCGCCCTTTTTTAAAAGAATAAAACGAGGCGGTGTAAAATGAAAATAACGGTGTACGCTATTGCAAAAAATGAAGAGAAGTTTGTAAAACGTTGGGTGGAAAGTATGAAAGAAGCCGACGAAATCTGCGTTTTAGATACGGGCTCAACTGATAAAACCGTAGAGCTTTTAAAGGAATGCGGTGTTAAGGTAGTGCAAAAGAAAATTACGCCTTGGCGATTCGATAAAGCGCGAAATGAATCATTAAAGCTAATTTCAAAGGATACCGATATTTGCGTATGTACTGATTTGGACGAGGTTTTTGAGCGCGGCTGGCGCGAATCGGTCGAAAATGCGTGGAAAAACGGAGTCAATGCAATTAAATACCGTTACACTTGGAGCTTCAATGCTGACGGAAGCGAAGGTGTAGTTTTTTGGATTTCTAAAATTCATTCGCCAAATAACTTTAAGTGGGTTAATCCCGTGCATGAGGTATTAGAATGTTCAACTGTAGAGAAAGCGGTATTCGCAAAAGGAATACAGTTAAACCATTATCCCGATTCAACAAAATCACGCGGTCAGTATTTACCACTTTTAGAATTAGCCGTAAAGGAAAATCCGAAAAACGATAGAAATATGCATTATTTGGGTAGGGAATATATGTTTAACGGAGAATATGAAAAAGCAATAAAAACACTAAAAAAGCACTTGGCGTTAGAGTCGGCAACCTGGCGCGACGAACGGTGCGCTTCTATGCGATATATAGCAAAATGTTATCAGAATTTAGGAAATATTTCGGAAGCGTACAAATATTATGTTTATGCCGTCTGTGAAGCACCTTACCTGCGTGAGCCCTGGCTCGATGCGGCTTACTTTGAATATTATAGAGAAAATTGGCTCGGCGCGGCATATTTTTTAGAATATGCCTTAAAAATAACCGAGCGACCCCAAACATATATAACAGAAGCAAATGCATGGAACAGCGTCCCTTATGACGTACTTTCCATAGCATATTATAAAATGGGAAATTTAGACAAAGCAATCGAGAATGTTAAGAAGGCGATAGATTTTTCAGGCGAAAAGAGGTTACAGAGTAATTTAGAATTTTTTCTAAAAAACAGACAAAATATTTAATTTTTTCTATTTGATTTAAATTTAACTATGTTGACAAAGTTGTTTTTTATTGGTATCATAAATTTGCATAAAATGATATAAAATAACATATACAACGTTCGTTTGTTCGTTTGTTCGTTTAATGTTTATTTTGGATACATTTTTTTAATTAGGCGTTAAAAATCGCTGTTTTAAGGAGAAAATATGAAGCTTAACTACAAAAGAACCATTCTTATAGGCTTGGCATTTATGGCAATTCTGGCATTTTGGCAGTTTTATGACCAGGTTGTACCGTTTGTGCTTGAAAACGTATTCAATCTTAATACCTTTTCGGCAAATGCAATTATGTCGATTGATAACGTTCTTGCAATTTTTATGTTGCCCTTGTTCGGCGCACTTTCGGATAAAACAAAAACTCGAATTGGTAAAAGAACGCCATATATTTTATTCGGTACGATTGCGGCGGTAATCATACTTATTGTTATGGGTATTTTTCAGCAGCAGGTTAATTTCTGGGGCTTTATTATCAGCCTTGTACTTGTGCTGATTGTAATGGCTATTTACCGTACTCCTGCGGTTGCGTATATGCCCGACGTTACACCTAAGCCTTTGCGCAGTAAGGCAAACGCAATTATAAATTTGGTAGGATATATAGGCGGCATTTTTGCAACTGTGCTTATGATGTTCATGCTTAAAAGCAGTAAAAACGAATTAGGTGAAAGCGTATATTCTTCTGAGCAATCGTTTTTACCCGTTTATATAATAATCGGTGCGTTTATGCTTGTTGCGGTTTTAGTAATGTTTTTTTCCTTGAACGAAAACAAATTAAACAAGCAATACAAAGAGGAAACGGCAGATTTAATTGAAGAAGAAGTGCCAACACACAAAAACGGAAAACTCTCAAAGCCCGTGTTCAAGAGCCTTGCACTCATTCTTGTTTCCGTATTCTTGTGGTTTATGGCGTATAACGCTGTTACAACTGCGTTTTCGCGCTTCTGCGTTGAAATTTGGGGCGCTGATTTAAGTACATCGTCAGGTTATCTTTTAACTGCAACGATTTCTGCCATTGCAGCGTTTGTGCCGTTAGGCTTCTTGTCAGGTAGGTTAGGCAGAAAGAAGACTATCTTAATCGGAGTTGCGTTAATGACCGTTTGCTACGCTTCGGCAATGCTCTTTACAAAGCAATCACCGTTAATGTATCTGATATTCGGTCTTGTGGGCATTGGCTGGGCGGCTATAAACGTTAACTCTTTCCCAATGGTTGTGGAAATGTGCACAGGCAACGATGTTGGCAAATATACGGGGTTCTATTACACGTTTTCTATGGCGGCGCAGATTACAACACCTTTACTTTCGGGTTTGCTTATTGATAACGCAGGTATTGGGTACAATATTTTGTTCCCGTACGCAGTTTTGTTTAGCGCGCTTTCCTTTGTAACAATGCTTTTTGTTAAGCACGGCGATTCAAAGATAACAAGCAAGTCTGATAACAAGCAAATAAGTGCGGAGAATTAACGATGTATATTGCACTTACGGCTATTTTCGCTTTAATAATTATATTACTGTTTTTGATTTATCCTGGCAGGAATGCTCACAAACACAAAAAAATGCTGAAAAACGCTTACGTTGCACACCGTGGGTTACACAGTGATACTGTGCCCGAAAACTCCTTAAAAGCCTTTAAAATGGCTATTGATGGGGGATATATGATTGAAAACGATATTCGCCTTACTAAAGACGGGCAGGTAGTGGTCTTTCACGATGATAACTTGTTGCGTATGTGCGGTGTTGATAAGCGTGTTGACGAGCTTACTCTCGGCGAGCTGAAAGAATTGCGTTTAAAAAACTCTGATGAACAAATACCTACCTTAAAAGAATGCTTGGATTTAGTAGATGGCAGGGTGGCTATTCTAATTGAATTCAAATGTGTCAAAAAAACTGAAAGTGATGCTCTGTGCGCTTTTGCAAACGAAATTTTAAGCAATTATAACGGTGTTTATTTTATGCAATCGTTTTATCCATTCGCAGTAGAATGGTATAAAAAGAACAGACCTGACATTTTGCGCGGAGTGCTTGCATCGGGCTTTTATAAGGAAAAGACGGCCCTTAAATTAGTGGGTTCGCTTGTGTTTAATTTTTTGGCAAAGCCGCATTTTATTTCTTATGACCACACTAATGCAAACAATGTTTTTAGACGCGTTGCCGTAAAAATGGGCGCACTTTCTGTAGGGTGGACGTTTAAATCCCAAGCCGAAATCAATAAAAACAAAAACAATTTTGAAGCCTTTATTTTTGAACAGTTTATTCCTGAAGAATGATTGTTTGTTTTAGTACGAAACATTTTAGTGTTTAATGTAATAAAATATTTTACAAGGCTTTTTTATAAAAATTCTTATATAAAATTAAAGGCTCTTCATTTGTGAAGAGCCTTTTATGTTTGCTATTTTTTAAATTTTAGTTTTTTGTTGCCAATAAAACCCAATCGGATTTAGTAGGTCTGCTGGGAATAACGTATGAGCCGTCACTTGAGGGCTTTACACTGGCGTTTATAAGTGTATATTCGTTGGTTTGGGGGTTATACCATTGTACCTTATAGGTGGCGTTAGTATCCATCTTTTTAAGTGTACCGGTGTGTGTATTAACGCAATCGAACATATATACAACGTACGTGTTGTTATCGTCGTGCGCGGCAACATAGCGCATTACGTTGGTTGAATTAAAATAATTCTTTGTGTTGAAATCGGGAACGAGCTTCCACCACTCAAGCTTTTCAAAGAATTGGCGCATATAGCCAACCTGGTAGCCTGATACGAGCTCGATAGTTTCGGACCAACGAATCTTTTTTGTTTCAACAGTAATGGTTTCGTAGCCGTCGTTAGAGGAGTTAGTTGTGCTGTATGAGTTGCCGTATGACCAAATATCTTGTGCACCGTAGCCGTAGCCGTAGAAGCCGTTTAAATATGCCAGCCAGCCTTGTGCACGCGCGCCAAAGTTTCCGGTCCAAAGATTACAATATTTACCCTCGTACATAACAGCAACCTTGGGAGATGCCCAGTATTCTTTTGCAATTGTAAAATACTTGGCGCTGTTGTAATCAAAGCCCCATTGTGAGCCCCACCAATCGTGACCTGTTTTCTTGGTAACCTCATCAGAATAGAATACTGATTGACCCTTGTTACCGTTAGGTGAAACGTTACCTGTTGACTCGCCCGTTACGGTAGTATGGCCTGCACCCTCCTGATGACCTGTAAGCGGGTGATTGTAAGCATCGTATTTATTAATACATTCAGCAACGTATACCCACATATTGTTCATGTACGTTGTGTGTGATTGGTCGCCTCTGTCGTAATAAAAGTCATTATCAATTTCTTGACCCAAGGTCCACATAACAGGATATGCACCATATCTGGCGACCCAATTGCGTGTTATGTCTTCAATACCCTCTTTATTGTCTTTTAATTGGAAAGCATATGTGGGGGACATATCGAATTGAGCGTTTGCGTGAGTTAAGCCTTTTTCGGCAATATAAGCAAAATACTTATCTATTTTTTGGAAGCCTTCGGAATCATCGCGGTTTACTTTGCCATCAAGCATATTGATTGTGCCGCTATTGCCACCTTGTGACTGGTATACCGTGTAGCCTTGAGAAACGCGCTTATCAACAATATATTTAAAATGAGAATCGGTTTTGAGATTGCCTGCGTGGGGACCAGCGGAATCAAAGGATTCACCAAGCATATTCCAATGGGTATCGCCGATGTAGAAGAAGGGGGTACCGTCGTTATAAACAAAATATTTTTTGCCTGCTTCTGTTTTTACAAAGCCGTGCTTGTAAACATCTAAATCGCCAGTATATGCGGCAGCGTTAATAGCACCCGTCTTTCCTGCTAAAGAAGCATCGGTTTCACAAATTGTTTTGTATTCCCATAATCCCGTAAGAATTGGTGCAAAGCGAACCTTAAAGGTATTACCTTCATACCAAAATCCAGGAATTGTCATAGTTTTACCCGTTTCCTTGTGAGTAAAATCACAGAAAAACTCAACGGTACCTTGTTCGCCCTTGGCAGTAACATACTTTTCTGTGGTAGTAAAATCTAACTCGGTAACGTTCCAAATAACACCGTTAATGGCGTTAATTACAGGTGTTGAATCGTTGCTTCCGCCGGAATTGTTACCTGCATTATTTCCACCTTCATTACCTGCAGGCGCGTTTGTAGGCGTGCTGTCGGGCGAATTTGTTGAGCTGTCAGTCGAGCCGCTGTTATCGGCAGTTGCAGAAGAAGACGGAGCTTCTCCGCCGTCGCCCGTATTGCCGTTGCAAGCCGTAAATGAAAATATCATTGACAAGCAAAGCACAGCAACAAGAAGCGCATAAAAAACTTTTTTCATAATAGACTCCTTTTTTCAATTTCTTTTTTTTAGTATATCAAAATATAGGTCAATATGCAATAAAAAAACAACGAAAATCAGACAATTTTTGCAGCAAAAAGAAATGTGCAATATTAAAATGTATAGAAAAAAATATTGCACATTTTAAATCAATTCTTTGTTGCTACAACAACCCAATCTAATCGGTCGGGTTTATTAGGCAGAATATATCCGGGCTCGCCCCATTTATCTGTGGCGGTGGCCTTGGCTTTTTCGTCAATTATAGAAAATTCATTAGTTCTTGGGTTAAACCATTTAATTGTATATGTGGCATTTTTATCCATGCCTGCTAAATATCCCGTGCCTACACTATTGTTATAGATATAAACAACGTACATATCGTTGCCACCGTTCAACGTGGCACAAACGTATCTGCCCGCAACACAAGGATTAAAATGTTTTTCTGTAGCTAAATCAGGCACTAATTCCCACCAATTAAACGATTGCAGGAATTGTTTCATATAGCCAACCTGGTAAGCAGATTCAAACTCTATTGATTCCGACCAATGCTTAAACTTATCACTAACGCTGACAATTTCAAGACCGTCGCTTGTGGCGGCGTGCGTGCTATAGGTGCTTTTATATAACCAAATGTCAATTGCACCGTAGCCGTAGCCGAAGGAACCGTTTAAATATGCAAGATATCCTTGAGCACGCGCTCCGTAATCCTTTGTCCAAAGGTAGCAATACTTACCTTCGTACATAACGCCAACCTTGTTTGAATGCCAATATTCACTTGCAATTCTGAAGGAGCGTGTCATTTCCTGATAATCAAAGCCCCACTGAGCAGCCCACCAATCGTGGCCCGTTCTTTCTGTAACAGCTTCGGAAGCAAAAAGTGAAGCGCCTTGACCGCTTACAGAATTTGGATCGGGGATTGAAGTACCCGTAACGGTAGTATGCCCTGCACCCTCCTGGTGACCTGAAAGTGGATGATTATATGCATCGTATTTGTTTATGCATTCAGCAATATATACGTAGATATTGTCATAAAAGCTGGTATGGCTTTGCTGACCTTTTTCATAATAATAATCGTTGTCAACCTCTTGAGCCAAGGTCCACATAACAGGGTAGGCACCGTATCGGGCAACCCAATAGCGTGCAAGGTCTTCCAAGCCTGTCTTTTTATTTTTAATTTTGAAGGCGTATGCGGCACTAAAGCCAAACTGGGTGTGTGCGTGCATAAAGCCGCTATCGGCAATGTACTCAAAGTACTTATCAACAGTTTTAAAACCGTTTAAATCGTCGCGATCGACCTTGCAATCATAAAGATTGTATTTAGAGGTTTCTAATTGTGTTTGGTAAACTGTAAAGCCTTGCTGAACGCGTTTATCAACTATGTATTTGAAGTGAGAATCCGTTTGAATATCACCTGCGTGGTCACCTGCAGAATCATATTCCTCGGATAAGAGATTCCAATGGGTGTCGCCTAAATAAAAGAAGGGTGTACCGTCGTCATAAATAAAATATTTTTTTGTAGGGTCAGTTTTGACGAAGCCACGTCTGTACAATTCCAAATCGCCTTTATATGCGTTGGCTCCGATTGTACCTGTTTTACCTGCTAAGGATTCGTCGGCTTCGCAAATGGTTTTGTATTCCCAAACGCCGTAAAGCGTGGGCGAAAAACGAAGCTTAAAGGTGTCATCACCGTCCCAAAATCCCGGTATAGTTAAGGTTTTGCCCGTTTCCTTATGAGTAAATTCGCCAAAAAATTCAAGCTCTGTTTGCTCGCCCTTTGCAGTGATGTATACTTTTTCGGTTTCAAAGCTTAACTCGGTAACTCGCCATGTTTCGCCAATAACGTCAACGGTAGAGGGATCAATATCGGGCGGAAGCGGTGTTGCTTCCGGTTCGTTTGAAGAGTTATTAAAGCAACCTGTAAGTGA
This sequence comes from Clostridia bacterium, assembly GCA_045594045.1. GTDB lineage: Bacteria > Bacillota > Clostridia > Christensenellales > QALW01 > UMGS1322. Next base: position 8,759 of record JAZNXV010000037.1, read on the forward strand.
AACCGTAAAAGATAAACTCAAAATACAGATTAAAACTAATGATAAAACCTTTTTCATACAAAATTCCTTTAAAATATTTTTTTATATAATAACATTTATTTTTGTTTTGTACAAGTGAATAAAGAAAACTTAACATAAAATTCACATATTTAAATAAAAAAAAGCGAGCATTGCACTCGCTTTTCAATGTTGTATTAATTTTTTGTTGCTAAAATTACCCAGTCTTCAATAGAGGATTCAGGCTTATTCGGCAGCTGAAAAGCAGGCTTGCCGTTCTTATCGGTTGTGTTTGTCTTAATATCGTTACCAAGCTCGATATATTCGTTTGTTCTGGGGTTAAACCAGGTAATTGTATAAGAAGCCTTATCGTCCATATTTGCTAAATACCCTGTGGCACGGGTGCGGTTAAACAAATACACAACGTATACACTGTTATCGATGGTTGCAACAGCATATTCGTTTGCAACTGCAGGGGTAAAGTAAACGTTGTTGTCGAAATCGGGAACAAGCTTCCACCATTCTATTTTTTCAAAGAACTGACGCATATAGCCAATCTGATAGGCGGATTCAAATTCGATAGCTTCAGACCAATGCTTTAATTTTTCGGTATTTAAAACTTTATCAACGCCGTCGGAGGTGTGCAAATGAGTCTGATACGTGCTCTTATATTGCCAAATGTCTATAGCACCGTAGCCGTGACCGAAGAAGCCGTTTAAATATGCTCGCCAGCCTTGCGCACGTGCACCGAAGTCCTTGGTAGCCAAATAGCAGTAAGGACCTTCATAGGTAACGGCAACCTTGGGTGAAGCCCAATAATCTTTAGCAACGGTGTAGAAACGGCGATTGCTCAAGAAATCGGGACCGGCACTTGTTGCCCACCAGCTATGACCGGTTTTTTGCGTTGCTTCATCGGACGCAAATATTGAAGCACCTTTGTTACTGATAACAGGTTCACTTGTGCCGCTTCCTGTGATTGTTGTGTGGGTACTTGCTTCTTGGTGTGCTGATAAAGGATGTTTGTATGCATCGTATTTATTAATATACTCAGCAATACGGAAATACATATTATTGTCGCTTGTTATATGTTGTTGTTTGTTGCGTTCAGAATAAAAATCGTTATCAACCTCTTGGCCTAAAGTCCACATAACGGGATAAGCGCCAAAGCGTGCAACCCAATAACGAGTTAAATCGTCAAGAGCTTCGTCGTTCTTTGATAAATCCCAAGCGTAAGTAGGGAAGCAAATTTGTGCGTTGGCGTGGGTAAGCCCTTTGTTAGCGATGTATTCAAAATATTGGTCAGCGTGCTGGAAGCCTAATAAATCCTGTCGGTTAAGAGTGCCGTCTGTCAACTCAAAAGAAGCACCGATGGGTTGTGACTGATAAACCGTAAAGCCTTGTTCAACACGCTTATCGCAAATATATTTAAAGTGTGAATCGGTTTTAATATCGCCTGCGTGGTCACCTGCGGAATCAAATTCTTCTCTCATAAGACTCCAATGTGTGTCGCCTATGTAGAAGAAGGGGGTACCGTCATTATAAACGAAATATTTTTTTGTGGGGTCGGTTTTAACGAAACCGCGCTTGTAAACCTCTAAATCGCCTTTATATACGTTTGCACCGATTGTGCCTGTTTTACCTGCTAAGGATTCGTCGGCTTCGCAAATGGTTTTGTATTCCCATACGCCGTACTCAGTAGGGGAAAAACGAAGCTTAAACGTATTGTCACCGTCCCAGAAACCGGGAATAGTTAAGGTTTTGCCCGTAGCTTTATGTGTAAACTCGCCAAAAAATTCTAACTCGCACTGTTCGCCTTTTGCGGCAATGTATTTTTCGGTAGTTTCAAAGCTTAATTCAGTAACTCGCCATGTTTCGCCAATAACGTCAACAGTTGCGGGGTCAATGTCTTCGGGAATAGGCGTAGGAGTAGGTTGAACGTCAGCAGAATTAAAGCAACCTGTAAGTGAAAACGTAAATGTTAAACACAAAATGCAGATTAAAGCAGTTGATAAAAACTTTTTCATATAATACTCCTCGAATGTATTTTTTTGTATTATAACATCTTTTTATACTGTATTCAAGTCAATTTATTCAAAATGTAAGACAAAAAATGCAAACAATGAGCATATAAATAGTGCTCAAGAGTCAAAAAAAGCGAGCTATTGCTCGCTTTTAAAGATAATTTATTTGTTTTTTATTGCTATAACAACCCAATCTTCAATAGAACGTTCAGGCTTGTTATCGATGTAATAGGCAGGATTTCCATTGTTATCTTTTGTGTTGGGAGAGAGGTTGTTACCAATTTCAATATATTCATTTGTTCTCGGGTTAAACCATTTTATTGTGTAGGTTGCGTTGCCGTCCATATTACAGAATGTACCTGTACCGGTTGAACGGTTATAGAAATATGCAACGTAAATTTCGTTACCTTTTGTAGCAACTGCGTATTCGTTTTCACCCTGACGAGCGGGCATAAAATAATTATTATTATCAAAGTCGGGAACTAAGTTCCACCATTCGATTTGTTCAAAGAATTGGCGCATATAGCCAACTTGATAAGCAGAGGGGAGATTAACGGATTCGCCCCAGATAATTTTTTTGTCCTGAAGTGAAACCTCTTCGTAACCGTCAAAGCTTGTGCTTTCTGTGCTGTAAGTGCTGTTATATAACCAAATATCCTGTGCGCCGTAGCCGTAACCATAGATACCAGATAAGAAAGCAAACCAACCTTCTGCACGAGCGCCAAAATCCTTAGTCCAAAGGTAAGCATATCTTGATTCGTACATTATAGTAGGTTTTGGGGACTCCCAATACTCTTTTGCAACGCCGTGGAATTTACGACCCTGACCAAGCACAAAGGGCCATTGTGAAGCCCACCAGTCATGACCTGTTCTTTGAGTAACCTCTTCGGAGTAGAAAACTGATTCACCGTTACCACCCTTTTCAGAATCCTGAGTAGTTGTGTTGCCTGCGGTAGTAGTGTGGTTAGTGTTTTCTTGGTGACCGGAGGTGGGGTGGTTGTATGCATCGTATTTATTGATGCATTCGGCAACGTACACCCAAGGGTTATTTAAGTAGGTAGTATGTGTTTGATTGCCTTGATCATAGTAGAAATCGTTGTCGATTTCTTGCTGAAGAGTCCACATAACAGGGTATGCACCGAAACGTGCAACCCAATAACGAGCTAAATCGTCAATTGCTTCTTTATTATCAGAAATTTGGTTAAAGTAGTTTGCGCTGATGTGGAATTCAGCATTAGCATGAACAAAACCTTTTTCGGCAATATATTTGAAATATTTATCAGCATGTTGTAATGCAGTAACGTCAACACGGTTAATTTTACCATCAAGGAGATTAATTTTATCACCGCCTTGGCTATTTGATTGATAAACTGTAAAGCCTTGCTCAACACGCTTATCACAGATATATTTAAAGTGTGAGGTTGCACCTGTATTACCTGCACGGTCACCGGGAGAGTCAAATGACTCAGCACCTAAGCTCCAATGGGTGTCGCCCAAATAGAAGAATGGAGTGCCATCGTCATAAACTAAATACTTTTTAGTGGGGTCAACCTTTACAAAACCGTGCTGATAAATCTTTAAATCACCGGTATAGGCGTTAGCGCCAATTGTGCCGGTTTTACCTGCCAAATTTTCATCGGTTTCACAGATTGTTTTATACTCCCATACGCCATAGAGAGTAGGGGCGAAACGAAGCTTAAATACGTCATCGCCGTCCCAAAATCCAGGAATTGTTAAGGTTTTGCCGGTTTCTTTGTGCGTGAATTCACCAAAAAATTTAACTTTACCTTGGTCGCCTCTTGCAGCAACGTATTCTTTATCAGATGTAAAGGATAATTCTGTAACCATCCAAACCGTTCCGACAACATCAACTGTTTCAGGAGCAATATCTTCGGGCACAGGCGTAGGCGCAGGGGTTGGAGTAGCGTCTGCACCGGGAGTAGAACTATCGGGTGTACAAGCCGTAAAAGAAAATACAACCGATAAGCAAAGTGTTAAAATCAAAATGGCAGAAAGTAGTTTTTTCATTCAAATATCTCCTAATTTAATTTATTTAATTTTATCATTTGTTTCTTTTGTTTGTCAACATTTTATTCTAAAAAAAGAAAACAAACTATGCATAAAATACGCATAGTTCGTAAAAAATTATTTGTTTTTTGTTGCGAGAATTACCCAATCTTCAACAGAACGGTCGGGCTTGTTCGGTAGCTGATATGCAGGCGTGCCTTTGTCGGAAGTTGTGTTCGATTTTATATCGTTGCCTATTAAAGTGTACTCGTTGGTTCTTGGATTATACCAATGTAAAGTGTAGGCGGCGTTTGAATCCATATTTGAAAGGTAACCGGTGCCTGTTGAACGGTCAAAGATATAAACAATATAAGTATCGTTGCCGTTGATAGTAGCAGCTGTATAACATTTTGTTGTAAGTGCGGGCACAAAATAATCGTTGTTATCGAAATCGGGAATAAGTTTCCACCATTCGAGCTTTTCGAAAAATTGCTTCATATAGCTAACCTGGTAGCCGGATTCAAGCTCAATGGCTTCACCCCAGGTTATTTTTTTATCGGCAATGGTAACTGTGTCATAACCGTCAAAGGAATCTACGTTAGCGTGATAGGTGCTATTGTATAACCAAATGTCTTGGGCACCATAGCCGTAGCCAAAGAAGCCGTTAAGATATGCATACCAACCTTGAGCACGAGCGCCAAAATTTTTTGTCCAAAGATTACAGTATCTGCCTTCGTACATAATAGAAACTTTTGATGTTTCCCAGTATTCTTTGCCAATTTCGAATTGCCAATTTGGAGAAGTGTAATCGAGAGACCATTGAGATGCCCACCAGTCATGACCCGTTTTTTGAGTGACTTCTTCGCTGTAGAACGCAGACTGACCGTTGTTGCCGTTGGGAGAAAGGTTGTGCGATGCACTTCCCTCAGCAGTGGTGTGGCTTGCGCCTTCTTGGTGACCCGAGAGCGGATGATTATATGCATCGTATTTATTTATGCATTCTGCAATGTAAACGTAAATGTTGTCGTTATATTTTAAGTGACTCTGATCACCGCGGTCAAAATAAAAGTCGTTATCAATTTCTTGTGCTAATGTCCACATTACAGGGTAGGCACCGTATCTGGCAACCCAATAACGCGCTAAATCTTCAACGCCTTCCTTGTCTTCGTAGAATGGGAAAACATATGCGGCGGAGGTATCAAACTGTGCATGGGCATGGGTAAAGCCTTTTTCAGCTATATATTGAAAATACTTGTCGGCATATTGGAAGCCAGCTATGTCATCGCGGTTTATTTTGCAGTCAACCAAATTAAGCTTTCCACCACTTATATTGTTTGATTGATAAACGGTGTAGCCTTGCTCGACACGTTTGTCACATATATACTTAAAGTGTGACGTAGCACCCGTATTGCCTGCGCGGTCACCGGGAGAATCAAAGGATTCGTAACCTAAACTCCAATGTGTGTCACCGATATAGAAGAAAGGTGTACCATCGTCATAGATAAAATACTTTTTTGTAGGGTCGGTTTTTACAAAGCCGCGCTTGTAAAGCTCTAAGTCACCCTTATAAGCATTTGCACCGATAGTGCCTGTTTTACCTGCCAAGGATTCATCGTCCTGACAAATAGTTTTATATTCCCAAACACCGTAAAGAGTTGGGGCAAAACGAAGCTTAAACGTATCGTTACCGTCCCAAAAACCTGGAATAGTTAAGGTTTTTCCTGATTCCTTGTGAGTAAATTCACCGTAGAATTCCAATTTGCCTTGTTCTCCCTTTGCGGTAACGTATTTTTCGGTTGATTCAAATGATAATTCCGTAACCATCCAAACTGTTCCGATAACGTCAACAGTAGCGGGGTCAATATCATCGGGCAATGGGGTAGGTGCAGGGGAAGGGGAAGCATCTACACCGGGGGTACTACTACTCGGAGTACAGGCAGTAAAAGAAAAGACTACTGATAAACAGAGTACAGCGATTAGAATGTTAAAAAATAATTTTTTCATTTTCGTTAACTCCTATTTTTTTGATAAAACCATTTTACCATTTTTTGATTTAGATTGCAATATTATTTTATAAAAAAATCCTATACTGCCGAAACAGTATAGGATAAAAATTATTTATTTTTTATTGCAAGGAAAACCCAATCTTCACTTGAGTTGTTAGGTTTGTTATCCATAATATAAGCTGGTTCGCCCGCACCGCCAACTGCATTGGATTTAATATTGTTACCAATCTCGATGTATTCGTTGGTTCTTGGGTTAAACCATTTCATTGTATAGGTAGCATCGCCGTCTAACTTACATAACGTGCCCGTACGTGCAGAGGAACTGTAGAAATAACAAACGTAAATGTCGTTACCCTTTGTAGCTACCGCGTATTGACTGTCACGCGATAAGCTGGGGAAGAAATATGACTTGTTGTCAAAGTCAGGTACCAAACTCCACCATTCAAACTTTTCAAAGAATTGGCGCATATATCCAACCTGATAACCTGAAGGAAGTTCAATTGTTTCGGACCATTTCTTTTTCTTATCAGTGGGAGTAACGGTTTCAAGACCGTCTGAGGTGTTACCTTCGGAGCCGTAAGCATTTTTGTATGCCCATATATCTTGTGCACCGTAGCCGTAGCCAAAGAAGCCGTTCAAATATGCAAGCCAGCCTTGAGCGCGTGCGCCGAAGTCCTTTGTATAAAGATAAGCGTAGCTGCCTTCGTATAAAACAGCGACCTTTGAAGTAGCCCAGTAGTCCTTACCGAGCACAACGGGAATGCTTGGGTTATCAAATTTTATGTTCCATTGTGTGCCCCACCAATCGTGACCTGTCCTGTCGGTAACTGATTGGTTGAAAAATGCAGAGGTTCCGTTATTACTTGCTGTTGAAGAAGTACCTGCACCCGAAGCGCTAACGTAAGGATATGCTTCCTGGTGAGCAGTTGTGGGGTGGTTGTATGCATCGTATTTATTTATATATTCAGCAAGGTAAATCCAAACACTGTTTTCAACTGTTGTGTGATTTTGACGGTCTAATTCATAATAGAAGTCGTTATCACATTCTTGAGCAAGCGTCCACATAACAGGGTATGCGCCGTATCTGGCAACCCAATAACGTGCAAGATTTTCCAGGCCTTCATAGTTTTCAACAAGAGGACCTACAGCTGCTGCTGACAAACCGCATTGTGTGTGTGGGTGAATCAAACCTTTTTCGGCAATATAATTAAAGTAGCGGTCAATGTTTTGAAGATGTTCAATATCGTTGGTATTTACTCTTGCATCAACAAGATTCAAAGCTGTATTTCCCGATTGTGACTGATAAACAGTGTATCCTTGTTCAACACGCTTGTCAACAATGTATTTAAAGTGTGAATTTGTTTGAATACTGCCTGCATCTTCGCCTGCAGAATCAAAGCTTTCCATCATCATTCCCCAATGGGTATCACCGATGTAGAAGAAAGGTGTGCCGTCGTCATAAACAAAATACTTTTTACCCGTTTCGGTTTTTACAAAGCCGTGTTTATAAATCTCTAAATCGCCTTTGTAAGCATTTGCACCGATTGTGCCCGTTTTGCCGGCTAAATTTGCATCTTCTTCGCAAATGGTTTTATATTCCCATACGCCGTATGCGGTGGGCGCAAAACGAATTTTAAAGGTTTTGCCGCCGTCCCAGAAGCCGGGAATTGTTAATGTTTTGCCGGATTCCTTATGTTTAAATTCACCGTAAAACTCAAGCTTGCCTTGCTCGCCGGAAGCGGCAGAATATTTTTTATCCGTTTCAAAGCTAAGCTCCGTTACCTGCCAAGTAGTTCCTATAACGTCAACAGTAGCGGGGTCAATGTCAGGCGGAAGAGGTGTAGGTGTGGGGGTAGATGTGCCTTGTTCAGTGTTAGTTTGAGTGCAGGCTGTAAAAGAAAATACAACTGATAAGCAAAGCAGGGAAACTAACAAAATTGAAAGTATCTTTTTCATTGTAAAACTCCTTAATTTAGTCTTTAAAAAAAGCATACCATAATATGCCGAAAAAATCAAGAGAAATTTTCAAGAAAACACAAAAACCTTCGTAAAAAACGAAGGTTTTTGTGTTTAGTTCTTTGTTACCAGAAGTACCCAATCACTTGTGCTCGGTTTAGCGGGAATAACGTAGCTTCCCGAGCCGTTTGCTTTAACACTTGTGCCAACGGTGGTGTAAGCATTAGTCTGTGGGTTATACCACTTAACCGTATATGTTGCGTTTTTGTCAAGACCCTTTAACGTACCTGATTTTGCAGAGCCTTCATTGTACAGGTAAAGTACGTACTTGCTGTTGCCGTTTGTTGCTATAGAAAAACGTTTTTTTGCAGTACTGTCACTTTCGGAAGACTCAAAGTAGGTTCCGTTGTCAAAATCGGGTACTAAATTATACCAATCGCCAACGGCGGTTTCAAAGAATTGGCGCATATAGCCAACCTGATAGCCCGATTGAAGCTCGATACTTTGCGACCAAAGCATATTTCTGCGGTCGTCGGGAGTTACGTTATCATAACCGTCGGTCCATACATCAGTTTGAGATTCAACACCGTATTTATACATCCACATATCCTGAGCTCCGTAGCCGTAGCCAAAGAAGCCGTTTAAATAGGCGAGCCAGCCTTGAGCGCGTGCACCGAATTCCTTTGTATAGAAGAAAGCATATCTGCCTTCGTACATTACGGAAACCTTATCAATGGGCCAATATTCCTTGCCGATATTAAAGGCGGTTTGGGGAACATTAAATTCAAAACGCCATTGCGCCGCCCACCAATCGTGACCCGTTTTTGCAGTAACCTCATCAGAAATAAATACAGAAGCACCTTCATTGGTTTTTCCAAACATTGAAGTTTCACCGGTTGCGGAAACATGGGGATACGTTTCTTGATGACCTGAGGTGGGGTGATTGTATGCATCATATTTATTAATGTATTCAGCAACTTTAACCCAAATATTATTTTCAACAGTTGTGTGGTTTTGACGGCCTAAATGGTAGTAAAAATCGTTATCACACTCTTGAGCTAATGTCCACATAACAGGATATGCACCGTATCTGGCAACCCAGTAGCGCGCAAGGTCATCAAGAGCTTCGTCATTGCCAACAAGCGGACCTGCGCTAGGTGGGAATATATTAAACTGTGCGTGAGCATGCACAAGACCTTTTTCAGCAATATAATTAAAGTAGCGGTCAATATTTTGAAAACCTAAAACGTCAGTTCTGTTTATACGTCCGTCGATAAGCGCGATTTTATCATTTAAGCTTGCAGTTTCAATCTGCGATTGATAAACGGTGTAGCCTTGCTCAACACGCTTATCCACGATGTATTTGAAGTGAGAATTGGTTTGTATATTGCCTGCATGTTCACCGGCAGAATCAAAGCTTTCCGACATCATTCCCCAATGGGTGTCACCAATATAAAAGAAAGGAGTACCGTCATCAAAAACAAAATATTTTTTACCGCGTTCGGATTTTACAAAGCCGTGTTTATAAATAGCAAGATCGCCCGTATAGTCAGCGGCAACAAAATCACCGGTCTTATTTGCTAAAGAATCATCTTCGGCACAAATGGTTTTATAGTTCCAAGTTCCCGCTAATGTAGGAGCAAAACGGAGCTTAAAGGTTTGTCCACCATCCCAAAATCCAGGTATTGTTAAGGTTTTGCCGGTATCTTTATGGGTAAATTCGCCGTAAAATTCAAGCTTGCCTTGTTCACCTGAGGCGGCTGAATATTCTTTATTTGTTTCAAAGCTGAGTTCTGTTACCTGCCATACGGTAGCTGTTGCACCTTCGGGTACGTATGGGGTAGGCTCGGTTGAAGGGAGATTGACATCTGTTGGGGGGGTGACGTCACCCGATACAGAAGGAGTATTTGTAGCAGTAATGTCGGCTGAACCGTCTCCACCGGGTGTTGCAGTTTCAGGGCTGCAAGCGGTAAGGGAAAATAACATAGTGATGCAAAGTATAGTCGCCAACAACACAGAAAGTATTTTTTTCATTTAAAAGCTCCTTTTTTTATATTTGATTTTATTATACAAAAAAAACTATTTAATGTCAACACTTGATTTATTGGTTAAAATAAGTTTTTTATTATTAAATTAATTTTATAGCGGAATTTACCGTAAAAATGCGTAAAGAAAGTGATAGATGTACAAAAAAAGCGGTCTGCAGAAAGCAGACCGCTTTTTATAAAAATTATTTATTTTTTACTGCTAAAATAACCCAGTCTTCCATTGAACGATTTGGCTTATTTTCAAGCTGATATGCGGGATTGCCGTTAGCATCAGTGGTGTTTGGCTTTAAATCGGTGCCAATTTCGATGTATTCGTTAGTTCTCGGATTGAACCACTTGATTGTATAGGTAGCATCGCCGTCCATATTGCAGATAGTACCGGAATTTCCCTTGCCTGCATTGTAAAGATAAATTACGTAAACGTCATTTCCGATAGAAGCTGCTGAATAGTGTTTATCAGTTGAATAATAGGGGGCAAAGCAAGTGCCTTCACCTAAGTCGGGAACTAAGTTCCACCATTCGATAGTTTCAAAGAATTGACGCATATAGCCAACCTGATATCCGGATTCCAATTCGATAGATTCAGACCACGGCATTTGTTTATCTTGTATTGTTACTGTTTCATAACCGTCGGAAGTGCCAACGTTTTTACTGTAGTCACTGTTGTAGTTCCAAATATCCTGAGCGCCGTAGCCGTAACCAAAGAAGCCGTTCAAATATGCAAGCCAGCCTTGAGCACGAGAGCCAAAGTTCTTTGTCCAAAGATAGCAGTACTTACCTTCGTACATAACGCCAACCTTATTGGAAGCCCAATATTCTTTGCCTAACGTAAATGCAGTTTGAGGAGATTTGAAATTAAAGCCCCATTGTGAAGCCCACCAATCGTGACCTGTTTTTTGTGTTACTTCTTCAGAAGCAAAAACAGATTTACCATCGCCACTTACGGTAGCATCACTTATAACACCTGTAATGCTTGTGCTGCCTGCACCTTCTTGGTGTCCTGTGGTGGGATGATTGTAAGCGTCGCACTCGTTGATGAATTCAGCAACGTTTACCCAAGGATTCTTATTATAAATGGTATGGGATTGCTCGCCACGCTCATAATAGAAGTCGTTGTCGATTTCTTGTGCAAGAGTCCACATAACAGGGTACGCACCGAAACGAGCAACCCAATAACGAGAAAGACTCTTCAAAGCTTCCATATCGTCCTGAATAGACATATATGTGGGGAAGAAGAACTGTGCATTTGCGTGAACAAGACCCTTGTCAGCAATGTATTGGAAGTATCTGTCGGCTTCCTGGAAACCCATTACGTCATCACGGTTAATCTTGCCGTCGGTCAAGGAAAATTTTGCACCGATAGGTTCTGACTGATAAACGGTAAAGCCTTGCTCAACACGCTTGTCAACAATATACTTAAAGTGGGAATCTGTCTGAAGATTGCCTGCTTTAGGACCTGCAGAATCAATTTCTTCGGCAAGCATACCCCAGTGTGTATCGCCTAAATAGAAGAAAGGTGTGCCGTCGTCATAGATAAAATACTTCTTCTCGGCATCAGTCTTAACGAAGCCACGCTTGTAAACTTCTAAATCGCCTTTATAAGCATTTGCACCGATAGTACCTGTTTTGCCGTTTAATTCATCATCAGTAGCGCAGATTGTTTTATATTCCCAAACGCCGTAAAGCGTGGGCGCAAAACGGATCTTAAACACATCGTTACCGTCCCAGAAGCCGGGAACGGTCAAGGTTTTTCCTGAATCCTTGTGAGTGAATTCACAGTCAAAAACAACCTTACCTTGTTCACCCTTTGCAGCAACGTATTTCTTCGTTGTGGTAAACGAAAGCTCGGTAACACGCCAAGTTTCACCAATAACGTCAACTGTTGCAGGGTCAATATCTTCGGGAAGGGGTGTGGCTGTAGCATCTGTATTGCCGCCACCGCTGTTTTCTAAGCTTGGATCAGAGCAAGCGGTAAAAGAAAAAACAACTGTTAAGCAAACACATGCAATTAAAAGCATTGATAATAGTTTCTTCATAAAATACCTCCGTAATATTTTACCTTATTATACCACTTTAAATCGTATATATCAATATAAAATTAATTTATTTAATAAAAAATTAACCGTTTTTTTACTATTTTGTGAACACTGGATATTTATTTACAATATTTGCCCGAGCTTAGAATATAATTAAGAAAAAAGCATTGAAACAAATCAGAATTTTTGATATAATATAAAATATCAATTTAACAGAGGTCGCATTTATGATTAAGCTTGAAGATTTTAAAGAAAAAAATATACATTTTATTGCAATCGGCGGTCACAGTATGTGTGGCCTCGCAGAAATTTTACATAATTGGGGTTTTAAAAATATCAGCGGCTCCGATAGGTCGGACAGCGATGCTCTTCAGCGGCTTGTAACCTTGGGTATTGATGCGCGTGTAGGGCACGACGCTGAAAATGTAAAAAACGCAGCTCTTGTTGTGTATTCCGCCGCCATTCCCGTTACCAACGTAGAACGAGCCTATGCTATGGAACATAACATTCCATGTATTGATCGCGGTGAAATGCTCGGACTTATTTCAAAGCAATGCGAAAAATGTATCGGTGTTTCGGGTACACACGGCAAAACAACTACCACGTCTATGGTATCGGAAATTTTCTATCACGCAAAAACCGAACCCACTATTCACATCGGCGGTGTGCTTCCCACCATTGGCAGTAACGTTTATACGGGAAGAGAAGAGTTCTTTATTACCGAAGCCTGCGAATACGTAGACTCATATTTATGGTTAAAGCCGCATATTGCCATTGTTTTAAATATTGATTCAGACCATCTTGACTATTTTAAAACGGTTGAAAATATATATAAATCATTTTTAAAATACTGTCAGCTTGTTGATGATAACGGCTTTGTTGTAGGCTGTTACGATGATGCTCGCACACGAAAGCTTTTAGGTGAATGCGGAAGAAAAACCGTCAGCTACGGCTTGAATGAAAATGCTGACTATTATGCCAAAAATATATCGTTTAACGATTTTGGATATCCGCAGTACGATATGTACAAAAAAGGTGAGTTTTTTGCCCACGTTGAGCTTTCCGTTATCGGAGAAGTTAACGTGCTTAACTCGATGGCGGCGATTATTTCAGCTATTCTTTGCGGTATCTCTGTTGAACAAGCGGTTTCGGGGGTAAAAAAATACACAGGTGCAGGTAGACGCTTTGAGTTCAGAGGCGAATATAACGGAGCCAAAATTTATAACGATTACGGTCATCACCCTGAAGAAGTTGCGGCAACAATTGAAGCTACAAAGCACATTAAAAAGAACCGTTTATGGCTTATTTATCAGCCTGCCTTGTTTACAAGAACGAAGGCACAGTTTGATAGATTGGTTGATTGCTTCCATAATGCCGATAAGACCGTATTAATTGACGTTTACGGCGACCGTGAGCCCTTTGACCCAACAATTAATTCAAAAATGATTGTTGATAAAATTATCGAAAAATACAACGACGACTGTATTTATATTCCTACTATGGAAGAGTGCGGTGCTTATTTAAAAACACAGTTGGAAAAAGATGATTTAGTGCTTATAATGGGTAGCGGAACAGTTGATATTTTAGATAAATTTATCTTAAATTAAATATTTTTACGGGTTATCTGTTTAGCCCGTAACTTTTTATTTTTATTGGAGGATTTTATGAAAATTTGCGTTTACGGCGCTGCAAGTGAAGAAATTGATAAAAAGTACATTTTTGGCGGCGAGGAATTGGGCAGAATTATGGCTCAAAAAGGGCATACGCTTGTCTATGGCGCAGGCGCACTGGGTATGATGGGGGCAGTTTCTCGCGGTGTGTATGAAAAGGATGGCTATGTTATAGGTATTGTACCTTCGTTTTTTAAAAATGAAGAGGTGCTGAATCCCAACTGCAACGAGCTTATCAGAACAAACACTATGCGGCGAAGAAAAGAAAAAATGGAAGAGCTTGCCGATGCTTTTATAATTACTCCGGGAGGAATAGGAACATTTGACGAATTTTTTGAAATACTGACGCTGAAACAGCTTAACAGACACAATAAGCCCATTGTTATTTATAATATTGACGGCTTTTTCGACAGCTTATTAAAAATGCTTGATGAAGCTATTGAAAAGAAATTTTTACGTTCTGAATGTAAGGCGTTGTATCCTGCGTTTGATTCACCAACGAAAGTAATGGATTACATAGAGGGCTATAAGCCTTTGGATTTATCATATATGAAAAATAAATTAGATGGAGATAAATAAAATGTTATCATTCGAAAGCGATTATATTCAAGGTGCACATGAAGAAATTTTAAAAAGATTACTTGAAACTAATATGGAAGCACTTTCGGGTTACAGCACCGACAAATACTGTGCAAGCGCAAGGGAAAAAATTAAGAAAGCCTGTGGAAAAGAAGAGGCTCAAGTATTCTTTTTAGTAGGTGGTACCCAGGCAAACGCGGTAGTAATTTCTACAAGCCTTAAAAATTTTGAGGGTGTAATCTCTGCAAAAACGGGACATATTCACGGTCACGAAGCGGGCGCGGTAGAATTTACGGGGCACAAGGTTCTTGAGCTTCCCCAGCATAATGGAAAAATTGACGGTGATGAATTAAATACATTTGTTTCGTCGTTCTATGCCGACGACAATCACGAACACATGGTATTTCCTAAAATGGTGTATATTTCACACCCTACGGAATACGGAACACTTTATACCAAGGCGGAGCTTGAAAAAATAAGTGAAATCTGCAAAAAATTTGATATGCAACTTTTTCTTGACGGTGCACGGTTGGGCTATGGCTTGATGAGTTCGTCTACCGACGTTACCATAAAGGATATTGCCGAGCTTTGCGACGTATTTTATATCGGCGGAACAAAGGTGGGCGCTCTTTGCGGCGAAGCTGTTGTGTTTACACACAACAACGCTCCTGAACATTTTATGACGCAGGTTAAACAGCACGGCGCGATGATTGCAAAAGGCAGGCTTTTAGGAATTCAGTTTGACACTTTGTTTACTGATGATTTATATTTTAAAATAAGTGCTCACGCAATAAAGATGGCTGATAAACTTAAAAAATTGTTTGAAGAAAAAGGCTATAAATTCTTCATTGATTCACCAACTAATCAACAGTTTATTGTAATTGAAAATTCATTTATGGAACAATTAAAGAAAAAAGTCCGCTTTGGATTTTGGGAAAAGTATGATGATAGCCATACAGTTGTTCGCTTTGCAACAAGCTGGGCAACGAGGGACGAAGACATCGAAGAATTGGCAAAGCTCATCTGAATTTAATAAAAAAATAAATGCACTTTGGCGTTAGCGCTTAAAAGTGCATTTTTTGTTTAAAGTATAGAATTAACCGTTGCCTTGCGAATTAAAGTATTCATAGACGGCCTTTGCAGCTTGCTTGTTCATAGAAGGCACTTTTTCAAGCTCCTCCAAGGTAGCCTGCTTTATTCGGGAAACAGTTGAAAACGCCCGCACAAGTGCCTTTTTACGCGTGTTTCCAATGCCTTCAATATTATCGAGAGAAGAGGCGATGGAATGTTTACCGCGCAACGAGCGATGGTAGGTGATTGCAAATCTGTGTGCTTCGTCACGCGTGGCTTGGAGAATTTGAAGCGCGGGAGACGAAAAGGGTAAAAGTAGGGGGACGGGGGAATCAAGTGTATAAATTTCCTCTAATTTTTCCGCAAGTCCTATCATTTGGCAAGAAATATTAAGCTCATCTTTGATAATTGCTTTTGCAGAATTCAGCTGTCCTTTGCCACCGTCTATTAAAATTAAATCCGGCATTTTTTCAAATCCGCTTTTTTTATTTAAACCGTCGGTAAAGCGACGGAAAGTAACCTCCCGCATCGATGCGAAATCGTTATTACCTTGGTGAGTTTTAAAGCGACGATACTCCTTCTTGTCGGGCATACCGTTGGTAAATACCACCATAGAAGCAACTGTATCGGTGCCTTGAATGTGCGAAATATCAAAGCATTCGATTCTGTGTGGGGGAAACTTTAGGTTAAGGAGAACTTGTAATTCTGCGAGCCCTTTTTTTATTCTTTCGGCTTTATATGAGATGCTTTTTACAGACTTTTCAAGCTTTTCTCTTGCATTGCGTTTTGCCATTAAGCAAAGGTCAAATTTCTTGCCTCTTTGAGCAAGGTGAATTTTTACTTGTTTGCCTAACGAATCAAAAATAAGGCTTTCGATAATATCCTTATCCTCGGGCATAACGTCACAAATTATTTCTTTGGGCAAAATGGCGCCAGACGTATAATGCTGAATAATAAATTTTGATAAAAGCTGCGCTTCGTTTTCGTACGTAACGTCGTTTAATTCAACTGTATTTGCACCTATAAGCCTGCCTGAGCGCACATAAAGGGAACAAATAACTCCATAGGTATCGCGCAAAATTACGGAGATAATGTCGATATTTTCGTTTGTTGAAAGAACAATTTTTTGCTTGTTTAGAATTTCGTCAGCACGTATTAACTTGTCACGCAGCTCTGCCGCAAGCTCAAAATCGAGATTTTCGGCAGCCTTTTCCATTTTCTTTTTTATAACCTCAAGGGCATCTTTTTGATTACCCTTCAGAAAACCGACAATATTTTTAACATTATTGTGATATTCTTGGTTTTGTGGATATGCACAAGGGGCAGGGCAACGGTTAATATGATATTTTAAGCAGGGGCGTATATTGTGTTGCTTTGTTAAATCGTGGTTGCAGGTGCGCAACGGGTATAATTCAAGGGCAATATCACTGATGGCTTTTGCGCTGCCTGTGCCAAAATACGGGCCAAAGTACAATGCGCTGTCAAATTTTATTTTGCGCGCAAGCTCAAGTTTCGGAAAAGCTTCCTTAGGGTCAATGCGCAAATAAGGATAGCCCTTATCGTCTTTTAAAAGAATGTTGTATTTAGGCTTATATTTTTTTATTAAGTTGTTTTCAAGCAAAAGCGCTTCAAGCTCGTTTGCGGTAACAAAGTAATCAATTTTAGCAATATTGGAAACAAGCCTTTTTGTTTTTTCGTTCAGGTCGTTTGAATGAAAATACGAACGCACACGGTTTTTAAGGCTGCGCGCCTTTCCAACGTAAATAACCGTATCGTTCGCATCTGAATAAATATATACTCCCGGTTCATGAGGGAGAGATTTTAAAATATTAGAAAAATCCATTTTTTACCGTTAAAAAATTATTCAAAGTCGCTTACGTGAAGCATACCTTGCAACAAAATTTGACCGATATGATCATCGTCAAGAGAATAATAAACAATCTTTGCATCTCTGCGGTATTTTACAACACGGCTGTTACGCAAAGTTTTTAATTGGTGAGAAACAGTTGACTGATTCATATTAAGTGTAGCGGCAATATCCGAAACACACATCTCGTTCATAGTAAGTAAGTAGAGTATTTTAAGTCTTGATTCGTCAGAAAACAATTTGAAGAAATCAGCAAGATTCATCAAACTGCGCTCATCAATTAGTCTTTGTGACATAGTTTCAACAAGCTCACCGTTAATAATTGGTCTGTTTTCATTCATTTCACTCATAATAAAATACTCCTAAACGATTTTATGAATATAGTATAGACTAAAAATGGTGAATTTGTCAACACAAAAAAATTGCCATATAAATAAAATCAGTGCATATATATTTTTTTGAGGTGAAAAACTTGAAAAAATACTTGTATAT
>JAZNXV010000038.1:0-16219 GCA_045594045.1 Clostridia bacterium
AATTAATTGGATTTTTCAATAAATTAACTCTTTTTAATAGGTGTACATCTGTATTTGCACAACAAAAAACCGATACGGAAACGCTTCCATATCGGTTTTACTATTCTTTAAAACGTAATGCTTATCAGTTTCGCTTTTGAGCAAACTACATAATATTAATTTTGCTTTTTCTTTTTATAAATTACAAAGCCTGCCACTGCGCCGCCTAACACAACTGCACCGATTACAATAGGTAATACGATGTTATTCGTCTGCTCGCCACCGGGCGCGGATGTTGCGGTTGGCTGTGCGTTATCACCGGGTGCGGTTGTATCCTCGCCTGAAGGTTGCTGTGTGCCGTCGGGTGCAGGAGTTGTGCCGTCGGGTGCGGGGGTTGTGCCGTCGGGTGCGGGAGTTACGTCAACACCGGTTTGCACGTCAGTATTATTTGGGGTGGGTTGTACCACAGCGCTGCCTGAGTCGCCTCCGTCGTTACTGCCTGCGTTGCCGTCAGGGTTAGCCGTTGGGGTTGGGGTTGCAGGTTTTACCGTAGCTGTTGGGGTAGGTGCTACCGTGGGCACGGGGGTTGCGCTGGGGTCAGAAGCGGTAACCACAAAATTGTCAATGTAGAATTCACCGCCTGTGGAATTCATTTTGTCAAACTGAACTCTGTAAAGGTCGGGTGTTGCGGCGGTGAGCATTGCGTAATCTTGCGCAGAAAGAAGGAACGAGCCTTCAAAATGATGCCAAACGTTAACCGTCTTTTCAAGATAGCCGATACGCCAATTCTTTTTGCTTGTATGGGTAGATTCAAGGTCGGTGCTTGTTCTGCCTAAGGTTTCAAAAAGCTTAACTTCGCCAAGCGCTTTGTTTGTGCCGGGCGATATCAATCCCTTGTAATCAAAGGAAACGGTTACTTTTATGGTTGAAAGGTTCATACTGTCATAGGCAGTTTTAAGCTTACTGTTCAGTTTAAAGGAAACCGAATGATTTGTTGCGTTGCCTTTGAAACGCAATACCTTGCCCTTTACAGCATCATTTTCAACAGAAATGCCTACGCCTTGACCTTGGTCAACTGCGGGGTTGTTTATTTTAAAGTACATAACACCGTCATCATACGTATAATTGCCGTCAAGAGAAAGACCGCCCGCGTTAAATGACTCAAAATCATACTTGACAATGTTTGTTCCTGCCGCGCATACGGAAAAATTCAAAAATGATGCACAGAAAACAACCATTACCACTGTGAGAGCTAAACACAAAAGTTTTTTCATAAAATTCTCCTTATTACCTATTATGTTAACTTAATATTATTTCAAACATATTGTATTTTAATGCCTAAAGCCGCGTTTGTCAATCCTTTACTTGCGCTGTTAATACTTTGTTAATATTTTACAGTTTTTATTGGGTGCATTGCGTTTGAGAATTTGAAAAAACTCCATTTTGCAAAAAGAAAAGGTCCTGCCCACAGCAAGACCTTGTTTTTAATCAAAAACACCCGTTGAATAGTATCTATCGCCCAGGTCGGCAAAAAGCACTACGGCGGTTTTGTTTTTATTCTCTTCCTTTTTAAGCATTTCTATTGCGCCGAACAGCGCCGCGCCCGAACTGATGCCCGTTAAAATGCCTTCGCTACGTGCAAGAAGCTTTGTGCAGGCATAAGCATCTTCGTCACTGCAACATACTACATTATTATATATAGAGGTATCAAGGGTTTCGGGTACAAAATTTGCACCGATGCCTTGTATTTTATGGCTTCCGCTTTTGCCGCCGCTTAACAGAGGCGAGCTTAAAGGTTCAACCCCCACAATGCAAATATTATTAACGTGCTCTTTTAAGAATTTACCTGCACCCGAAATCGTTCCGCCCGTTCCGATGCCCGCAACGAAAATATCTATTTTGCCCTGGGTTTGTTCAAAAAGCTCTCTGCCTGTATTCTCATAATGCGCTTGAGGGTTCAGTTTATTTACAAACTGCCCCAATATAATAGAATTAGGCGTTGCCTTATGTAATTCTTCTGCTTTTTTAACTGCGCCGTTCATACCTTCAGCCCCGGGAGTAAGAATTACTTGCGCGCCATAGGCTTTTATTGCCTGAATACGTTCGGCACTCATACTGTCAGGCATAACGATTTGAGCTCTGTAGCCCTTAGATGCGCATACAAATGCAATACCTATGCCTGTGTTGCCACTGGTTGCTTCTATTATCACCGCGCCAGGCTCAAGTAAACCGCGCTTTTCGGCATCTTCAATAATATAAAGCGCAACTCTGTCCTTGGCAGAGCCCGCAGGATTAAAGCCTTCAAGCTTCGCAAGTAATCTGCCTGAAAAGCCTATTTGCTTTTTTATGTTGTTAAGCTCCACCAGAGGCGTGTTGCCCACCAGTGAGAGAGCAGAAGAATGTATCATAATTGCTCCTTATTGTATAGGTGAATATTTTTAATTATATAGGTGAATGTTTTAGACCGTTATTATGCAGGCTGTTATAGCGCATCAATCCTATTATAACGTTGTTTTACCCGTTATATCTCTTTTTAATCCACCGCTTACTTTGTTTCGATTATTCCGTGAACGTCTTTTGTAATCAGCGTGCTTGAAGAATTTTCAAACAGATACAAATCCATTGTTTCGTCTTCGTTTTCCTTTAAATAATAGATTTGCGACATATTACCGTTTGCAACGGGGGCTTCCATATAACGTGAAGAAACATTTTCGTCAACGGTGATGCACTCGCCGTTTTTGCAGAGCTTCAACGTGCCCACAGTATCCACGGTTGTTTCGCCGGTTACTATATTGTTAAAATACATAACCTCATTTGACGTATTGGACAGCACACTTACCGTTGTGTAGCGCTGACTGCTTGAGGAATATTCCGCACCGCAATCGGCAGTAAGCATTCGGCAAGCAAGGCTTGAATCGGCATAATAAAGCTGACAAATACCGTCGGCAAAATTCTTGCCGAAAGTTACGGCGTTAAGATGCTCATAATACACAAGCCCGTCAACGTAGCCGGTGGTAATATTTTCAACCGAAAGAGAGCCGTTTTTCCACTCTATATAATATACTGCGCTTTCGTACACAGTTGAGCCTTGGGATAAAATATATCCGTTATTCCTTTGGGTATCAATTGCCACCGAATAAAGCGTTTCCTCGCTTGTGTTGCGCACAAGCCGAGTAGATGTGCCCGAAATATCGCAATAATAAACTGAATAATACCCCTTTTCGCCGTCGGTACAAACGCTGTACAGCACGCCTTTAGATGCGTCCGTTACACCTTCAAGGCTCATAAAGCTCACGTCTTTGGCAAGTTCTTTTTCTTTCAGGTTTTTTAAATCAACCGCCACAAGCCGACCTTGACGGGTATCGTAATTATAATCGCAGAGCAAATACAAAATGCTCTTATCCTGAGTTACGTTAGAATAATATACGTTCTTAAACGTTTTTTCCTTTGTAAAATTCTCCGCGAATACGCGGTATGAATACAGACTGTCATCATCAGATTCGCCCGTAATAGCGCTATCCCCGGAATCAGATACCCACATTAAAGGCATACAGTTGTTATCGAGCACCGTTTTGTTGCCGTTTAAATCATATTTGTACAGCGTTGTTCTTATTTTAGGATAGCTGTTGCTTTTTTGTGCAAACAGTACCGTTCCGTCTTGAGAAAACTTTAAGGTACTAACCAAAACGTCACTATCAAGAGGAATAATTTTGTTTTGATAATACAAAAACAAGGTTCCTATGGTGCTTTCCTTGCCTGCGCTTGAAACAGTGAAGGCTATTGCCTGCATTGATTGGGACGTGCGCCATGCAGTAATATTGCTTGCAATCAGCTTTGAAGAAGCGCCGTCAAAATAAAACAGACGATCTTCAGACACATACACCATTTGCCCCGTTGAGCCGTTTATACCGTAGTCAGCCGTATAAAGCGGTGTTTCGCTTGAAGCATCGTACACGTTTTCAGCAACGGCTATGCTCGCGCCGTCCTTATAATAATAAATACTTCCGTTTTGCAAATAAGGCAGATAGCTTATATTATCCTTCAGCTTGTTTGCAATAATATGCTCGCCCGTGCTTGAAGGTGAAAAGCGGTTAAAATAGTCTATAGCGAATGCGCCGCACACTATAAGGCATACCGCAAGCACACCGATAGCCGCCGCAAGTAACGGTTTATTCTTCATTTGCGTTGGTTTGACCGTCCTCTACCGATTCGTCTTCGACAGATACAGCATCGGCAATCTCTACGCCTGCATCGGTAATTTCTGCTTGCTCGCCTTCAATTTCCGTTTCGTCGCCCGCTTCAGATATATCGTCAGTCACGTCTGCTTCTGTTGTGCCGTCTGCTTCAGTTTCTTCGGTGCCGTCTGCCATTAAGCCCATTTCCTTGCAAAGCTCGCCTAAATCAGCGCCCGCCCCTGCGGATATCTCCTGTTCCAAAGATTTAACGCCTCTGCCCGACGGAAGAGTTGCGCCCTCAAGACTTTCAAGACGTTCTCCCGCCCAAGCGCAAAGAGAATTAAATTCGCTGTCAATATTTTCAAGCATCTGTTTTGCTTCCGCGCGCATTTTTTCAAGATTTTCCGCGGCAGACTGCATACCTGCAACCCATTCGTCGTGAAGCTGCCTGCAAGCCGTATCGCTTTCTTCAGCGCGCTTGCGGTAATCGTCTTCAATATCCTTGGCGCGTTTAGTAGCATCAAGCATAACCTGAGCGATTACGCCTTCCTTTTCCTTAAACTGCTTTATTTCGTCCTTAAAAGCGGCGTTTTCCTTTTCAAGATTTGCCACCTTGCTTTCAAGGGCGGAAATTTTTTCGTTATACTCTGCCTTAAGGCTTGCAATAAACGCATCAGCCTCTTTTTGCTTGTACTTACCGAATCTTGCTTTTAAATTCATTATTTTTCTCCTTTACCTGCTTCATCAAGCAGCTTATGTTTGAGGTCGTAAAGCTTTTGCGAAAGGTCAACCTTGTAAACATGGGGACGTGTTAAACGCTTATATTCGTCCCACAAGGTATCCATCTGGGCAAAATGGTATTTTTGAATTTCCTTAAGCGAAGGTGAATTATATACCTTTTTGCCGTCTACAAATATAGGCTTTAGCATAGGCTCTGCCCTGAAGTTTTCAAGAGTCATTTTCTTCCAGGTATCAACGGGATCGAAAATCGTAAGAGGCTGTGTTTCGTCAACAACCTCGTCATCAAGAGTTATAAGGTCCGCAACAGCCTTGTTGTCTTCCTTGGAATACAAGCGGTAGAACTGCTTGTAGCCGGGGTTGGTAACCTTTACGGCATTTTCACTCACTTTGATTTTGGGAACCGTTACGCCGTTTACGATTTCCGCCGCCATTTTATACACGCCGCCAAGGGCAGGCATATCGTCACTTGTAATGAGCTTTGTGCCTACACCGTAAACGTCAAGCTTTGCGCCTTGCATTTTCAAATCCCAAATAACGTTTTCGTCCAAATCTCCTGACGCAAATATTTTAGCATTTTCAAAGCCTGCTTCATCGAGCATTTTTCTTGCACGCTTGCTCAGATAAGCAAGGTCACCCGAATCAAGACGGATACCTCTTGGTTCGTGGCCTTTGGCACGCAATTCCTTAAACACGGTTATTGCGTTGGGCACACCGCTTTTAAGAGTGTTGTACGTATCCACAAGCAACAAACAACCGTCGGGATACATATCGGCATAAGCTCTGAATGCGCTTAACTCGTCAGGGAAAGACATTACCCAGGAGTGTGCGTGAGTGCCTGAAACAACAACGTCAAAAAGCTGACCCGTAAGCACGTTACTCGTGCCTGCACAGCCGCCGATTATAGCAGCGCGGGCGCCGTAGATACCTGCATCGGGGCCTTGGGCTCTGCGCAAGCCAAACTCGTGTACCAAGCCGGGTGCGGCAGCTGCCACAACCTTACTCGCTTTTGTGGCAATAAGCGTTTGGTGATTGATAATATTTAAAAGAGCCGTTTCCATAAGCTGTGCTTCCATAATGGGAGCTTTAACTCTTATTAAGGGCTCTCGGGGAAACACGGGTGTACCTTCTTCAACCGCATAAATCTCGCCCGAAAATTTAAAATTCCGAAGATACTCAATAAAATCCTCGCCGAATATCTTTAAGGAACGCAAATACTCCAAATCTTCTTTTTCAAAATGAAGATTTTCAACGTACTCTATGGCTTGCTCAAGACCTGCCATAACAGCGTAAACACTTTTGTTTTGTAATGGACGGAAGAACAAATCGAACACCGCAATATTGTCCTGCATTCCGTTTTTAAGATAACCGTTCATCATAGTAAGCTGATAAAGGTCCGTCATCATAGTTAAATTTCTCATTTTATGCCTCCAGATAAGAGAAAACTGTTTTACTTTATTTTCGCTACGCTTTCGTTTCTTCCGCGCCCGCATCTTCTGCAGCAGCCTCTGCGATAGTATCTTTCACATCTGCATCTTTTGCCGCATCTTGCGCAACCGTATCTTCTACTGTGTCCTGCACAACCGCATCTTCATCTGCGCCTTTTATAGCGGTGTCCTCGTCTGCGGTTTTATCCTCCTGCGACTTATCCGTTAATTCAAAGGTCACCTGATTACGTCTGTCCTTAACCTTATACACAATCAAAAGTGCTGTGGCAACAACGCAAAGAGCTATACTTAAAAGTGCCGAAACGGGAAGCCCATAAATTAAAAGCTGGTCAGTGCGAAGCCATTCAACAATGCCGCGTTCGAAGCCGTAAAGTGCAAGATACCACAAAACGATTTGTCCGCGATATTTTTGCTTAAAAAGCAAATACATAAGCACACCGAAGATTATAAAACACCAAATTGATTCATAAAAGAACGTTGCCTGATACCAACCTACAGGCTCGTTTGCCTTTGGCGAATCAAGATACACCGCATAGGGAAAGAACTGCCAGTCGGGATCGGTAACAAGCGCGCCGTGAGCCTCCTGATTAAAGAAGTTACCCCATCTGCCGATAGCCTGACCGAGAGCAAGGGGCGCGGCACAAAGATCGATTAAATGAGTAAGATAATACTTTTTGCGCTTTGCATAAATTGCAATGCCGATAACTGCGCCTATTACCCCGCCGTAAATTGCAAGGCCGCCTTGGCGAAGATCAACTATTCTGCCTAAGGTTGCAAACAAATCGTTTGGTACGTAGTACATATTCCATTCAAACGCAACGTAATAACTGCGAGCACCGATAATTGCGCCTATAACGGCTATAATTAAAAGGTCCGTTGTCATATCTGACGGGAAGCCTCGCTTTTTTGCCCACAAGGTACATACTACAAAAGCAAGGGCAAAGCCCGTTGCAATCAATATGCCGTACCAATAAACGTCAAAGCCGGCAATACCTAAAAAGTTTTCTATTGCTACGCCTGTTTTTGCTAAAAATTCCATTTATCCGTTCTCCTTTATTTTTAAGCCTTGAGCAGTTGTTTCGCACACGCAATGCCAGCAAGAGCCAACCTGCTTTTCTGCTTGCTTTGCTTGAGCCAAGGTTTCGTAAACCCCAAACACAACGCTTCCGCTACCCGTCATAGAAACGAACTGCGCATCGGTATTTTTTAAATTTTCAATATTCTTTTTAATATTAGGCGCTATTTTGCAAGCGCTTTTTGTCAGGGCGTTACCGCCTAAAGAAGCAAACTTTTCTACTTCTCCGTTTTTTAGAGCCGTAATAAACGCATCGGTTTTAGGCGAAGCGTCCGTACCCGTTTTGTCGAACTCCTTATAAACGGCTCTTGTTTCGGCAGGCTGATTTTCGTCCATCACAAGCAAAAGCGCGTAAGCTTTTTCTATAGGGATTTTCGTTAACTGTTCGCCTATGCCCTTTGCTCTATATAAGCCGTCCTTTAGCATAAAGGGAACGTCCGCCCCTATTTTAAGAGCGAGCGCTTCCAATTCTTCTTCCTTCAGCGGCTCTGAAAAAAGCACGTTTAAGCCCCTGAGCACCGCCGCACCGTCTGCACTGCCGCCCGCAAGCCCTGCACCTGACGGAATTTTCTTTTCAATAAAAATTTCACACCCTGCGTGTATTTTTGTTTTGTCAAAAAACAGCCTTGCCGCTTTAAAGGCAGTGTTGCTTTCATCGCAGGCAAGCTCGCCCTTATTCGACGAAAGCCTAATGCCCTCCTTGGCTTTTTTGATTGCAACCCCATCGCAAAGAGTAATGCGCTGCATAAGCATATCAAGAATATGATATCCTCTTTCATCCGTGCCTAAAATATCTAACGTCCAGTTGATTTTTGCCGGTGCAAAAACGGTAACCGAATTCATAAAATCTCCCATTATAAAAAATCTTAAGTATAGTATAATACTTTTACGCCAAAAAAGCAAAATTTTTTATTTGTTTTAGGGTATTATTTAGAATATTTTCACATAATAACTCAAAATATTCGGTTCAAAAGTCAATTTGTTTGACTGTTTACGTCTTTGGTAGTATAATTAACAGACGACATAATCAAAAGAAAATTGGAGAGATATTATGGATTACAAAGCTGTCCTCGCTCAAATAATTGCCGACAAGGCAGGTATTTCTGCCGACGAATGTGCAAGTTATATAGAAATTCCGCCCAAAAAGGAAATGGGCGATTTTGCATTTCCCTGTTTTAAGCTTGCCCGCGTTTTAAGAAAAGCTCCTCCCGTTATTGCCAACGAGCTTAAGGATTCTCTTGAGTTTCCCGATTTTGTCAGAAACGTTCAGGTAGAAGGCGGTTATTTAAACTTTTTTATTTCTTCCGGCAAACGCGCCCAAAACGTTTTAACAAAAATTGACCAAGAGGGCGTTTTATACGGCTCAAGCCAAATGGGCAAGGGCAAAACAGTTTGTATTGACTATTCTTCAATCAACATAGCCAAGCGTTGCCATATCGGTCACCTTACCACAACGGTGCTTGGCGCATCCCTTGCAAACATTCACAGATTTTTGGGTTACGAGGTTGTTTCCATTAACCACTTGGGCGACTGGGGTACACAGTTCGGCAAAATGCTGTGCGCCTTTAAGCATTGGGGCGACCACGCGGCCGTTGAAGAAAAGGGCGTTAACGCTTTAATTGAATTATACGTTCGCTTTGAAAAGGAAGCAAGCGAGGAAATGCAAACAGAAGCGCGTGCCTGGTTCAAAAAAATCGAGGACGACGACCCCGAGGCTATGGAGCTGTTCAACTGGTTTAAGGACATTACGTTAAAGGACGTGCAAGAAATCTACGACCTTTTAAATATCAAGTTCGACTCCTATGCAGGCGAAAGCTTTTATAAGGACAAGTGCGGTGCGGTTGTTGACGAGCTTAACGAAAAGAAAATGCTCGAACTTTCTCAAGGCGCTTACGTTGTAAATCTTGACGAATACGATATGCCCCCCTGCATTTTGTTAAAGAGCGACGGCGCAACAATTTACGCCACCCGTGATTTAGCGGCTATCTTCTACCGTAAAAAGACCTACGATTTTGACAAATGCTTATACGTAGTTGCATATCAGCAAAATCTTCACTTTAAGCAGGTATTTAAGGTAGTTGAGCTGATGGGCTACCCGTGGGCAAAGAATCTCGTGCACGTACCCTTTGGTATGGTTAGCTACGAGGGTCAGACGCTTTCTACAAGAAAGGGTCACGTTGTTTATCTTGACGAGGTTTTGCACCGCGCCATTGAAAAAGCCCAAGACATTATAAACGAGA
The DNA here is from genome assembly GCA_045594045.1 of Clostridia bacterium. Taxonomy (GTDB): domain Bacteria; phylum Bacillota; class Clostridia; order Christensenellales; family QALW01; genus UMGS1322. The sequence goes on from JAZNXV010000038.1 coordinate 9,656, forward strand.
AAAACCCCAACTTGCCAAACAAGGAAACCGTAGCAAAGCAGGTAGGTATCGGTGCAGTTATTTTCTACGATTTGTTCAGCGGCAAAATTAAGGACGTTGACTTCTGGTGGGACAGAGCCCTTAACTTTGAAGGCGAAACAGGTCCGTACGTGCAGTACGCCCACACCCGTTGCTGTTCCGTTTTGGCAAAGGCACCTGCTCTTGATGCTTCAAAGGCTGATTTCTCCGTATTTAACGACGAAGCCTCAAGCGATTTAATCGCCAAGCTCGAAGCCTTCCCTCAAATCGTACTTGACGCGGCTGAAAAATACGAGCCTTCTATTATCACCCGCTATTGCGCTTCTCTTGCTCAAAGCTATAACAAATTCTATTTTGACAACAGAATTATCGGCGAAGAGGAAGGCGTTATGCAGGCAAGGCTTTTGGTAACTAAATGCACTCGCGACGTTATAAAAACAGCTTTAGGCCTTTTAGGCATCGAAGCACCTGAAAAAATGTAATTAATTAAAAAACAACAAAAAAAGGCTTTGACAAAGTGCACCAAGCCGTGTGCGCTTATCAAAGCCTTTATTTTTATGCTTTAAACCTTTTTTATTCCTTAACTGCTGTTTGATTGTAAATTCCTTTTGCGCGTTTATCCCCTGAAAAATTAACACTTACGTGTTTAATACTTTAGTTTATGACGTTTAGCTTTAAATTATTCCGCTGATAAAAATTTCCAAGCCGATTAAAATTAAAATTATTCCGCCGAAAATGCTTGCCTTGCCTGCAAATTTTGTACCCACCTTTTTACCTAAAAATAAACCTAAAAGGCAGATGAAAAACGTTACAACGGCAATTATCAATACTGAAACAAGCGCTTCAATAAAATTATACTCGGCTATTGTAAAGCCTACGGAAAGCGCGTCAATACTTGTTGCAACACCTTGAACCAAAAGCGCTCCAAAGGTTATTCCCTTTAAAGAGCACACGTCCGCTTCGTCTTTCTTTTCCAGCCCCTCTAAAAGCATTTTACCGCCTATAATTACAAGCAGAGCAAGGGCAATCCAGGGTATGAATTTTTCAAAAAACGAAAAATACTCAATCATAGTGTGCACAAGCACCCAGCCTATAAGAGGCATAAGCGCCTGAAAAATGCCGAAGGTACCTGCAACAAGCGTCATTTTGCTTTTTTTCATACAAGGCTCATTTAATCCGTTTGCCAGGGAAACGGAAAACGCGTCCATTGCAAGACCCACACCTAAAAGCGCACTGTTAAAATAGAATAAAAAGCTATCCATAATTTTCTCTCCAAGCTTAAAACAAAAAAGACTCAAATATAGCTTTAAAAGTTATATTTGAGTCTCGCAATTTAAAACAAGCCAGGCTTTAGAGCCCCTGCTCCTTGCCAGTATGTTGACTTGCTACGCCAAAAACCGCAGCTTCAGCGCACGCTACTCCCTCACAGGAATTATTTTGTTTTTTATTATAGCAAACAAGCTCTTTTGTGTCAAGCAACAGGCTTTTACACGTCCTTGCCACACTTATTTTGTAATATTTACAAATTTTATTGACGAAATTTGTTGGTCCTCAACAGGCTTGCTTTTTCCGTTAACCTTAACGGATGCAATTTTATCAAGCACGTCCAGCCCCGCTATCACCTTGCCGAAGGCCGCATATTGTCCGTCCAGGGAAGGATAATCCACGTGGCAGATGAAAAATTGTGACGATGCGGAATTACAATCATTTCCAAGGCGTGCCATAGAAATAACACCGCGCGTGTGGCTTAAGGAATTGGAATAACCGTTTACCCCAAACTCGCCGAAGATTTTTTCGCTTGAGCCGCCTGAGCCCGTGCCCGTAGGGTCTCCCGTTTGAATTACAAAGTTTTCCACTACTCTGTGGAAAATAAGTCCGTTATAATAGCCTTCTTTAACGAGCTTTTTAAAATTTGCTACCGTTATAGGCGCAGTTTCGGGATAAAGCTCTATAAGCATTATTCCCCCGTCCTTCATTTCCAGCTTTACCCAATCGGTTTCGTCTTGAGCTTCGGCAAAGGTGATATTATCCTTAATTCCGTTTGCCGTATCCTCGTGATGCTGCGGAAGCTGTTTTGTTGTACAAGCGCAAAGCAAAACCGTGCAAAGCAAAAGAACGGTTATTCCCCAAAGCACGCGCCTTAAACCTGCCCCGCTTCGGTCCTCTTTAGTCAAGCTCTTTAATTCCCGTGTACAATTCATAATATCTTCCTTTCAGCTTTAAAAGCTCGTCGTGGTCGCCGCGCTCAATAATTTCGCCGTTTTCAAGCACCATTATGGCGTTGGCGTTACGCACGGTAGAAAGTCTGTGCGCTATAACAAAGGTTGTGCGGTTTTTCATTAAACGCTCCATACCGTGCTCAATGTGACGCTCGGTACGGGTATCAACGGAGCTTGTAGCTTCGTCAAGCACTAAAATAGGCGCTTTACTCAACGCCGCGCGGGCAATATTTAACAGCTGTCTTTGACCTTGGGATAAGTTTGCGCCGTCACCTGCAAGCATTGTGTTGTAGCCTTCGGAAAGCCGCATAATAAACGAATGTGCGCTTGCCGTCTTTGCCGCGGCAATAACCTCTTCGTCCGTGGCATCAAGCCTGCCGTAGCGGATATTTTCCATAACCGTGCCTGTAAACAAATGAGTATCCTGCAAAACCATCGCTATGTTTTTACGCAAAACGTCGCGCTTGATATCTTTAATATCAACGCCGTCAATGGTGATTTTTCCCTGATCAATATCGTAAAATCTGTTCAGCAAATTCGTAACAGTCGTTTTTCCTGCGCCGGTTGAGCCAACGAAAGCGATTTTTTGTCCGGGCTTGGCGTAAAGCGAAATATTTTTTAGCACAGTTTTTTCTTCTGTATAGCCAAAGCTTACGTTTTCAAGAACAACGTGCCCCTGCATAGAAGGCATATCGCTTGCATTTTCTCTGTCGGGCTCCTCGGGAGGCGTATCCATAACCGCGAAAACCCTCTCCGCGCCCGCAAGAGCAGAGAAAATAGTGCTCATCTGTTGGGAAATCATATTTATAGGCATAGAGAAGTTGCGGCACAGGTTGCAAAATACAGCAAGACCGCCTACGTCAAGCAGACCTGCCACACACAAAAGACCGCCCACGCCTGCGGTAATACCGTAGGAAATCTGACTCATATTGTGCATAATTGGTCCCATAATTCCGCCGTAGAATTGTGCCGAAAACATCTTTTTACGCATATCACCGTTCAAAAGCTCAAATTCTTCTGCGCACACCTGCTCGTGATTAAACACCTTTACTACTCTCGTGCCGTTTACGGTTTCTTCTATATAGCCGTTAACTGCACCCAGCGCCGCCTGCTGCGCGCTGTAATACTTGCCTGATTTTTTTGCAATAAGACCGCCGCCCAACGAGAACACCGGCACAAACACTACTGTGATTAACGTAAGCCAAATGTTCGTCGAAAGCATAAGAATAAACGTTCCCACCAAGGAAACTATGCCCGAAAACGCGCTTGTCAGCGTCTGGTGTATCATCATATCGATATTATCAATATCGTTTGTAAACCTGCTCATAACCTCACCGGTAGAGTTCGCGTCAAAATATTTTGTAGGCAGGGTCTGCAATTTTTTGAATAAATCGTTGCGCAGCTTTTCAATAGAGCTTTGGGATACTACCAGCATTATTTTTGCATACGTATATGACGTACCGATGCCGATCAAGTATATTCCGCCCAAAAGAGCTAAAAGCTGAATTAAATTTTCTATACGCTCTCCGACTGTTTTTTCGCCTTCAACAAGAGCGTTTACCACGTCACGCATAAGCCCCGTAGCAAAAATCTGCACGGCAGAGGAAACGAGAATAAGCGCAAAAACCACAAGTAAATGCACTTTATATTTTGAAATGTAGCCAAACAAGCGCCCCACGGTGCTTTTAAGGTTTTTCGGCTTACCCTTGGGTCTTGGTCCGCCGCGTCTGCCGCCGGGACCACCCGGACCCATCATTCCTCTTGGACCTGCGGCGCTATGACTGCCCCCCTTATTGTATTGCTTCTGAAGGCTCTCTAAGGTTCTTTTCATCTCAAATCAAGCCTCCTTATCCATCTGGGAATAATAGATTTCTCTGTATTCCTCGTTGTTTTCAATTAAGAATTCGTGAGTACCCACACCGGTAATACGTCCGTTATCCATTACCACGATAGTGTCTGCATCAATTACCGAGCTAATGCGTTGGGCAATAATAATTTTTGTTGAATCCTTAAGCTCATTTTTAAAGGCAAGACGGATTTGCGCTTCCGTAGCAGTATCAACTGCGCTTGTGGAATCGTCAAGAATAATAATTTTCGGTTTTTTCAAAAGCGCTCGAGCAATACAAAGGCGTTGCTTTTGACCGCCCGAAACGTTTGCGCCGCCCTGCTCGATATTCGTTTGGTAACCCTGGGGAAAGGTAGAAATAAACTTATCCGCTTGCGCGTATTCGGCTGCGCAGCGAATTTCCTCATCCGTTGCGCCTTCGTTACCCCAACGCAAATTCTCTTCAACTGTGCCCGAAAACAATACGTTCTTTTGCAGCACCATAGAAACACCCTGGCGCAAAGAGAACAGAGAATAGTCCTTAACGGAAATACCGTCGATTAAAACATCACCCTCGTCCACGTCATAGAGCCGCGGAAGCATAGAAACAAGCGTTGTTTTACCGCACCCCGTTGAACCTATAATTCCCACCGTTGTTCGCGGTTCAATAGTAAGATTAATATTATCCAGCACCTTTTCTGCGCTGTTTTTGTAATATCTGAAGGAAACGTTCTTGAATTCAATTCTTCCTTCTTCTATTTTTGCGTCCTTTCGCTTTGCGTTCTCGTCGGTAACGTCAAGCTTTTCGTCCAGAACCTCGCTTATACGCTTTGCCGATGCCATGGCTCGCGAAAGACTCATAAACATCATAGTCACCATCATCAGCGACGATAAAATCTGTGTTATATAAGTTATAAATGCCGTTAAATCACCAGGGGTCATAGCTTCATTTATGACCATATTTCCGCCGAACCAATACACCGCGATGGTTGTAAGATTCATAAAAAGCGTTACCATTGGCGAAAGCAGAATCATAGTGTTCATAGCTTCATACCCTGCATTGCGCAGATTGCCGTTGGCTGACGCAAATTTCTTTTCTTCAAAATCTTGACGGACAAAGCTTTTTACTACCCGCACGTTAGTAATGTTTTCCTGCACGGTAGAGTTAAGAGCGTCAATCTTTCCCTGCATAGACGAAAACAGCGGAAAACTTTTTCTTATAACAAGGAATATTCCCAAAAGCATTATGGGCAAAACTACCGCAAGCACAAGGGTCAAGGTAGGATTGAGAACGATTGCCATAATAAGCGCGCCGATAAGCATTCCCGGTGAGCGAAGCGCCATACGCAAAAGCATATTTATAAAGTTTTGCATTTGTGTAACATCGTTTGTAAGCCTTGTTACAAGAGAGCCCGTTTGAAAGCGATCTATATTGGCAAAGGAAAACTGCTGTACCTTTTTGTAAATATCGCTTCTCAAATCCGTTGCAAAGTTAACCGCCGCCTTTGCGCCGAACCAAGCACCGCCCACACCGCCTATCATCATAAGCACTGCGGTTAAAATCATACCTGCCATGGCGGCAACTATAAAGCCGTTATCGGTGCCAAAAATTTCGTAAAGCTTTTGTACAAAGGCAGGTGCAGGCTCACCCTCAACACCGTAGTCAATGATTGCACCGAGCATTTTAGGCATTAAAACTTCGCCTATTACCTCAACAATCATACATAACGGTCCGAGAATAAACGCATACATATAAGGTTTTATATATTTAGTCCATCTTTTCATTGTTGTCACCTTTAAAATTATTTATTTCAAATTCAGTCAAGTTGCGTTGCATCTTTTCCAAACAGCCGTAAAGAGAAGCAAATTCTTCTTTAGAAAAATCCTTAAACATCTGCTCGTCAAGAGTCCTGATAGACCGACGGGTGTTGTTAAGCGCTTCCATTCCCTTTTCTGTTATTGTTATGCGGTTAATGCGCATATCGCTGCGTTGAGCTTTTCTGACAATATATCCGCCTTGCTCAAGCTTTTTAAGCATTACCGCCGTTGCGGCGTTGCTGATTTCAAAAAACGAAGCCAGTTCCTTTTGTGTTGGCGGAGAAGAACACTCGCTAATGCGCCGAAGCATCATATTCTGTCCTCTATGCAAGCCACCCTTGCTTGCCTGCTTATCAAGCAGGCGATGGTGTTGACGATCGGTACAGATAAACTTTTGTAATACAGTATTAAAATCGTACAAAAAAGCATCTCCCTTATACTTTTTTAAAAATTAGTTAACACGTTAACTATTGTATTGTTTTTTTGCTTTTGTGTCAATTAAATATATTGTTTCAAATACGAAACTTTTGTGAAAAAGCCACCAAGTATAAAAACTTTTTTAGACTCTTGCTTCTGCTTTTTATTTTTTTTGAAGCAAAGGCAATTTTTTCTTCTTTTTATCGGCTTTAAAATAAAAAGTGCAGTGTTATCTGTTCTATACAAAAAATTGTTTTGCTTTTATTA
>JAZNXV010000039.1:0-1747 GCA_045594045.1 Clostridia bacterium
TGAGGAAAAAGGCTTCCGCGTAACTGTTGACGACAGAGCAGAAAAAACAGGCTACAAAATCCGTGAAGCACAGCTTCAGAAGATTCCTTATATGCTTGTTTTGGGCGACAAGGAAATCGAAAACGGTGAGGTTGCAGTACGAGGCAGAAAAGCCGGCGATATGGGCACAATGAGTGTTGAAGCATTTATCGAAATGGCTCAAAAAGAGGTTGACGATAAGGTTATCAATTAAAAAAGTTGCAAATTGCAAATGGCAAGTGGCAAATTAAGGGGCACTACGTGCTGATTATAATGCTCACTTCACTCGCCACAAAATAGAGTGCAAATTAAAAACAATATAAAAATGGTCTGCGATAGCATAATGCCGTCGCAGACCATTCCACTTTTTAACTATTTACTTTTCACTATTCACTGCGAGCGTCAGTGAGCTTCATATCCTTCGTCAACTATTGCTTTAATTAAAACGTCATCAGCTACTTCTTTTGAAAGTGTAACTGTTGCTATGCTTTCTTCGTGGCTTGCGGTTGCCTCTTCAACACCGTCAATTGCGAGAAGAGCTTTTGTAACGTGTGCTTCGCAACGGGGGCACATCATACCGTCAACCTTAATTACCTTTGTCATAATATCATTTCCTTCCTTTTGATTTAAAAAAACATCTTCGACTTCATCTATATTGTTATCAATAATTAATTTAGATTTAAAAAAACGAAGTCTTAAAGCATTTGTTACAACTGAAACAGAGCTTAAGCTCATTGCTGCGGAGCCTATCATTGGTGTAAGCTTTATTGCAAATGCCGGGTAAAGCACGCCTGCCGCAAGAGGAATACCTAACGTATTATAAAAGAAAGCCCAGAATAAGTTCATTTTTATATTCTTCATAACGGCTTTGCTTAATTCAACTGCCTTTGCACCGTCGGAAAGTGAGCTTTTTATAAGCACAATGTCAGCCGCATCAATAGCAATATCCGTACCTGCACCGATAGCAATACCTACGTCGGCTCTTGTAAGGGCGGGCGCATCGTTTATTCCGTCACCGATAAAGGCTACCTTTTCACCGTTTTCCTGAAGCTTTCGTAAAATGCTTTCCTTATCAGCGGGCAGAAGCTCTGCAAAAACCTCATCAACACCTGCCTTTTCAGCTATATATTGAGCGGCGTTTTTGTTGTCACCTGTCAGCATTACCGTAGTTTTACCTAATGCTTTAAATGCTTTTATTGCTTCAATACTGTCATTTCTGATTGTATCGGAAACAGCAATAATACCGATTATATTATTTTCTTCCGCAAATATCAAAGGCGTTTTGCCTTGCTTCGAAAGCTCATCAACTGTTTTTTCAATAGAGGCTATTTCAATGTTTTCTTCTGATAAAAATCTCGGATTTCCCGATAAATATTTTTTACCGTTAATAAGGCATTTTACGCCTTTTCCTTGTACTGCTTCAAAATCCCTTGACTGCGGTAGTAATAAGCCTTGTTCTTTCGATTTTTTTCTTACTGCTTCCGCAAGGGGATGCTCGCTACCGCTTTCAATAGCGGCACATATTTTCAAAAATTCATTTTCATTATAGCTTTTATCGATGACAACGATATCACTTACAGTCATTTCGCCGCTTGTAATAGTTCCGGTTTTATCAAGAACTATTTTGTTTACGTTGCCAAGATTCTCTAAAGCGGCTGCGGATTTGATGAGAATACCGTTTTCAGCAGCCTTACCCGTGCCAACCATAATCGCGACGGGTGTTGCAAGA
>JAZNXV010000040.1:0-49566 GCA_045594045.1 Clostridia bacterium
GTTTTGCGATTTTTTATATATTTTTTTAATGTTTTGAATTTTGTTTGCGAAAATTTTGACGAAAAATCAGCCGATTTTATATAAAAAACAGTATGTTTTTTGTTAAAACCAAAGTGTAAGCACCTTTAATTTGACAAATCAAAGATTTTTTATGTTGATTTCTGTGTGCTTTGTTTTTTTCATTATCTAACTCCGCCGTTGTTATATATGTATTTTTTTCATTTTATATTGCGCCACTTTACATTATTATATATTGTTGTTTTTGTATTCGCCGTTTAAGCTTTATTCCCAATGCAAATGAGCACAATTTATATAAAAAAACAAAAGCAGGACAAAATACTGTCCTGCATAAAAATTAAAATTCAGCAAATCCTAAGCTGACCTTTAATCCACTTTCAACCTTATTCATAGCATAACTGTTAAGTCCGCCCAGTTTTTCCATTAACCGTTTTTTATCTATAGTGCGGAGCTGTTCTAATAAAATAACCGAATCCTTCGGCAGCCCGAACCTTTCCCCCTCCACCTCAATATGCGTAGGCAATTTTGCCTTACCGGTTTTTGAAGTAATCGCCGCCACAATAATCGTGGGACTATATCTGTTACCGATATCGTTCTGCAGTATGAGTACAGGTCTGATTCCACCTTGCTCACTACCCACTACGGGCGAAAGGTCGGCGTAATAAATTTCGCCCCTTTTTATCAATTTTGTTCACCCTTCCTAAAAAACGAAAGTCACGTTTAAAAGTCGGCGTCCTCCTGCAAAACTCTCGAAAGGCGAAGATTTATTTTGCCAAAGGTTTTATAGCCGCGTTTTAAAAGTGCCTTCACTTTCATTTTATGATTTTTATGGAAAAATTGTTTAAGCGCCTTGTTAACAATTTTTGATGCACTTTTATTTTTTATAGCTTTTTTTAACAGCTTAAAATTTTCATCGCTTATTTTAATTGTGATTTCTCTCACAAAATTCTCTCCTTTCTTATTATTGTGCTTTTATTTTTCCTTCATTCATTTATTTTAATTTGCTGTATTTTTTTCTTAAATTGCTAATATTTATATATAATAATGTAAAGAGCCCGTTATACGCACGCGTTTTTTGTATATTTTGTGATAATTTGATAACAATTAAATTAAAACGTCCCAAATGCGTTGACAAAAAAATGTTTTCGTACTATAATTACAATGTAATTAGCACTCATTGACCTTGAGTGCTAACAAATAAAAAGGAGATATTTAATTTGGACGATTTAAGCACCCGTCAAAAGCAGATTTTGCAGGCTATAATTGAAGATTATATTTCCAATGCACTTCCCGTAGGCTCACGCACCATTTCAAAAACCTTTGCACTTTCTTCGGCTACTATAAGGAATGAAATGAGCGACCTTGAGGATTTAGGCTATCTTGAGCAGCCTCACACCTCTGCAGGCAGAATACCAAGCGAAAAGGCGTACAGATTTTACGTTGACAATCTTTTAAAGCTTTCTTCCCTTTCAATGCAAGAGCTTGAATACATACAGTCCTATTATGACAAGCGTATTCGTCAAACGGGCGAAGTTCTTTCCGATGCGGCAAGGGTTATAAGTGATTTAACCCAATACGTTTCCATCGCAACACCGCCAAAGGTTAAAAACGTTAACGTTTCAAGTATTCAGCTTATGCCCATCAATCCCATTACTGCCATGGTTGTGCTTTTAACTGATACGGGTATGATGCAAAGCACCCCCATTACCCTACCCCGAAGCGTAACGCACGACGAGCTTGAAAGCATGTCCCGTCTTTTAAACAAAATGTTTTCGGGTAAAAACGTTAATGAAATTCACCCCGGTGCTCAATACATTGTTGAAAACGAAATTGCTGACCAAAAGCTTATTTTCGATACAATCTGCGCAGTGCTTGAAGCCCGCCTTGTAAGTGATAACGGCAGAGTTGTAATTGAAGGCGCAAGCAAAATGCTTTCCCACCAAGAATTTACCGACGTGCAAAAGGCGCAGGAATTTTTACAGCTTTTAGAAGAAAACAAGCGCATTGGCGAGCTTGTTGAAGGCGGCGAAAACGGCGTAAGCGTTCGTATCGGTCATGAAACAGGTTTAGGCGACGTAAGCATCGTTACCGCTACTTATTCAGCAGGTGGCAGAGATTTAGGCAAAATAGGCGTTATCGGTCCCACAAGAATGCAATACGATAAGGTTATTTCCGTGCTCGATCAGGTAGGAAAAACACTTACTGATATTTTTACCGAAACAACAAATTTGGAGGACGTTTCAATTGAAAAAGAATGATGAAAAAACAAAAAATACTGAACAACAGGAAGAAACAACTTTCGAGCAGCAGGCTGAAGACGCAACTGCAGATTACGCTACGGTTGACGAGCAACCTGAAGAAGCAACACCTTCCAAGGAAGAGGAGTATCTTGCTCTTGCCCAAAGAATTCAAGCCGATTTTGATAATTTCCGCAAGCGCAACGCATCGGTTCGTGCGGACGCTATGTTAGACGGCAAGATAGATGCAATAAAAGCTTTTCTTCCCGTAATGGATAATTTAGAACGCGCCCTTGAAACAGAAAAGGCTAACGGAACACAAGGCTCCTTAATGGAAGGCTTAGATCTCGTACTTAAACAAATGGCACAAACCCTTTCAGATTTAGGCGTTGAAGAAATTGAAGCCTTGGGCTTACCTTTTGACCCTGCTTGCCATAACGCAATGATGCAAATTCCCTGTGCAGAAGGTCAAAAGCCCGGTGAGGTTGCACAAGTTTTCTCAAAGGGATATAAAATCAAGGATAAAGTAATTCGCTATTCTATGGTACAGGTTACCATTTAATAAATAAAAAACAAAACTCAGGAGGTTATATATTATGAGTAAAATTATAGGTATTGACTTAGGTACAACAAATTCATGTGTTGCCGTTATGGAAGGCGGCGAACCCGTAGTAATTCCAAACAGCGAAGGTGCAAGAACAACTCCTTCGGTTGTTGCTTTTAAAGACGGTGAGCGTCTTGTTGGTGCTATTGCAAAGCGTCAGGCAGTTGCTAACCCCGATAACACCGTAATGTCCATTAAGCGTGATATGGGCACAAACAACAAGAGAACTATTGATTCAAAGAGCTATTCTCCTCAAGAAATTTCTGCTATGATTTTAAGCAAGCTTAAGGCTGACGCAGAAAGCTATCTCGGCGAAAAGGTTACTCAAGCAGTTATTACTGTTCCCGCTTACTTTAACGACTCTCAGCGTCAAGCTACCAAGGATGCAGGTAAAATTGCAGGCTTAGAGGTTTTACGTATTATCAACGAGCCCACAGCCGCTTCCCTTTCCTACGGTCTTGATAAAGAAGATAACCAAAAGATTCTTATCTACGATTTAGGCGGCGGTACTTTCGACGTTTCCATTCTTGAAATCGGTGACGGCGTTTTTGAGGTTCTTGCAACAAACGGTGACACTCGCTTGGGCGGTGACGACTTTGACCAGCACATTATGGACTGGATGGTTGCTGAATTTAAGAAAACCAGCGGTGTTGACCTTTCCCTTGACAAAATGGCTATGCAACGCTTAAAGGAAGCTGCTGAAAAGGCAAAGATTGACTTATCAGGCACACTTTCCACAAGCATTAACCTTCCTTACATCTCAATGGGTCCCGCAGGTCCTCTCCACCTTGACCTTACTTTAACAAGAGCAAAGTTCGACGACCTTACAAGTGACCTTGTAAAGAGAACTATGGAGCCCGTTAATAAGGCTATTAAGGACGCAGGCGTTTCCATCAGCGAAATCAACCGTGTTGTTCTCGTTGGCGGTTCTACAAGAATTCCCGCTGTTCAGGAAGCCGTTAAGGCAGTTACGGGCAAAGAGCCCTTCAAGGGCATTAACCCCGACGAATGTGTTGCTATCGGCGCCGCAATTCAAGGCGGTGTTTTAGGTGGCGAGGTTAAGGACGTTCTTCTTTTAGACGTTACTCCCCTTTCCTTAGGTATTGAAACCTTGGGCGGCGTTTGCACAAAGCTTATTGAGCGCAACACCACAATCCCCGCTAAAAAGAGCCAGATTTTCTCAACCGCGGCTGACGGTCAGACCTCTGTTGAAATTCACGTTCTTCAGGGCGAAAGAGAAATGGCACAGTATAATAAAACTCTTGGTCGCTTCCAGTTAACCGGTATTCCTGCCGCTCCCAGAGGCGTTCCTCAGATTGAAGTTTCCTTCGACATTGACGCTAACGGTATCGTACACGTTTCCGCAAAGGATTTAGGTACGGGCAACAGCCAAGATATTACCATTACCGCTTCTACAAATCTTTCTGACGAGGAAATTGACAGAGCTGTAAAAGAGGCTGAGCAGTTTGCCGCAGAAGACAAGAAAAACAAGGAAGCTGTTGAAATTCGCAACCAGGCCGACAGCCTTGTATATAACACAGAGCGTACCTTAAACGAGCTTGGCGACAAGATTGCTTCTGACGATAAGGCTCGCATTCAGGCTGAAGCTAATGCCGTTAAGGAAGCTTTAAAGGGCACTGATAACGATGCTATCAAGGCCGCAAGCGACAAGCTTGCCCAGGTAAGCCAAGAGATTTTCGGCAAAATTTATTCTGCTGCTCAAGCCGCGCAAGGCGCTCAAGGCGCACCGGGTGCTGACAGCTCCGCAAACCAAGGCGGTGCAAACCCCAACGATGGTAATACCTACGATGCAGATTACGAAGTAGTAGATGAGGATAAATAATTTTTATGGCTGACAACAGGCGTGATTATTACGAAGTACTTGGTGTGCAAAAAAACGCCACCGACGATGAAATAAAAAAAGCGTTCAGACAACAAGCAAAAAAATATCACCCGGATATTCATCCGGGTGATAAAGATTGTGAAGCAAAGTTTAAAGAGGTAAACGAGGCTTACGCCGTTCTTTCCGACGCTGAAAAGCGCGCTAATTACGACCAATTTGGTTTTGACGGTCCTGCCGGTTTCGGTGGTGGCGGAAACTATTCGGGCTTTAGTGGTGATTTTTCAGGATTTGGCGATATTTTTGATACCTTCTTTGGCGGCGGAGGACGTCAGCAACGCAATCCCAATGCGCCTGTGCGCGGTAATGATTTGCGTTTTGATTTGCGCATTACCTTTGAAGAGGCTGTGTTTGGCTGTGAAAAGGAAATAGAAATTGCCCGTGAAGAAGAATGTGACGTTTGCCACGGTAGCGGTGCAAAGGAAGGCACCAAACCTCAAACCTGTCCAACCTGCCACGGCAGCGGTCAGATTCGTTCCCAGCAAAATACTATTTTCGGCAGCTTTGCTTCCACAAGGCCTTGTGACAGATGCCGTGGAACAGGTCAGATTATAACCGAGCCCTGCTCCCGTTGTAACGGTAGCGGCCGTCTTCGCAAAAGGCGCAAAATCAACATCAAGGTTCCCGCAGGTATTGACAACGGTCAATCCATTAACCTGCGTGGTGAAGGCGAGCAAGGCAAAAAAGGCGGACCTGCCGGTGACCTTTACGTTCGTTTTTCGGTTACTCCCCACGACCGCTTTGTGCGCCGTGGAAGCGATATTTATCTTAACCTTGATATCGACTACGCCAAGGCAGTTTTGGGTGGCGAAATAACCGTGCCCACCTTGACGGGAAGCGCAACCTTGAAAATCCCCGAGGGCACACAGCCCGGAAGCCGTTTCCGCTTGAAAAACCAAGGCGTTGTGTACATCAATACTCAGTCAAAGGGCGATATGTTTGTTACGGTTAACATTGCTATTCCCAAGCGTCTTACAAACAAGCAAAAGGATTTGCTTAAAGCTTTTGACAGCGAGTTGAACGGAGCAAGCGATGAAAAGAAAAAGAAAAAAGGTCTTTTCTGATTTTTCATCAGCTTAAATAATTTCATAAAATAGTTTTACAAAATAAAAAGAGTGTTTGCTAAAAAACAAACACTCTTTATTTTTTTCAATTTTTTTGCAAATGCACCGACTTAGCGTATGCTTCTATCGGTGGTCAGCTTTTTTTATTAAACAAAGCTCTAACCGACTTTTTTGACTTTTCCCTATTAAGAGAAGTTCAACCGACTTTTTTCGCCTTTTCTCTGTCAAGAGAAGCTTTAACAATCTTTTGCCCAAGCTTTTGGAATGGCTTTTCTACTATATGCCAGGATACAAATGCGCAAGCAAAGGTTGCAACAAAGCAAATGACGGTCATCACGTTAAGGCTGGGAGTTATTCCGCGGACACGCAAGAAATTAAATATCAACTGCTGTACGGGGAAGCCCCACAAATAAAGCCCGTAGGAATAGTCACTGTTCTTGAACCATTGGCTAAATATAGGCTTTTCGCAAAGCGCCAAGGAAAGCACAAAATACGGGAGAGTAAGCGCAAGAAGTATTTCCGTTTTTGCATAGTCAAAGGAAAAGAATGCACCTGCAACAAACATTGCCGTTGAAAGCTGTAGGTTAAGGAATTTTTTCATTTCGGGCAACGAGAACAGACATCCTATAAGGAAAAAGGGAATTAACGATAACGCATCGGGCCAATTTGAACCCCATAAAATGAAGCGGTAATTAGGATAGAAGGTTATCTTTACAAAGTTTATTGCTACCGCCACTATTATAGACGTGATATAACCCCATTTTTCTATTTTAAGCTTTTTGAATACCGTTGCAAGAATCGGCAACATCAAATACATTAAAAATTCTACCGGAAGCGACCAAAGCGAGCCGTTTACCGCGTTAGGATAAACGTAATCCGTAAATACTCCGGGCAAACTGTATATGGGATACAATAAAATATTCTTTAAATACAGCCAACTATCAGGTGTTTTGAAATATTCCTTTACAGACAGCGTTGACATCACAGGGCCAATAACCACAAAGGCAAACGCAACCACCGCAATAAGTCCGGGGAAAATTCTGAAACAGCGCCTTATCATGTAGCGGAATAGGTTATTATCGCTGGTAAAGCTTTTTGCTATTAAATAACCGCTTATAATAAAGAATATTTTTACGGCGATGGTAGAAATCGCCTGATTATACACCGTAAATACAGGTACGCCCATAAGCGCGGACATATGACCGTAAATAACAAGTATTGACGCAAAAAACCTGATAATATTAAAGTTGTTATTTTTAGGTGAATTATCTTCGCTCGGGGTAAAAAACTTTTTTACCCACGAAACACCTTTACTTAAGAACATTTTTAATTCTCCTTAAAGCGCCCTTCATTTTTCTTACTGCGAACGCGAAGCATCTGGGAAGGAAATTACGCACAGCAAAAATCCTGTCAACAGTCTTATCTTCTATGGGGTCGTGCAACTCATATCCCACGTAAACCGCCTTAATTTTTTCGGGGTTTTTAATCGCAAGGGCCATTTGAGGATCATTCTTAATAAAGGCTATCTCTTTTCCTCTTAAAACCAAGCCGTTTGTATGCATACTGTTTACGGTATGTATCTGTTCTCTACCGCTTTCAAATACTATTTTTAATTTAAAATCGGTAATTGAAAATCCACCCTGCGCTTTGGGGTCAAGACGCAAAGAATATATTGGTTGAGCGTCCTTATCAAATTCAAACAAAATACAGTATTCTTCGTTTTCATCATCAAAGCTTGTGCCCTTTATGACGCATTTTTCAGAATAGCCCAAGCCTTCGTTGTAATAAAGCTCGTTATCCTCACTGCGCAAAGAAAAATCGTAGGAATCCATTTTGCCCATTGCTTCTTCACGCATTCTCGGCAAAAGCACCACAGGCATAGTTTTAAATCTATCAACAATATAGCCGTAGTTTTTATCCCATTCCTTTTTGTTATGCAGGGTTTGAGAGTTTTCGGTATTCTTCCAAATACGGTAAATACCCGTAACAACCTGGGCATCGGCAACTCCCGTTATTACTGCCATACGCATTAAGAAATCCCAATCCTCTGTGGTGTTCAGAGTTTCATTAAATCTTATGCCAAGCTCTCTGAACGCATATGCAGGGAATGCCAATGAAAACAGCGGACAATTATTTACAATAAGCTGTCTGCGCATTTGGAAGCTTTGACAATGGGTGTTATCAGGCGCGCCGCAGGCACGGGGAATATCCTTGTTTTCGCCAACAACCTCCCAATCCTGCCGTACAACAAAAGAGTGTAAAATTTTACCGTCGTTTTCCTGAGCCAGCTTATAAAATTCATCTACCCAATTATCGAAAACCAAATCATCATCGTCTAAAATTGCAAAATATTTACCCTTTGCCTCTTGGAAGCCGATATTGAGGGGTGTGGCGCGAGAGCCGCCCTCAACGGGAATAACCCTGATTTTTTCGCGCATCCATTTGGGCGTATCGTTAACGATACTGTCAACACTCAAGGCTTGCTCTTGGTTTAAATTATGAGTCATAATAAGCAATTCAAAATCGAGATTGCTTTGACCCTCCAAGCACAAAAGAGTTTCTGCAAGCATATGCTTGCGTTTACCTTGTGTACGCGTAATTATAGAAAGGAACGGGCCCTTATGCTCTGCAGGGGCTTGTTGCCTTTCCAAATACTCATTTAACAGCTTATATAAATCGCTGTTTTTATCAACCGTATTTTCAAGCCATTGAAAATACTCATCTACTAACATTTTATTTGCCATACCTATTCCGCCTTTTAAAGAACAAATCTGTGCTGGGTATAATTATCGCCAATGAATTTTGCTACCTTGTGCTGTTTATCAATTTGCTTCGGAAGCTTACCTTGGGCCTTTAATTCTTCAAAATGAGCCGCCGCCTTGCGCAAGGTTTCTTCACCGCTTTGAGAAAACGTTTTTAAAAGCATTTTTACGCGCTTATCGTTTGACCATTTATGAGCCATTAAAATTGCGGCTTCGGCAGAATAATAAACCTCGGCATTGGTAGGTGTCCAACCGCCCTTGTTTGACAAAGTTTTTGCGTGAAATACTACTGCGTCGGGGCAATAATATATCTTTTTGCCTGCAAGACGTATTCTCCAGGAGAAATCCAAATCGTCGCAATACATAAAGAAGCTTTCTTCATCAAAACCGTTAATCTGATTAAAGATTTCCGTAGGAAACAGTGCACACGCCGTTGCCGCCCAATCTGTTTCAAAGGTCTTTTTGTTGTATTCCTTTGGATGCTCAACGGGAGTTTGCCTGCCCTCTGTCAAGCCTGCGCAAGAGCCCTCTTTATTAAAGGGCGCAAACATATATTCAAAAAACCTTGGGCAAACCAGCACGTCGGGATTCATAATGAGCATAAAATCTGCCGTGCAATCTCTGCCCATACGGTTATGTCCCTTTGCAGTGCCCGTGTTTTCGTTAAAGAACTCGTACTGTATTTGTATTTGCCCTTCAAATTTTTTATTAAGTGCATCTATCTCGGTGCCCGTAAAGATGTTTTCCCTTGAAGCATCGCCGTAGCGCACGGTTACCGTGCTTAACTCGCCTGTGTTTTCTCTGTCGATTTCAACTGCGCGGTTTAAAGCCTCCAATGCCTTAAGCAAGCCTTCTTTTTCGTTATGATATAAGACAGATTGCACCTGTAACGATTTGTTTGCCATTTTTTACCCTTTCAACAATTCATAAACTGAATTAAGTGTTTCGTTATCGCCGTGTTTTGCCACAGCATTTTCAACGATTTTTTTAATTTTTGTGCTGTCACCGTAAATTTCCTTTGAATCATAAGGTCTATCGGGGAAAGCACCATATTTCAGCTTAATATTAAGCTTGTTTTCTTTAATAAATTGCTCAACCTTATCCTTTAAGGCAACGGACTTGCCGGAACAACAGTTTATAATACCCTCAACCTCATCCTGAACTGACGCGCTTGCTATGAGCATTGCCAGGTGGTCAACGTGAATAAAATCATATTTGTTCACTCCCGTTGTAAAAGGAAATTCCTCTGCCCCCTCCTCCGCCTTTTGCAAGAGCTTTGCAAAAATAGAGTTATTACGCTTATCGTCGCCGTAAATATAGAAGCCTCTTATCCATTTAAGCGAAAACTTTTCAGTTTTGCTGAGCACCTCTAAGCTTTGGCGAAGAGAGTTTTTGCTTATGCCGTAAAGACTGCTTGGGTTAGTAGGGGTGTTCTCGTCAATCGCGCCTTCGTAAAAGCCCACCTCGTGCATTGAGCCCATTACCGAAACACTCTTTACACCTGCAGCAACCATATCGCGTACAAAGGTGTAGTGCTTGGGCAAAAATTCAAAATGACTTAACGCACCGTGAACAAAACCGTCCTTCCAAGCCAAATGAATTAATCTTTCAGGCTTGCCAAGCTTTTCAAATAAGCCTTCTTCCCCGGAAAAAATATCGCAAGAAATATAATGCGCTCTTGCATCAATACCGTCAGAAGAAAAATCAACCGCAGTAACGTCATATCCCAAATCAAGCAGGGCTGTTACCACATGGCGCCCAATATAGCCTGCCGCGCCTGTAACTAAAACTCTTTCCATAAAATTCTCTTTCAAAAATAATAATTTTTATTGTTTTAACCTTTGTTATTTTACCTTTGCCACAAAACCGAACTCGTTTTCAAAGACCTTTTCAAGCGAATGTAAATATTCCTTTTCCTGAAGATAAAGCTCGTTTTCCTGATTATAATAATCCGTATCTGCAATAACTATTACGTAATTGCTGTCCTTTATCTGCTGTACGGCATCGTCCATATTTGCCCAATACCCTTTTACTGAGTTGCCGGTTAAGCCTTCATACCAATATATGTTCTCCCACGAATCAACCAACGGAACGTCCTTTTCGCCGTCAGCACAGTTATCCATAGCATATTCGTAAAGCTCCATTCGCTTACTCCATTCAAAGCGATGCTTTGCTTCGTTATCAGTAAAAATCATTTGGTAATTTATATTATAAATATCAAAGACATTGCTTGAATACTTCGCAGGGGCAAACAGAATATTGTTTTGCTGTATTTTATTTTCTATTCCCGAAAAGCTTATGGCAAGCAACAAAACGGGTGTTACCAAGTAGGCAACCGTTTGGGTAAGGCTTGTTTTTTCAAGCTCCAGCACAGCGTTAAACGCCAAGTAGAAGCACACCGCCCACATAGGATAGTATATTTTAAAGTAATAATAGCTGGATACGTATCCCTTGAGCCCCAACAGAAGAGTTGCTACCGTCCAAAGAACCATTACCGCAAAAATGTTAAGCGAAGCATCGTTTTCCTTCTTTTTAATCAACGCAACAGTGCCTAAAATAACAGGCGTAAGCAGCAGCACGAAGTTTGAAAACAGATTGCGATAGATAAAGCCTTCTGCGGCTATTGCTTGGGACGGTGGATTCCAAACGATAAAGAAATAATATATTGCAAGGAAGCAGGGAAGCAAGAATATTTTTATTTCCTCAAGCACAAAGCCCCAAGTAAAAAGCTTTTTTTCTTTTAAGAATACCAGAGCTATTGAAACGAACACGCCAACGTAAACAGTGGGCACAAACAAGGAATAGCATACTGCCAAAGCAAAGCAGGCCGCCATAAGTGCAATAGCCGCAGCCTTGCGGTTCAGCGTATTATTTATATAGCAATTAGTCAAGAAAATAATTACTAAAATAATTGTAACCGACATTCCCAAATAAACGAAGCCGAAAGCCATATTGCATAAGGGATAGCCGCACATATAAAAAATTGAAATAACCGAGGCTAATATTTTTGTTGTAACCTTTTGAGTTTTAATTGCAGTAACGCAATAGAAAATCAAGCCGGAAAGCAAAAGCATTGCAACGTCCACCAGCACGAATATCTGATAGGAGTATATAGCCTTCATAAACGGTGAAAAGAATTCAATTGCCGAAGCGTTTATAAAGGACGAGAAAAACATACCGAACAGTTGCTTTGTTTGAAGCAGCTCCGTCGCCGCGCTCAAATGCACGCCGGGATCACTCGTTACATAGGTGGGCACGAGATTTCTTCCAAATTGCTCTATACTGAAGAACGCCGCCGCAAGAACGATGGGCAACATGCACAGCAAATCTGTAAGACAGAAATAATATTTCTGCCTGCCTTTTTTTGCAGCAAAAAACCAAAGCAACGCGCCCATAAGCAAATTGAATATAGACGTTGTGAGCAATGTTACGGGCAACGTTGTAATATTCATTATGCTGGCAACAAGTTCTGTAAAAAATATACCTACAAAAAATGTTATAGGTGCAAATATAACGGCATTGAGTTTTTTATCGCTTTTTTTAACAAAAAAAAGTCCGCTTATAAAAAGTGCATATGCCAAAAATGCAAAAATCGTTACAAAAATCGAACCGTTCATAAGAGCCTACCTTTCGAGTATAAAATACTACGTTAATTATATCAAAGCACCTTGTAAATGTCAAGGTATATATGCCTTTTACCGCCTATTCTGCCGCTTTTTGCCGATGCAATGGTTCGCTGATTATCTGCTTAAAAAGCTGCATCTTTTCACAAAATAAAAAAAGCACCTGTTTCCAGGTGCGTTAAATTATCTTTCCTCTCTGAAATATGGTAAGCCCAGGCTTTCAGGAGGCTGATTGTTTTTGTTTT
This sequence comes from Clostridia bacterium, assembly GCA_045594045.1. Taxonomy (GTDB): domain Bacteria; phylum Bacillota; class Clostridia; order Christensenellales; family QALW01; genus UMGS1322. The sequence continues at coordinate 12,454 of JAZNXV010000040.1, forward strand.
TCATAGTACTTGTGATAATTAAAACGATAATTGTTACAACGTAAGGAAGCATTTTTACCAATGCCTTATTACTGAACGAAATACCGGTAACGTAGCTGCTTACAATATATAAAATACCGAAAAGTATTGAACCGATTATACCCAGATTTGGTTTCCACAAAGTGAAAATAACAAGTGCTATTGCAAGCCAACCGATAGCGTCAATCGAATATTCCCAACCGCCGTTAAGGTTGTCCATAATATAACAAAGACCACCCAAGCCTGCAATGCCGCTGCCGATAAGCGTTGCAACGTAGCGATATTTTGTTACACTGATACCTGCGGCGTCTGCCGTTGCAGGATTTTCTCCTACTGCTCTAAGATGCAAGCCTACGCGTGTGCGATTCAAAACAAAGGCTGTTACAAGAGCAATACCTATTGCCAAATAAACCATTACACCGTAAGAGAGAAAAAGTTCTCCCACCGCGCCGAAATCCTTAGCAAAGGGCAAGCTTGCGGTAAAGTATTTACTTGCGGCTGAAAAGCTTGCGCCATCAACCTGTGCAATCATATAGTTGGAAACGCCTGTGCCAAAGGTTGTTAAAGCAAGACCCGTAACGTTTTGGTTCGCCCTGAGCGTTACTGTTAAGAAGCTGTAAATCAAACCTAAAAAGCTTCCGCCCAAAAAGGTAGCGATAATAGGTATTAAAACTGCAAGGAAGGGATTTACTGCTTCAATGCCGCCACAGGAGGAAACGTAAATTGATTCTGCAACACAGCCTGATGCCGCACCAACGCACATAATACCGGGAATACCTAAATTAAGGTGACCTGATTTTTCCGTAAGAGTTTCACCGGTAGAACCCAAAAGGAAGGACATACCGATTCTTACTGCACTAACAAGAAAGGCTATAACGTTCATATTATTTTACCTCCTTGTTGGATTTGCGAAATACAATTTTATAGTTAATAAAAAATTCGCAACCAATGATAAAGAAAAGTATAACTGCCGTAATAATACTGCCGATAGCGTCGTTAATTCTAAAGGTTGTGGCAACCTGCTTTGCACCAACGTCAAGGAATGATATTAAAAATGCAGTAAGCACCATTGTTAAGGGATTAAATTTAGCAAGCCAGGAAACCATTATTGCCGTAAAGCCCTGACCGCCTACCGATGAGGTGGAAACCGTATGGTTAAAGCCGCCGACAATCAAAAATCCTGCAAGACCGCAAATTGCGCCCGAAAGAACCATTGTTCTTATAATAACCTTTTTTGCGTTGATACCGATATACCTTGCTGTATTCTGGCTTTCGCCAACAACTGAAATTTCGTAACCGTGCTTTGAATATTTAAGGTATATATACATAACCACCGTTAAAACAGCAACAATGATAATGTTTAAAAGCCATGCATTGCCAAGGCGAGGAAGACCAAATTCGTCCATAGGAGGAAGCGTACCTGAGCCGCTTGTTACCCATGAGCTGATAGAAAACAAAACAAGCTGAGTTGCAACGTAATTCATCATCAAAGTGAACAGTGTTTCATTGATATTCCATTTTGCTTTAAAAAGCGCAGGAATTGTTGCCCAAACCGCACCTGCTAAAATACTTGCCGTAAGCATAATTACCCAAAGTAAAGGAGTGGGCACTTTGTTGCCGAAGTATATCATTACTGCCGTACAGGCAAGACCGCTTATAAGCGTTTGACCTTCTGCGCCGATGTTCCAGAACCGCATTTTAAACGCGGGGGTTATAGCAAGAGAAATTGAAAGCAATATTGCAAGTTTATGTAGCAACTGCCATATTCTTCTTTGAGTGCCAAAGGCACCGTCAAACATAGATTTGAAAAACTCAATCGGACTTTTTTGTGCTAAAACAACAACTAAAAGAGCACAGATTGCAAGAGCGAATATGATTGCAACGGCACGGATTAAAATGGACTTTGCCAAAGGTATATTGGTGCGCTTTACAATATGAAAAAGAGGTTCGTGCAAGGCTTTCTTCTGTTCCATTATTCCTTTTCCTCCTTTGCTGTTTTAGTCATCAATAATCCTATTTCTTCCTTTGTAGTATTTCTGCCGTCAACCGTTCCTGTAATTTTACCTGAACCAATAACAAGAATTCTGTCACAAAGCTCAATCAAAACGTCCAAATCTTCGCCAACGAAAATAACGGCAACGCCTTTTTTCTTTTGTTCGTTTAAAAGATTGTAAATCAAATAAGATGAGTTAATATCAAGACTGCGCACGGGATATGCCGCCATAAACACGGTAGGTGCCGCGGCAATTTCTCTGCCTACAAGAACCTTTTGTACGTTACCGCCCGAAAGCTTTCTAACGGGAGTTGTGGCTGAAGGAGTAACAACCTCTAACTGCTTGATAATCTTTTCTGCCAAGTTTTTAGGTTGTTTTCTCTCTAAGAAAATGCTCTTTCCCTTGCGGTATGAACGAAGCATCATATTATCTATAATATCCATTTCGCCAACAAGGCCCATGCCAAGACGGTCCTCCGGCACGAAGGAAAGCCTTACGCCAAGATCGCGAATCTGAAGGGGCGTTTTATCTCTGAGGTTTTCTTCTTTTTCTGTTTTGGGGTCATGATAAACAATTTCGCCCGACTGCACCTTTTGCAAGCCTGCAATAGCTTCCAAAAGTTCTCTCTGTCCGCTGCCTGCAATACCCGCAATACCTAAAATTTCGCCTGAACGAGCTGTAAAGGAAACGTCATCAAGAACCTTTACGCCCTCACGGTTAACGCAGTCCAAATCTTTTACAATAAGGCGGTCTTGAGGATTCTCGGGAACGCTTCTATCAATATTAAGAGCAACCTTTTTGCCTACCATCATTTCGGTAAGGGCGCTTTCGTTTGTTTCTTTAGTGTTAACAGTGCCGATATATTCGCCTTTTCTTAAAACAGAAACTCTATCAGAAAGCGATAGCACTTCGTGCAATTTATGGGTAATGATAATAATTGCCTTGCCTGCCTCACGCATTCTTCTTAAAATAGCAAAAAGCTTTTGAGCCTCCTGAGGTGTAAGAACCGCCGTAGGCTCGTCAAGAATGAGAATATCTGCTCCACGGTAAAGCACCTTTATAATTTCAACCGTTTGCTTTTGAGAAACAGACATTTCGCTTATTCTCTGCATAGGGTCGATTTCAAAGCCGTAGGCTTCGCTTATCTCTTTAATCTTTTTGGCGCTTTTTTTAATATTAAAGGGCTTTTCATCTAAACCGAGCACGATGTTTTCCGTTGCCGTGAACACGTTAACAAGTTTAAAGTGCTGGTGTATCATACCTATTTTATAATTGAAGGCGTCCCTTGGAGAGCGAATAAGCGCTTCCTTGCCGTCAATAAAGATTTGACCGCTATCGGGGTAATAAATACCCGATATCATATTCATAAGCGTAGTTTTTCCACTACCGTTTTCGCCCAAAATTGACAAAATTTCGCCTTTGTTTACAACAAGCGAAACGTCTTTATTGGCAACAATCGAACCAAAGGTTTTTGTTATATTTTTAAGCTCAATTGCGGGGATTTTATTTTCCATTTTAACCTCCTGCCTTGATATTTCAAAAAAGCTTTCAAAAAAACAGTTTTTTTCAAATATCAAATAAAATAAATATGCAGGCGGAGCAGAAAACTCCGCCTGTATAAATTTGTCTAAAGTATTTTTATCTTACTTTTCGTCAAGGTCAAGACGTGTGATACCGTCAATATTGATGTCGAAGTAAGGAGCTGAACGCTTAGCAGATTCTTCGAAAATGCCGTTAGCGATAGCTTCTGTATCAGGTGTGAAAGCATCGTCTGTATCAACGTCAGCTAAGTATGTTGTAAGCTTTTCGTTCTTTACAGTGAAGTTGTTTGTATCGAATACCTTAATCTTGCCTTCCATAAGGTCCTTCTTAACAGCGTCAAGCTTTTCCTTTGTGCCTGCAGCAGCAACATCGGTGTTGATGTCTGTAAGAACAACTGAATTTGTTGCAAGAGTACCTGTCCAGTCAGCAGCGATTGCTTCGCCCTTGATTACACAGTTAACCATGTACTCGAAGTAAGGAGCCCAGTTGATACGGGAAGAAACGATAAATGTTTCGGGGCAAACGTCCTTTGTGGAACCGTTGTAGGAAACGTTGGGAACCTTTCTTGCTTCGCAAGCGGAAGGTGCACCAAGAGAGTCAGCGTGCTGAGAAATAAGCTTTGCGCCTCTGTCCATAAGTGCGTTAGCAACGTCACGCTCAGCGTCGGGGCTGAACCATGAGCCTGTGAAGTTTACATCCATCTTAACTGTGGGGCAAACACTCTTTGCGCCAAGGTAGAATGATGTGTAACCGGAAATAACTTCTGCATAAGGATATGCGCCAACGTAGCCCATAAGAGCTTCTTCAGCTGTGAATTCACCAGCTTCAATCATCTCGTTAAGCTTTAAGCCTGCAGCAACACCTGCAAGGTAACGGCCTTCGTAAATGCTTGCAAAAGCATTGTGGAAGTTAGCAACGTTTTCTGTGTGAGCCATTGTACCGGTTGCATGGCAGAATTGAACGTTGGGGAATTCCTTTGCAGCCTTTAAGATAAAGGGCTCGTGACCAAAGGAGTCAGCAAAGATAATGTTGCAGCCTTGGTCAACAAGGTCAGCAGCTGTTTCGTAGCATTCTTCCTTTTCGTCAACGGGATACTTGAAGATAACCTGTTCGTCAGTTAAGCCAAGATTCTTTTGAGCTTCCTTAGCAGCGTCCATAAAGTTCTTGTCATAAGTTGACTTGTCATCGTGAAGGAAAATAAAACCAACCTTGATGTTTTCCTTTGCGATACCCTTGTTTGTGGTGCCGTTGTCACCGTTGTCCCCTTCGGGAGCATTTGTTGTGGGTGTGCAAGCTGCAAAGCATAATACTGTTGCAAGAGCAAGCACAAGTGCAAGAATTTTTTTCATGTGTTCTTCCTCCTAAATAATTTTTTATTTTATGTAAAAAAATATTTGCCTAAAATTATCTGAACGAGATGGAAGTATCGCTCATAGAATCAACTATTGCCAGCGATTCAACCCTTATTCCCTGTGCACGAAGCTCATCGCCGCCGCCTTGAAAGCCCTTTTCTACCGCGATGCCTACACCTACCAGGGTTGCGCCTGCTTGGGAAATTAAATCCATCAAGCCCTTTACGGCTTCACCGTTGGCTAAAAAATCATCAATTATTAATATTTTATCGTTTTCAGAAAGAAACTTCTTGGCAATTGTTACTTCGTACGTTCTGTTATGAGTAAAAGAAAAAATCGGAGTGCTGTAAAAATCTGCATCCCGATTGAGCGTCTTGTGTTTTTTGCCAAATACAACGGGAACGTTATTAAAGTACTGTGACGTTATTGCCGCAAGGGCGATACCGGAGGATTCAACCGTAAAAATTTTATTTACGCCGCACGAAGCAAACCGCGAAGCAAATTCTTCGCCGATTTTATTGATTAGCGCAATATCAAGCTGTTGGTTAAGGAATCCGTCTACTTTTAGAATGTTGCCCGGAAGAATTTTTCCTTCTTTTAAAATCTTATCCTTTAAAATCTGCATTACAAACCTCAAGAAAAATTATAAAGAAAAACCTTGATATTATACTACCACATTTTTATTGATAAGACAAGCGTTTTTTATATATTTTTCACCAAAATAACTCTTTGTTTTTACCTTAATTTTTTTGCGAACTGCGAATTGTATAATTGGTTAATGATATAAAAGTGAGTATTTTTCATTAAAAAAATCCCAACTGAAATTTTTTCTTGACAAACGATTATTTGCCTTTATAATAACACCATAACGAGTTTGCTTGGTTAAGCAAAAAACAAAGGTTGTGAGGTTTTTATGTATTGCTTAAAAAAAGAATTTAAAGAGTTTACGTCCTCCCTTAAGCCCAGCGTAAAATTCAACTACATTATCGCCTATCCCGAGGACTACAGTGAAAATGAAAGCTTGCCTATGGTTGTATTTCTTCACGGCGCAGGTGAGCGTGGTGTAAATGTTGAAGCCTTACTTAATACTGGCGTAACCAAATACTTAAATGCATTCCCCGCACGCGCCATAGTGCTTGCGCCGCAAATAACCGTACCGGATCACGTGTGGAACAACTATGCCGACGAAGCCTTTGAGCTGATTGAAAAAATCGCCCTGGACTATAACGCCGACGAGGACCGCATAAGCTTAACGGGGCTCAGCATGGGCGGCTACGGAACTTGGGAAATTGCTACTCTTCACTACGATTTCTTTTCCGCTATTGCGCCTATATGCGGCGGCGGTATGCCTTGGAGAAGCGAAGTTTTAAAGAACCTGCCCATCAGAACTTTCCACGGTGACATTGACCCCGTTGTACCTATCAGCGCTTCCTTTGAAATGGTTAACGCCATTAACGCTAACGGCGGAAACGTGCAATTTTCTATTTTCCATAACGTTATGCACGACTCCTGGACTCCTGCTTACGAAACAACCGACGTTATTTCTTGGCTTATTGCTCAAAACAAGGCCGACAGAAAGTAATATCCTTTTTTCGTACTAATTTTGTCAAGCCCTGACGAACGAAAAAATATTATTCACTTGTCAAACCAATATAAAAAGTGTATAATCATTATATAAAATTTATTGAATTGGACGAGGTTTACTATGGACGATTTGTTGTATTTTCAAGACGAAGCAGGTAATGAAATCGGCTTGATGATGATTGAAAATTTTGAATTTGAAGGCAAAAGCTATGCTATTTTAGCTACCCCTGCAGATGCCCAGGACGGCGGCGTTTACGTTATGCGTATGGAAGAAAATGACGGCGAGCTTTCCTTTGCTATGCCTGACGATGAGGAAATGACAAAGGTTACTCCCTTTATCATGCAGCTTTTAGAAGCACAAAGCGGCGGTTGCACCCACGATTGCTGCTCCTGCCACGGTGGCTGCCACGACGATGCCTGCGATTGCGAGGATTGTGACGACGATTTTTCCTTCCCCGCTGACGAAGAATAATTTTTAAAGCTTGATTTAAACAAAAAAGCAGTTTTCTGTTTCAGAAAACTGCTTTTTGTTATTTTATAAATTTTTGCTCGCTTTACAAAAAGGCGGGCTTTATTTTTACGGTGCCTACTTTTTTAAACTCCTTGCTCTTACAAGTGCATCTATATATGCATTTACAACCAACGCATCATTCAAAAGCTGTTCCTTTAATTCTTCTACCGAGTCAAAACGCTTTTCGTCACGAATCTTTTTTAAAAAGCTTACCCTAACCCTTTTGTTATACAAATCGCCTGCATAATTAAATACGTGCGTTTCCACCGAAAGCTTGTTTTCGTCGGTTACCGTGGGGTTTACACCGATATTTGTCATTGAGCGATATCTTATACCGTCAAGCTCCACAAAGCTTGCATATACCGCAGGCTTAGGTATCAACTTACCGTCCTCTACCCTTACGTTTGCCGTAGGAAAGCCCAAGGATTCACCAATATGCCTGCCGTGAACAACCTCGCCACACACCGAATACGCTCTGCCAAGCATTTTTTGCGCGTTTTCAACTTCACCCATTAAGAGCATCTGTCGAATCAAGGTGCTTGAAACTATTTCGTTTTCATATTTAATAGGTGGAACTGTAACAGTCTTAAAATTATACTTTTTTGAAAGCTCGCACAGCACACCAAAGTTTCCCGACGCGTTTTTGCCAAAGGTATGGTTGTAGCCGCAAATTATTTTTTCAGGTTTAAACCTTTCACAAAGTGCTTTGATATAATCCTCGGGAAGCGTTTCCGCAAGCCTTTTGCCAAAGCGTTGAACAAAAACCTCGTCCGCACCGCTTTTCTTTAGTAAAAATTCCTTTTCCCTTAAGGTAGTAAGTAATTTAAAATCATTTTTGAATACTGCCGCAGGGGGAACGTCAAAGGTACACGCTATAACGTGTTCTCCCTGCTGCTTTGCAATTTTCAATAATTCTTTATGGGCAATATGTACGCCGTCAAAGGTTCCAAGTGCAAGAATACTCATTTTTCTACCCCACCAAGCATACATTTCAGATAATATTTTTCGTCGCGTCTTTCGCCTATACCGAAAAAGCTTTCGCCGCAATAAATGCGCACGCTTCCCTTATGCTCCTGTCCTTCAACCAAATATTCTTCGCTCACGGGATTGCCGTTTTCAAGTTTTTTTAATGCATTAAGAGAAAATACTGCTTTAGGCAAAAAGAAAGCCGCCTCTTCCGTAGGCTTTATAAAGCTGAAATCACCTTGCGCAACACGTTGCTGAATTTGTTCTATTGTCAATGCGTTTTCGATACTTAACCCGCCTGCATTTTCTCTGATTAAATGTGCCATAAACGCACCACAACCTAATTTTTGACCTAAATCGTCACAGATTGTGCGAATATACGTCCCTTTTGAGCAAGTAATGCGTATTTTACAGCTATTGTTTTCAAGCGGAGTGATTCTCTCTATATTATAAACCGTAACCTTGCGAGGCTGAACTTCCACCTTTTCGCCCCTGCGGGCAAGGTCGTACAGACGTTCACCGTTAACGTGTAACGCTGAATACATAGGCGGAGTTTGCATAATTTCGCCCTGAAATTCTTTAATAGCCTTATCCAGCATTTCTAAAGTAAAATCAGGCTCACACTCGGTTAACACCTTTCCGCTTGCATCTAACGTATCGGTTGTTTTTCCAAAGGTAATTGTTGCCACATAGGTTTTACCGAATTCCATCATATAATCAAAAAGCCTTGTGGCTCTTCCCACCAAAACGGGCAAAACGCCTTCGGCATCGGGGTCAAGAGTTCCCCCGTGACCAATACGCTTAATATGCAAAACGCCCTTTAGCTTATTTACAACGTCACCGCTTGTCCAAGAAGCTTGTTTGAAAACATTTATAACGCCTTCCATCAAAGCACCTCTCCGATTTTTTCAAGCAAACGGTTGATAACGTTCTCCTTCGTATCCGAAATAACACAGCCTGCGGCAAGCTTATGTCCGCCGCCACCAAAAAGCGCGCAAACGGCAGAAACGTCATATTCCCTCGCGCAGCGCATACTTACCTTATAGCCCTCGGGAATCTGCCTGATAAAAAACGCTATTTTAACCTCTTCTATACTACGGCACATTTCTATTACGCCTTCGGAATCAGAGCTGTCGGCATTAAATTCGGCATAATCAGCAGCATCAAGATACGTATACGCTACGGCACTATCCTTTGCCAAGCGCAAATGCTCTGCCGCCCTTGCCTTCAGCTTTACCTTTTTTAAGGTTGTGGTTTGAAAAAGCGTTGCTATAATTCCGTTATGGTCAATGTTTTGAGCATAAAGACGTGCTGTATCAAGCAAATCCTGCTCACCAACGCCTACGTGAGAAAGCCTGCCCGTATCGGTGCAAACGCCAACAAAAAGGCAGGTTGCTATATCCTTATCAAGTTCTATCTTAAGTTCGTCAAGCAACTCCAACACGCAGAAAGCGCAAGCGTTTCTGGGGTGTATAACGTTAATATCGGCAAAGCCCTCGTTTGTAACGTGATGGTCAATTTGCGCCGTAGCTTTTGCGTGCCTAAAGGCTTCAATACAAGAGCCGAGTCTATCTATACTGCTTACGTCAACACAAATTACGTTCGGGGTATGCTTGATTTTTTCACATTTTACAAGGGATGCTATTTGCTCAATTTTCATATAGTCCTCAGGCACCGTGCCTTCGCAGAACCATTGAGCCTTTTTGCCTAATTTTTTCAAAGCATAAAGAAGTGCGGCGGCACTTCCCATAGTGTCGCCGTCAGGTGAAACGTGTGAAATAACAGCAAAATTATCATTTTTTAAAATAAACTCTGCAAGCTGTTTCATTTTTCTTCCTCTTTAATTTTGTTTAAAATTTCGCTGATGTGAATACTGTAGGCAATAGAATCGTCAGGCACAAAGGTGATTTCGGGCATTTTGCGCACCTTGATTCTGTCAGAAAGCTGGCGTTTTATAAAGCCCTTTGCTTTTTCTAACCCTATAAAAGTATTCTCTTTTTCTTCATCAGAGCCGTAAACAGTTACAAATGCCTTGCAATACTGCAAATCATTTGAAAGCTCAACCTTAACGATACTCACGAGAGAAGATACTCTCGGGTCGTGAAGGTCGCCTCTTATAATATCGGCAAGAGCTTTTTGAATTTCAAGCCCCAGCCTATCGGAACGTTTATATTGCATAAAAACTCCTTATCTTGCGATTTCTTCCATGATGAAGGCTTCGATAACGTCATTTTCCTTAATGTCGTTATAGCCTTGGATACCAATACCGCATTCGTAGCCCGTTGCAACCTCTTTAACGTCGTCCTTAAAGCGACGAAGTGACTCTACTTCGCCCTCGTGGATAACAATGTTATCACGAAGCAAACGAAGCTTACTTGAACGGGTAATCTTGCCGTCAACAACGTAGCTACCGGCAACAGTACCGTGACCGGGAACCTTGAAGGTTTGACGAACCTCTGCGTGACCCAAAATAACTTCCTTAAATTCAGGTGCAAGCATACCCTTCATAGCCTTTTCAACGTCTTCAACCGCGTCATAGATAATGCGATAAAGTCTGATATCAATTTTTTCCTGCTCTGCAAGAGTTCTTGCAGTAGAATCGGGTCTAACGTTAAAGCCGATAATAATAGCGTTTGAGGCTTGTGCCAAGGTAACGTCGGAGCTTGTAATAGCACCTACCGCACCGTGAATTGCAGAAACCTTAACTTCTTCATTGGAAAGCTTTTCAAGCGCCTGCTTAACCGCTTCAACACTGCCTTGAACGTCAGCCTTAATAATAAGGTTGAGCTGCTTCATTTCACCCTCTTGAATTTGTGCAAACAAATCGTCAAGGGAAGCCTTTGCCTTTGCGGTTGCGGCGGCAATCTTAAGCTTGTCGCGGCGTTCCTCGGCAACCTGGCGGGAAAGCTTATCATCTTCAGTTGCGTAAAGCTGATCGCCTGCGTTGGGCACTTCGTTAAAGCCTAAAACCTCAACGGATGTTGCGGGACCTGCCTCAGTAAGCTTTTCGCCCTTATCGTTAATCATAGCACGTACTCTGCCAAACACAGTACCTGCAACGATTGTATCACCCACGTGGAGAGTTCCGTTTTGAACGAGCACCGTTGCAACGGGACCTCTTCCCTTATCAAGACGGGCTTCGATAATAACACCGCGTGCCATTAAATCGGGGTTTGCCTTATAATCCTCTACCTCTGCTACAAGAAGAATCATTTCCAAAAGCTTATCAATACCTTCTTTAGTATATGCAGAAACGGGAACTATAATCGTATCTCCGCCCCAATCTTCAGGCACAATACCGTGCTGAGTGAGCTCTGTTTTAACTCTGTCGGGGTCGGCTGTGGGTTTATCCATTTTATTGATTGCAACAATAATCGGTACGTTTGCGGCTTTTGCGTGGTTAATAGCCTCAATAGTTTGAGGCATTACACCGTCATCAGCGGCAACTACTAAAATTGCAATATCCGTTAACTGAGCACCGCGGGCACGCATTGAAGTAAATGCTTCGTGACCGGGGGTATCAATAAAGGTAATTTTTTTACCGTCAAGGGAAACCTGATAAGCACCTATATGCTGAGTAATGCCGCCTGCTTCACCTGCTGTAACGTTGGCGTGACGGATAGCGTCTAAAAGTGACGTTTTACCGTGGTCAACGTGACCCATAATGGTAACAACGGGAGGTCTTGTAATATATCCTTCGCCGTTTGTATCGCCTTCGTCGTTAACGTCAGCAAGGGTGTCCTCAAAGGTCTTTGTAAGCTTTTGTTCAAGCTCGATACCGTATTCAGAAGCTACCATAAATGCAGTTTCATAATCAATTTCCTGGTTAACCGTAGCCATTATTCCCATTAAGAAAAGCTTTTTAACAATATCAGCGGCGGGCTTGCCTAATTTTTCGGACAAGTCCTTAATACCGATATTTTCAGTAGTCATTACTGCACTTTCGATAACAATGGGCTCAATAACCTTTTTAGGTTCTTTTTTATCCTTTTTAGGCTTACGCACACGGAAGAAATCTTCATCATCACCTACGTAGCTTTGATTTCTCTTGGCGTTTTCCTTTTTAGAATTCTTGGGTTGCTGCTGTTCATTATCGTGATTTTTACGGTACGAACGCTTGTTAGGATCGTAATTGCTTACTCGTTCCTTTTCTGCAACGGGCATAGCAGGAACGGCTGCAACACGGTTTTGCTGCGGCTTTCTCTGATTATCTCTGCTATCGCCTCTGTCACGGCTGTCTCTGGGCGCTCTGCCTCTATCTTCGTAATTAGACTTGTCGTCGCGGTTCTTATTAAAGCCCCTTTGACCTTGGTTTGCGCCGTCCCTTCTGTCACGGTTATTCTGATAACCGTCGCTGTTGGGTTTTTTAAAGCCGCCGTCGCTCTTTTTATCAAAGGCTTCTTTCTGTGCAGGTTTTTTACCCTCGAAAGCCTTTTCCTTTGCATTTTCAGTTTCTTTGGGTGCATTCTTTTCCTGAACAGCCTTCTCTGCCTGCATTTTGCTTTCTTCAGCCTTTTTTGCTTCCACCTCTGCCTTGGCGATTTCCTTGGCCTCTTCCTCAGCACGCATTTTTTCATACTCAATGCGAGCCTGCTCCTGCTCAAGCCTTTCTTGCTCCTTGCGTTTAGCATCCTGTGCTTGCTTCAATGCATTGCCCTTTTCGTTCAACGCATTTTTTTGTTCTTCAAGCACTTTCTTTGCCTGTGATATTTTTTCAAGCAGTTCTTTGCTTGAATCAAAAATTTCTGATGCTTTACTCATTTTTTAACCCCCAATATTCAGGTTTATCTCTTTTAATACGGCTTCAGAAAAGCCATTATCTGTAATACATACTGTTTTTCTTTCGGGTTTGCCTACCGCGTTGCCAAGGTTATCCCCTTCCACAACAAAAAACGGAACCTCCCGAAAGCTTGCCATATCAGAAAAATGTTTAAGTGTGTTTTCGCCGGCGAAGGAAGAAACAAGCACTACCTTTGCCTTGCCTGCCTTAAGAGCGCTTTCCACCGCACCGCTACCCGAAACTGCCTTGCCTGCTTTCGTAGCAAAGCCCAGATAGGATAACAGTTTTTGACTTTCAGGTGCGTTTTTCATTTATCTCCTCTTCCAACGCCTTAACAACGGCTTCGTCAATCTGTGCGTCCAGCGCACGTGAAAGAGCCTTGGTCTTTATGCTTTTTTCAAAGCATTCCTTATTGTAACAAATATACGTGCCTCTTCCTGACATTTTTCCCGTTAAATCAAGCTTTATACTGCCATCAGGCGTTCTTACAATGCGTACAAGCTCAGCCTTGGGCTTTGATTCTCTGCAGCCAGCACACATACGCATAGGTATTTTTTTATTCTTCAATATCCTCATCCTCTGCATCAATTAAATCTTTTGCTTGGCTTTCGGATTTAATATCAATGTTCCAGCCGGTAAGCTTTGCGCAAAGCATTGCATTCTGACCACGCTTACCGATAGCTAATGAAAGCTGGTCGTCAGGAACGACAACCGTTGCTCTCTTCTTGGGCTCAACCTCGTCAATACGAACAAGCAATACCTTTGAAGGACTGAGAGCATTGGCGATATAAGTTACCGGATCCTCGCTCCATTTAATTATATCAATTTTTTCTCCGTTTATTTCATTAACAATATTAGCAACTCTGCTACCCTTAGGACCAACGCAGGCACCTAACGGATCAACGTCAGTCTCTTCGGAATAAACGGCAATTTTCGTTCTTGAACCGGGGTCACGGGAAATTGCTTTAATAACAACCGTGCCATCAGCGATCTCGGGTACCTCAAGTTCAAACAAGCGCTTAATAAGCTGTTGGTCGGTACGGGAAACGATAATTGTTGAGCTTCCCTGCATTTTCTTGGTTTCGGAAACGTAAACCTTTATGCGCTCTCCGGGAATATACTGTTCGCCTTCAATTTGCTTTTTAGGCGGAATAACACCCTCAAGCTTGCCGAGATCTACGTAAACGTATCCGTTTTCCTGTCTTTGAATAATTCCGGTTAAAAGCTCGCCTGCTTTATCAACGTATTCGGAATACATTTTTCCCTTTTCTGCTTCGCGCAAGCGCTGTGTAATAACCTGACGCGCTGTTTGAGCACCGATTCTGCCGTAATCCTCAGGTGTATCCTCAACCTCAACAGTTTCGTCAAGCTGTGCGTCGGGACGAATCGCCCTTGCATCTTCAAGAGAAATCTCAAGAAGGTTATCGTAAACGTCCTCCACAACAGTTTTAACGATGTAGCATCTTACGTCGCCCGTTTCTCTGTCCATATGTGCAACCACTGTAGCGGCATCGCCGAAATTGCGCACCTTCTTATAGGCAGAAACCATAGCCAGTTCAACAGACTCGTAGAGCATTTGCGCATCTATGCCCTTTTCTTCTTCAAGCATTTTAATTGCAGTAATAAGTTCCGAATTCATTATTTTCTCCATTTCCGCCGCTGTTGCGGCTCATATTTGTTAGTTAATCAAAAACCGATATACGGTCTGACAAATTCAACGTTATTCTTTTCAAACACAAGCTCGTGACCGTCAAGCGCAACGGTAATGCTACCTTCGTCAGCGCCCTGCAAAATGCCAACAAACTTTTTTTTCTTGCCTTCAAGAGCCTTTTTGAGTTTAACCTCAACCTCTGTATTATTGAAAAATTCAAAATCGCTTTGCTTTTTCAGCGCCCTGTCACCCCAGGTGCTCACGCAAAGACAGTAAGGCCTGCCGCCTGTAGGATCGGCATTTTCCACTGCTTCGTCTATGGCGCGTGAAACGTTTTCGCAATCATCAATGTTCACTCCGTTTTTCGAACGGATATAATACGTAAGGCACATTTGCCCATCTTCACGGGCGTACTCCACGTCGGCCATTTCAAAGCCCATATCTGTGATAATTTTTTCGGCAGCCAAGCCTGCCAAATATGCTATATCAGCCATAAAAACCCTCTTTCAAAAAGCAAGAGTGGGATTTTCGCCCACTCTCCAAGAAGTATTACACTTGTATAATAACATATATAAATGAAAATTGCAAACACTATTTTTGAAAAAATTGGGTTTTTTATAGTTTTTTTCATCGGTTTTTATTAAACACAGCCGTGTTGCAGCCGTTTTTAAGCGTTTTTAAGGTGCTGTTTAAGTGCCCCCTTGTCAGCTTTCTCTATCCAAAATAAATTTTTTCCGCAAAAAGTACTATATATAGTAATTTCTTGTTGACAAGCACACAAGATTTTGTTACACTATCTCTGCGATGGTACGCAAGAAAAAACGCAAACCAATATGCGTTCCCACTTAAAATAAACTAATTATCAGAGGTACGATATGAAAATAATCAAGCGTAGCGGTGCCGAAGCCGTATTCGACCCGCAAAAAATAATAACAGCTATTACCAAAGCGAACGAAAGCGTTGTTCCCACCTTAAGAATGACGCCCGTTCAAATCAAGCGCATAGCGGAGGACGTTGAAAGTGCGGCTCTTAATATGAACCGTTCCTTGAGCGTTGAAGAAATTCAGGATATGGTTGAAGACCAGATTATGAATCAGCGCGCCTTTAACGTTGCAAGAAACTATATTACCTACCGTTACACTCGCGCTATGGTAAGAAAATCCAACACTACGGATGATCAGATTTTATCGTTAATCGAATGTAATAACGAAGAGGTTAAGCAGGAGAATTCCAACAAAAACCCCACCGTAAACAGCGTTCAACGCGACTATATGGCAGGCGAGGTAAGCAAGGATATTACCCGTAGAATTCTTTTGCCCAAGGATATTGTCGAAGCCCATGAGCAAGGCATTATTCACTTTCACGATGCCGACTATTTTGCCCAGCACATGCACAACTGCGACCTTGTTAATTTAGAGGATATGCTTCAAAACGGCACTGTTATCAGCGGTACTTTAATCGAAAAACCTCACAGCTTTTCCACCGCCTGCAACATTGCAACACAGATTATTGCACAGGTTGCTTCCTGCCAATACGGCGGTCAAAGCATAAGCTTGACGCACCTTGCCCCCTTTGTTGATATCAGCCGCAGAAAAATCCGCACGCAAATTCAAAAGGAGATGGACCAAATCGGCGAAACTCTTGCTGAAGAAAAGCTCGCAGCAATTACCGAAGCACGCCTGAGAGAAGAAGTTCGCAGCGGTATTCAAACTATACAGTATCAGGTTGTAACGCTTATGACAACAAACGGTCAGGCTCCCTTCGTTACGGTGTTTATGTATCTTAACGAAGCAAAGGACGAGGCTGAAAAGCGCGACCTTGCAATGATTATTGAAGAAACTCTTCACCAGCGCTATCAGGGCGTAAAAAATGAGCAGGGCGTATGGATTACCCCCGCCTTCCCCAAGCTTATCTACGTGCTTGAAGAAGATAATATTTACCCCGACAGCAAGTATTACTATCTTACAAAGCTTGCGGCAAAATGCACCGCAAAGAGAATGGTGCCCGATTATATTTCGGAAAAAATTATGCTTCAAAACAAGATTGATAAAAACGGCAACGGAAATTGCTACACTTGTATGGGCTGCCGCAGCTTTTTAACCCCTTATATCGACGAAAACGGAAAGCCTAAATATTACGGGCGCTTTAACCAAGGCGTTGTAACGGTAAACCTTGTGGATATCGGTCTTTCCGCCCAGGGCAATATGGAAAAATTCTGGCAAATTTTTGACGAGCGTATGGAGCTTTGCCACCGCGCACTCCAGGCACGCCATGAGCGTCTTTCAGGCACTCTTTCCGACGCCGCACCTATCTTGTGGCAGCACGGCGCCCTTCTTCGCTTAAAGAAAGGCGAAACCATCGACAAGTACCTGCACGGCGGATACTCAACACTTTCGTTAGGCTATGCAGGCTTATGGGAATGCGTGTATGCTCTTAACGGCAAAAAATTAACCGAGCCGGAAGGCGAAGCTTTAGGCCTTGCAATTATGCGAAAGCTCAATGAATATACTGCAAAATGGAAGGCAGAAGAAAATATCGACTATTCCCTTTACGGAACACCTTTAGAAAGCACAACGTATAAATTTTCAAAATGTCTGCAAAAGCGTTTTGGCATAATTAAGGGAATAACAGATAAAAACTATATTACAAACAGCTATCACGTGCACGTTACCGAACCTATTGACGCCTTTGACAAGCTTAGGCTTGAAGCAAAATTCCAGGCACTTTCCCCCGGCGGTGCAATTTCCTACGTTGAGGTACCGAACATGCAAAACAATCTCGACGCCGTGCTGGCAGTAATGAAATTCATCTATGATAACATTATGTATGCCGAGCTTAACACCAAGAGCGATTATTGCTCCTGCTGTGGCTATGACGGTGAAATTCTAATTGAAGAAGATGCCGACGGCAAGCTTGTTTGGACCTGCCCCAACTGCAAAAACACCGACCAAAGCAAAATGAACGTTGCCCGCCGTACCTGCGGATATATCGGCACACAGTATTGGAACCAAGGCAGAACGCAAGAGATAAAAGAACGTGTACTGCACCTTTGATCGATTACAGCTTTTATTCAAAAATACATTAAAGCCAGCAGAAAAGCGATTCCTTTTCTGCTGATTTTTTATGAAAAAACTCCTTGAAGGATAAAACCTTCAAGGAGTCCAAAGCAAAATAAAACAACCTTCACCCCACGGACTTTACATGCCGTAGTGAAAGCCCTAAGCCCCAATGGAAGTTCTTTGCACAAGAAGTTCGACTGCTGAACATGATAACCCGCAGCTTACGTCCGAAACGCCTGACGAAAGCATCCTTGTAAAAATATTATAGTCTAAAATGTTATGCTGTCAATGCAAAAGAAAACAACCGTAATCCTAATAATTATTGTGCTGTGATTTTATGGCGAGATACTCTGCGCCCCTTGATTTTCCGACCGTTCCGAACGGTTGCGTAAAATCTGCGTTGCTCGAGACTTCACAGTTTCAAAATGCTGTCGCGCATTTTGAACTGCTTCGACGAACTACGTTCGACCTCGCACCACCACAAAAAATTAAGGAACCACACCAAAGGTATGATTCCTTAATTTTGGCGGAGACGGCGAGATTCGAACTCGCGTGCGGTTGCCCGCAAACTGATTTCGAGTCAGCCCCGTTATGACCACTTCGATACGTCTCCGTTTAAGTGCTTGATGTGCATTATAAAACGCAACAAGCATAGTTTATTATACATAAAAACTGTGTTTTGTCAAATTTAATTAAAAGAAAAAGGCTTTTTTAATTTTAAAAGCCTTTTTTCGTTAATATTAAACTAACCTCTTTTTAAAATGACGTTTTATTTTACGTATTTTGAAAAGTCGATGGGCGGTGTAATTACTTCTACGGGAATTTCAGGTGTACTGCCAAATCCCATATTTTCGATAGTTATCATTTCGGGACCGCGCTCATTGCCAACATGGGTAAGCCAATGATATCCGCCTGCATAGCCTGCATAAAGCGTTACGTGACGGGCGGCAGAAGAATCTGATGCACCGTAAACCTTGAACACAACTACCGAACCGATTGGAATATCCTCGCTGGGTGAAAAGCTAACGTTACCGCTTGAGTATCTTTTTGCGGTAAAGGAAATTTTACGTGAATAGCCTTTTGCTACCCAATCTCTTGCGGCAAGGCGCCAGGATTGTGCCGAGCAGGGATACTCAGGTCTTGTTAAAAAGGAAGTATCAATTCCCGCAACGTTGGGAAGATAGTTAAAATAAACGTATGTAAGATATGAAGCGCAAACAAGTCCGCCCTTTTTCTTAAAGCGGGCAATATCGGGCTTGCCTTCAGCGTTTGTTTCGTATCCTGTAGAAGCACCGTAATCGTAGCCTAACCCCGAAAGGTATCCTAACCCCTGCTTGTACTTACCTAAAATAAATACCCACATATTGCCGTCGGCACGGTGCTTAGCCAAGTTGTAGCCTGTATATTCGAGAGCATCTAAAAAAACGTTATCGTTAATATCTATAGAGCTTTTGTAAACGTGATCCGAAGGCTTCTGAGTAGGAAGCGCTACGGGTGTTTTCGGTGCAGGTGCTGTTTCGCTTATATACTTGCCGTAGATATATGCTATTTTATTGGTTCCGTGCTTAATTGCGTACCATTCGCCTATTTGGGTATAAGCCTGAATTTCCGCACCGTATTTAACGGTTTTTACTATAGGGGCGTTTGTAGAAGCTTCCGCCCTGACGTTAACGCTTGAGCCGGTAACGTACATGGTCTTTGTCTTTGTAATATCAATAACAGGTGTAGGTTCAGGCGTTGGTGCCGTGGTAGGCGTTGTAGTTGGCTCCAAGGTGGGCGTTTCTACGGGGACTTCTGTGGGGACTTGTGTAGGTGTTTGCGTAGGTGTGGCAAGAGCTGCTTCGCTTGTAGGCGTTGGTGCAGGCGCTTGAGATGCACAGGCACAAGCCGTTACAATAAGCATAAGCATAAGAACTGCCGCGATTATTTTCTTCATAAAAGCTCCTTTTTTTGTGGCTTATTATACTAAAAAGCGCCTTGGTTAAACGTTTCCAAAGCATTGTAAAAGCTCACGCAATACATGACTAACGGAATTATAACCGAATATTTTGTTCATGTCAAGCGTATAAAAAGTAACAATTTATGCCAATATACCACATATTTTTACTGCAACAAATTAAAATAAAGCGAGCAGTTTTAAGCCCGCTTTTATTTTATTGCTTTTATTAGCTACACAAAACAGATTGCGCAAATACATCTTCACGATAGCCGCCTGCTCGTTAGTTATTTTTACCCTGCAGAATTTCGTCAATGGCTTTTGCGGCAGTCTTACCTGCGCCCATTGCAGAAATTACCGTTGCGGCACCCGTTACTGCATCACCGCCGGCATAGACGTTATCCCGCGAGGTTTTGCACGTTTCTTCATCAACAACAATGCCGCCCCACTTTTGCGTTTCCAATCCTGCCGTAGTGTTTTTAATAAGGGGATTCGGCGAAGTGCCTATTGCCATAATTACGGTATCAACGTCAAGCACAAATTCACTGCCTTCTATAGCTTTAGGTCTGCGGCGACCCTTTTCGTCGGGCTCGCCCAGCTCCATTTTTACGCATTTAATTCCGTTTACAAAGCCGTTTCTTTCGTCACGGGGATTTTCAGGATTACTGTAGCCTAAAATTTCTACGGGATTGTTGAGCAATCTGAACTCAATGCCCTCTTCAATGGCGTGCTCAACCTCTTCGCGCCTTGCAGGAAGTTCCTCCATAGACCTACGGTAAATAATATATACCTTTTCCGCACCTAAACGAAGGGCAGTTCTTGCGGCGTCCATAGCAACGTTTCCGCCGCCCACAACCGCTACCTTACCTTCCTTCATAATGGGCGTTGGCGAATTACTTTCATAAGCCTTCATCAAGTTGCTTCTTGTTAAAAACTCATTGGCGGAATAAACGCCCTTAAGAGATTCACCCGGAATATTCATAAAGTTAGGCAAGCCTGCGCCCGAGCCTATAAAAACAGCCTCAAAGCCGTCTTCAAGAAGCTCATCAACAGTCAAGGTTTTACCTATAACAATATTTGTTTCGATTTTTACCCCAAGCTTTTTTAAGGACTCTACCTCCTTGGCAACAATGCTCTTTGGCAAGCGGAATTCAGGAATGCCGTAAACAAGCACGCCTCCGGCTGTATGCAAGGCTTCAAACACAGTAACGTCATAGCCCTTGCGCGCCAAATCGCCTGCGCAGGTAAGACCCGAAGGGCCCGAGCCTACAATGGCAACGCGGTGACCATTTCTTTTTACATCTTCTGCCTGACCTAAATCGTTTGCATTGTGCCAATCGGCAACAAAGCGCTCTACTCTGCCTATACCCACAGGCTCAAATTTAATGCCCATGGTACATTTGCTTTCGCATTGAGTTTCTTGGGGACAAACTCTGCCGCACACGGCAGGTAATGACGAGGATTTTGTAATCTCTGCGTAGGCGTTTTCAAATTCGCCCTTTTTAACGTATGACAAAAAACCGGGGATATTTATATTTACGGGACAGCCGCTTATGCAAGGTGAATTTTTACATTCTATGCAACGCTGTGCTTCCGCAATTGCAATTTCTTCACTGTAGCCGAGGGCAACCTCCTTAAAGTTACGTGCACGCTCTTGAGGCTCTTGATTCGGCATTTCGTGTTTTTTAGGTATAATAGCCATTTTGTTTTCACTTAACCCTTCTTCATTAAATTGCACGTTTCTTCAAAGGCGTGCCTTTCAAAGCTCTTGTACATTGACGCCCTGGACATAGCATCGTCAAAATCAACCTCGTACCCGTCGAAATCAGGACCGTCAACACAGGCGAACTTTGTGATTTTCTCTCCGTTACGGTTCAAAGTAAGGCGACAGCCGCCGCACATACCCGTGCCGTCAATCATAATAGGATTCATTGAAACCGTTACGGGAACGTTAAATTCCTTGGCGGTCAGAACGACGTACTTCATCATTACAAGAGGACCTATTGCAATAATGCGGTCAAACCTTTCGCCCCTTTCAAGCGCTTCCTTTAAAGGAACGGTTACGTTGCCTTCTCTGCCGTAGCTGCCGTCGTCAGTCATTATTGTAAGCTCCGTACTGCAGGCAGAAAACTCTTCCTCCAAAATAACCAAATCTTTATTTCTGAAGCCTATAATGCTTTTTACGCTTGCGCCTTTTTTATAAAAGGCTTCAGCAACGGGCATAGCAATAGCACAACCTACACCGCCGCCTACAATGCAAACCTTTTCGATATTTTCAGTTTCTGTACTAACGCCTAACGGACCTACAAAATCCTGAATATATTCGCCTTCGCTTTTATTGTTTAAGGCGGCTGTGGTAGCACCTACTACCTGAAAAATAATTTTAACCGTACCTTCTTCTTTATTACAGCCTGCAACCGTCAGAGGAATTCGCTCTCCCGAAGCATCTACGCGCAAAATGATAAACTGACCCGGCAACGCTTTTTTTGCCACAAGAGGCGCTTCGATTTCCATTTGAGTTACAGTAGGATTTAATACTTTTTTGCGAACAATTTTATACATATAAACCTCTCAACATTGCGCCTGCCTTTGAGGACGCTAAAGTTATTTATATTATACCCCTATTTTTACTAACTCGCAACAGATTTCTTTATCTAATGGGTGCTTTGAGTTTTAAAAAGGTTTGCATCAACTAAAAAAACAACGTTTGTGCATTTCTCCGCTTTGCTTAAACAAAAAAATCGTACTTAATACAAAAACCCCCGAAAACAACTGCGAAGCAACTTGTCAATCTTATTTCAAATAGCGCAAATTTTAAAATATTTAGCGTTTTTTCCGCAGGGTAAGTATTGACTTTGCTTTTTTATGTGGTATAATATTCAAGATAAAACAAATTCGGAGGTTTTTTTATGAAAAATGTTATTTTAGACCGCTTTCCTTTAGGAAACAAAAGGTTTGTTTGGAAGCAGAAGGATTACGTTTTTTCCACCTTCCAGTGCAATGCCGCGGATATGGAAAAATCAATAATTAACCTTAAGGAAGCCGGCTTCAATATGGTTGAGCTTGGTTGGGCTTCCCACGAGCAAGCCTTTGACGCTGTTAAATACTGTGAAAAATACGGTCTTGACCTTATCTTCCAGGATTTCACAATTATGGCAGGCATGCAGGAGAAATACGTTGACCGCAAGGTTGGCGAAGAAGTTCCTAAACAGCTCTGCGAAGATTTAAAGGATAAGAAGCACACCATCGGCTTCTATATTTGGGACGAGCCATATCACGATAACGAGCTTGAAGAAGCGCGTCGCCAATGCGATATGCTCGAAAAATATGCTCCTGAAAAGCTTCTTTTTACCGTTGCTATCCCCAGCTACAATTTAGATTACACTTGGAAAAACGGCAAGTTTGCCGAATACCTTGAGAAATACGTTACCGTTATGGATCCCCCGGTACTTTCTCTTGACTATTACCCCATTGGTTTGGACGATAAAGGCGCAGAGCTTGATAAAACAAAAATGTGGTGCGACCTTGGTTTAATGCGCAAGCTTGCCAAAAAGTACGATATGCCTATGTGGTTCTATTATCAGGGCTGCAGAGTATATGATTTAACTGTTCCTTTCAGCTACGATATGGTTCGTGCTATGATTTACGGTGCTCTTTTGTACGGTACAAAGGGCTTACAGCACTACACTGCTGCTGACGGCGCCGTTATCGAAAAGAGCGGCGATAAAGCTATTTACTTTGAAGACCAAAAAGAAATGCACCGTCAACTTAAAAACTGGGGCGATACTCTTATGGCTCTTGAAAGCCGTTACGTATTCCACAGTGACGAAATTATGCAAAGCAACGCACCTTATATCAACGATTTGGCAGATTGCATTTGCAAGAGCGAGCTTTTGGATTGCGAGGCTCTTCCTGCAAGAGTTTCCATCGGTGAGCTTTCCGATGCTTACGGCAACGACTATCTTATGATTTTGAACCGCGACTTTACCAAGGAATTAAAGACGGAGTTCAAGCTTAAGGGCAACTACAACGTTTACGTTGTTGATAAGAACGACGGTAAGCAAAAGCTTATCTGCGAAAACGTTTCCTCGCTTCCCGTAGAGCTTAAAAATGCCGATGCTTGCTTGCTCCGCTTGCAAAAGGCAGACCAAGAGCTTTGCACAATCGAATACGCTCTTAAGGATTGATTATTCTTTCCAAATTAAAATTTTAACGCTTTTGTTTTTTAGCAAAAGCGTTATTTTTTGTATTTTTTTATTGCTTTTAGAGCTGTATAGTTGTATAATATAAATGAAAATATTCAGTATTCGCTTAAAAGCGCAAATATATATTAAGGAGATGAAAGAAATGGATATTTTAAAGAAATTATTTCCCCGTGCATTTGCATCAGACGAGAAAAGCAAGCTTATCAGCGCCCTTATTTTCTACGTTGTAGTTTTAGTTATCGGTGCTTTGGTTGGCTGGCTTATCGGAACTCTTCTCGGTTGGATTCCCGTTATCGGCTTGCTTGTAGGCTTAATTTTAAAGATAGCAGGAACTATCGTTGACCTTTTTGCTATCGGCGGTATTATCGTATCATTGCTTGTTTATTTCAAGGTTATAAAATAATTTGCCAAAAAATTTAAAGGTGGCTATCTGTTTGCAGATAACCACCTTTTTTTATTAATACACTCGCACTTCAAAAACTTCAACGCAATCTGCGCCGTTGGTTGAATTAAATTCTATTTTAATGTTATCGCACTCAATAGGCTCAATATCAACAACGTTAAAGCGCTGAATATTATTTGTAACCGTTTTAGTTAATATCTCTTTTTCGTTACGGAAAAAGCGAAGCGTATAATCTTTAACTAATTCGGGTGGAACGCCTATACGCTGTTGTGCCTGCCGCTTAGGTGCCATGGTACAACGAATTGCATAATTAAAATTACTGTTAAACGTCAACCGCACCTGAGAAATCTGCTCAGGCTTTTCCCAAGCAAGCGAAAGCCATTCTTTTTTATCTGATAAGGGTGCGCTTTTCCAGCTGTGCGCTATTCCTTCAAAATCTCTTGAAATTCCGTCGATAACCTTTTCGGGCGTGCGCTCACCTTCATAGGAGGAAGCCTTGACTTGAGCTTTTCGTGCCAAATCTTTTTCGTCTGAATTTACAAAACCCGGAAGAAAAACGTCGTCTTTTAAAAGCTGTTGCTGAAGCTCCGTAATCCTCGCGCCAAGCTCTCCGGGCTTTAAGCCGTACTTAACGCACAATGCTGCGGCTGTTCCTACAGACTGCCCGCCCAAAGCGCAGGTGCCTATAATACGGATTGATGCAAGTCCCATTCGTGAGCAGGAAATATCTCTGCCTGCCATAAAAAGATTTGAAACGTTCTTTGAATAATATGAACGGTAAGGTATTGTATAATATCCGGGGAAATTCCATACCTCGCTGGGAAGATGGTCTAAATCTCGCATACCCGTAGGAATATGTAAATCAACACCCCAGCCGCCATAGCAAACGGCGTCGTCAAAAATGCGCTGATCCCAAATATCCTTTTCGTTAAAGATATAATCGCCCATAAGTCTTCTGCTTTCGCGCGTGCCGGGAAGAGTGCCTACCCAAAGCAAATCATAATTTTCTGCACCGTGCTCTCCACCGTTTTTAATGTGGTCCCACACGCCGTAGAAATATGCAAAAAGCTCGTCGCGAATATCCTCGTAATCTGAAATAATATCGTCACCGTCACCCATAAGCTCAATCCACCAATAGCCGTAATCACTGCAGCTTGAGCTTGTTGCGGAAACGCGCTTGTAATCCTCGGGATTTTCTGCTTGGGAATAATCCATTTTATGAAGCGCAGAATGCACCCTAAAGCGCAAATCCTCTTCGGTTAATTTTTTTGCAAACGCGGGCGGTGTAAATTTAACGGGGTGACCAACGTCAATGGCTCTGAACAAAATGGTGTTGCCCATTCGGTTGGAGTTGGGCTCGCTTGGCGCGTGAGGCTCGTTAAACTCTGCGTTGCTTTCACTGCCCGTGCGGTAAAGCGCGTCAACAAAATAACCCAATGTGCCGTTACCCGTAGCATCAACAAAAAGCGGGGCGGTAAAATCTATATTTTTTTCGGTGGTTTCCTGGAAGCAGAAAATCTTCTTAATTTCATCGCCTTCTTTTTCGGCATCGTACATTACAGTATTTAAGAATACCGTTAAGTTTTCCTGTTCCTTAGCCACTTCAAAGAGTGTCATATCCCAAAGGTCGTAATTATAAGTATCGTTTCGTGCCTTGTTTTTAAGCATAAGCTCGTAAAGAATACCCGTTTCCTCAAGCTCGGGCTTACGTGCGCCGTCGGTTGCGCTTGAAATATGAATACGTATTTCTCCCGAAGCGTTGCCGCCTAAAACGGGACGGGCGTGTACCAACGCGGTTTTTGCGCCGCCACGTGCCGCCGCTATTGCCGCACATAAGCCGCTCATTCCGCCGCCCACAACAACTAAATCAAAATTATAGCTTTCTGTTTTTCTCATACGTTTATACTCCTTCAAACAGTTTCTTTAATAATTAT
This sequence comes from Clostridia bacterium, assembly GCA_045594045.1. Classification (GTDB taxonomy): domain Bacteria; phylum Bacillota; class Clostridia; order Christensenellales; family QALW01; genus UMGS1322. The sequence goes on from JAZNXV010000040.1 coordinate 38,389, forward strand.
AAAACGAAAAAGCAAGGTTTTTCTACCTTGCAAATTGACATTTTCTCCACTTTTATGCTATAATTAAAGAAAAAAGGAGTTTGTTATGCATCAACCTTTTCAGCTTACAGACAGCAACGGCACGCTACTGTTTTACTATAAATCAAAAAATATTGAAGAAGGGTACCGTGACAAGCTTAATTGCTATGATGAATTAAAAATCGTTCATATCCTTGACGGGCAGGGAATTTGGGAAATCAACGGTTTTCCCGTCACCTTTAGCAAGGGTGATTTTCTGTTGTTCAGCCGTGCTGACCTACGTTCCATAAAAGCCCTTAACTCGCCTCTCGTAACCATCGAGCAAATTGGCTTCGTGCCTGCATTTTTAATGCCTCTGCAAGAGGTTTGCGGCTTTTTTTCCTTTCGCCCCGAGGGCTTTAATAACCTTATTGCCTCCACTCACAGCAATTATCCTGCAATAAGCCAATGTTTCTGCGCACTTTTAAATTCAATGCACTCCAAGGAGCTCTTTTTGCGCCAAGCCGTTTGCGCCAAGCTTGCTTTGCTGTGTATAGAAATTGCAAAAGCCTGCAACGTTACGTATCAGATGCCTTCCGCAAAAGAGCGTCAAACCACCGTTGAGCACGCTATGCAATATATACAAAGCGCTTACAGAGAAGATTTGACTCTTGAAGCTGTTGCAGGACGCTTTTATCTTTCCCCTGCATATTTTTCACGCTTATTTACAAAATACTGCGGTATGACCTTTCAGAATTATCTTACAAGAATTCGCATACTTAAGGTAATTGAATTGTTAGAAAACAGCTCCCTTAATATTCTTGACGCGGCATATCAATGCGGGTTTTCGTCATCGTCCGGCTTTTACAAGGCATTTAAGCAGATGACCGGTGTTACCCCAAAGAAATTCAAACGCAAAGGGTAAACAACGCTGTTAATAACCAAAAGCTCAAGCACTTTAACGAAAAGCTCGCAATGGCTTCCATGAGTACAAATATTATAAAAAGGCGTTTAACCATAATATATCTGACTTTTTAAAGCGGTTAATCGGCAAGCTCCCAAGGCTCGCTGTATTCACCTGCTAAAAACGATTTTGTTAAACCGTTCTTTAAAATAAGAGTAGTGCTTCTGGGCACGTTAAAACTGTATATAACGCGGTTTCTTTGAATTTCCCAATTTACGCTTATGCTTCCGTAGGCACTTTCCTTACGGCAGGCAAAGCCGTCCATTTCTTTAAAAAAGCACGGTGACAGCACAATATGCGAAAAACCGTCTGATGAACACTTGGTATCTATCCCGCCTACCTTTTCACACAATAACGCTGACAGCGCGCAAGCAAGGCTCTGCTCTTGAGTTAGCTCACAAAATTCACTCCTTTGATTTACGGTTAACCCTGATGTTTGGGTTAGCCCTTTTTTATTTTCCTTTTTAAAGAGCCTCTCTGTTTGCCTTTTTAAAAGAGCAAAGGCTTCCTTGCAAAACGAATACTCGCACATTACGGCAAGAGCAACGCAAAGGGTGCTTTCATCTGTAAAAGCACTACTTTTGTGAGCTTCGTTTAAATGCTCTTCCAAAGTATTTTTTATTTCCTCTGCAAAGACTGTTTTTCTGTGGGAAGGTACTAAATCAAAATATAAAAATGTGCATTTTGCCGAAAAATTTTCGTCCTTAAAGGCTTCTTCCTTAAAAAACCTTTCAAAGCAATCTGTTTTCAGCTTGTTAAAATAATTTAAAAGCTTATCGGCAGTTTTGTATTCACCTAAAGCTTCTGCCATTAACGCCAGTGCCTTTATATCTCTGCAAAAGAATACGTATTCATTTAATGTGCGCGAACTGTCAATTTCTCTGTACTCACAAGGCACACTGCCGTTTTCTACATCAAAATTCTCCGTCAGCTTATTAAACAAAACACAAAAGCATTGTTTCAGAAAATCGTTCTTTCGCGCCTGCTTATAAATAAGCCACACTTCGAAACTTCCTCTGACACCCTTAGCCTGCTTTAAAGCATTAAAAATATCAGGACTCTTTGCATTTAAAAAATCACCGTCAAAAAAGCAGAAGCTTATTAAATATTCGCTTGTAATGCTGCATTCGCCCATACGGGCAAGCACCGTATTAAACACCTGCTCTCTTTGTACCTTTTCGGCAATTTCACCTATAATATCAAGCCCAACGTTGCCTTTTAATACTACCGACGTTTTTTCATTGGCATTATGCCAAGGGACGCTGTTTTTCACAATTTGCATTACTACGTTTCCTTTAATATACCTGCTTGAATACTGCAGAATTTTTCTGTTTTAGTAGTATATGCACAAAATGGCTTGTTAAACACCTTTGATTCTTTAACCTATAATTTTAAAAACAAAAAGGCGTGCAGAGCATTCTGTACGCCTTTTTATTATAACAATGTTAATTTTATGTGTAAACGTTAAACCGTTCTTTATAAGCTGACGTTAATCCATTCTTTTGCTTTTAAGAACAACGTCGTGCGCGCCGCCTTCAACGATACTTACAGACGAAACAAGCGTAAGCTTTGCTTTATCCTGGAAGTCAGCAATGTTAAGAGCGCCGCAGTTGCACATAGTGCTTCTAACCTTTGCCAAGGTTTGACGAACGTTATCGGAAAGCTTACCTGCATAAGGCACGTAGGAATCAACACCTTCTTCAAAGGAAAGCTTACCTGCTCCGCCCAAATCGTATCTCTGCCAATTTCTTGCTCTGTTTGAGCCTTCACCCCAATATTCCTTCATCAGCGTGCCGTTAACGTTGATTTTTGCTGTGGGACTTTCGTCAAAACGGGCGAAATATCTGCCCAGCATAACGAAATCAGCGCCCATTGCAAGTGCGAGAGTAATATGGTGGTCGTGAACGATACCGCCGTCAGAGCAAACGGGAACGTAAACGCCTGTTTCCTTAAAGTACTCGTCCCTTGCCTTGCAAACGTCAATAAGCGCCGTTGCCTGACCTCTTCCGATACCCTTTGTTTCGCGAGTGATACAAATTGAACCGCCACCGATGCCTACCTTAATAAAGTCAGCACCGCACTCGGCTAAGAAGCGGAAGCCTTCGCCGTCAACAACGTTACCTGCGCCAACCTTAACCTTGTCACCGTATTTTGCGCGAATAAACTCGATAGTAAGCTTCTGCCATTCGGAATAGCCCTCAGAGGAGTCGATACAAAGTACGTCAGCCCCTGCTTCAACCAAAGCAGGAACGCGCTCGGCATAGTCACGGGTATTAATACCTGCGCCAACTACGTAACGCTTGCTTGCATCTAAAAGCTCGTTAGGATTGTTTTTGTGTTGCTCGTAGTCCTTACGGAAAACGAAATAACGAAGATTGCCTTCTTTAGAAATAATGGGAAGCGAATTAAGCTTGTTTTCCCAGATAATATCGTTTGCTTCGCTTAAGGTTGTGCCTTCGTAGGCGTAAACCAGCTTTTCAAGAGGAGTCATAAAGCTTGAAACCTTTTGGTCTAAGCTCATTCTGCTCAAGCGGTAATCTCTGCCTGTTACAATACCAACAAGCTTACCGCCGGGTGTACCGTCATCAGTAACGGCAACTGTTGAGTGACCCGTTGCTTCCTTTAAAGCAACAACGTCAGCCAAGGTTGCGTCGGGACTGATATTGGAATCACTGCTTACGAAGCCTGCCTTATAACCTTTTACTCGAGCTACCATAGCGGCTTCGTCTTCAATAGACTGGCTTCCGTAAATAAAGGAAACGCCGCCTTCCTTTGCAAGAGCAATAGCAAGCCTATCACCCGAAACGGACTGCATAATTGCAGAAACCATAGGAATGTTCATTGAAATTGCAGGTTCTTCACCCTTTTTATATTTAACAAGGGGTGTTTTAAGACTTACGTTAGCGGGAATACAACTGCTGTCGGAATAGCCGGGCACAAGCAAGTATTCATTAAAAGTATGAGAAGCTTCTTTAAAAAATGTTGCCATAGGAAAATCTCCTTATTCTTTTATCGTTCTATTTTGTAAGGTAGCGGGTTTTCCGTTGCCTTTTTAGTTGCTTAAATTACTTTTCTTCGTAAATAGGGAATTTTTTGCAAAGCTCAATTACTTCAGCGCAAACTGCATCCTTATTGCCTTCAAAATCGGTTGCGATAAGCTTAAGCCAATGAGCAATTTTTACCATTTCTTCTTCCTTGAAGCCACGGCTTGTTACAGCGGGTGTTCCTACGCGGATACCGCTTGTAATAAAGGGGCTTTGAGGGTCGGCGGGAATAGCGTTTTTGTTTGCGGTAATATGAACTTCGTCAAGCATCTTTTCAAAAGCCTTACCCGTAACGTTGAAGTTACGAAGGTCAATTAAAATAAGATGGTTGTCCGTTCCGCCTGAAACAAGGCTAAAGCCTTCGTTTTTAAGAGCGTTGGCAAAAGCCTGAGCATTTAAAACGATTTGGTGCTGATATGCCTTAAACTCATCTGTTAAAGCTTCGCCGAAGGCAACTGCCTTTGCAGCGATAATGTGCATTAAAGGACCGCCTTGAGTTCCGGGGAAAATGGCCTTGTCGATTTGCTTTGCCAAATCCTCAGTGCAAAGAATCATACCGCCTCTTGGTCCGCGAAGTGTTTTGTGTGTTGTTGTGGTAGTTACGTGAGCATAAGGCACAGGGCTTTCGTGCTCGCCTGCGGCAACAAGACCTGCAATATGTGCCATATCTACCATAAAGTAAGCGCCTACCTTATCGGCAATTTCTCTGAAACGCTTAAAATCTATCTTTCTGGGATATGCAGATGCACCTGCTAAAATAAGCTTGGGTTTGCATTCAAGAGCAAGAGCTTCTACCTTATCGTAGTCGATAGTCTGTGTTACTTCATCAACGCCGTAAGGAACAATATTAAAATATTTGCCTGAAATGTTTACTGGTGAACCGTGAGAAAGATGTCCGCCTTCAGCAAGGCTCATGGAAAGAACCGTGTCGCCGGGGTTAAGCAAAGCAAAGAATACTGCAAGGTTTGCACTTGCGCCTGAATGGGGTTGTACGTTAGCATGCTCTGCTCCGAAAAGCTTTTTAGCGCGCTCTCTGGCAATTTCTTCAACCTCGTCAACATACTGACAGCCGCCGTAATAACGCTTTGCGGGGTATCCTTCTGCATATTTGTTAGTTAAGGGTGTGCCGGCGGCAAGTAAAACTGCCTTTGATACAACGTTTTCGCTTGCTATAAGCTCAATATTGTACTGTTGGCGTTCAAATTCCCTTTTGCTTGCGGCATAAACCTCACTGTCAAATTGTTCAAGCTCATCATAAAACATTTTAAGCACCTCTTATCAAAAAAGTATTTTTTTATAAATTACCCTATTATAAATTTTTATCATTATACCACAAAAACGTGCCAAACGCAAATACTTTAAGCTATGTATATCACATATTTATTTGATATTTTATAAATCCGTTGTAAATTTTAATAACTTGCTTGTCTAAAAAATCCTTTGATTTCTCTTTTGTTAAAATTTTTACACCACTTTCCCAAGTCCTCGATGCTAAAACAAAAAAAGATGCCTTAAAAAAGGCATCGTAAAAACAATTTTAATTTTTTACCGTTTTGCTTAGGCTTTATACTGTAAAAACGGTTTCAGGCCTTATTCAAGCTTGCCGATATGCGTTAGCGCACTATAACTATCTGCTGTCCCGGATAGAGAATGTCCTCCGATTTAAGATAGTTATATTTTCTGATTTCTTCTACTGTGGTGTTGTGCGCCTTGGCAATTTTATAAAGAGTATCCCCCGGACGCACAACGTACACTATTGCCTCTTTGGGCGGAATGGGAATTGTTATTACCGAGCCTATGGGAATGTTTCTCACGTCGGTTATTTGTGGATTTAACGCTAAAATGTTTCCCGTAGTGGTGTTATATTCTTTAGCGAGCAAATATACCGTATCTCCCCTACGCACCCGATACCTTTTTAAAAACATTTTTCCGTTAGCATTTATTCCGTCAATCTGGGCTTCAAAGGGAGTCTCCTCGCCCTGCCGATTTATATTAAGAATATTGGGGTCAAACTGTTCGTTGCTTTCAAAATAGTTCTGCTCTCCGCTTCCGCCTGTAACAGCAGCCTTTGCACCTACCGCCGAAACCTTCCCGTTGTTTAAAGCGTCTGCCGAGCCTTCTTTTCCGTTCGCACCGATATTTTTTTCGCCTACGTCCTCATTTTTTGCGCTTGCGCTCACGCTTTGCGCGGGATTGGGATAAATACACTGGCTTTTAACCAATTGGGCAATCTGATAAAACTCTTCACTTACGGGAACGGTAATTTCCTGCCCCACGTAAATCAGTTCGGGATTTTCTAAATTATTTAATTCCTTTAACGCATCTATGGGAACATTAAATTTTAACGCTATACCAAAAAGTGTGTCGTCGGGCTGAACTATGTATTCAAATCTTCTTGTAAGCATAAAAAAACCTCCTTTTTGTTTATTTTATGCTTTTGAGAAAGCATTTGTGCATTAAATGGACTTGCCATTTTCTTTTTTAAGCGTTATAATATAATATATTTTAAATCCAAGGAGATTTTATAATGGCACAGAATGTTTTAGATACTCTCAAAGAGCGCGGTTTTGTTAAACAAATAACCTTTGAGGAAGATTTATACAAGCTTTTAGGAGAAGAAAAGGTTCCTTTTTACGTTGGCTTTGACCCAACGGCCGACAGCCTTCACGTTGGCCATTTTCTTGTGCTTATGGCTATGGCACATATGCAAAGAGCGGGTCACAAGCCCATTTGCTTAATCGGCGGTGGTACGGCTTTTGTCGGCGACCCAAGCGGAAGAAGCGATATGCGTTCAATGATGACCAAAGAAACTATCCGTCATAACGTTGAATGCTTTAAAAAGCAAATTTCAAAGTTTATTGATTTTTCTGACGACAAAGCCATTATGGTTGATAACGGCGATTGGCTTTTGAATTTAAACTTTGTTGAATTTATGCGCGATATCGGTGTATATTTCTCCGTAAACCGCATGATTACCTTTGAATGCTTTAAAAAGCGTATGGAAAAAGGTCTTACCTTTTTAGAGTTCAGTTATATGCTTATGCAGAGCTATGACTTTTTAATGCTGTACCAAAAATACGGTTGTAAGCTTGAGCTTGGCGGTGACGACCAATGGGCAAATATGCTTGGCGGTGCTGACCTTATTCGCAGAAAGGAACAGGAAGACGCCTTTGCTATGACCTTTACTCTTTTAACAAAGAGCGACGGTACAAAAATGGGTAAAACTGCAGGCGGCGCAGTATGGCTTTCTGCCGAAAAAACCACGCCTTACGAATTTTATCAGTATTGGCGCAACGTTGACGACGCTGACGTTGAAAAGTGCTTAAAGCTTTTAACCTTTATGCCGCTTGACGAAATTGAAGCTCTTTGCGCTTATAAAGACGAGCGCATAAACGCAGCCAAGGAACGCCTTGCTTTCGAAGTTACAAAAATCGTGCACAGCGAAGAAGATGCCATTAAAGCTCAGGCTGCCGCTAAAGCTGCTTTCGGCGGCGGTAGCGAGGCTGATATGATTGCTATGGAATTATCGCCCGAACAAGTAAACGTACGCGTTACCGAATTGCTTGTAACTGCCGGTATTACCAAGAGCATTGGTGAAGGCAGGCGCTTAATTGAAGGCGGTGCCGTTTCCATTGACGAAATTAAAATTTCCGACGTTAACGCTTGCGTTCCCGAAGAAAAAATTTCTGCAGGTGAATTCATTTTGCACAAGGGTAAAAAGGTTCACCAGAAAATCAAAGTTAACTAATGTATAAGACTATATCTTGCCAAGGGGATTTTGAGCAGGTTATAAATAAATCCACCTTTATTGCAAAAGCCTTTTTTGTAGAAAACGAACAACAAGCCGCAGAGCTTATTCAGAAAGAAAAAAAGGCGTATCCCGATGCGCGCCACTGTTGTTGGGCTTACGTTTTAGGCGCAGACAAAGGCGCTATGCGCTATAGTGATGACGGTGAACCTCAAGGCACTGCAGGTCAGCCTATTTTACAAGTGCTTATAAAAAAAGATATAACCAACGTGCTTGTTACCGTTACCCGTTATTTCGGCGGTATTTTGCTTGGCGCAGGTGGACTAACACGGGCATATTCGTCTTCTGCCGCAGGAGCTGTGGATAATGCAGGCATAAAAACGATGGTGCCAAGCATCAAAGGTCAGATCAGCCTTGATTATACAACCTACTCCCGCCTTGAAAGTACTATAAAAAAAGACGTTCGTATTTTAATTGAAAATATCGAATATTCAGATACCGTAAATTTATTTTTAGCCGTTAAAGAAGAAGATTTTGATGCAGTTTGTCTTTTCTTTACGGAAAAAACTTTAGGAAAAGCAGAGTTTTCAAAATCAGAAGAATTATTTTTGCCTTGGGAAATTTAGTCATTTAAAAATTTTGTGTTTATTGTTTTTAAGTTTTAATTTAAAAAAACAGCAGCAGACGCCCTATAATTTTATTTATAAAATCAACAACCCCCGCAAAATTTGCGGGGGTTGTTTTTCCGTATTTTTACGAAAAATTATTTGAATTAATAGTTTTCTTTTCTGATTTCAAAGAAGCTTTGAGGATGTGCGCATACGGGGCAAACCTGAGGTGCTTTTTTGCCGATTACAAGGTGGCCGCAGTTACGGCATTCCCACATAACTTCTTCTGACTTTTCAAACACCTTCTGCAATTCAACGTTGTTTAAAAGCTTAAGATATCTTTCCTCATGAGCCTTTTCTACGGCAGCAACCTTTCTGAACTGCTCGGCTAAAGCAAAGAAGCCTTCTTCTTCAGCATCCTTTGCGAAACCTGCGTACATATCTGTCCACTCATAGTTTTCGCCTTCGGCTGCAGAAATAAGGTTTGCCTGAGTTGTGCCTAAGCCGCCCAATGCCTTGAACCAAAGCTTTGCGTGTTCCTTTTCATTTTCGGCAGTGTTCAAAAAGATTGCGGCAATTTGCTCATAGCCTTCTTTTTTTGCAACTGATGCAAAATAAGTGTACTTGTTTCTTGCCTGTGATTCGCCCGCAAATGCAGCTCTTAAATTAGCTTCTGTTTTTGTTCCCTTAAGATTCATAAAATTTTCCTCCAAATAATTTTAATTTTTTATTTTCACCTTACATATTTTATGTAGGTTAATTATTTTTATCAGTTTTTTGACAGTTTTTACATATACAATGCAAATTAAAACTTAAAGACGTTACCTTTATACCGTAGTTTTTTTCAATTTCCTTTGCAACGTCGTTAGTTTCAACGTCCATAACGCTTTTGCACTTATCGCATATTGCGTGATGGTGAAAATGCGTGTTGCCGTCAAATCTGTCGGCTTCCCCCGCTATAGAAATGCGAGTTATGAAGCCGTTATCAGCAAGATAGTTTAAGCTGTTATACACAGTTGCTAACGAAATTTTATTTTTGCTGCGAACAATATCGTAAATTTCAATAGCATTTAAGTGACAGCAGTTTTCTTTAATTGTATCTAATATAAGCTTGCGCTGAAACGTCATTGCAGTTCCTTTTCATTTTTTGATTTAGAATTATTCTAATTACAAATTAAGTATAACAAATCAACATAAGTTTGACAACACTTTTTTGAAACTTTTTTTTATTTTTTATTTTGCCATTTTCTGCGTATTCTGCTATAATTATTTATGTTTTAATAATGCGCCGTTATTAAGCCGTTATACATCGTTATAAAAAATTAAGGAACTTTTGTTTATGAGAATGCGCAAAAAGAGAAATTTAGATACCTTTATTACTTTATATCCCGATCTGCTTTCCGTTATGGAAAAGCCTGACCTTAATGTTAAAAAAGCCCTTGAGCATAAAAATTATCTTGATTTAAAATCACTTGTGGGTACAGATAAAATTGAGCTTGAAATCGGTTGCGGCAAAGGTGCGTTTATTTGTGAAATGGCGAAACGCAACAAGGATAAAGGCTATATTGCTGTTGAAGTAAGCAAAAACGTTATAGTTGAAGCCTGCAAAAAAGCAAGAGAAGAAAATATTACAAACGTGCACTTTTTAAACTGTGCCGCAGAAATTTTACCTTGTTTTCTACCTCCTGACAGCGTAGAGAAAATTTATCTTAATTTTTCTTGCCCTTATCCTAAATACACCTACGCTTCTCACAGACTTACACATTCGCGTTTTTTAGAAACGTACAAAATGTATCTTGTTAAGAACGGGGAAATACATCAAAAAACAGATAATATGCACTTTTTTGAATTTTCCCTTGAACAGTATTCTGCCTGCGGCTTTAATTTAAAAAACATCTCCCTTGATTTGCACGCATCTGATTTTGAAGGCAATATTGTTACCGAATACGAAAAGCGCTTTACCGATTTAGGCATGCCCATTTACCGCGTTGAAGCCGTGCTTAAATAACGCTGTATAAAAGCACTGTGCACTTAAAAGCAACGCACAAAAGGCAATGCGCCTCTAAAACAGACGCCTTCAAAATTTTATACCTTTAACATAAAAAAGACTTCTCTGGGGTAACTTCCAATAAGACAGTATGAGAACATTACTGGCATAGGGTAGCTGCCGTACAGGAGTGCGACAAGAAAAATTGGCGATACTTGGTTTTCACAACCAGGTATCGCCTTTTCTATCTTTAACAAAATGTTTGAATCTTATTGGAGGTACATATGATGCAGGAACTTAACTATATTCGTTGTGGTGATTACTATATTCCCGATATTTGCTTACCGGAAGAAAACAGACCTATTGGTCGTTGGGGGCGTATGCACAGAGACTATCTCAAAAAGAACCGTCCTATCCGTTTCAATGACCTTGTTCTCAGCGGCGAACTGTGGACATATCTGGCTGATCTGAACGAGCAGGCACAGCGCCGCCTTGAACTCATCATCGAGCAGATGAAGGTATCTGAGGGCGTGACAGAGGACATGAAGCAACACGATCAGATGGCGTGGGTTGGATCCATGAACAGCATCCGCAACCGAGCCGAGGAGATTGTTTTGCGTGAGATGATCTACGAGGAGGATGCGGTATGAGAATCCTTGAAGAATTTTGGTACGGCAATATCGAGCCGTCCGAGTACGATACATCATCTTACAAAGAATACAAGAAACTATTGGAGCTGATTTGCAGGAACGAAGAAAAGCTCAAAGCCACCATGACGGATGAGCAGAAAGAGCTGTTTGAGAAATACACCGATTGTGTGCGAGAGCATC
>JAZNXV010000041.1:0-5924 GCA_045594045.1 Clostridia bacterium
TTAAAGCAAATAAAAAAAGAACCGAATTTTCGGTTCTTTTTTATTTTACTAACGTTTAAATTACTTACCTAAAACCTTTTTAGCGGTTTCAGCAACGTTTTCTGCAGTAAATCCAAATTCTTTAAAGAGAATGTTTGCAGGAGCGGAAGCACCAAAGTGATCAAGGCAAACGCAAGCGCCGTCAAGACCAACGTATTTGTACCAGCTCATAGAAGATGCGGCTTCAACAGCAACTCTTGCACGAACTGCTTTGGGAAGAACGCTTTCCTTGTATTCTTCACTCTGCTTATCAAAAAGTTCCATAGAGCACATTGAAACAACGCGAGCATCAATGTTTTCGTTTGCTAAAAGCTCAGCTGCGCCCATAGCCTGTTCAACTTCTGAACCTGAAGCCATTAAAATAACGTCAGGAGTAGCTTTCTTGGAATCTTTAAGAATATAACCACCCTTTAAAGCAGCTTTGCCGCTGTTTTCGTAGAAGGGAAGGTTCTGGCGGGTAAGAACGATTGCTGTAGGACCGTCGTTATTCATAGCAACGGTGTAAGCGGCGGCAGTTTCCTTTGCATCGGCAGGACGGAAAACTGTCATATTAGGAATGGTTCTGATACCTGCAAGTTGTTCAACAGGCTCATGAGTAGGACCGTCTTCACCAACGCCGATGGAATCGTGAGTAAGAACGTACGTAACGGGAAGCTTCATAAGTGCTGCCATACGCATAGCGTTCTTCATATAGTCGGTAAATACGAAGAATGTTGAGCAATAGGGTGTTACGCCACCGTGGAGATACATACCGTTTACGATTGCGGCCATAGCGTGCTCACGAATACCAAAGTGAATATTCATACCTGTGGGAACTTCGTCGCTAAAGAAATCCTGACCCTTGATGTCTGACTTGTTAGAAGGTGCAAGGTCAGCACTTCCACCAAACATATTAGGTTGCATTTTTGCAAGACGGTTAATAACGTCACCTGAGATAGCTCTTGTTGCGTTGGACTTGTTTTCAAACTGCCAGAAAGCTTCATCGTTTTCTAAATCAACGGGGAACTCGCGGCTTGTCCACTTAGTATATTCGGCGTAAAGCTCGGGATATTTTTCAGCATAAGCCTTAACCAATTCGTTCCATTTTTCCTCAATAACGGCACCCTTTGCGGCAACGGAAGCGGTGTGTGCAAGCACGTCCTCGGGGATTTCAAAGGGAGCGGCAGTCCAACCAAGATTTGCCTTTGCGGCGGCAAGATTTTCTTCGCCTAAAGGCTCACCGTGTGCGGCGGCCTTGCCTTGCTTTGCAGGACAGCCGTAGCCGATTTGTGTACGGCAGATAATAATAGAGGGCTTGTCTGTAACAGCCTTGGCATCTGCAATAGCCTTTGTTACAGCGTCAACGTCGTTACCGTCCTCAATATTGATAACGTGCCAACCGAGTGCGGCGTGGCGAGCACCAACGTCTTCTGTAAAGGCTACGTTAATGTTACCTTCGATTGTGATATCGTTTTTATCGTAGATGCAAATAAGCTTACCTAATTTTAAAGTGCCTGCAAGGGAAGCGGCTTCGTACTGAATACCTTCCTGAAGACAACCATCACCAACAAGAACGTAGGTGTAGTGGTCGATAATATTAAAGCCGTCACGGTTGAATTTTGCGGCTAAATGCTTTTCTGCCATTGCCATACCAACAGCATTTGCAAATCCCTGACCTAAAGGACCGGTAGAGGTTTCAACACCCTCGGTGTGTGCATATTCGGGGTGACCGGGCGTTTTACTGCCCCACTGACGAAAGCTCTTGATATCGTCCATTGTAAGCGGGTATCCAAATAAGTGCATAAGTGAATAAAGAAGCATTGAAGCGTGACCGGCTGAAAGTACAAAGCGATCGCGATCGGCAAAGGAACAGTTCTTGGGGTTAAACTTAAGGTGATTTGCCCAAAGTGCGTAAGCAAGAGGAGCAGAGCCCATAGGTAAACCGGGGTGACCGCTGTTTGCCTTTTGTACGCCTTCAGCTGATAAAATTCTGATAGCGTTGACAGTTTTTGTTTCGATAGGTGTCATATAAAATCCTCCATTTGCGGCAAGCCGTATTTTTATTACCATAATTATAATACAACGCGTGCTTTTTTGCAAGCATTAAAGAGCAAAAATGCGCTCATGAAAAACACGAAAAGGTTTTGGAACAGAAGCAAAACTGCGCAAAAAATAAAGCCCGAAAATTCGGGCCTTATTTTAATTGATTTCAACTAATACCTTGAGTTTTGCAGAAACGTCAGGGAAAAGCTTAAGTATTGCGGTATATTCGCCGGCAGTCTTCATAGAAGGCACATCAATCTTCTTTTTGTCAATATCAATACCGTGCTGTTCTTTTATGGCAGTAGCAACGTCGATTGCTGAAAGCGAACCGAACATTTTACCGTTACCGCCTTTACCTGTTATTTTTACCGAAAGCTTTTCAAGCTTTTTGGCGTTTTCAATAGCTTCGGCCTTTTGCACTTCCTTGCGGTGTGCTTCGGCTTTATTAGCAACGTTTACAGCATTAACGTTGGTGCTGGTGGCTTCTTTGGCAAGCTTGCGGGGGAACAAAAAATTTCTTGCATACCCGTCGTTAACGTCAACAATTTCGTTTTTCTTGCCTGAACCCTTAACGTCAGCCAAAAGTATTACCTTCATAAAATCACCTCGTAAAAATTATTTTGCAATAAATAGAACACCTAATGTACCGCTTCCGCAATGAGATGAAACAACACAGCCTGCACGGGTAATATAAATGTTTTTGAATTTGTTAAGACCTGAAACGTAATCGTAAACAGCGTCGATAGTTTCTTGTGAAGAGCCTGAATGAGTAATGAATACGATTTCCTCGTCAGCATTAAGCAAGCCTTCTTCAAGACCTGTAGCATATTTCATAGTAGCACTCTTAATATCGCCACGAACTTTTTTGTCAACTTTAATTACGCCGTCAACAACAGCGAGTGTGGGGCGAAGCTTAAGGGCGGTAGCGCCGAAGGCGGCCATACCCGAGCATCTTCCGCCTTTGTGAAGGAAGAGCACGTCTTCCACAACAAAGCCTGCGCGAACCTTGGGAATAATTTCGTTGATTTTGGCAATTATCTCGTCATAGGATTTGCCTTCGTTGATCATATTTGCGGCAGTTAAAATCTGTAAGCCGATGCCGGTGGAAAGGTTGCGGCTGTCAATAACGGTTATTCTTGAATTAGGAAAGTTTTGTGCTTCATTATAGAGAATTTGGTATGTAGAAGACATTTCACTGCTGATAGTAAAAGCAATGATATCGTATTCGTCGGCAAATTCGGCAAAAAACTTGTGTGCTGCATCAGGAGAAGGTGCACTTGTGGTAGGTGTTTTGCCGTTTTTGTCTGCCCAGGCGTAAATTTCATCGGGCGTAACGTCAACACCGTCAAAGCGGCTTTCTTCACCTAAGTTTACCTGAAGAGGAAGAATTGAAATGTTGTACTTTTCAATAAGCTCTTTTGAAAGGTCAGAGGTCGAGTCTGATAAAATTTTAATTGGTTTCATTTTTAACTCCTTGCGCGATAAAGATTATCGCAAATAAAATAATATTATAAATACAACTGTATTATAGCATATTCGCAAGAAAAATGAAAGAGAAATTTTGATGATAAATTAAAACGTAAAAGTTTTGGCTAATTGCAAAATTTTACTCTTGACCGACAAGGTTTTCATTTTTGATTTGATACAATACCTTAACAGAAAGAAAAAATAAAACGTAAAATAATAACAGATACGATAGAGCCATTATCATAAACTGTAGCGGGGCGATAAAATGACGGTGTACGTAGAGCTTGTGTTTTTGGAAAATTTTATAATTGATTATTTTCTTCTTTTGTTAAGCGCAAAAATAACGTGTTCACCGTGTAAGCACCCTGTTCTTGCGGCACTTTTTGGCGGAATTTACGCCTGCGTGCTGCCGTTGTGGAATGTGCTTGCTTTAAATGCAATGAAGGCGACGTCGCTGTGCGCTATGGTTATAATATGCTTTTTACCTAAAACTCTGTTTGAAGGAATAAAAAACGTGCTCGCAACGGCGTGTTCTGCTTGTGCCTTGTTCGGCGTGGTAAATCTGTTTGCCGGAGATCTCATTCAATACGGAATGGTGTACAGCGCAGACGGCTTGCTTGTGCTTGTGTTGACGGGCGTGTTCTTTTCCGTTGTGCTTTATAAGGGTATGCTATTCTTTTTAAACAAGCGCAGGCTTAAGGAAAACAAAGCAGTATTTACTGTGGGCGATAATTCCTTAAACGGAATAATTGATACGGGTAACAGCCTTTATTACAAGGATATCCCCGTAGTGCTTGTGGAAAAAAGTGCCATTAAGCAAACGGAAGAAATTCTTGGCGCACCTGTTATTATTCCGTATAATTCTGTAGGAAAAAGCGGCGCATTTATAGGCTTTAAGCCGCACAAGGCGTTTTTGACTTATAACGAAAAAACGGTTGAGTTAAACTGTGTTGTGGCGTTGTGCGAGCAAAGCTTTTCGGGAAATTTTTCAGCTTTATTGCATCCTGATTTAATAAGGGAGATTGTATAATGTTTAAAAAACTGTTAGCAAAAATAAAAGCGTTATTTAAACTTGACGGCGTTTATTACGTGGGCGGAAGCCAAACGTTGCCGCCGCCACTTGAAGGCGAAGAAGAAGAAAAAGCCTTGGAAGGCTTAAAAAACGGTGATAATGAGGCGCGTTCAAAGCTGATAGAACATAATTTGCGTCTGGTAGTTTATATTGCAAAAAAATTTGAAAATACGGGAATTTCTGTGGAAGATTTAACGGGTATAGGAGCAATAGGTCTAATTAAGGCAGTCAATACATATAATTGTGATAAGCAAATTCGCCTTGCAACGTACGCGTCGCGCTGTATAGAAAATGAAATTTTGATGTTTCTGCGGAGAAGCTCCAAAATAAAGGGCGAGGTTTCCTTTGACGAGCCACTTAACGTAGATTGGGACGGGAATGCTCTGTTGCTTTCAGACGTGCTTGGAACGGAAGCCGATATTGTGTATAAGGATATGGACGAAAAGGACGACGTTGCGGTTTTAAGAAGGCTTGTTAATGAGCTTGCCCCCAGAGAGCAGGAGATAATCAAGTTGCGTTACGGTATAGATTGTCCTAAAGAGCTTACTCAAAAGGAGGTCGCCGATAAGCTTGGAATATCACAATCATATATTTCAAGACTCGAAAAAAGAATAATAAAAAAACTGAAAAAAGATATGACAAAATTTCCTTAAAAAACAGTTGACAAAAAAACACAGCTATAATATAATAATCACGCTTTGAAAGAAGCGTTTGGGAGCATAGCTCAGCTGGGAGAGCATCTGCCTTACAAGCAGAGGGTCACAGGTTCGAGCCCTGTTGTTCCCACCAAACTGGCCCGGTAGCTCAGCTGGTTAGAGCGCTAGCCTGTCACGCTAGAGGTCGTGGTTTCGAGCCCCATTCGGGTCGCCAGTTTATGCGGTAGTAACTCAGTTGGTAGAGTGCCACCTTGCCAAGGTGGATGTCGCGAGTTCGAATCTCGTCTATCGCTCCATACGGCGCTATGGCCAAGCGGTAAGGCAAAGGCCTGCAAAGCCTCTATCCCCGGTTCGATTCCGGGTGGCGCCTCCAAACGAAAATCCGTTCTCGAAAGAGGGCGGATTTTCGTTTATATTATTCACTATTCATTTTTCCTCATTCATTATTCATTAAACGAGAACGGATTTTCGAATGAATAATGAAGAATCAAGTCGCTTACGCTGATGAATAATGAATAATTATTGCGACTCTGCCGTTTTTGTGTTACAATTAGCATATGCTATAATATAATTGCATAAAGGGAGCATGGAGAAAAATGATTAATGGATTAGATGAAAAATATACTGATACGGCACTATATATTATTGCTTTTTTAGATGTTTTAGGA
>JAZNXV010000042.1:0-28823 GCA_045594045.1 Clostridia bacterium
TTTGCCAAAATATAGTGTTGTAAAATTTTAAAAAATAATATATAATAACACTATAAGAAACAAAGGAGGATTTATTATGCCTAACATTAACGATACAATGAAATATAAACGTCAAACGGAAAACCCCGAAATTAAAGATATTTTAGTTCAGGTATATAATGCTCTTCAGGAAAAAGGTTACAATCCTGTTAACCAAATTGTAGGCTATATTCTTTCCGGTGACCCTACATATATAACAGGCTATAATAACGCACGTAACATTATTCGCCGTGTTGAACGTGACGAGCTTTTGGAAGAATTAGTTAAAAACTACGTTGAGAATTGTGAATGATTTATTTAGGTCTTGATATAGGGGACAAGCGTATCGGTATTTCTCTCAGCAGCAGCGGTATTCTTGCCGGCGGAGTTGAAACCTATAATCGTACGTCTTTAAAAAACGACTGCTCGTATATTGTTGAGCTTGCAAAAAAACACAAAGTGGATATAATCGTTGTAGGCTTACCCAAGCATCTAAACGGTGATGAGCATGAACAGGCTGTTAAAAACGAGGTTTTGTGCAATGCTTTGCGTGAACAGGGCTGCAGGATTGAATATTTTGACGAACGGTTAACCTCTTTGGCGGCTGATAAGGCTATGCTTGAGGCAGATTTATCTCGCAAAAAACGCAAGGAAAATATTGATAAGCTTGCAGCGGTTATTATCTTGCAGGATTATTTAGACAGAAAGAACGGAGGCTTTTTATGAGCGAAAATAACGAAAATTTAATTGTAACGCTGGTTGACGAGGAAGACGAAAGTTTTGATGCTGAGCTTATTGACAGCATTATGTATGACGGTAGAATTTATAATTTATTCGTACCCGTAAGCGAAAAGGATTCCGAAGAACCCCAGGTAATTATTCTTGAGTATAAAGAAGAGGGGGAAGATATTGTTTTGCTTCCCGTTGATAATGAGGTTTTGCTTGATGAGGTTTGGGAAGCTTATTTAGATGAACTTGACGAGGACGATTCGGAAGAATAATTTTTCGTTCATTCCCGATTTTTCTTAAATCAATAATAAAAATAAAGGTTTTTTTTGTCTTTTGCAGAATTATATATTATGCAAAAGACTTTTTTTATTTAAAGGTGTTTTTATGAGAAGAGAAACAGAAAAATTTGAAAGAGAGTTTTTGTCACCTTGGGCCGCTAAATCCTATGAAAGTAAGGGCAGAGAGGTTGAAGAGCCTGAATGTGATATGCGCACTGTGTTTCAACGTGACCGCGACAGAATTATTTATTGCAAATCATTTCGTCGTTTAAAGCACAAAACGCAGGTGTTTTTGTCTCCCGAAGGCGATCATTATCGTACTCGCCTTACGCATACTCTTGAGGTTTCTCAAATTGCACGTACAATTGCACGCGCTTTAAAGCTTAACGAGGATTTAACAGAGGCTATTGCTATGGGGCACGATTTGGGGCATACTCCTTTCGGTCATGCAGGGGAACGTGTTTTGAACGAGATATGCTCTTCAGGATTTAAGCACAACGAGCAAAGTCGCAGAGTGGTTGAAAAGCTTGAAGACGGCGAAGGGTTAAATCTTACATGGGAAGTGCGTGACGGTATTGAAAACCACACAAGCCGTTCAACACCTGCAACTCTTGAAGGAAAGGTAGTTTCTTATGCCGATAGAATTGCATACATAAATCACGATATTGACGACGCTTTTCGTGCAGGACTTTTAGATAGTTCGCTCTTACCCCTTAACGCAAATATAATTTTAGGAACTACCCATTCTGCAAGAATTAACACATTGGTTGCTGATATTGTTAAAAACAGCTTAAATAAGCCCGATATTACAATGTCACCTGAAATTTACGCGGTTATGTGCGATTTAAGAGATTTTATGTTTAAATATATATACAGTTCTGATAGCTCTGCAAAGGTTGAAGAGATTAAGGCTGAAGGTGTTGTCAGAAATCTTTTTGATGCGTATATGAACGATGAAAAACTGCTTCCCACAAACGTTAAGAGTGCAATTAAGCTTTACGGAAAAGAGCAGGCTGTGTGCGATTATATTGCGGGAATGAGCGACGGATATGCCTTGCGAGAATACGAGCGCATATTTGTTCCTCGCTCGTGGCAAAAGGATTAAAGGAGGTTATTATGCCGAGAATTCCTGAAGAATTTATTGACGCAGTTATTGATAAGGTTGATATTGTTGACGTAATATCCGACTACGTTTCTCTTCAAAAACGTGGCACAAAATACGTTGGCTTATGTCCTTTTCATAATGAAAAAACGGCTTCCTTTACAGTTGATGGCGATAAACAGCTTTTTTACTGCTTTGGTTGTCACGTAGGCGGCAATATAATAGGCTTTTTAGAAAAAAAAGAAAATCTT
This sequence comes from Clostridia bacterium, assembly GCA_045594045.1. Classification (GTDB taxonomy): domain Bacteria; phylum Bacillota; class Clostridia; order Christensenellales; family QALW01; genus UMGS1322. The sequence goes on from JAZNXV010000042.1 coordinate 2,379, forward strand.
ACGTATTTTGAAACTATTGAAGAGCTTGCAAAGCGTGCAAACATGCAAATGCCCGTTTTTGAAGGGAATAGCACACCTGCTTTTTCAAAGGACACAAAGGTAAAGATTTTAGAAGCCAATAAAGAAGCGGCAAGGTTTTATTTTAACACCTTATTTGAGCCACAAGGTGCTGAAGGCTTAGAGTATTTTTTAAACAGAGGCTTAACTAAAAACATAATAAAACGCTTTGGTTTAGGCTATGCGCCCGATATGCGTGACGGGCTCGTTAAGCATTTGCTTTCAAAGGGCTTCAGCGAAGAAATCATTCTTGCTGCAGGTCTTGCCCAAAAGAATGATTATGGTATAAGAGATAATTTCAGAACGCGAGTTATGTTTCCTATAATTTCACCGACCGGTGATATTTTAGGCTTTGGAGGCCGAGTTTTAGATAAATCTCTGCCTAAATACTTAAATACCGGCGATACGCCTGTTTTTAACAAAAGAAAGAATTTATATGCTCTTAATATTTTAAAGAAAAATAATAAGGGACGAGCTATAATCGGCGAAGGCTATATGGACGTTATTGCGTTAAACATGGCAGGCTTTGATTACGGTGTCGCTTCTCTCGGTACTGCCGTTACGCCTGAGCAGGTTAGGCTCCTGAAGCGTTATGCCCAAGATATTTACATTTGCTATGACGGTGATAAGGCTGGCATCAGCGCAACACACAAGGTAATAGATTTGATGCGCGAGGCAGAGCTTAAGCCCAAAATAATTGCCTTGCCCTTGGGTGTTGACCCTGACGAGTTTATCAAAGAGTTTGGCGTGGATGCCTTTAAAGAAAAGATGGCTACTGCTCGAACGAGCATCGAATATTTAATGGACGAGATTAAAGAACGGTGCGATATGAACAGCGAAGACGGCAGGGCTTCCTTTGCGGAGCAAGCTACGGAAATTGTAAAAAAATATACCTTTAACAGTATTGAAACAGAAATGTATATTAAGCGTATTCACCAAGCAAGCGGATTTTCGGTTGATGCACTGTATAGCAATTTTGGTACGGTTGTATTGAAGCCTGCCGCAAAGGCAAAGGAAAGCGTTTCCTTCGGGCTACTTAATAAATTTGATTTTGTTACCGAAAGAGCGTTACTTGCTGTTTTAATCGAAAATCAGGCTTTGGTAGAACACGCAAAAGCAAAGGTGTTTGACGAATACTTTTTAAGCGAAGCAAATTTAAGAATATTCAAGTTCATTTGTAATGAACAAAAGATGGATTTAGACCATCTAATGCGTCACTTTGCGCAGGATGCGGAATGCAGTGGCGTGCTTTCTTCAATAGGCATTGAAAACAACGTTTTTGGTGATGCTAATGCATATTTTGAAGATTGCTGCAGAAAACTGCGCATCGATTATTTGAACAGAAAAAGAGATTCGTTAAAGAAAAAGTTATCGGAAAACATTTCAGCCCAAGAGCAAATTGCTTGTGCCGGCGAAATAACTGCAATAGATAAAGAAATAAAAAAAATACGAAGTGAATTTTAGGGGGAAATATAATGAGTGAGAATTTTGTTGAATTCAGCGATCAGCTGATCGAAAAAATGAGCGAAATTAAAAAAAGAATAAAGGACGGGTCAATTAAAAATACCTTAACATATACAGAAGTTATTGATATGTTAGACGGTATCGAATACGATATTGATCAAATTGAAAAAATCTTCGATATGTTCGAAAAAATGGGCGTAAAGATTCAAAGCGACGTTGACCCTAACATTGATAACATCATTGAAGTCTTGCCTGAATCTGAATCGCACCTTGTGGTTTTGAACGACAGCATTAGTGTTGACGATCCCGTTAGAATGTATTTGAAGGAAATGGGCAAGGTTCCGTTGCTTTCTGCCGATGAAGAAATTGAAATTGCCCGCAGAGTTGAAAACGGCGATGAAAAGGCAAGAGAGAAGCTTGCTGAAGCCAACCTTCGTCTTGTTGTTAGTATTGCCAAGCGTTACGTTGGCAGAGGAATGCTCTTCCTCGATTTGATTCAGGAAGGCAATTTGGGCTTAATTAAGGCTGTTGAAAAGTTTGACTACACAAAGGGCTACAAATTCTCTACTTACGCAACTTGGTGGATAAGACAAGCTATTACCCGTGCTATTGCAGACCAAGCCAGAACGATAAGAATTCCCGTACATATGGTTGAAACAATTCATAAGCTTTCACGTGTTAAGCGTCAGCTTGTACAATCCTTGGGTCGTGATCCTCAGGTTGAAGAAATCGCAGAGGCCATGGAGGTTTCTGTTGAGCGTGTTCGCGAAATTATTAAGATTGCCCAAGATCCCGTTTCCCTCGAAACTCCCATCGGTGAAGAAGAAGACAGCCATTTAGGTGATTTTATTCCCGACGATGATATTCCGCTTCCGTCTGATGCTGCTGCCGCTACCCTTTTAAAAGAACAGCTTATGCAAATTTTAAGCACGCTCACACCTCGTGAAGAAAAAGTTTTGCGTCTTCGTTTCGGTATTGATGACGGCAGACAAAGAACTCTTGAAGAGGTTGGTAAAGAGTTTAACGTTACAAGAGAAAGAATCCGTCAGATTGAGGCTAAGGCATTGAGAAAGCTTCGTCACCCCAGCCGTAGTAAAAAGCTGAAGGATTATCTTGAATAATGCTATCGCCGCGTCTTAACGAAATTGTTGCGCTGTTAGGCAAAAACGGTTCGGTAGCTGATATCGGCTGTGACCACGGCAAATTAAGTGCATATCTGATAAACGGCGGATTGGCTGAATTTGTTTATGCCACCGATATTTCCGAACCTTCTTTGGAAAAAGCAAAAAAGCTTGCAAAAAATAACGGCTTAAAAAACATCAGTTTCCTGCTGGGCAACGGCTTTGAGCCGCTTAAAAGCATTCCTGATGCGGCAGTTATAGCGGGTATGGGCGGGGAAGTAATATCAAAGCTTATATTGCATCCATTTGCCAAAACAAAGCTTGTGCTTCAGCCTATGAAGGATAGTGAAATTCTTTATAAAACACTTGCAGAGAACGGCTTTGAGATTGAAAAGGTAGTTATCGTGAGGGAAGATAGGCGCTTTTATGAGATTATCTGTGCAAAGCCCGGCAGGCAGAAGAAATTTGACTATCAGCTTCCGCCTATTGATAAAACCGAGAGAACGCAAAATGCCATAGATTTTTATAAAAGAAAGCTCTTGATTTTAGAGCGCGCATACACCGAAGCACAAAATGCAAAAAATCAGCAGGGTGTTTCTCGGGCAGAGGAAATAAAAGAGAGAATTCAAGTATTGAATGAGGTTATCGATAATGGCTAAGGTTATTGAAATTGTTGAAATTTTGGAAGAAATCGCACCTACAAGGCTTGCTTATGAGTGGGATAATTGCGGGCTTCAGGTTGGCGATGAAAATAGAACGGTCAGCAGTATTCTCATCACTCTTGATATAACGCGCGAGGTTGTGCTTGAAGCAGTTGAAAAAAACTGCAATATGATTGTTTCTCACCATCCTTTAATTTTTAAACCGATTTCTTCTTGCACTACAGATAGCTATGAGGGCGAGATAATAAGCTTGCTTTATAAGCATAATATTGCATTGTATTGCGCACACACGTGCTTGGACATTGCCCTTGGCGGCGTTAACGATGCCTTATGCCAAAAGCTTGAATTGTCTAACGTTGAACTTACAAAACCCTTCATAATTGATGAAAAAACCGTTTCTTGCGGGCGAACAGGTTTTTTGCCGCGAGAAATGAATCAAGCTGAGCTCCTTGAGTATATTGCTTTAAAAACGGGCTCAAAATGCCTTAAACATGGTGGCCTTGAAAACAAAAGATTTAAAAAAATTGCACTTTGCACGGGTGCAGGTGAAGATGTTGCATTTGACGAAAGAACTGCTGACGTTTTCTTAACGGGCGAAATTAAATATCATACTGCGCTCGAATTAAAACGACAAAATATTGCATTTATTTGCGCCGGTCACTATGAAACGGAAGTGCATTTTATCGATGCGCTTGCCGATAGTTTACAAAAGCGAATAAATATGTTAAAATACAATGTATCGGTTATCAAATCAGAAACAAATACCAATCCTTTTGATTGTTAGGAGGAATATATAATGACAGAACAAATCAAAGCGTTACTTGATTTTCAAAATGCTGATTTAGCGGTTGATGCCGCTGAAAAAAAAGTAAAATCAAGCAATGAAAGAAAAACGGCTAATCTTATGAAACAGCGTTATGAGCTTGCTGTTGAAGAAAGAAAAAAGCTTATTGCTTCAAGAGAAACAACTGCTAACGAGGTAGCTGCAGCCGCGCAAGACGTTGAAAAGCTTACGTCGCTTGCTAATATTGACAGAGCGAAGGACGCACCCGAAGATATTGATGCAATTAAAAAGCTCGTTTCAGAAATCGAAAAGCTTGAAGCTTCTCTTAAAAAGCTTGAAGACAAGCTGAACAAAATCAATTCTCTCTTAATCGAGAACGAAAAGAAGATTAACGAATACGCTCAAATTGCCAACAAGGCAAAGGATGAGTTTAACGTAAATAAAGCCGAATACGAAAAGCTTTACGAAGCGGCAAAGCCCGAAATCGAAGAATTGAAAAAGCAACGCGAGGCTGTTCAGGCAAAGGTGGATAAAGCACTTTTGGTAAAATATTTAAATTTAAAGAAAAATAAAATTATTCCCACAGCACCGCTTGCTAACAAAAAGTGTAGCGGTTGTAATATGGAAATGCCTTCGTTCACAATTTCAAACGCAACGAAAAACGGCTTTTGTGAGTGTGAAAATTGCGGCAGAATAGTTTATGTTGAATAATTAAGTTGTTTAATTTTGAGCAGGCCGGATGACTGCGGTGTAAATACGAGGAAAGTCCGAGCTTCACAGAGCAGGATGCCGGATAACGTCCGGTGGAGGCGACTCTAAGGAAAGTGCAACAGAAATATACCGCCAAACGAGCATATTTATATGATTGTGCTTCGGCACAAGCCCCGTTTGGTAAGGGTGGAAAGGCGAGGTAAGAGCTCACCGATTGCTATGGCAACTTAGCATTCCTGTAAACCCCATCCGAAGCAAGATTGATAGCGGAGCTTTAACGGCTGCTCGTCGGCTCCCATGTAATCGCTTAAGTTCTTTGGCAACAAAGAAAATAGATAGATAGTCATCGATAACAGAACTCGGCTTATAGGCCTACTCAATTTTAAATATAAAAGCTCATGTGAGCTTTATTAAAAAATTTTCCCCGTTCCTTTTGTGAACGGGAATTTTTTTATTCAAATTTTTTGTTTTTAATTCTATTTTAGCTTTTTTAATCATAAGCTTGTACTGTTAGGAGATGCCTATGGAAAATTTACTTGAAATTCTACCTAAAAAAATTACAGGTGCTCTTGAAAAGCTGACCCCGTTGCAAATTAAAGAAATAACGGAGCTTCGTTTGCGTATCGGCAAGCCGATTTGTATTTTTTTAAATAATAAAGAATATTTTTTAAGCGAACACGGTCTGTCGAATCTTTTTGGGCTTGAGTTTGAAAAAACTGACGCCGAATTCTTTTGGCGCAGACTGTGTGACGGAGCACCGTACAGCTTTACCGCAAATCAGCGATTTGGTTATATAACCGTAGGAGGTAACAGAGTGGGCTTCTGCGGCGATTATGCCATTGTGGAAAATGAAGTTAAGCATATAAATCAAGTAAGCTCGTTTTGTATCAGAGTGGCACACGAGATAAAAAACTGTGCTCGTCCGGTATATAAATATTTGTTTGATAATAACGTACCGCTTAATACGTTGATTGTTTCGCCGCCGGGAAACGGAAAAACGACTCTTTTAAGGGATTTAGTCAGGCTGTTTTCCGTTGATGGCTTTAACGTTGCAGTAGTAGATGAAAGGGAAGAAATCGGCGGCTTGTGCAGAGGACAGCCCGTGCTTGATTTAGGCTTAAGAACGGATTGCCTTGGCAAAATTTCCAAAAAACACGCAATTAACAATTTACTGCGGTCAATGGCGCCCGATATTATTGCCGTTGATGAGCTTGGTACGCAGGAAGATATTGTTACAGTTAACAAAGCTATTTATCAAGGGGTAGCGTTGCTTGCAACGGCTCACGGAAAGAACGAAAATGATGCAAAAAAAATAGACGTTCCCTTTGATAGATATATAATTTTAAGCTCTGATAAAATTGGTATGGTTGACAAAATTTTAGATATTGATTTTAAAGTGATAAAAGGAACAGTATGCTCGTAAAATTCATAGTATGTACAGTTTTTTGCTTTTGCACCTGCTATTTCGGCATTGAATACGTAAGACTTGCAAAAGAAAAAATTCAAATGATTTCCGATTATATTTTTTTTGCAAACAGTCTAAAAAGCGCAGTTATATATTCGGGTGAAAACGTGTTTGAATTCTTTGAAAAAATCAAAAATTCAGCTCGCGAGTTTTGCGAATTTGCAAAAACAAATAAAAACAACGGTATTTTATGGGCCATTGATAATTATAAGGCGAGGAACGTGCAAGAAAAGGAGTGCTTAAGAATTTTGCGGCAGTCTTTGATTACTACTGAATTAAGCAGCGACGTTTTAGGTATCGGTAATACACTTGAGCAGGCTGTTATGGAGCTTGAAGAATTAAAAAAGCAAACACAGGAGGATTATAAAGGCAAAATTAAAATCGCACCGTCACTCGGACTTTTGTGCGGTTTATTTGCGGTAATATTGTTTATATGAGTATAGATATAATTTTTAAAATAGCCGGAATAGGAATATTGATTACGATAATTAACCAATTATTAACGCGTTGGGGCAGAGATGATATTGCAATGATAACCACAGTAGCAGGCTTAATCATTGTACTTTTAATGGCAGTTGATATGGTGGGAGATTTCTTTGCAACCATCAAAAGTGCGTTCCAGCTATATTAAATAGAAAAAACGGTCAATCAATGGAAAAAGTTTTTACAATAGTACTATTTGGTATTTTGTCAATTACGGTTTTAATTTTAATAAAGAAATACATACCTTCCTATGCTTTGGTGGCTTCGATTTTATTAGGCTGTGTAATCACACTCTTTTTGCTTGAAGAAATTTCAGAAATCAGGGCATTTATTACGTCTTTTGGTGAGAAAAGCGGACTTAATTCCCAGTGGCTCGGCACAATTATTAAAATTACCCTAATTAGCTTTTTGGGTCAATGGGGAGTGCAAATGTGTATCGATGCCGGGGAGCGCTCTGTTGCGGATAAAATGGAAATGGCAATAAAAATCATTGTGCTTGTAATTTGTATTCCTTATATTGAACTGATTTTTTCCTTTGCAATGGAGTTAGAATGAAAAAACTAATTGTTTTTATTATTATAATTATTGCTTTTTGCTGTCTGTTTTCCGTTAACGCTGGGGCGAAGGAGATAGATTTTTCAAAATTAGATGAAAGCCTGGCGGGTACCGAAAACTTTTTTGAAGAAAAAAATTTAGTGCAAAAAATATTAGATAACGAATTTTCTTTAGACGGAAAAAGCATTTTAGAAAACGTTTGTGAATTACTATTTACAAGTCTAAAAAGCTATATGCCGTTATTTTGCGTTTTGCTTGGGATTTTAATCGTAATTTCCATACTTAAAAATTTGGAGCTTTTAAACACGAATATTGACGAAGCGGCAATGCTTGGCGGAAGAATAATTTTTTGTTTAACGTTGTATTCAGGTGTAATTGGTGCCGTTACGGAAGCAAAAACTGCGTTAGAAGGCGTTAAAGGCTTTACGGAAGCCCTTTCGCCAATACTTATAACTTTGTTATCAGCCTGCGGGGCGCAGGGGAGCGTTGCTGCGTTTTCGCCAATATTAGCGTTTTTATCGTCAACTTTAATATCGGTAATTTGCTATTTTGTGCTTCCGTTGATTTTTGCGGGCTGTATTGTTTCTTCAGTGAATACCGCTTTGCCTGACGGAATTTTAAGCGGTGTTAACCGACTTTTTAAAAGCGTTACAAGCTGGGTTATAGGTGGGATTTTTTCTCTGTTTTCGGCGGTAGTTTCTATTCAAGGGCTAATTGCAAACGTGCGTGACGGCATTTCCATAAAAGGAATAAAATATGCCATAAGTACAGCCGTACCGATTATCGGTGGCGCGGTAAGTGAAAGCTTTTCGATGGTGCTTGCCAGCAGTTATTATTTGAAGAGTGCCGCAGGAATAATGGGAATTATTGTTATTTTAGGTATTTTGATTTTACCGCTTGTAAATTTAGTAGGCTTAATACTTTTATTAAAGATGTTTTGCGCGTGTGTAGAGCCGTTTTCTGATAAACAGATACTGTCCCAGGTAAACAACGTATGCGAATTTTTGAAGCTTACTGCAATAACAGTGCTTGGAGTGTGCGTTTTATGGCTCGTATTTTTAGGTATTTTTTCTGTTTGCGGAGGTAGCATACTGTGAATGAATGGCTAAAAAATTACGTTTTGAGCTTAACGGGTGTTTCGATAATAAGCCTGTGCGTTGACTGCTTTTTGCAAAACGGAAAAATTAAAAAATATGCGCGCTTTGCCATAGCTCTTGTGTTGAGCTTATGCATTATTCAACCAATTTTGAGTATTGGTTCAATAGAATTACCGCAAATTGATGACGGCACGCGCCAAAATGTTGATTATTCTTACGCAATAGAAGCAACGGTGCGAGGAGTAAGTGGGTTTGAAAATGCCGTCGTTTCTGTTGAAGAACTTGATGATTCGGTCAGCAAAATTTATATTTATCCAAATAATGATAAGTTGTTTGAAGACGCAAAAGCTCTTGCAAACGTTGATTTTTTGAAAAACGTTATTAGCGCAATGTTTTCAATTAAAGAAGAAAATATAATTATTAAGAGGTAAAAATGATAGATGTTTTAAAGAAATTTAAGGATAATAAAAAGTTTAAAATCGGACTGATTGCCGTATTGTGTCTACTTACTTTATTTTTATATTTTTTGCCCACAAACAGTTCTAATAACGCTCAGCCTGACATATCTAATAATGTAGAAAGTAGTTATATGTCGGAAGAAAAACTAGCTTCGGTGCTTAAGAATATTAAAGGCGCAGGAAACGTAAGCGTTATGATTACGTATGAAAACAGCAGTGAAATTATCTGTGCCGATAACGTTGAAAAACAAACGAATACCGTTACTGAAAAAACAGAAAACGGAGGAATTAAAGAATCGGAAACTGTTATCGAAAACAAAACGCCGATAACTATCGGCTCGGGCAGCGGGGAAAATCCGCTTGTTGTTTTAGAAAAAGAACCGGAAGTAAAGGGGGTGATAGTTGTTGCACAGGGAGCAGATAAATTAGACGTGAGATTAAATCTTCAAAAGGCAGTGGAAACGGTGCTGCAAATATCACCGGATCAAGTAGAAATTTTTACAATGAATTAAGGAGAGAATGTTTATGTTTAAAATCAGTAGAAAAACAATGGTAATTGCGGCTATGGTGGTGCTTTTATTAGTAACAGGTATTTTGAATTGGAAATATATAATCAGCAATGATACAATCGACCAAAGTGCAAATGCAAATCAGTCACAGTCCGGTGACGTTGAAACAGCAAATTTCTTCAGCACCTTTAAGACTGAACGCTTAAACAACCGTGAAGAAGAAATTATCTATCTTGACAGCGTTATTTCAAATGCAAATACCGACAGCCAAACCATTAACGAGGCACAGCAAATGAAGCTTTCTATCGTTGCAAATATGGAGCTTGAAAGCACGCTGGAAGGCTTGCTCGTTGCAAAGGGCTTTGAAGATGCAATTGTTACTTTCGGCACAACGTCAGTAAACATCGTGGTAAAGGATAAAGAATTAACTCAATCCAAGGTAGCGCAGATTTTAGACGTTGTTACTACCGAAACACAATATACCGCAAGCGAGGTAAAGGTAATCTCGGCGGAATAGAAACAGAACAAATGTTTTTAATTAAAAAATTAGCAGACAGATTAAGCTGTCTGCTTTTTTATTTGCATTTTAATTAAATTAACAAAAAAAGCTGTTACAAACGTAACAGCTTTAATTTGTGCAATTTTGAATTACAGAGCTCTTGTAACCTTGCCGGAGCGGAGGCAACGAGTGCAAACGCAAATCTGCTTGGGTGAACCGTCAACGATGGCTCTTACTTTCTGAACATTAGGTGCCCAGTATGTTCTTGTGCGGCGGTTTGAGTGGCTAACCTGGTTGCCTGACATAACGCCTTTCTGACAAATCTCGCAATATTTTGCCATGATTTGACACCTCCTTCTTCGGATGATAAAAAATTGAGAGCGTTGCTCTTTGGTGTGCGCGAAGGGACTCGAACCCCCGATCTACTGGTTCGTAGCCAGTTACTCTATCCAGCTGAGCTACGCGCACATATTTTTAAGCAACGCTGATAGTATATAACAACCTTAAATTTTTGTCAAACATTTTCTTTAAAAAAATTTTGTTTATTTTATTAAAAGGTTATGATAAAATATTTCAAAGAGATAAATACAAATTTATCATATTGATTTCACAATTATATTGTATTATAATATAAAACAAAGGTATTTCTTGGAAGGAGAATTTTATGGCACGTGTTTTAATTGTTGACGATGAGGAAAATATCAGAATCGGTTTAAGAGAGTATGCAGAGTTTGAAGGACATACTGTCACCGAAGCGGTTGACGGCATGGATGCGGTTAATAAATGTAAAACTAACGATTACGACGTAATTATAATGGATATTATGATGCCGCGGCTTGACGGATTCTCGGCTTGCAAAGAAATTCGTAAAAGCAAGGATATTCCCGTTTTAATGCTTTCTGCCCGCGGTGAAGAGTATGATAAGCTTTTTGGATTTGAGCTTGGTATTGACGATTACGTTGTAAAGCCATTTTCACCCAAAGAGGTTATGGCAAGAATAAACGTTATTGTTTCAAGAAGAGAAAACTGTGTAAAGGAACAACAGAATAAGCATATCGTTATTCAAGGAATTGATATTGATACCTCAGCGCGTAAGGTTTATATTGACGGAAAGCGCATAGAGCTTACTCCTAAGGAATATGATTTGCTTAATTTCTTAATTAAAAACAAGAATATAGCTCTGTCAAGAAACCAACTTTTGTCTGAAGTATGGGGGTACGAGTTCTTTGGCGACGACCGTACTGTAGATACGCACATTAAAATGTTAAGGAATAGTATTGGCCCGTACAGAGATTTAATTTCTACTGTCAGAGGGGTAGGTTATATTTTTGAAACCCAGGAGTAAAAGTGGCTTAAAGCTTAAGATTTGGGAATATTTTTGCATTTTCACCGTAGTGATGCTGGTAATTATTTGGATTTTACAAGTAGCATTTATTCAGTATTTTTACGTTGGTGCTATGGCAAAGGAAAACCTTAAAAATGCTCGTGAGCTTACGGACATGCTCAAGCACGGCACTTTGAACGAAAAAATTGTTAACGACAAAGCCTTTGATAATAATTTTACAGTTATTATTGCTGATGAATTCGGTAATATTATAAGTGCGAACGACGCTATGGGTGTAATTGGCGAGAACAGAATTGAAATGCTCAACGAGTATGCTCAGGCTATAGGTGACGTTAACGGTGCTATTGAAAAAAAGGAAAGAAAAGAAGTTTACTATCACCTTGAGCGTGACGGAGTACAAAACAGCGTTCTTTTTTATGCTGCAAAGGCAAAAAATATTGAAACGTCCGAGCTTTCTTATATATATGTAATATCCTTGTTGGAGCCCATTGACTCGGTGGTTTCGGTTATGCAGGGGCAATTTATTCTAATTTCATTTATCGCTTTGATTGGTACCGCTATAATTGCGTATATAATTGCACGCAGATTTTCGCGTCCTATTGAAAAGCTTACTCAGTCGGCACGCGAAATGGCTCTTGGTAATCAAACAATAGATTTTGAAGCGGAAGAAAAATTTGCCGAAATTTCGGAGCTTTCTCATGCATTGAGTTACGCAAATGAAGAAATAAAGAAATCTGCCGAATATCGCAGAGAGCTTATGGCAAACGTTTCTCACGATTTGCGCACGCCGCTTACAATGATTAAAATGTATGCCGAGATGATTAGAGATATTTCGGGCGATAATAAGGAAAAACGCGAAAAAAACCTCAAAATAATTATAGACGAGACAGACCGACTGTCCTTGCTTGTAAACGATATTTTGGAGCTTTCTAAGATTGAAGGCGGTAAAGATAAATTCGAAATTCGCGTGTTTGATATTTCTCAAACAGTTGCGCAGATTTTAGAGCTTTTTTCCGTTATGGCAAAGGACGGTTATACCTTTGAACTTGAAGCACCCGAACATTTGTACGTTTTAGGCGATAAGCCGCGTATTGAACAGGTAATTTATAATTTGCTCGGTAATGCTATTAACTATACGGGCGAGGATAAGCGAGTTTGCGTTAAGATAACCAAAAAATTCGATTGCGCACGCATTGAAATTATTGATACCGGCGAAGGAATCAAAAAAGAAGATTTGGCAAATATTTGGGACAGATATTACCGTTCAAAAACGCATATCCGTTCTAAAATCGGTACGGGATTGGGACTTTCTATTGTTAAATCAATTCTTGTGATGCATAACAGCGATTTTGGTATAAACAGCGTTGTCGGTTCCGGGTCAAATTTCTGGTTTGAATTAAAATTGCCAGAAAATTCCGCTAATAAAGTTCTTCGGCTTGCAGATAATAATACCGTAAGCGATGATTAAGCTTGTTGCTTACAAAAAAATCAGTACGAGGAATTGTTAAGATGTCAAAAATGTCAACAGCTCTTAAGCATGAAATTGCTAAGGAATTAGGCGTATATGAAACAGTCAAAAATTCAGGCTGGGGCGAGGTTTCTTCCCGTGACTGCGGCAATATGGTAACCAAGGCAATCGAAATTGCTGAAAGAAGCGTAAAATAATCACAAAGCATTATATTTTAACGAGGTTGTAAAAATACAATCTCGTTTTTTTATTAAAATTTCCTTTTCTTCATAAACTTTTGTTTTGAGCATATACATTGTCTTAAGGAGATGATGAAATGTACAAAATAGGAAATTATTATCTGTATAAGGAGCATATGAATTTGCGTTTGAGACCGTCGGTAAATTCAAAGGTGCTAAGTGTTTTGCCTATGGGAACGCACATCAAGGTTGAAGAAATTTATGATAATTGGGGTAAAACCACCTTTAACGGAGTGTGCGGTTGGTGCTGTATAAGCGAATGCTTTGCGAAGCCCGTCTGCAGCTGCAAAAGCGAAGATTGCTGTTATTTTGAGAAATATTTAGAGCTCGAAAAAAAGTTTTCCGCAGTAAAAAAACAGCTTGATGCCGTAAAGGGAATAGTTAAATAAAAACATTGCTAAAGGTGTAAAGATATGGTATAATAATGGCACATAAAATACTTTTAGGTGGTTATATGTCAGGATTTAAAAGCTTTTATTTTCGCTACATAAAAAGTGGATTATATATTCTTATTGCCATATCCTTAATGGTGTGCTTAGTTGTTTTTTCTATAAATGTAATTATAGGAAATGTAGATAATTATTCTGAAAACACGCCCGGCGCCGATTTGCCTACCGAAGCACCAAAAAATAATACAAACAAGGTTAAGCTTCAGTTTGCAGGTGATATTTTGCTTAACAATACCTTGCTTTCGAGCAGCAGCGATGCATACGGCTCATATAATTTTGACACGTGCTTTAGTGAACTGTCTCCATATCTTGACGGGGACGTTGTTATGTTCAATTTGGAAGGCGTGCTTGATGCCTACGGCAACGGTACGGAAATTGGCGGTGCACCGATATATAACTATCCCAAGGAGATAGCCGCGTCCGCTAAAAAGGCAGGATTTAATCTGTGTGTAACAGCAAACGACCGTGCAGCTTATTTTGGCACGGCGGGCATAAAAAGCACTATCACTTCCTTGTGCGAGGTTGGGCTTAGCTGGGTTGGTACTTCGGTAGAAAACAGCAATAATTACGTGTTCCAAAATTTTAACGGTATCAATATTGCTATTTTGGCATATACGGACAAGCCCGCAAAATCCAGTTCGTTGGATTTAAGCAGAATTTCAGTAGTTGACCTTTCGGATATTGACGAAGCAATGAAAACAATAAATGTCGATATCGCTAAAGTAAAGGCCTTGGGGGCTGAAATTATAATTGCTTCTATGCATTGGGGAGAGGAAATGGCGGCAGAGCCTACAAGCAGCCAGAGAGAGCTTGCGGACCGTATGATAAAAAGCGGTGTAGATGTTATTGCAGGCACACTTTCTAACGTTTTTCAGCCTATTACCTATAAAAGCGTAGTTACCGACGACGGCGAAAGTAAAAATGCCATTGTAGCATACTGTCTCGGCAACGTATTGGCACATCCTACCGTTACAACGGGTCAAAAAAGTCAGGAAAGCGCTATATTAAACGTTTTCGTCGAAAGGGATTCCACAGGTAAGGCTTACGTTTCTTCTGCCGAATGTCTTCCAATTTTTATTTACGCAAAGCAAAAAAGCACTAATGCGGCTTATTCTTATTCGGTTTTGCCTTGCAGTAAATATGTTTTAAACGATGAAATGCCGGAAATCTTTACTGACGAGGCCGATTGGAATAATTGTAAAACCGCATACAATAACATAAAAAATATTATTGAAAAAAGTGGTGCAAGTGGATTGATGCTCGGTTTGGTTTAGCTTTTTTTATATTACATAAGCCACCGTTGAGGTGGCTGAAATTTTGTTTGGAGAATGAAAATGGAAAACAAATTATTTGAACAAGTGCATTTTTACAGAAAAAAGGATAACTTGGCAAAAAGAAAAAATTCTGTAGTTATAGACGAAAATTGGGGGATAGCTGTTCCTGATTTTGCGGACGAAGCTCTTTTAAACGGTATAAACGATTTCTTTGATTACTTTAAAAGCTCGTTTGATTTAAATATATCGGCTGCTGATGCAATCGCAAGCAATAAGATTATCTTTTCTTTAGATAACTCTTTAAAAGATGTATATAAAATTGTGGTTTCTGAAAATAACATCGAGATCACTGCCGCAAATAGTTTCAATTTAGTTCAAGCATTATTTTTTATTGAAGACAGAATGAATATTGCTTCAATGCCAGCGCTTGAGCTTAAAACGTTCTGTGTTTCGCCGAAATATAAGAAACGCATTACACAGTCTGCATTGAGCGGTAAAAAATATACAAAGGAATATTTGAACAAAATCCTTCATTATGGCTATAATGGTGTGATTGTCTATTCGGAAGACGATGTTGAATTGCCTAAAAAAATGGGTTTTTCAGTTTATTTGTCTGTTGAAAGCATAAGCGTTGATTTTTCACGTACTGCGTCTGATGCAGTAATTATTGAGAATCTTCCAAGTAAAAATGAGCTCGAAGCTGTTGGGGAAATTAACGTTCCCGTGATATTTTCAATTCTTAATTATGACCAAAATTACGAAGAACTTTTTGATGCGGTTAAAAATTTTCCTGCAAAAACAACGTTTTTAGTAAGCTTTGATGCAAATCAAGCTATTGCTAAGGACGGCGTTGAGTTTTTAACGGGAAACGGCAGTATCGTTATGTCACAAGGGAGTGACTGCTTTGGAAAATTTGTAAAGCTTGCCAAAGAAAATAAATACGAAATTTTAGTCAGCACTTGCGCCGGCGGCAGAACAAACGAATTTGGCACGGTTCCGTATATCCCTGGGATGATGCAATGGCTACTGCGTAACGAGGCATTAAAGGAATTTGATGTTTTAGGTACGGTTGAAGCGGATAAATATGGCTTTATTCCTTCAATAGTAGGCGAATTTGCAAAAGCACAGCTTTTATCAAGCGCACAGGATGGCGGCATTTGTATGCAAGAGCTTGCCGCAATGTACTATGGGGCTGAAAACACCGAAAAAATAATGATGGTTTTTAAGAAAATTTCTGACGGCGCAAATTATTTGTTTTTTAATTCCTGCGATTATTGCGGTCCGCTTTTATTCGGTCCCGCATATCCTCTTGTAAAAAAAGATATTTATGATTTTCCGTTTAATAAAAAGGACATTACTCTTGAAACAGATTGCAATTTGAAGGCGGCAGATTGCTTCAACAGAGCTGCGGCGATTTTGAGCTCTGTTTCCAATGAAAATGCCCGCGAACTAATGAATATTTGCCGTTTTATAGTTAATACTCTTGTAACAAGCGCAAATGTAAAGCGTTGGTATAGGCGTTTATATACAATCAAAAATATGGACCTTGATTTTAAAAAGAAGTTCTTACTTGAGCAAATGGTGAAAATAGGTGAACAGGAGATTCAAAATACTCTTGAAACTGCCGAAATTATAGAGGAAATGCCGATTTTAGCTTACAACTGTTATGAAAATCTGTGCACATTGAACAGTCTTGACGCTAAAATTAAGTTGACGCAAGCGGCTATTTCTGAAATAAAAAATGAGATGGAAAAATTTGCTTAAATTTTATAAAAACAGTAGTCTGTTTTGATAAAATATGATACAATAAACATACAAAAAATAACAGAGCATTCGGAGGAAGAAAATGCTTGAATTAAAGAATATATCTTACGTTGTTCAAGATGAAGATAATAACGAAAAAACCATTTTAAATAACGTATCTGTAAAAATTAACGATAGATTTGTTGCAATAACCGGTCCAAACGGCGGAGGGAAAAGCACGCTTGCCAAAATTATTGCAGGTATTTATACTCCCACAAGCGGTCAAATCTTATTAAACGGTGAAGATATTACCGACCTTTCCATTACCGAAAGAGCAAAAAAGGGTATAAGCTTTGCATTTCAACAGCCCGTTAGATTTAAAGGAATTACCGTAAAGGATTTAATTTCTCTTGCTGCCGGTAAAAATCTTAAGATTGCTGAAGCCTGCGAATATTTGTCTGAGGTTGGTCTTTGCGCAAGAGATTATATTAACCGAGAAGTAAATGCGAGCCTTTCGGGTGGCGAGTTAAAGCGTATTGAGATTGCTATGATTATCGCTCGCGGCACACAATTTTCTGTGTTCGATGAGCCCGAAGCAGGTATTGATCTGTGGTCATTTAATAACCTAATTCAAGTTTTTGAAAATATGCACAAGAAAATCCAAGGTTCGATTTTAATAATTTCACATCAGGAGCGTATTTTAGATATTGCCGATAAAATTCTTGTTGTTGCTGAGGGCAGAGTTGCTGATTTCGGCAATAAAAAAGATATTTTACCAGGCTTACTGTCAAGTAAGCAGATCGCTTGCAAAACACTTATAGACAAGCTTTAATTAAGTTTTTTACTGTTTTTAAACTTTGAGGAGTTTTTTATGAATAAAATACAAAAAGATTTATTGGAACAAATTGCCGGAATACATGAAGTTCCGCAAGGTGCGTATAATATTAGAATGAACGGTGCCTCTGCAGGCAGAAACACTACCGAAAATATTGATATCGTTACAAAGGACGATAAGCAGGGAATTGATATTATTATTAAGCCCGGCACTAAAAATGAAAGTGTTCATATTCCCGTAATTTTGAGCCAGACGGGTTTAACTGATCTTGTTTACAACGATTTCTTTATCGGTGAGGATTGTGACGTTACAATCGTTGCTGGTTGCGGTATTCATAACGGTGGCGACGAAAAGAGTCAGCATGACGGCATTCATACCTTTCACGTTGGCAAAAATGCAAGGATAAAGTATATCGAAAAGCATTACGGTGAAGGTGACGGTAGCGGTGAAACTGTTATGAATCCCACTACAGTTATTTTTATCGACGAAAACGGCTATATGGAAATGGAAACTGCGCAAATTAAGGGTGTTACTTCAACAAACAGAAAAACTACAGCAACCCTAAACGACGGCGCTACCTTAATAGTTAAAGAAAAGCTAATGACTCACGGCAACCAATATGCAGAGACCTCATTTGAAGTTGAATTAAACGGGGAAAACTCGTCAACACACGTGGTTTCCCGCGCGGTTGCAAAGGATAATTCCCGTCAGCTTTTCCTTTCAAACATTAAAGGAAATAACCGTTGCAGCGGTCACACCGAATGTGATGCCATAATTATGGATAACGCTGTTGTTAAAGCTGTGCCTGAAATTACTGCCGCAAACGTTGATGCAAGCCTTATTCACGAAGCGGCTATCGGCAAAATAGCAGGCGAGCAAATCATTAAACTTATGACTTTAGGATTAACTGAAAAAGAAGCCGAAGAGCAAATTGTAAGCGGTTTCTTAAAATAACGGAGTATTTATGAAAATTTTTGCATATTCTTTCAGAACGTTTGATGAGGAAAGCGTTTTTGATAAATTGACAACAGAGTATGACTTTGAATACGGCTTTTCAAGCGAATATCCGAGCCTTGAAAACGTGCATTTGGCAAAAGGATATGACGCGGTGAGCTTTACACCTTGCACATGCGATAAGGATTTAATTGATGCCTTTAAAAGCGTTGGAGTAAAATATATTGCCGCCCGTTCAATCGGATATAATCATATTGACCTTGAACACGCTAAAAAGGTCGGCATGGGCGTTTCTTGCGTTAAATACGCGCCTGATTCCGTCGCAGATTATTCAATTATGCTTATGCTTATGGGGTGCCGTAAAGCAGCGCATATTATTAAGCGTGCCGAATTGCAGGATTATTCCTTAAAGGGCAAGCTCGGTAAGGATTTGGGCGATTGCACTGTTGGCGTTATCGGTGCAGGTACAATAGGCGCAACGGTTATTAAAAGGCTTAAGGCGTTTGGGTCGAGGATTCTTGCATATGATGCATACCAAAATCCTGAGCTTAAAGAGTTTTGCGAATTTGTAGATTTTGATACTTTAATTAAGGAAAGCGATATTATTTCTCTGCACGCGCTGGTTAATGATGAAACAACGCATATTCTAAACGGACAAGCCTTCGAAAATATGAAGGACGGCGTTATGATTATAAATACTGCCCGTGGACTTTTGATTGATACTGAAGCGTTAATCAGCGCAATTGAGTCAGGGAAGGTGGGCTTCGCTGGGCTTGACGTGCTTGAAAACGAGGACGGTCTTTACTATTACAATCGCACGGGTGATTGTATTAAAAATACACAGATGGCGGTATTGAGGTCATTCCCAAACGTTGTTTTAATGCCTCATACTGCTTTTTACACGGAAAAGGTTGTTTATTCAATGGCTGAAAACGTTGTAAAGTGCGTTATTGACATGGAAAATAAGCAAAAAAACCCTCTGATTATTGTTGAACCTGAAAATTAACTAAAATTAAATATTTTTTATAAAAAACATCTTTTTTTAAGATGTTTTTTTGTATTTTGGTATTATTTGATTGACTAATCAAATGAACAGGATTAAAATATAATATAAATCTATATATATCATTAACTTTTCAAGGAGCAGAAAAATGATTGCAGTTATAAAACAAGGTACATCGCAAAAGCAGGTTGATAATCTTATTCAATGGTTGGACACTCAAGGTGTTACAACGCACATTTCTCAAGGTGAGTTTCAAACCGTTTTAGGCTTGATAGGTGATACCTCTAAAATTGATATAGAATTACTCGAAAATCTTGAGATAATTGAAAAGATAAAGCGCATAAGCGAGCCTTTTAAAAATGCTAATAGAAAATTTCACCCCGACGACACTGTTATCGATGTTTGCGGCAATAAAATAGGTGGCGGACATTTTGCATATATTGCCGGACCGTGCTCAGTTGAGTCCGAAGAACAGATTATCGAGGTTGCCCAGCGCGTTAAGGCAGCAGGAGCAACCTTTCTTCGCGGCGGTGCATTTAAACCTAGAACCTCGCCTTATGATTTCCAGGGCTTACAGGCAACCGGATTAGAACTTTTAAAGCTTGCAAAAAAGATAACGGGTATGCCCATCGTTACGGAAATAATGAGCACCAAGCATTTACCGTTGTTTGAAGACGTGGATATTATTCAGGTAGGCGCACGTAATATGCAAAACTTTGAGCTTTTAAAGGAACTGGGAAGAACAAATAAACCGATATTGTTAAAACGCGGTCTTGCCAATAATTTAAAGGAATTGCTTATGAGTGCTGAATACATTATGGCGGGCGGCAATGAAAAGATTATTCTCTGTGAGCGCGGTATTCGTACGTTTGAAACCTATACAAGAAACACGCTTGACGTTTCTGCCGTACCGATGCTTCACGAGCTTACGCATCTTCCCGTTGTGGTTGACCCGAGCCATGCAAGCGGACTTGCCCGACTTGTTAAACCAATGGCATTATCTGCTGCTGCCGCAGGGGCAGACGGCTTAATGATTGAAGTACATAACAATCCACAAAAAGCGTTGTGCGACGGTGCACAATCATTAACTCCCGATCAATTTGACGAGGTTACAGCGGCTGTAAACCGTGTACGTGAGGTAATTAAATGAACGTCGGTGTTGTAGGTCTCGGCTTAATCGGAGGCTCATTTTGTAAGGCTTTAAAAAGCTTTACTGACCATAAGGTATTCGCTTGTGATATTAAGGAAGATAATTTGAAATTTGCCGAATATATGAGCTTTGTTGACGGCGAGCTTTCAGAAGAAAAAATAGGCGAGTGTGATTATATTCTTATTTGTATTTTTCCTCAGGCCGCAATAGAATGGCTTGAAAAAAACAAAAAACACCTTAAACAAAACGCTGTTGTTATTGATTGTTGCGGTATTAAACGCAGTATCTGCGAAAGAAGCTTTCGGATTGCCGAAAAAAACGGTTTTTGCTTTTTAGGCGGTCATCCTATGGCTGGCTTTCATAAATCGGGCTTAAAATATTCACGCGACACTATGTTTAAGGGCGCATCTATGATAATTGTTCCTCCGAACACAGAGAACATTGAATTATTAGCCGAAATCAACAGCTTTTTCAAAAGCTTGGGATTTGGAAGTGTTACCGTAACCGATGCTGAAACGCACGATAAAAATATTGCGTTTACTTCACAGCTTGCGCACGTTGTTTCGAATGCCTATGTAAAAAGTCCCCAGGCACTTGTTCATAAAGGCTTTTCTGCCGGTAGCTATAAAGATTTGACACGAGTTGCGTACTTGAACGAGGAAATGTGGAGCGAGCTGTTTTTAGAAAATAAAGACTTTTTAATAAGCGAAATAGACGGTATTATTTGCGAACTTGCTAAATACAGTGACGCACTAAAACAAAATGATGCTGTTAAACTTAAAGGGTTGTTGAAGGACGGCAAGGAACGGAAGGAGTTAATTGACAAATGAAAACCGTTAAGGTTAATGCATCGCGTCAATATGACGTTCTTATTGCAAAGGGTTTGCTTAATGAACTTGGTAAGCTTTTAAGCTCTAAAGTTGAAATATGCAAAATTTGCCTCGTAACTGACGATATTGTTGATTCCCTTTATGGCGCTAAAGCGGTGGAAGCTTTATTAAACGTTGGCTTTGAGGTTGAAAAATACGTTATTGTTCACGGTGAAGCAAGTAAAAATCCCCAAAATCTTATTAATATAGTCAATTTTATGGCTGAAAAGCAATTTACCCGCAAGGACATAATGGTTGCTTTAGGCGGTGGAGTTATAGGCGATTTGTGCGGTTTTTGTGCTTCTACGTATATGCGCGGCATTAAATTTATTCAAGTGCCCACAACCTTGCTTGCTATGGTTGATTCTTCCGTTGGTGGAAAAACAGCGGTAGATTTACCAAACGGTAAAAATTTATTCGGTACGTTTTGGCAGCCTTCTCTTGTTGTTTGCGATACAGACACCTTAGACACGCTTGGAAGTGAAATATTCGCTGACGGTATGGCAGAGGTAATTAAGTACGGAATGATTTTTGATAAGGATTTTTTTGCATCGCTTGAGGCAAAAAACATATCAATCGAGGATATTATTTTCCGTTGTGTTGAAATTAAGCGTGATATTGTTAATCAAGATGAGTTTGAAGCAGGCTTAAGACAGCTATTGAATTTCGGACACACAATCGGTCACGCTGTTGAAGCATTAAGTGATTACAAAATTTCACATGGCAGCGCCGTTGCTATCGGAATGGCTGTTGTTACAAAGTATTTGGTAAGAAACAATAAGTTAGATAAAGGTGCTTTTGATAAACTTATTGCAGTTTTAAAGGCTTATAATTTGCCAACTGAATGTCCTTACGGTGCAGAAGAGATTTATAAAAAAATGCTAAACGATAAAAAGCGCTCTAACAACAGTATAAACTTTGTTTTTATTGATGAAATTGGCAGCGCACAAATTTCTAAAATTAAAATAAATGATGCTTTTTCACTTATTGAGGAAGGTATAAGATAATGCAAAATATTGTTACTTGTGGTAAAAGATGCGGTGAAATAAAAGCTATTGCATCAAAATCACACATACATAGACTTTTGATTTGCGCCGCGCTTTCTGATAAGAAGACTGTTATTCGTGACGTTAGCTTTTCAAAGGATATTATGGCAACGGTCGGGTGCTTAAACGGATATCTTGCAGATATTTTTATTGACAAAAACACAATAACTGTTCAACCGTATAAAAAAGCAAATTTCGATTGCGTTCTTAATTTAAATGAAAGCGGTACTACATTTAGGTTTTTGTTACCCGTTGCTTGTGCTATCGGGCAAGACGTTAGCTTTATCGGTGCCGAACGTCTTACTCAAAGACCTATTTCTCATTTGTATGATGAGCTTGTTAAGCACGGATGTACGCTTTCCGAAAGAGGAGTTTTTCCGCTTTACTGTTCTCGCAAGCTTGAGCCGGGTGAATTTTATATTTCGGGCGAGGTAAGCTCTCAGTATATCAGCGGCTTGATGTTTGCTCTGCCACTTTTAGAAGGCGACAGCGTTATACATATAACAGGCAAGCTTGAGTCATATCCGTATATTGAAATGACGTTGAATGCCGTAAGAAGCTTTGGTATTGAAATTGAGCAGGAAGCAACTACCTTTTATATTTCGGGCAACCAGAGGTTTGTTTCGCCTAAAGAAGTTAGCGCCCAAGGCGATTGGTCCAATGCCGCATTTTTCTTGACAATGGGTGCTTTTTCCTCGAAAGGCGTAAAGGTTAACGGTATATATTTTAATTCGCTTCAGGGCGATAGGGCGATTAAAGGAATTTTAGAAAATATGGGCGCCGTAATTGAACAGACGGAAAACAGCCTTAAAATTTCAGGTAACGGGTTAAAGGGTGTTAATATTAACGCCGCGCAAATTCCCGACTTAGTACCTATACTTGCTGTTGCCGCTTGCGGAGCTGTGGGGCAAACGATTATTACGGATGCTTCTCGTCTTAGGTTAAAGGAAAGTGACCGTATCGAAAGTGTTTATAATATGATTAAAAACCTTGGCGGAGATATCGAAATGACCGACGACGGTTTTATTATAAACGGAAAAGGTTACTTAGATGGCGGAGTTGTTGATAGCGTTAACGATCACCGTATTGTTATGGCAGCATCAGCCGCTGCGTGTATTTCTAAAAGTGACGTAAAGATTCTATGCTCCGAAGCGGTGCAGAAATCTTATCCCGGCTTTTTTAACGATTTTGATTTATTGGAAAGAGATGAATAAAAAATGGAAATTGAAAAATTAAGAAACGAAATTGACGAAATTGATAACGAACTTGTTGAAATTCTTCAAAAAAGACTTGACGTTGCCGCAAAAATTGCTGAATATAAGCGTGAAAACGGGCTCGCTGTTTTAGACAGAGCTCGTGAAAGAGAGCTTTTAAATAAGGTTTCAAAAAAGGCGGGTGAAAATTACGAGAGCGAAGCACGTATTTTCTTTAATAGTTTAATGGGTATCAGCCGTGCGTATCAATCAAAACTTTTAAACGTAAAAAGCTCATATTTTGATGCAATTGATTCTGCTATTAATTCAACCGAAAAGATTTTTCCCGAAAGTGCTTTGGTAGCTTGTCAGGGCATTGAGGGTGCATATTCACAGCAAGCCTGCGAAAAGCTTTTTCCAAATCCTTCGATTATGTTTTTAAACACCTGGGAAGGTGTATTCCAGGCTGTAAACAGCGGTTTATGCCGTTACGGTGTTTTGCCTCTTGAAAACAGTAACGCAGGCTCGGTAAACAGAATTTACGATTTGCTTGCACAGTATAACTTCAGCATTGTTCGCAGTACACGTGTTCATATCAATCACAGTATTTTAGCAAAAAAAAGTACTAAGCTTGAAGACGTTAAGGAAATTTTTTCTCACGAACAGGCAATTAAACAGTGCAGTGAATTTATTTCTACCCTTAAAAATGTTAAAATTACCGTATGCGAAAATACGGCAATGGCGGCAAAAGCTGTTGCTGATACCGAAAGAGTAGACGTTGCGGCTATTTCTTCAAAAATGTGTGCCGAATTATATAATTTGGTTTCGCTTGATGACGTTATTCAAAACGCCGGCAACAACTATACCAGATTTATTTGCATCAGCAAAAAGCTTGAAATCTATCCCGGCGCTAACAAAACCAGTCTTATGCTTGTTACACCGCACAAACCCGGTGCGCTTTATAACGTGCTTTCGCAATTTAATTGCTTAGGCATAAACGTATTAAAGCTCGAAAGCCGTCCAATTCAAGGCAGAGATTTTGAATTTATGTTTTATTTTGATATTGACGTTTCTGTTTATTCGCCCAAGTTTCAGGTTCTGTTAGGTCAGCTCGAGAGTGAAGCAGAGCAATTCCAGTATTTCGGGAGCTACATTGAGGTAATATAATGGAGTTCGGTCTTTTAGGAGAAAAACTGTCTCACAGCCTTTCCCCGCAAATTCACAACGCATTCGGCACAAGCAATTATAAGCTTATCGAGGTGGCTCCATCTGCGCTTGACGAATTTTTCTTTAAAAAGGAATTTGCAGGGCTCAACGTTACTATCCCGTATAAGAAAACTGTGCTAAAATACTGCGCAAGGCTTGATAAAAGTGCCGAAAAGTTAAAAAACGTAAATACCTTAAAGCTGGAAGCAGACGGCACGTACACAGGCTATAACACTGATTATTTTGGTTTTTTATATTTGCTTAAATATCATAATATCGACGTTTCTAATAAAAAAGCTGTTGTGTTAGGCTCAGGTGGCGCAAGTGCTACGGTTCAGGCTGTTTTAAATGATTTAGGTGCTCGCGTTACAGTTGTTTCAAGAAATGGTGAATTTAATTACGGAAATCTTGAATTAAATTTTGATGCGCAGGTAATTATAAATGCAACGCCCGTGGGAATGTTTCCGAATAATTTTTCTTCTCCCTTGGAGCTTAACGGTTTTTATCAACTTGAAGCCGTTGTTGATTTAATTTATAACCCTTTAAAAACGAAACTTTTATTAGATGCGGAACGATTAAACGTAAAAGCTGTTAATGGTCTTATAATGTTAGTTGCGCAAGCAAAAAAGGCTGAAGAAATATTTTTAAATGCACAAATTGATGATTCAAAAATTTTTGACGTGTACAAAAATTTGCTTGATGAATGCCAAAATATTGTTTTAATTGGTATGCCCGGTTGTGGCAAAAGCACGGTAGCACGGTTGTTATCTGCTAATCTCAATAAAAAACTTGTTGACATCGATGCGTTGGTTGAAGCAAAATGTAATAGTACCATTCCCGAAATTTTTGAGCGTAACGGCGAAGAATTCTTTAGAGATTTAGAATCGGAAGCCACTCATGAGGCAGGGAAGATGCTTTCGTCAGTTATAGCTACCGGCGGTGGCGCTGTAAAGCGTAAAAGCAATATTTTCGCTTTAAAGCAAAACGGTTATTTGGTGTTTCTTAACAGAGATGTTAATGAATTATGCACTGCCGGAAGACCGCTTTCAAGTAGCAAAGAAAAGCTATTAACTTTGTTTGCCGAACGAGAACCGCTGTATCGTAAATATTGTGATTGTATAGTAGATGTGTGTGCAACAGCCAATAAAACTGTTGATGCAGTTGTTGCGGCTGTTAGTAAAGGAGGTATATTGTGAAAACAAAACAAATAGTACTTACAGGATTGTTTGCGGCACTTATTTGTGTTGCAACTATGTTTCTAAAAGCACCCGTTGCTCTTGGCCCCGAAGCAGCTTATTATAATTTAGGTGACTGCCTTGTAATTTTTAGCGGTGTTGTACTTGGTCCCTTTTGCGGCTTTGCGTGTGCAGCAATCGGTTCAGGACTTGCTGATATTTTTTTAGGTTCAATGGTGTATTTCCCTGCTACATTTATAATTAAAGGCATTATGGCACTTGTGGTAGCGTATATTTGCAAGACCAAGAAAGACATAAAAATTTTATGTTTCTCCGCGATTATAAGCGAAGTGATAATGGTATTAGGCTATTTCGCATTTGAAACAGCATTATACGGCGCGGCAGTTGCTTGCGTAAGTATTTTAGGAAATGCCATACAAGGTGCTTTGAATATAATTTCCTTTTTAGCCTTAGCGTTATTACTTAATAAAAACAAAGCAATAAATAAATTTTTTGATTTTAAAAGGTGATGAAGATGCGTAATTATCTTCGTATTTGTTCTATTGTTCCTGAAATAGAGGTAGGAAATGTAGATTTTAATTTAGAAAGCATAAAAAGACATGTTTTAAAT
>JAZNXV010000043.1:0-22910 GCA_045594045.1 Clostridia bacterium
TTGAAAAAATACTTGTATATTTGTGCATCTGTTGTATTGCTGCTTGTTATCTTGGTTAATTGTATATCTGTCAATACTGCGGTAGAGGTTTTTAGCGGCAATAAAAAGGAAAAACCGATTTATTGTGTAGATACTTTGGAGAAAAAAATCGCCATAAGCTTTGATGCGGCTTGGGGGGCTGATAAAACAAAAAGCATTCTTGATATTCTTGATGCGTATGAGGTGCACGCAACGTTTTTTCTCGTTGGATTTTGGATAGAAAAGTATCCGGATATGGTTAAAGAAATTGACGCGCGAGGACACGAAATTGGCAATCATTCGCAAAATCACCCTCAAATGAGTAAATTATCCGAGGAGCAAATAAAAAACGAAGTTATTACGGTAAACAATCAAATTTATGAACTGATAGGAAAAACTCCTGCGGTTTTCAGAATGCCTTTTGGCGATTACGATAACAAGGTAATAAAGACTCTGCACGATTTAGAAATGTATCCTATACAATGGTCGATTGATTCTCTTGATTGGAAAGAATACGGTAGGCAGGCGCTGATTGACAGAGTACTTAAAAATGTTAAGGGCGGTGACATTATTCTTTTTCATAATAACGCAAAATATACGCCCCAGGCGTTGCCGGAGATATTGGAAAGACTCCAAAATGACGGCTTTGCCGTGTGTTCAGTCAGTGAACTGATATATAAAGAAAATTATGTTGTAGACGTACAAGGAATTCAACACAATATTCAACAGTAATATTATTAAAATTTCACAAATAACCCAAAGTAATAACACAATAACATTTTATAATGTAATAAATATGTAATATTTTGGATTACTCAAGAATATTCTTTAAAAGATAAAAATACTTTTTAGGAGGCAAAATGAACAATGATTCAGCCAACGAATAACAGAATTCAACTTTGCGGAAGTGTGGCAGAAGGCCCGGAATTCAGCCATGAGGTGTTTGGAGAAAAGTTTTACGTTTTTACATTGGAGGTCAACCGTCTTTCAGGACAAAAGGACTTTTTGCCGGTTATGGTTTCTGACAGACTGCTGTTTGAGGAAGAAATAAAGGAAGGTAAGCGCTTTTTAATTGACGGACAGCTTCGTTCCTACAACATTGTAAAGGACAATAAAAGCCGCTTGCAACTTCAAACCTTTGCTCGCGAGATTTCGCCTGCTGATACACAAGAAGATATTAACAGCATATCACTTGACGGTTACATATGTAAAGCTCCTATTTATAGGGTTACGCCGTTTTCGCGGGAAATTTCCGACGTGCTTATTGCTGTAAACCGCGCATACGGGAAAAGCGATTATATTCCGACAATTTGTTGGGGCAGAAACGCGCGCTACTGTCAACAGCTCAACGTAGGCGATTTTATACATATTGAAGGAAGATTGCAAAGCCGCGAATATCAGAAAAAGCTCGAGGACGAAACGGTAATCAGCAAAACGGCTTATGAGGTTTCGGTTTCAAAACTTTCTGTAAATAAGCAGGAATTATCGCAATTTGAAGACGAAAATGAGTCGGAAACAGAAATGTGTGAATAAGATTTAGCGTGTTACTAAATATTTTTTTGTTTGCAAGATATGTGAAAATTTTATCTAAAAAAAGGACGGCCAAAAAATGACTGTCCTTTTTTTACGTTGTTAGAAATTTATTCGTAATGGTGTCTTATACAAATATTCGATAATTCATTTATGCCAAGACGCTATCTATCAACGCGCTTTAGCTGACGGATTGTTTTTTCGTCGGGTAAAACGTAGTAGGTTGTTTGGTTTGTATAGATAACTTTTCCTGAGGCGGCTCCCGAAGGCTTTTTGATGTAACGTCTTTTAGTTGCGTCAACAGCAACTCTGTCAGAAAGCCGTGCCTTTGAATAAAATGCGGCGAGCATTGCGGCCTCTTCTATAGTCTTGGTGTCGGGAGATGTGGCACGCACTATTACGTGAGAACCGTGTACGCTTTTAGTGTGTAACCATAAATCATCGGATTGAGCAAAATGCAGGGTCAAATAATCGTTTTGAGTATTGTTCTTGCCAACGTAAATATCAATACCGCTTGTGGAAATAAAATGCATTGGCTTACTTTTCTCGCACTTCGTTTTGCTTTTTTGCGCTTTTATATAGCCTAATACGGAAAGCTCGTTTTTAATATCATTGATATCGCTTTCTGTTTCGCATTTTTCAAGGTTTTCGA
This sequence comes from Clostridia bacterium, assembly GCA_045594045.1. Lineage (GTDB taxonomy): Bacteria > Bacillota > Clostridia > Christensenellales > QALW01 > UMGS1322. The sequence goes on from JAZNXV010000043.1 coordinate 2,201, forward strand.
GCTGTTCGGTAAAGTAATCAAGCTCGGTGTTGTTTTGTTCTATTTGACACTCTAAAAGCTTTGAAGCGGTTTTAAGCTTGTTATAGCGCTTAAAGTATTTTTGGGCGTTCGCACTTGGCGAAACTGTGGAATCAAGGGGGATTTCAAGCTCATTCATATTATCGTAATAGTTCTTAACCTTAATGATTTTAGCGCCACGCTTAATTAAAAACAAATTGGCGGTAATAAGCTCACCGAAAATTCTGTATTTTTCGGCATCGGAGCATTCTGCTAATTTTTCTTGAAAAAGCGCCGCATTTCTTTTTGCCTTTTCTAACAAGTTTGAAAGCTTGTTTTGCAAATCGTGGGAGCGCTCTTTAATGCGTTGGGCTTCATCACGCGAGACAAAAAATGCATCAATTGCGGCGGAAATGCTTGGGTATTCTACTTGAAAAGCATCTAAAAAACGCGCTTGCTTAACTGCAAAAAAGTCAATAATATTCTTGTTTTCATCAACGAGCAAAACGGGGGAGAAGGTTTTTTTCTTGTAGGGTGAAAGAAATTTCTCAAAGCCGTCGGCAGAAGAAAATCTTTCTAAAAAGAACGCAAGTTCCTGGGCGGCTTGTGAAGAAAAGCCAGTAAAGGTTTCGGAAATTCTTCGCGAATTAGCCTCAAGCTTATTTTCAAACGCGTTAAAAGTAAAGGGATTAAATCTGTTTTGTGAAGGGGGAAGCTCATATGTAATGCCCGGCTGAATAAGCCTAACACGGCTCATAAGTGAATTAACGTGCTTTATACTGTCAAAAATTCTTTTGTTATCGTCAATAAAAATAATATTGCTGTGCTTGCCCATAATTTCGATAATAATGTGCTTGTCAACAGGTTCGTTAAAATCGTTTAGACAACTAAAGGTAATTTTGACGATGCGTTCATTGTCGATTTGTTTAATTGCGGCAATTTTTGCACCTGTTAAATGCTTACGCAGAAGCATACAAAAGCTCGGCGGAACCGAGGGATTTTGCTTTGAAATACTTGTGATGTTAAGTCGGGCAAAGCTTGGGCTTGAGCACAATAAAAGCTTATAATTTTCGCCGTTTTTTCGGCACAGCAAAACAAGCTCATCAACTTCGGGTTGATTAACTCTGTCAATTTTTGCATCTAAAAGCGTATTGTTTAGTTCGTGTACAACCGCGCCGATTGTAAGTCCGTCCATTGGCATAAAACAGTACCTCAAAAGTTATTACGCATATTATAGCATTAAAAGCCGTTTTTTAAAAGAAAATTTTACGTTTTTGCGGTAATGGGAATCAAAAACGAAGCTTTTTTATTAAGTTAAACAAAAAAATGCATAAAATTGCTGTTTTTTTGAAAATGTTTGGCAAAAACTGTTTATTTGTGTTTGCAAAAAAATAATGTATGTGTTATAATAAACGCTGTATGTATTGATAATTTACTTGGAGGTAAATATTTATGAGCACAATGGTTAAAAACGAAAAGAATCAGGCTGTTATCTCTTTTGAAATCAGCAAAGAAGCAATGGACGCCGCAAGCGTAGCTGCTTACCAAAAAACAAAGGGTAAGTATGCAATCCCCGGTTTCCGTAAGGGCAAGGCTCCTAAGAAGATGATTGAGCAGTATTATGGCGCAGGCGTTTTCTTTGAGGACGCTTTTAACGACATTTTCCCTTCCTTCTACGAAGCTGCAGTTGAAGAGCATTCTCTTGAGGTTGTTGACAGACCTGATGTTGAACTTGAGGATATTACCGATGAGGGCGTAGTTAAGGTTAAAGCAACCGTTACTTTAATGCCTGAGGTAAAATTAGGCAAGTATGAAGGTATAAAGGTTGACCTTGTTGAGTATAATGTAACTGACGATGAGGTTGCCCACGAGCTTGAGCACGCACTTGACAAGGCTGCGCGCTTTGTTGATATTGAAGACCGTCCTGTTCAAAACGGCGACACAGTAGGTCTTAACTACTCCGGTAGTGTTGACGGCGTTAAGTTCGACGGTGGCACAGCCGAAAACCAAACTCTTGTTATTGGCTCCGGTAGTTTTATTCCCGGTTTTGAAGAGCAGATGATCGGTATGGTAATTGGTGAAGAAAAGGCACTTAATGTTAAGTTCCCTGACGAATATCACGCTGAAGACCTTAAGGGTAAGGAAGCTGTTTTTGACGTAAAGGTTCTTTCAATTAAGGAAAAGCAGGTTCCTGCACTTGACGACGAATTTGCAAAGGACGTTTCTGAATTTGATACTCTTGATGAGTATAAGGCTGATATCAAGGCAAAGCTTGAAGAGCGTAAAAAGGCACAGGCTGATGCTGAAATGGAAAACAAGATGATTGAAGCTATTGCTGAAAATGCAGAAATTGATATTCCTGATTGCATGGTTGAACAGCAGATTGATTCTCAAATTCGCGATATGGAAATGCGTATGAGCTATCAAGGCTTAAAACTTGACGATTATATGAAGTACACCGGAATGACAATGTCACAAATGCGCGATATGTATCGTGACGGTGCAAAGAAGACAGTTAAGATTAGACTTACTATTGCAGAAATCATCAAAGCTGAAAACATTGATGCAACAGAAGAAGAAATTCTTGCAGAGGTTGAAAAGTATGCTAAAAATTACGGCGCAGGAGCAGACGAGTTCGTTAAGAACGTAACTGACGACCAAAAAGCATATTTCAAGGAAGTTGCAATTATGGATAAAACGATTGCGCTTTTAAAGGAAAAGAACCCTGCGAAGAAGGCAGCAAAAAAAGCTACAAAGAAAGCTGCTGACGGTGAAGCAAAGCCCGCAGCAAAGAAGACAACAACAAAGAAGGCTGCTGACGGCGAGGCAAAGCCTGCTGCAAAAAAGACAACTACAAAGAAAACAACAAAGAAGAGCGAAGAAGCTTAATTTACTGAATTAAAGGTGGTAAAAACAATGCCGGTTATACCTTACGTAATAGAGCAAGATGGTCGTGGTGAAAGGTCTTATGACATTTATTCCCGTTTGCTTAAGGACCGTATTATCTTTTTAAGCGGTGAAATAAACGACGAAATGGCTAACACTATCGTTGCCCAGCTTTTATTCCTTGAAGCAGAGGATATGGAAAAGGATATTATGCTTTATATAAACAGCCCCGGCGGTTCCGTTACTGCCGGTATGGCTATTTATGATACCATTAACTATATCAAGCCTCAGGTTTCGACGATTTGTATCGGTATGGCTGCTTCGATGGCGGCAGTTCTGCTGTCTTCGGGAGCAAAGGGAAAGAGAATCGCTTTGCCTAATAGCGAGATTATGATTCATCAGGCATTAGGCGGTGCACAAGGTCAAGCTACCGATGTGCTTATACATGCCGAGCATCTTTTAAAGTGCAAAAATAAGCTCAACAATATTATTGCACAAAATACGGGCAAGCCCTTTGAGATTGTTGAAGCTGATTGTGAGCGTGACCATTATATGTCCGCCCAGGAAGCTTTGGATTACGGTATTGTAGATTCTATATTTGCCAAAAGACAGTAAGGAGAATTAAATGGAAGAAATAAGATGCATCTTTTGCGGACGTACTCCGCAATCAGGGCTGTCATTTGTTTCAGGTCCTCCGGGAGTTTATATTTGTGAAGAGTGCGTTCAGGATTGCGTTGATTCCTTAGAAGACGAACAGCGCTCCACAAGCTCTCAACCGAAGGTGCCCCTGCTTAAACCACACGAAATTAAAGACGTTCTTGATCAATACGTTGTTGGTCAAGACAAGGCAAAAATTGCTCTTGCGGTAAGCGTTTATAACCATTATAAGCGTATAAATGCGCTTAAAAGCGGTGAGAAGCCCGAGGTTGACATTCAAAAAAGTAATATTTTACTTATCGGACCTACAGGTACAGGTAAAACTTATCTTGCTCAAACGTTAGCAAAAATTCTTGATGTTCCGTTTGCTATTGCAGATGCTACAACTATTACTGAAGCAGGCTACGTTGGTGATGACGTTGAAAACATTCTTTTAAGACTAATTCAAGCGGCTGATTATGACGTTGCCAAGGCTGAACGCGGTATTATTTATATCGACGAAATTGATAAAATTGCCAGAAGAAGCGAAAATCCCTCCATTACCCGTGACGTTTCGGGTGAAGGTGTACAGCAATCACTTTTAAAAATTTTAGAAGGTACGCTGTCAAATGTTCCGCCAAACGGTGGAAGAAAGCATCCCCATCAAGATTTCATACAAATTGATACAACTAATATTTTGTTTATCTGCGGCGGCGCATTTGACGGTCTTGATAAAATCATTCAACGCAGAGTTGGCAAAAAGACCGTTGGCTTCGGTGCAGAATATAATCCGGTTGCAACGACTGAAGACGTGGGCAAGATATTTGAATCCGTTACGCCTCACGATTTGCAAAAGTTCGGTCTTATACCCGAGCTTATCGGCAGATTAGCGCAAACGGTTACCTTGCAAAATTTAGACGAGAATATGCTCGTTGACATTTTAAAGACGCCTAAAAACGCTTTAACAAAGCAATATACCGCTTTGGTTGCTATGGACGGTGTAACTCTTGAGTTTACCGACGATGCGTTAAAAGCTATCGCAAAACGCGCTATAGAACTTAAAACGGGTGCCAGAGGCTTGCGCTCGGTAATAGAAGGTATTATGATGGAAATAATGTACGAAATTCCTTCTCTTGAGAATGTTGAAAAGTGTATTATTACCGAAAAGGCAGCTTTAAAAGAAGAAAAACCGCAGTTGGTATTCAAAACGGTTGTTACCGAAGCTGCACAATAAAAGAACTAAATTTAAAAACCGACAGAGTGTTTATTCTGTCGGTTTTTTTATACATTTTTTTATTAAAATTAAACTGATTTATTTAATCACAGCTTTTTTGTTGTATTGTAAGCTGAACGTATTTTATTTCTACTGCAAATAAAACTTTTATATAAATTTTGCTCTCGGAGTAAAAATCAGCATATGAGTGTAGAAGATTTATTCAAGCTCAAATGAACCCGTATATAACTGATAATAAATTCCCTTTTGAGCAATTAGCTGTTCGTGATTGCCACGCTCAATAATTTCACCGTGGTCAAGCACCATAATTACATCGGAATTCATTACAGTTGAGAGCCTATGGGCAATAACAAAAACCGTTCTGCCTTCCATCAATTTGTCCATACCGCGCTGTACAATGGCTTCAGTGCGGGTGTCAATACTTGAAGTAGCTTCGTCCAAAATCATAACGGGTGGATTTGCAACAGCCGCGCGGGCAATAGCTATTAGCTGGCGTTGACCTTGAGAAAGATTTGCGCCGTTGTTTTCAAGAGGGGAATCATAACCCATAGGCAAACGTGTAATAAAATCGTCTGCGCCTGCCAAAATAGCGGCTTGCTTACATTCTTCATCAGTAGCGTCAAGGCGACCGTATCGGATATTTTCCATAACTGTGCCGGTAAATAGGTTAGTATCCTGTAAAACAATGCCTAAAGAACGCCTAAGATCGCTTTTTTTGATTTTGTTAATATTTATACCGTCGTATCTTATTTTACCGTCAGCAATATCGTAAAAACGGTTTATAAGGTTTGTTATGGTGGTTTTTCCTGCACCCGTTGCACCAACAAAAGCAACCTTTTGTCCTGGTTCGGCATAAACGGAAACGTTTTTTAAAACCTGTTTATCTTCACTATAACCAAAATCAACCTCGGTTAAGCGCACGTCTCCTTTGAGCAGTGTATAGGTTAAAGTACCGTCACTGTGGGGGTGCTTCCAAGCCCAAGCACCAGTGTGAGTATCACTTTCGGTAATATTACCGTTTTCATCAACTATGGCGTTAACAAGGGTAACGTAGCCATCATCGGTTTCAGGCTCGGCATCCATAAGCGAGAAAATTCGTTGGGCACCGGCAATCGCCATAACTATTGAGTTTATCTGCTGGGAAACTTGGTTGATATTTCCCGTAAATTGCTTTGTCATATTTAAGAACGGAACTACAATGCTTATGCTAAACGCCATACCGGAAATACTTAAATTTTGTACATTTGTCAACAGCAGCACGCCGCCGATAAGCGCCATTATTACATATAAAACGTTACCGATATTCATTATTATCGGGCCTAACGTGTTGGCGTATGCGTGAGCTCTGTAGCTTTCCTCAAAAAGCTCGTTATTAACCTTTTCAAAATCGTCGATACTCTTGTTTTCGTGGGAGAAAACCTTAACAACCTTTTGACCGTTCATCATTTCTTGAATAAAGCCTTCGGTTTTGCCCATAGATTTCTGTTGGCGAATAAAATATTTTGCAGAGCCGCCACCGATTTTTTTCGAAACAAAGAGCATAACCACAACGCCCACGAGAACAATCAGGGTCATCCAAACACTAAAATAGAGCATTATAGATAAAACCGTTGTAACAATTACAACTGACTGTAATAAGGCGGGAAGCGACTGTGAAACGAGCTGACGCAGGGTATCAATATCGTTGGTGTAATAGCTCATTATATCGCCGTGCTTGTTTTGGTCAAAAAACTTTATCGGTAAATTTTGCATACCGTTAAACATTTTACACCTGAGTTTTGACAAAAAACCTTGTGTAATGTACGCGGTAAGCTGTGTGTGCGCGAGAATTGAAAGGGCAGATAAAGCGTATAAAACTATTAAGGTTGATACGGGCTTTAAAATTTCAACCTGCGCCGAATTCCAATCACGCGATATATACCACTTTTCAATTATTGAAATAACCTCTTGCACAAATAATGCAGGGATAGAGGAAACAAGGGCAGAAAACAGAATACACACGATTGTTATCGGCATTAAAACGGGATAGAAATCAAAGAGTGTTTTTATAACTCTACCGATACCCTTGCCATTCTTTTTTATTCCGTTTTTCTTTTTTGAGGTGAAGTTATTCATTTGTATCACCTCCGATTTGCTGCATATAAACGTCTTTATAAATATCGCTTGTTTTCATAAGCTCATCGTGTTTGCCAATGGCGGAAATGCTTCCGTTATCCATAACGATAATCATATCAGCATCTTGAACTGAGGAAATACGCTGTGCAATAATAAGCTTGGTTGTGGTGGGGATATAAGAAGCAAAGCCTTCGCGAATAAGCGCATCGGTCTTGGTATCAACGGCACTTGTGGAATCGTCTAAAATGAGAATTTTAGGCTTTTTAAGCAGAGCACGGGCAATGCAGAGGCGTTGTTTTTGACCGCCCGAAACGTTTGTTCCGCCTTGCTCAATAAAGGTATCGTAGCCATCGGGGAAGGACATAACGAAATCGTGTGCCTGGGCAAGCTTACAAGCGGCAATAATCTCTTCGTCGGTGGCATTTTCGTTACCCCAACGCAAATTTTCTTTTATAGTGCCTGAGAATAAAAGATTTTTTTGTAAAACAACAGCAACGGCTGAACGCAGAACGTCAAGACTGTAATCTTTTACGTCGCGTCCGGAAACCTTAACGGTGCCCTCGGTTGCATCGTAAAGCCTTGAAATAAGCTGAACGAGCGTTGATTTGCTTGAACCGGTAGAGCCGATTATACCAACGGTCATACCTGATTCAATATTCAGATTGATGTTTGAGAGCGCATTCTTTTTTGCACTTTTGGAATATTTAAAGCTTACGTTATCAAATTCAATACTGCCGTTTTCAACGCTTAATAAGGGATTGCTTGGCTCGACGATAGAGGGTTTTTCGTTTAAAACCTCGCTAATACGCTTAATGGATTCGGCTGACATTGTAATAATAACAAAAATCATTGAAAGCATCATTAATTGCATTAAAATTTGCATACCATAGGTGAGCATTGCGGAAATTTGACCAACGTCAATTAACTCGCCACCTGTTGAAACAATGATTTGTGAGCCGATTAAAAGCACGAAGATCATATTAAAATAAACGCAAAGTTGCATTAACGGCGCGTTTAGGGAAACAAGACGCTCGGCCTTTGTAAAGTCGGCACATATATCGTCAGCGGCGGTTTTGAATTTGCTCTTTTCGTGCTCTTCTCTGGAAAAGCCCTTTACAACACGCATACCGCGGACGTTTTCTTCAATAGATTCGTTAAGTTTATCGTATTTTTTAAACACGCGTCTGAAAGCGGGCAAAGCCTTTAAGCCAACAGTGATAAGACCAAAAGCTAATACGGGAACGATAATAACAAAGGTAAATGCTAATTGACCGCCCATAATTGAAGCCATTACGATAGAAAAAACTAACATTAAGGGCGCTCTTACCGCAGTACGAATAAGCATCATGTACGCCATTTGAATATTGCTAATATCGGTAGTTAAACGGGTAACAAGGGAAGCGGAAGAAAATTTATCAATGTTTTCAAAGGAAAAACCTTGAATTTTCTTGAATACCTCGCTACGCAGATTTTTTGCAAAGCCCGCAGATGCCTTTGAACAGGTAAAGCCTGCAATACCGCCGCACGCAAGTGAAACGCACGCCATTATTATCAGTAAAAGACCTGTTTTACCAACGGTTCCAACGTCAACACCTGCTTTAATTTGATTGATGATGTCAGAGGTAATAAAAGGAATAAAAACTTCGATAATAACCTCGCCCACTATAAAAATAAGCGTAAGGATAGTTGGGAGCTTATATTCTTTTACACATTTTAAAAGTCGTGAATACATTTGTAACTCCTTATAAGAGACGAACTGCAAAAATTAACAGTTAGAGAGAAAAGCTTAACAGATTAAATAGAAAGTTATTTAAAGTTTTTTAAAAGATCACTGCGGTTAAATTCTTCAACAAGGTCATCAGCCGCATAAACCATTTTTGGCGAAACGGGAATTACTAGCTCCATAGCGGTTTGTTGAAATCCAAAGGTTTTTGTGTAATAAAAAACGATAACGTCCTGCCCGTGAAGTTCCTTGCGTTCAACTCTGTGGTACGTAATACCGTTTTTACCAAAGTAATAGACCTTGCCGCAAAACCAAATACCGCTGCGAGAAAAAATAATTTCCTTTGCATCGCCTAAAATTAAGGTGCGAAGCTTTAATAAAAGATACTGAATATAGGGAAGGGTATAAATTCCGCATAGAACGAGCATAGCGCTAACAACCAAAACAACAATTCCCAAATAATATGAGGCGGTATTAAAGAGCATAAAAATTCCTATTACAAGTAAAATAACTGCTGCCAACAAAAAATTAAAAAAACGGCTCTTTTTTTCGTAACGGCACATCTTTTTTAAAAACTTGTAAATTGTTTCGGGCTTATATTTCCATACTGCGTACAAATTTTCGTTAATATCGTCAGCAATACCTTGCTTAATAGATGCAATTACGCAAATGGCAATACCTATTATAAGCGAAAAAAATGATGCAACAAAAATATAATAAAGTACGTCGGTGTACATTTCGTGCTCAAGCATATACCAAATAATCACTATTGCCAAAAGCGGAACGCAGGAAAGTATAATTCCGGAAAGCTTAAAGAAATCCAAATGGTTTTGATACGCGGTGTTGATATGTTGCTTTTTATTCTTCGACATTTTCGTTACCTGCAAAAAATTTATTTAAATCCTCTAAAAAATCACGAACAGCCTGCAACTTATCGTCGGGAATTTTAAATTCAAGAGTTTCCTCCTGCTTGCCTCTTAAAACGTTCAGATATAATGTATTATTTTCTTCCTTTGCAGATAAAATACCCTTTGAATAACCGTTAAAAACCTCGATTTTGCCGTTATAAATAATACCCATATGAGAAAGTAAGAAGGAATCAATGCTTTCGATTTTTTGGTTAAGCCGCAAAAAGCCAAGCTGCCAAATGCCGAGAACGATAAAAGCGCATGAAAGTGAAAGTAAAATGCTGTTTATAAAATTCACAGCATTGAAAATCAGTACAATGCCCAAAACAATGCCAGATAAAAGACTGATATAATATGCGTAGCGAGGGAAGACTTTTTTATTGCGCGGAGTGTCCCAGGATACAATAGTGGTTGCGGCAAGATAATCGTACTTAGAGATTTTTGATTTATAAACAGATAAAATCATAAAACCGAGAACAACTATTGCAAAAGCAAGCATTATCCAATAATATGCGGCACCCTTCCAGCCTAAAAAATCAAAATTAAAGGCGGGAATTATTGCACCGAGTAAAATACCGGTTAAAATGAATAAAAAATACATTATTATACCTCAAAACCACAGTGAGTTAAGAAGCGCTTTAAGCCTGCACGGCCTAACTCGTCTTCTTTATAAACACCTGCATCGCGAAGCACGTTTTCACAAACGTCGCCCACCAAGAGATAAATTTTTTCAAGAGCTTCTTTAGTGTTTTTAGGTGTAAAAGTATTTCTGAAGCTGTTGTACCAGGCGTAATGAACACTGTTTTTATCAGCATCTTTATTTTCTACCCAAAGGTTAGCAAGTTCTTCAAGCTCTGTTTTTAATCTGCCGGGTAAAATGAACAAGCCCATTACTTCTATTAAGCCGATGTTCTCTTTTTTAATATTGTGCTTGTCGGGGTGGGGGTGGTAAACTCCTAAGGGATATTCCTCCGAGGTAATGTTGTTGCGCAAAACGATATCGCAAATGTAGTTGCCGTCCTTGTCTAAACGGGTGATGGGAGTAACGGTGTTGTGCTCCTGACCGTCGGTATAAGCAATAATATTAAGGCTTTCATCGTTATAATTCTGCCAAGATTCTAAAATATGAGCACCTACGTCAATAATATCGTCACAATTTTTGCCGATTAAACGAATGCAAGTCATAGGCCAATTTACAATTTCAGCCTTAACACCGTCTTTTTTGCAGTTAAATTCAAACAGAGTTTCTGCGTTATCCATAGGCATTGTATGGCGACCGCCTTGAAAATGCTCGTGAGTTAAAATTGAGCCGCCAACGCCCGGAAGCTGTGTGTTAGATCCAATGAAATAGTGGGGGAATTGCTTAATAAAATCAAACAAACGAACAAATTTGCGTCTGTTCATAGTCATAGGAGAATGCTCTGAGCAAAATACAATACAATGCTCGTTATAATAAACGTACGGACTGTATTGAAAATTCCATTGCTCGTTATCAAGAGTAATCGGAATTGTACGAAGTGTTTCGTGGGAAGGATAACCAAGCCTACCTTCATAGCCGACGTTTTCAAGGCAAAGCATACACTTGGGATAGTTTGTTTGAGGCATTAGCTTTTGCATTTGAATTTCTTTAGGGTCTTTTTCGGGCTTGGTAAGGTTAATTGTTATTTCAAGCTTGCCGTAAGAGGACTCATAGTCGTAACAGATATTCTTTGCAATATCGTGGGTACGAATGTAGTTAACGTCGGTACAAAGCTTATAAAACCAATCTGTTGCCTTTTGAGGTGATTGATTATAAAGTGAAGCAAAATTGTCTTGCACTTGGGATTGCATCATAAGCATACAAGCACAGATTTTTGTATCGAACATAGCACGGTAAGCGGCGGTATTCATCTCAAGCATATTATTTTCTGCCGCATAATCAACCATTTCTTCCAAAGTGGGAACAATAGAATCAGGTACTTCTACAGCTCCGTCATAAGGCGTAGACTGCTTAAAGAGGGAGAGCAGTCTGTTTCTTACAATGGGTAAATCAGCTTTATAACAAAGACCTTTTTTTAATGCAAATTGGGTACAGATTTCAATCAATTCGTTAATTTCGCGCTTCATAGTAGCCTCCGATAATTTAATATAATTATACGAGTATATAATAAGATAAAATAAGTCTTTTGTCAATTAAAAGGGGATAAAATTACAGCAAAAAAGATACATAAACACCTTGTGTTTGAATATCGTTTGTGGTATAATTTATATGTCAAATTTTGCAAATAATAATTTTGAGGTTTTTACTATGAAATTTATCAACGATATTAAGAACATTCAAGCTCTAAAAAAGATATATTGCGACGATGCAAAAAATCAGCTCCACAGATATGAAAAAATCGAAAAGAAGTTCGTTTCTTACTATGGCGAAGGTGAAGTTCAGTTTTTTTCAACTTCAGGCAGAAGCGAAATTATCGGTAACCATACTGACCACAATCACGGATTTGCCGTTGCAGCAGGTATCAATTTAGACGCGGTTGCGGCTGTCAGAAAAACTGATGATAACACCGTGTATATTTATTCCGAAGGGTATAAGGAACAAAATATCGTTTCTCTTGACGATTTGTCCTTATGCGTTAAAGAACGCGGAACAACTCAGGCTTTAATTCGCGGTATTGCGTATCATTTAAAGGAAGATTTAGGCTTCAACATCGGCGGATTTAAAGCATATATTCAAAGCGATGTTTTTGCCGGCAGTGGTCTTTCCTCTTCTGCGGCAATCGAGGTGCTAATTTTTACTATTTTTAACTATCTGTACAATGACGGAACAATTGACAACGTTGAAGGTGCAAAAACAAGCCAATGGGCAGAGAATAACTATTTCGGAAAGCCCTGTGGTCTGATGGATCAAACCGCCTGCGCATTAGGCAAACTTGTTTTTATGGATTTTAGCGATCCAAAATCACCTAAAATTGAGGGCGTTGATTTTGACCTTTCTAAAAAGGGTTATTCTATAATTATTACTGACGTACACGCAGACCACGCCGATTTAACTCAGGAATACGCGTCTATTACTCAAGAAATGAAATCAGTAGCAAATTTCTTTGGTAAGGACGTTTTGCGTGAGGTTGCCGAAAGTGCCTTTTACAATAATTTGTTCAGCTTGCGTGAACAGGTATCAGATAGAGCCGTTATGCGCGCAATTCACTTTTATGAAGAGAATAAGCGGGTGCAAAAAGCGGTTGAAGCAGTTAAAAATGACGATATAAGCGGCTTCTTTAAGGAAATAAACGCTTCGGGCGAAAGCAGTTGGAAGCTTTTGCAAAATACACACGCTACCGGAAGCACCGCCCAGGCTATGACGCTTGCGCTGGCACTTTCGCAAAGGTTTTTAAATGGAAAGGGTGCGTGCAGAGTTCACGGCGGTGGCTTTGGTGGCACAATTTTAGCTTTTGTTCCTAATGACGAAAAAACAGACTACGTTACAAAAATGGAAAAAGTCTTTGGTGAATGTGCTTGCACAGAGCTTTCCATTCGTCCTGTTGGTGCTGTAAAGGTGGAAATCAATGGATAATCTTTTGAAAAACAGAATATTTTTAGGCGCGGTAACGGTAGTTATAGCGGCGGTATTATTGTTTTGCGCGGCTCAAATTTTTCAAATCGACGTTTTTAAGCACAACGCATATGACAGCTACACCCGTCAGGCGCTTGCGTGGCGTGATGGTAAAAATTATTTGGACGTACCGCCCGAAAGCGTAGCATATTTGGAGCTTGCACAGTTTGACGGTAAGCTTTTTGTGAGTTTTCCACCGGTGCCTTCGCTTATTGAATTTCCTTTAACCTTTATATTTGGCTCAAAAACGCCAAATCAATTTTTGTGCTTTCTTTACGGTATTGTTTCCGCAGTTGTGTTAGTGCTTTTGTTTAGAAAAAAGCACGGCTTTAGCACTTCGTTGTGTTTGGGCTTGCTGTGCAGTCTGGGTACTAATATTTTAAGTATTATTGCCTTTGGCGGAGTGTGGCACGAAGCACAGACGCTTTCATTTATGCTTTGCTCTCTTGCGGCGCTTTTTATGGCGTCTGAAAACAAAATTTTAAACGCTTTTTCCTTGCTGTGCGCCGCTTTGGCGGTAGGATGCAGACCGTTTACTGTTATTTTTATACCCGTATTGCTCATTTGGTTAGTGAAGAAAAATAAAGATAAAAAGATTTACTGCTTATGGCCTTATTTGATTATGCCGGCTCTTGTTGCTTTTTCGTTAATGGCATACAATTTTGTACGGTTCGGAAGTGTTTTTGAGTTTGGACACAATTATCTGCCTGAATTTTTGCGCGAAGAAGAAGGACAGTTCCACATTAATTATTTGTTGCCGAATTTAAAACAAGCGGTCAAGCTTCCTTTTGCACTTAAAAACGGCGAGTTAACGTTTACCTTTAATAAGTTCAGCGCAAACATTTTTTGGGCTGTTAACCCTGCCATAGCAGTTTTTATTTATTACGTAATAAAGAATTTGGCGCAAAAGCTTTTTGTAAAAAATGTACGCGGCAACAGCTATTCTATAGGTTATGATATTTTGTATTTTGTTTTGTTTGCGGGCTTTATTGTTGCAACGTGTATGCATCGTACTTTAGGCGGCTTCCAGTTTGGCGCAAGATATTTTTTAGATATGATTCCGTATTTGGCAATTTACATTTGCAACCAAAAAATTAAAAACGACAGTATTTTATGGATTATTTGTCTGTTTGGTATAGCTCTGAACGTGTACGGTATGTGGTTTGTCTTAAATTAACAGTATGAAAATAAAAAGAAAAAAGCGAGAAAATTTCTCGCTTTCTTTTTTTAATTATACTTTGGTAAATATGCACCGTGAGCTTCAATTAGATCGTCAACCATCTTTTTAATTGTGTCAATATCCAATTCGCTGGCGGTATGTGGATCAAGCATAGCCGCTTGATAAATGTGTTCCTTTTTGCCCGTTACTGCCGCTTCAATTGTTAATAGCTGAACGTTAATATTTGTCATATTCATAGCGGCGCATTGAACGGGAAGCGCACCCACGCTGCAGGGGTAAATGCCGTTGCTGTTTACTAAGCAAGGAACCTCAACGCAGGCCTCTTCAGGAAGGTTAGAAATCAAATGTCCGCGATTAAGCATGTTTCCACCTATTTGATACGGATCGCCGCCCATTATGGCTTCCATTATCCTTGAAGCATATTCGTGTGTGCGCTTATGCTCTTTTACGCCTTCTTTTAATATTGTTTTATAATCTTCCTGCCATTTTTCAATTTGATTTATACAACGGCGCGGATATTCATCAAGGGGAATATTATAACGCTGTATGAGCTCAGGATATTTGCTTTTAATATAAAACATATTGTATTCTGCGTTATGTTCACTTGATTCAGTGCAATAATAGCCAAAATTCTTAATGTATTCCATACGAACCTTGTCATTGGCGTTAGGGTCGGATAGATAAGCATCAACTTTTGATTTAATTTCGGGGTAGAGGTCAACACCGTTTTTATCCTTTATTTCAAGTAACCAAGCCATATGGTTGATACCTGCAATCAATTCTTTTCTGCCGTCTAACTTATCAGTCATTCCAAGACTCGATAAAAGGTTTTCCGAGCAAACCTGCACACTGTGGCAAAGACCGACTGTCTTAACGTGTGTATATCGTTGCATATAGCCCGTTAACATAGCCATAGGGTTGGTATAATTCAGAAACCAAGCGTTAGGGCAGACTTCTTCAATAT
Source organism: Clostridia bacterium (assembly GCA_045594045.1). Classification (GTDB taxonomy): domain Bacteria; phylum Bacillota; class Clostridia; order Christensenellales; family QALW01; genus UMGS1322. The sequence goes on from JAZNXV010000043.1 coordinate 17,436, forward strand.
CATTTGCAAAATCCTGCAAAACGGGAATGGTACGTAGAGCACGCATAATTCCGCCTATACCGAGAGTATCGCCAATAGTTTGCCTAAGACCGTATTTTTTAGGAACTTCAAAATCAATAATAGTGCAAGGGTCATAAAGCCCAACCTGAATTGCATTTACAACAAAATCAGCGCCATTTAAAGCGGCTTTGCGGTTTTCAACGCCCACGTAACATTCAATTTGCCCGTAGCCGCCTTTTTCCTTGCGAATTGCTTCGAGAATTGCGTAGCTTTCCTTAATACGCTTTTCGTCAATATCGTAAAGCGCAAAAACGCTGTCGCGCAAAATATCGCTGCACATACAGTCACCGATAACGTTTCTTGCAAAAACGGTGCTTCCCGCACCCATAAAAGTAAGTTTCATAAAATCCCACCTTGTTTTTTATACCATTTTATATTGACAAAAAATATTTTACAATGTTATAATGCATTTATATATTTGTTATTTTGTTGTTTTTTAAAAGGTTAAGTATGTATTCTGATATTATAGCCAACAAACAATATTGCGGTTTAAATCCCGTTCAATTTGGCCACGAAGCCTGTAAAAGTTCCCATCACTACGGTCCGGCGATACGAACGCATTGGTTGTTGCATTTTGTTGTTTCGGGAAAAGGTTTTTTTATTATAAACGGAAAGCGGTACGATGTTAACAGTGGAATGATGTTTGTTATTCCGCCGTTTGTGGAAACGTATTATGAGGCAGATAAAGATAACCCTTGGGAATATATTTGGGTTGGCTTTACAGGTGAGCCGCCAATGGAATTAGATGATGTTGTTTTTTGTCCCCACGCACTTAAAATTTTTGAACAAATGAAAACTTCAAAAGAGTTTTTTAAAGGTAAATCGGCGTTTCTTTGCTCAAAACTATGGGAATTGTTTTCTGTATTGATAGAAAACACGGAAAGCAATCGAGATTATATTGAAGATGCGGTCAATATAATTCATTCAGAATACATGAACGGCATAACCGTTCAACAAATTGCAAGCCGTGTTAATTTAGAAAGAACGTATTTTTCAACTCTATTTAAAGAAAAAATCGGTATTTCACCAAAACAGTATTTGCTAAACTACAGAATGGAAAGAGCACGCTTTTTACTTAAAAATGGATACAGCGTTACAGTTACAGCGTATTCTGTGGGGTATAGCGACGTATTTTTGTTTTCAAAAATGTTTAAGAGATGCTTTGGAAATTCACCCACAAAAGATATGAAAACAATAGAAAAAGCGGAGTAAAATTACTCCGCTTTTGTTTTGCGTTAGTCAAGCTTTAAAAGAAATTCACAAATTCTCTTGGCGCAAACTTCAAAATGTTCGCGTTTAAGTCTGCCGTTTTCGAGTGATTCCTTTAAAACGGCTTCGTCACCGCTGGGCATACGTACGTCGTTACCTGAAAGTACGCAATACGTCTGGTCGCAAGGAGTACCCCAATCGGAGATAACAAGACCTTTAAAGCCCCATTCATCGCGCAAAATGCCTTGAATTTGCTCGTAACCCGTACAGCATCTTCTATCGTTTAAAATATTGTAGCTGTTCATAATGAGCCAAGGCTGTGATTCCTTGACGCAAATTTCAAAACCGCGAAGATAAATTTCACGCAGAGCGCGTTCGGAAAGACGGCTATCGCTGAATCTTCTGTTGCCTTCCTTATTGTTACAGCAGAAATGTTTTGCGGTTGCGCCGACCTTTTCGCTTTGAATACCGTTTACCTTTGCCGCGGCAAATTTACCTGAAATTAACGGGTCTTCGCTGAAATATTCAAAGTTTCTGCCGCAGAGGGGATTACGGTGAATATTAAGAGCAGGAGTAAGCCAAATGCCGATACCGTTTTCTTTAGCCTCTAATGCACCTGCTTTACCGATTTCGTAGGCGATATCGGGATTCCAGGTGCAAGCGATTAAAGTAGCACAAGGCCAAGAGGTAGTAGAAATGCCTGTTTGTGGGAAAAGACGAACGCCCGCAGGACCGTCGGCGGTCATAACAGAAGGAATACCTAATCTTGAAATTCCACCAATGCCGCACGTATCAGAAGTGCCGTGGCAGGGAATACCGCTCATAAGGCGAATAAGCTCTTCGTTAGTTAATTGAGAAACAAATTGATTTAAGGTAATTTTACCATTAAAAACGTCAATCAACTTAAATGGCTCTTTAGCTTCGGGAACTGTTTCGGTATTTTCGCAAACTGCAACGTTGTCATAATTAACAACGGGGAAAGAGGGAAGAGCTTCGAAGCTACCGTCAGAAAGCATTCTCTTTTCTAATTTGTTGGGAGCGCATTTTTGTGATAACTGTTCAGTAACAACGAATTCTTCCTTGATTTCGTAGCGCCAATCCGCTTCGATAAGGTTTCTACAGCTATTACCAACCCAGAATAAGTATTCACCTTTTTCAAGAACGTAAGCGGACATCTGCAGTTTTCCAAGGTCGTCATAGCTTGCCATGCTTTTTATATTGAATTCAATAGAAATATCTTCGCTTTCATCGGGATCTAAAAGCTTTGTTTTCTTAAAGCCTGCAAGCGAAATTTTGCTTTTTCCTAAAACCCCCTGAGGAGCAGAAAAATAAGCTTGCACAACCTCTTTACCGGCAATGTTGCCTATATTTTTAACAGAGGTTTTAATTATAATTTTATCGTCATTTAAGGCCGCTACGGGCTTTGTGATAGAAAATTCTGTGTAAGAAAGGCCAAAACCAAAAGGATACACTACCTTTTCGCTTGCACCGGGAATTGTTTCAAAATAGCGGTAGCCAACATAAATATCTTCAAGATAGTTAACGTAATCCTTGCTTTCATTATAACCGTCTGCAAAGGGATAAGCATCAAAACTTTCGGCAAAGGTATCAGTAAGCTTACCTGAAGGGTTAACGTCACCACAGATGATATCGGCAACGGCAAGTGCACCTTCCATACCTGCCTGCCAACCGAGCAATAACGCATCGATTTTAGGATTCTTCTTTACCCACGAAACGTCAATCATACCGCCAACGTTAAGGACAACAACGCTATGTTCAAAAGCGGCAGTAACATCGTCAACCATTTTTTGTTCAATGTCGGTCAAATAAAAGTCGCCTTTTTCAGCACTGCGGTCACAAGCTTCGCAGGAGAAACGGTGAATTACAATAACGGCAACTTCAGCATTTTTTGAAGCGTCAGCAACGAGCGAGGTTGGAATCTCAGGCTCGGGAAGAATACGGAGCCATTCAAAGATGCCGTTTGCTTCCTGTTCGTTTATTTTTTCTACGGCATAGTCGTAATAAAACTTTGAAACGGGCTCAAAAACGTTAATTCGGGGACTTTTTTCCATGAAGCCTTCGTAAACGTTGCGCACGTAGGCAGGGTAAACTCTTCCGCTACCGCCACCGCATTGTATATATTCAATTGTACCTACGCCAAAAAGAGCAACGGTTGTGTTTTCTTTAAGAGGAAGTAAGCCGCTGTTTTCAAGCAGTACAATGCCTTCGGTACAAGCCTTTCTTGAAAGCTTAACGTGTTCGTCACAACCGGTAACACGTCTGCCATCCTTTCCTATATTTGTGGTAAGGTTATAGTTATAGCGTGCCCATTTTTCTTCTTTTACCTTATAGGTATCGCGTATAATATTCATAAAAATCCTCCTAAAAGAATATTTCACTTGAATTATAAGACAAAAAGTTGTATAATTCAAGTAAATAAATTTTATTTTTAGGACAAATTGTGCAAAGGTGTAAAAATGCAGAAGATTTTTAGAGAAATTAAAAAGCAGCCGAGCGTTGCGAAGATAAAAAGTCTTAATTTTCCCGCACATATTCACGATGATATTGAGCTCGTTTTTGTTATAAAAGGCGGGGGAACAGCTTATTGTGACGGTAAAAAATATAATTTAGAGGAAAATTCTTTTTTTATAGCTTTTCCTAACCAGGTACATCATTATAGCGAGTGTTTGGAAGGCGAATACGTTTTAATTATTATGAAACCGTCAGCTCTTTTAAGCTACAGAGGCGTTTTCGAAGAAGGCGTACCAAGCAACGCGGTATGGTGTTTAGGTGAAAACGGCGACGACACCACTATAGAATTATTGGAAATTATCGTAAAAGATTTTTCAAGAGGCGGCTACAGCTCTATTATAGCGGCGTATTTAACGGCGCTTTTCGGCAAACTGCTTAACTTTTACAAAATAGAAAAAAACCGTACCACACACGAAACGCTATTGCAGATATTACAATATTGCGCGGCACATTTTAAAGAGCCTATTTCTATTGAAAGCGTTTCCCAAAATTTACACGTCAGCAGGAGTACAGTTTCTCACATATTCAGCTCTCGGCTATCGATCAATTTTTGCGATTACATAAATTCCCTGCGTCTTATTGAAGCTGAACAACTATTGAAAAACAAAAATTTTTCAATAACGGAAATTTCTTATCAATGTGGTTTTTCTACTATACGAACATTTAATAGAGCATTTTATAAGCGGTACGGTATATCGCCGTCAGCTTATAGAAATTCTTAAATAATAGGGTAGCCTATAAAAAAACAAAGCGGAGTAATAAACTCCGCTTTTTGAAATTACTAAAGATACAAATATTTTAAAATGAGCAAAAAGAAAACAATGCTTAGTTGCGGTGAAATACAATGAGCTTTATGTACGGCGCAACTTTAACAGTCGATGTTTTGGCTTTCTTGCACGGTCGAGTCAACGGACGAATCGTTTGCACATGAAATTTCTCGGTAAAATGCTGCTTGAGCCGCTTCTTGATACGGCCTTAAAGTTAATTTTACCTCGCTTTTTAAGTTATAAAAGTACGGACACCTTTTGCGGAAAATCTAAATAACTATCAATGGTTATGTACGGAAAGTCAGATTTATAAACCGACTCATCATTGCCGCCAAGCCCGTAATCGTCACCGATATATACAATCTCATCGTGCCTATAATTATTTTCTTTGCAGTAAAGATCCAGTGCGTAGAATTTATTATATGGTTTTGGTGCCATATCAAAAGACGAAGAACCGCCTACAAAAACGCAATAATCAGAAAAAGTATTTACAATTTCGTTGTAAATTTTTCTGCGTCTCGTTCTGTTTGGGTCAAAAGATAATTTATCTTCTTGCTTTGCTTTTGTTCCTAAAATAGGGAACGTAACACAACCGGAAGGATGAAATTCAACTGTTTCACCGCAAAAATCATTAAAATTGAATTTTTCACGAAGCATATTAATTTTTTTAGTTATTTCAATTTTATCACATTCTATTTTTTTGTCTTTTATTATATCAATATTTTTTGTTTCAAAATTATAAACGCCATATTGCATACCGTAGTTGCCAATAATATCAATAGGAAAGCACTCTAATTGATTGAATATGCGTATTACTTGACCTGCACCAACCATCAATAGAGTGTATTTTTCCGATAGAGCAAAAAGAAGTTTTCTATATTCTTTGCTTAATGGTGTTTTATGTTGT
>JAZNXV010000044.1:0-29420 GCA_045594045.1 Clostridia bacterium
AAAAGAGCAGGCTCTTGCCTACTCTATCCAAAAATCTTCTGGATTATATCCGTAAATTTGAACTACCTCAAACTTATCGGAATTTATAATATCCCTGACAGTTACTATATTACCGCCGTCGGAGTCAATATCTATATTAAAATTATTAAAGGCATACCACACAAGATAGGCGCATTGCACGTTTTCGGGTTTTTTGCCCTGTTGCTTTTTAAACAATCCTGCCAAGGGGCTATACACAATGCCTTCTAACGTTTCTTTTGCATCAAGCGCAATTTTTTCAAGGTCTTCGTCGCTTGTATCCTTCAGCTTTAACATTATAAAGGTTGGATAATACCGCCATATATTTATAGAATATACTGCCGTAGGCTGACCGATAATTGGCGCTTCAAGAACGGCTTTATCGTTAAGTACAATGCCTGCGTGTCCGTGCCGCCACCCAAACGAATGGCTTGATTCCATAGCAAGCACGTATCCTGCCTTCACTGGTGCAAGTTCAAAGCCGAAAGTATAATTTCCTTTAGATGAAACGTTATATTCCATACAGGTTGTTAAGGCTTTCTGCTCGCAGACAATCTCGTTATGGTAAAAAAAGCTTTGCTGATGCCGTTTTATTTTTTCCGCACCGTTTTCTTGTTTTAAAAGCTCATCAACAGCTATTTTGCCTAAACCGGTTTGAAAAAACAACAGCTTGTAATCTTCCTTTGAAAGCTCCGTTTTCGACAAAACGCCGCTTAAATCCACAAAAGGATAATCGGGAGAAAAATATGCGTTATTATGGAATGTAACAACGCATAAAATCCCCGTAAGAATCAGTATAACGGCAAGCGCGCCTGAAATAATTGCTAATTTAGTTCGCTTAACTTGCTTTTTCATTTAATTTTTAAAGGCATCGTAAATAACGCGAATGCTCTTTTCCAAATTGCACTCGTCAACGCCGATAATAATGTTAATTTCGCTTGAGCCCTGGTCAATGGTACGAATATTGATATGTTCTTTACCAAGGGCAGTAAATATTTTACCTGCAGTACCTGCGCTCTTTGCCATACGGTGACCTACTACTGCCAACAGAGCAAGGTTGGGTACGTATTCAATAGAGTCAGGCTCAAGTTCATCTTGAATAGCCGCAAGCACGTTATCAAGCTTGCCTTCAATAGCCTTTGTGAAAAGCACCGCCGTCATTGTATCAACACCGCTGGGAAGATGCTCAAACAAGATGTTGTTGCGCTCGAAAATTTCCAAGAATCTTCTGCCGATTCCAAGCTTGCTGTTCATCATACTCTTTTCAATAGTAATAGCGCAATAGCCTTTGTGACCTGCAATACCCGTAATACGCATATCGGGCTTATAATCGTCAGCAAGCTTGCTTACGATCATAGTACCGTCGTCCTCAGGCTTGTTTGTATTGCGGATATTTATGGGAATACCGCTTTGAGCAACGGGGAATACCGCATCCTGATGCAATACAGCCGCGCCCATATATGAAAGCTCGCGAAGCTCCTTATACGTAATAAACTTAATGGCTTGAGTTTCGGGTACGATTCTGGGATCTGCCACAAGGAAGCCCGAAACGTCTGTCCAGTTTTCATAAAGGTCAGCCTTAACAGCGCGGGCAACAAGTGAGCCCGTTATATCGCTACCGCCGCGGGAGAAAGTTTTAATACTGCCGTCGGGAAGTGAGCCGTAGAAGCCGGGCACAACCGCGCGGGCACATTTTGCAAGGCGTTTAGCCATAACGGCGTTAGTTTTTTCAGCATCTAAAACGCCTTCAACCGTAAAGAAAACAACCTCTGCGGCATCAACGAATTCAAAGCCAAGATATTCGGCTAAAAGCAAGCCGTTAAGATATTCTCCGCGAGAAGCGGCATAATCTACTGAAGCTCCGTTTTCAAGCTTTTCTCTGATATGCTCGATTTGAGATTTAATATCGGTTTTTAAATTAAGGTCAGCCTTAATGCTTTCATAACGGTCTAAAATTTTATTAAATACTTCGGTAGAGTCCTGACCTGCGCAGGCAAGAGCATAAAACTTGTATAAAAGGTCGGTAACCTTTTCATCGTTCTTATCTCTTTTGCCGGGTGCAGAGGGTACAACGAATTTGCGGGCGCTGTCTGCAAAAATTATGTCCGCAACCTTTTTAAACTGTCCTGCATCTGCAAGTGAGCTTCCGCCGAATTTAGTAACTTTTATCATTTTTGTATTCTCCTATTTAATTTTTCTTGCTTCAAAGTAATATCTTTTGTCTATTCCCATACCCATAGAAAAGGTTTTTCTCGGAAGAGCACCGTTTTGCGTTACGGCAGGGAACAGATCTGCTTTATCAATGCCGGGCAACGCTATACCTAAGCCGTCAGACTCCATTACGTTCTTTTCAACCTGCTCAAGCTCGTGAATGTAATCAACCTCGCCCTTTTCTGCCGAAAGATATGTATCTATTATATTCTGTATTGTGCCTACAGTCAAGCGATGTGTGGGCGAAAGTGCAAATTCTTTTGCGCCTTTTTTAGTTATAACGGTGATTTTTTGACCGCCTGCACACGAATTTTCTTCTAAAACGTGCAGGAATTTTTCTTTATCCACGTTATAAAGTATGCGGTGTATGGGCTCGAACTCCAGCGCATCGGAATGAAGGTTTACCACCTCGCACAAAGCGTATCTGCTTGGGTGAGTAAGCTTTTCTTCGTCGGTCAACGTTCCTTTTAGCTCTTCCCAGCATTTTTTTGCAGTGGCAAGAGAATGGTTACCGTCACCTACCGCAAAGCGAATAACGTTATCGCCGCTGCCGCAATCAACATCTTTAAACTGCTCAAGCACCTTTTCTTTTGCTTTATCGTTTAACCTGTAGCCCTTTATTGAACCGCCTTGAAGCATTAAGGGTGTTTCATAAATTAAAGTGTTTTCTTCGGGATTAATACTTTCAATAATTTCTTTTTTTGCATCGTTTATCAAAAGCATTATGTGTGGAAGCTCCAAAGGAGCGTTTTTGCGGATTGCAACTCGCGGGGGTAACCTATCTTCAATGGTGCCTTCCGTTGGGCGAATTAAAGATTTTGTGTTTTTAGAGTAATCGTACTGTTCCAAATCCACCGCAAGCACAAGACCCTTGCGCACCTTTTTGTTATTAAGCGTACGCTCAATATAGATGACGGAATCCTTATATTCGTCAAACACGTCACAAGCTAAATATTCGTCCATCTTTTTGTTTATGGACTCAATTTTTTCAGAATTATCCTTTGAAAGATAAATTTCGGGAAAAGTTATATTATAAGTAGAAACAGCGTTTTTTGACGTTTCTTCCACTTTGCCCCAATATTCTCTGTCGCCTGTAAACTGGTCGCAGGCTACGCAAGAATAAGCAAGCAGATCAACGTTCTTTTTAGGTATTAAAATGTCACAAGCTATTGCAGTTTTATTCATTACAATTTATCTCCGTTCATATTTTGTATGGCGCATAAAATTGCCGCCTTAACCTGCTGATATACAAGACCGCCTTGCATATAAAACATATAAGGCTCGCGCATAGGTGCGTCACCGCTTAATTCAATAGATGCTCCCTGCACAAATGTGCCTGCCGCCATAATAACCTGGTCCGAATACCCCGGCATAGCCCAGGGAAGCGGCGTTGCAAAGGAATCCACGGGCGAATTTGCCTGAATGTGCTTTGCAAGCTCTAAAATCTTACTTTCCTCGTGCATGCAAACGGATTGAATAATACAACCGCGTTTTTCATCAAATCTCGGCGAAGGCTCGTATCCGAAATGCTCTAACATTTTAGATGCAAACACCGCGCCTTTTAATGCTTGGGCTACCGCCTGGGGCGCAAGGAATATACCTTGGAAGAATGGCATATAGCCTAAAGCATAGCTACCAACTTCGCCACCGATACCCGGAGCTGTCATACGGTTGGCAACGCGCTCAATCAAATCAACCTTACCTGCAATATATGCGCCCGTGGGGGCTATACCGCCTCCTGCATTTTTGATTAAAGAGCCTACTATTACGTCAGCTCCTGCCTCTAAGGGCTCACGCTCTTCAACGAATTCGCCGTAGCAGTTGTCCACAAAGATAATTGCATTTTCGTTTACTTCTCTGATTATTTTTGAAGCCTTTTCAATATCATCGGTAGTAAGGCTCGGTCTGTCCTGATACCCGCGGGAACGCTGAAGCATAATTAAATCTTTGCCTTTTGCTTTTTCTTTTAACGCTTCAAAATCAATACGCTTGTTTTTTAAGGGAAGCTCCTCATACTGCGCGCCCATATCGCAAAGAGAGCCTTCTACAAATTCCTTGTGACCGATTATGCCCTCTAACGTATCGTAAGGCGCGCCCGAAGCTGATAAAATCTTCATGCCCTTTCTTGTTAAACCTTGAAGTGCAATAGCAAGAGCGTGAGTACCCGATGCTATCTGTGGGCGAACAAGGGCGGCTTCTGCTTTAAAAATCCGTGCAAAAAGCGCTTCTAATTTGTCTCTGCCCACGTCGTCGTTACCGTAGCCGTACGATCCTGCAAAATGAGTTGAAGCAACGCGCTCTTCTCTAAAGCAATCAAGCACCCAAAGCTGATTCTGCTCCTGTATGCGCTCAATTTCCTTAAACTGCAAAAGGCACTCTTTTTCTTTTTCTTGTGCCAAATCAAAAAGTTTTTGGCTTATTCCGTATTTTGTTACTAAAATACTCATTGTGTTTTCTCCCGTATATATTCTATGTAAATATCCTTGACTTTGCCCTTACTTATTATTTTCAAGCAAAAAATCAATGGCTTCTAAATAGCCTGCAAAGCCCTTGCCCGAAATTGTTTTTAAGCAAGCGGCACGGATAAACGAAACCTGCCTGAAATCTTCACGTGAGGCAACGTCCGAAATATGAACCTCTACCATAGGCAGATTAACTGCCTTTGCCGCATCTAAAATGGCAACGCTTGTATGGGTATAGGCGGCAGGGTTAATTACAATACCGTCAAACATATTTCTTGCCCTTTGAATTTGAGTTACAAGCTCGCCTTCAAAATTAGTTTGAACTATTTTAACTTGCACACCTTTTTCTCGAGCGTGCGTTCTTATCATATTGCATAAATCCTTATAGGTGCTTTTTCCGTAAACGTCAGGCTCGCGCACGCCTAAAAGATTAATGTTTGGTCCGTTTAAAACAAGAATTTTCATCTATTAAAACCGCCTTTTTGTGTTTTTATATTTATTTATACCGCTACTTACGCTTCCTGCATCAAATCGTAAACGGCTATTGCCGCGGCTGAAATAACAGGCGCTATTGCCCGCTGTACAATGCAAGGGTCGTGCCTGCCCTTAACGGAAAGCACAACGTTTTCGTTAGTTTTTAAATCCACCGATTTCTGCTCTTTAAAAATCGAAGGTGTAGGCTTAAACGCTACCGTAAAGGTTACGGGCATACCGTTTGTCATACCGCCCACTATGCCGCCTGCGTTGTTGGTATAGGTTTTAACCGTTTTATCAAAATAGAGCTGGTCGTTATTTTCACTGCCTAAAAGCTCGGTTGACGAAAAGCCTAACCCAAACTCGATACCCTTAACTGCGGGAATGCCGAATATTGCGCTTGAAATATGACCGTCAAGCCCATCAAAAATACCGTCGCCTATGCCTACGGGCAAGCCCGAAATTTTACATTCTATTTTGCCGCCTACGGAATCGCCTTGCTCTCTGGCGCTTAAAATAACTTGCTTCATTTTATCCATAACGGCTTCGTCTATAACCGCAAAAGGTTTTTTATAAATTTGTGTTTCTTCGTTTGAAAGCGCGTCAAAGGGCGTATCGTTTATTTTGCCGATAGAAAGAATATGCGCATCAACAGTTATCCCTTCTTCGCCTAAAAGCTGAAGAAAAATCCCCCCCGCTATACAGAGGCATGCCGTTAGTCTGCCTGAATATTTACCGCCCCCCGCAAAGATTTTACCGTACTTAACAAAGCTTGGATAATCTGCGTGGCTTGGGCGGGGAATTGTATTTTCGTAATCGTTTGAACGTGTGTTGGTATTATAAATTACGGCTTCAAAGAGTTCGCCCGTTAAACAAGAATTTTCGTCAAGACCCGATAAAACGTTAATTTTATCCTGCTCGCGCCTTGGAGTTGAAAACTCGTTTTGCCCCGGTGCACGAAGCGCACAAAACGCTTGGACCGCGTTCATATCGATAAACTCACCTTTAGGCAAGCCTTGGATTTTTACTCCGATTTTCTCTGCGTGAGATTCACCAAACACTTCGATTTTTATATTTTTGCCAAAGAAAGACATTTTTTGTTACCTCTTTCTTAAAATATCCCCTTCTTCTAAATCAAAAGGACAGTCAATGGTAATTGTTTCTTGGGGGTGAGGACAGCAATCTACCTGCTCGCCAAGGCTGTTAACCATATTTGCAACAGTAAAGGAAAGACCTATAGATTTAGGAGAAATAATCTCAAGCACGTCGCCCACACAAAATCTATTGCGTTGCTCAAGAGTCAATCTGCCGTCTTGTGTGCTTTTTACTACCCCTGCAAAAATTTTGTCCTGCTTATATTCCATATCGTCATCGGGCTCGTAGCGTTCAAGCTCGCCAAAGTAAAAGCCGCTGGAATAGGGTCTGTGGCTGACACAGTCAAGCTCCTTTGTTAAAGCTTCAATATCTGCAGTTTTATCAAGAGCGTGGCGGTAAGCGTTTACCACCGTTGCCACGTAGTAAGGCGATTTCATTCTGCCTTCTATTTTAAAGGAGTTTATTCCTGCCGAAATAAGCTCATCAACAAAATCAATACACTTCATATCCCTTGAAGATAAAAGCGTTGTGCCTTTTTCACCTTCTTCAACGGGGAAATATTCATTGGGACGTGTTTGCTCAACCAAATGATACCGCCATCTGCAAGGCTGAGTACATTCACCGCGGTTTCCGCTACGGTTGGTTAAATAAGAGCTTATAAAGCATCTGCCCGAATACGCCATACACATAGCGCCGTGCACGAAGGCTTCTATTTCTAAATCTTCGGGAATAACTTTTGCAAACTGTTTGATTTCGTCAAGCGTCATTTCCCTTGCAAGCACTATGCGCTTAACGCCCAAGTTATAATAAACCTGCGCGGCAAAGGAATTTTGACAGTTCGCCTGGGTTGAAACGTGAATTTCAAGTTCGGGAACGCTTGTACGCAATGCCGAAATTACGCCCAAATCAGAAACGATAACAGCATCAACGTTTAATTCCTTCAGTTTTTTACCGTATTCAACTATATTTTTAAATTCAAATTCCTTTGCAAAGGAATTAACCGTAACGTAAAGCTTTTTGCCTATCGAATGGGCGTAACGAACCGCCTCGCCGATTTTTTCCAAATCGAAGCCCTTGGTGCTTGAGCGCAACTGCATAAACGGACCGCCGATATACACCGCGTCGGCACCGAACTTAAACGCGGTACGCAAGCATTCCATATCTCCCGCAGGAGCTAAAAGCTCAACTTTTTGCATAATCTTCTCCTTTATCTCGCGCCTGCAAAACATAAGCGCCTCCGGTATAGTCTTTTATCTCGCGCTTGCAAAACGCAAGCGCCTTTTGTATAGTCTTTTCTCGCGCCTGCAAAACGCAAGCGCCTTTTGTATAGTCTTTTCTCGCGCCTGCAACACGCAAGTGCCCTTTTATTTAAGATTTTTAAAATACAATCCGCCTGTACGGGCAAAGTCGGGGGCTTCGCCATTTTGGTATATATCAAAAATTTCTTTAACCTTCTGAGCGTCCTCAACGGTAAAGTAGAGCATTGAAAAATCCGTTTGTATATCCTTATTCTCTACAAACAAGGGCAGGGAATTAAGGAGTGTGCAATACCTTTTGTCATTACATATAAGGATAAATTCCTTATTCATTCTGTCTGTAATCTTCGTTTTACCCGTGCACGTCCCACAGCCTTTTTCCGTTTTGTTGGGGCACGCCCTCATTCTCATCAAGGGCAAAAAGCCGTATTTAATCGCACCTAAAGGTGAAAACTCTTTTTTCATTTGAACTAAATTCTGTACACTTGATTCAAACGATGCAACTGCGCCTATAATATCAAAATTCTCAAAAGCGCCTATTGATACGGCGTTTAGTGCGTTCATACCCCAAGACAAAATTATTTGCAGGCAAGCTTCTTTTGCTAAATTAAGTGCACCGATATTATCGCAAAGAGCATATTTAAGCCCCAGCGCTTGCTTTTCTTTTAAAAGTGACGCTGTTTTTTCATCGTCACGCCCAAACAAAAGTGACGGGATTTCGCCAAGCACCAAACTGTAGGCGGCTAAAATTTCTTCGGTTATTTCTTTAATAGGCAAAACAACGGCTAAATCTTCTCGGTTTTTTATATGTTTCAGCTGTCCAACGCTGTTTACCCTTATAAGTGTTTTACCTTTTAATAAATCACTTTTTGCCTTTTTTGTTTTTAACGGCTCGTAAGGTAAAATTTCATACGGTTTTTTATCAAGACGGGCGAAAGTAAGCTTTTCTATTGCTTCTCGGCGCAGAGCATTGAGCGATGATACGGGAAGCATTAAGCCATCGTCTAAAGAAATTTCAATATTTTCTACTTTATAAGGCGTTGAACCCGTTTTAGAGAGCTGCTTAATTATTTCTTCTTTAGTAATGCTACGGTTTATTGCTTTTTGGGGTGTTGAACCTAAAACCGTAACCGTGTGGTTTTTGCTTGAAACCGTCAGTTCAACAGGTTTATCCGCTTTTGCCAAACAAAAAGCGTTGACTTTTACGTTTTGCACCTCGTCCTTATAGCTTGAGTTCAAGGCTTTTAAAACGTTTTTCGCAGCTTCAACGTCTTCCTTTTGACGAATGCCGAACATTTTCTCGTTTCGCGCACCTACAAAATAACCGTCGGTAAAGCCGGAACGGGAAAATACTGCTTTTAAGGTTTCCATATCAGGCTTTTTGCCTTCTACGGCATCTTTGCACGCGCGGGTAGCGGCGGCAACATATTCGGGGCGCTTCATTCTGCCTTCAATTTTTAAAGAAGCTACTCCCATCTGCCGAAGCTCGTTTATGTGTTCAACTAACGACATATCTTTAAGCGATAACCCGTACGACCGAGAATTAACTTTAAAATCAAGCCTGCAAGGTTGGGCGCAAAGACCGCGATTGCCGCTACGCTGACCTAAAATTGATGAAAGATAGCAACCCCCTGACATACACATACAAAGAGCACCGTGAACGAATACTTCTATTTCCGCTTTGGCGTTAGCGCATATATACGCAATTTCGTCCTTTGAAAGCTCTCGCGCTAAAACAACACGGGAAAAGCCTAATTCTTCCAAAACCCTTACACCGCTTAAATTATGTGCGGTAAGCTGTGTAGAAGCGTGCATTTCAAGCTCGGGTACAAACTGTTTAACCATTCGCGCAACAGCCAAATCCTGCACAATAACTGCATCTACCCCTGCTTTTGATACGGATACTATATCTTCATAAACTTGTTCAAGCTCGTTTTGTTTTATAAGCGTGTTCAGCGCCGCGTGAACCCGAACGTTATGGGCATGGCAATATTTTACTGCCTCGCAAAGCTCTTCAAAGGTAAAGTTCTGAGCGTTTCTGCGAGCATTAAACGAGCCAAACCCCAAATAGACGGCGTCTGCACCTGAGCGCACTGCCGCTAACAACTGTTCCTTCGCCCCTGCCGGAGCAAGAATTTCAATATTATTCATTTATTTGCTCCTTTCACGCGTCTATGCTTTTTACAATAGCTTTGTCAAAACCGAACAGTTATCCATTTTAACTTATATATTATAGCATAATACGCGCACTTTGCAAAGGAAAATAAAAAAATCAACCGCAAATAATGCGATTGATTTCTCCGTATTTTGTTAAAGTTTATTTTTCTTGTTGTTCAGTTTCCTTTTTTTCGTCAATTATCTTCTCTGCATCTGTTTCAGCTAAAGCTTTGCCGTCTTTTCCCTCAATTTCAAAGCCGTTAATGCCGTGGCGGGCAAAGGCTATTATCACCGAAACTATAGATAACGCTTCGTTTACGACTCCGCCTATGCTTGCCGATGCCGCATTAGAGAACAACCACACCGGCGAAAATATAAAAAGCCTTGTCAGACGGATAACCTTGCCATTGCGCGACCAGGAAACAAAGGTTTCGGCAAGTATCGCTACGGTAGTTAACACAGAAAGGATATTTGCCATTACCGCGCCGCCAAATGCCACGTTTCCTTTGCCAAAAGTGAAAATACAACCGAGCAAATATGCTGTTTGAATAATCGCAAGCCAAAGTTTATCGTATTTTCTGTTTTTGCTCATAAGGACGATGCCTCTGAAGAAATTAACGAAAGCCAGGGCAGCGGCTGTATAGTTTCCCAGCATCGCCATATTTATTGCAAACAAAAAACCTGCTATGCCTGTCAACCCAAACATTACCCTGTTTTTCTTTGCCTGAACAGAAACTATACTGCAACCTGCGGATACTATTCCTATTATCTGCGCAATTATATCATACATACAAACACCCCGCTTGTTTATGCATCTCTTTAACGCATTTTGTTGAATTTTTCGCGTATATTGTAGCAACAAACCGCCTGAAAGTCAAGCATTCCAGCGGCTTTTGAGTTTTCCTTTTGTTTGTTATTCGGCTTCTCATTTTTCGTCTTTTTCTTGCTGAACTGCTGTTTCAGCTAAAGCTTCGCCGTCTTTTCCTTCAATTTCGAAGCCGTTAATTCCGTGACGGGCAAAGGCAATTACCAAAGAGCATATGCTTGCAAATTCAGAAACGGCTCCTCCTATGCTTGCCGATGCGGCATTGGAAAACAACCATATGGGCGAAATTACAAACAACTGCATTAAACGAATCAGTTTGCCGTTGCGCGACCACAAGGCAAAAGTTTCTATTATCTGTAACAAAGTGGTTAAAACGGAAAGCACCATCGCCATTACTGCACCGCCAAATGCCACACTTCCTTTTCCGAAGGTAAGTGCACAACCTATTAAGTATGCTATGACGGAGAGCATCATCCACAGCTTATCGTATTTTCTGTTTTTTGATGCCAAGGCAATACCCCTGAAGAAGTTAATCAGATTTATTCCCGCAACGGTATAGTTGCCAAGCATCGCCATATTTACGGTAAAAAACAATCCCGACAAGCCTTTTAACAAAAACATAGGTTTGTTTTTCTTTGTTTGAAAAGATAATATACTGCAGCCCGCCGCAATTATTCCTATTGTTTGCGCAATTATATCGTACATAACAAATGCCTCCTAAAAAAGTCTGTAAATCAGCTTGAAACGTATTTTTACGTTTAACCCGACGCTCTTTTATATTGCTTAACTCATTTTATAAAGCAATAACTAAACATCGCACATATGATAACAAAAAACCGTTTGAATGTCAATGTTCAAACGGTTAATTTTGTTAAAATTTTTCTGCTTGTTAAAAGTCGGTTTTATCCTTTGTTCAAAAGCAGTTTTTTAATTGCTGAAAAGCTTTTTTATCCCTTGTTCGAGGGCGGTTCTTTGATTGCTCAAGCGGTTTTACCCATTATTCAAAATCGCTGTCGTCGTTTCTGTAAACAACGTCCTGCTGAGGCTCTTCTTCAATAAAGTTATCGTAAGGGTCAATTTCGTTGTCCAGGTTCCAGTTGCGCTTCTGAACGGTGGGCTTTCTCGTTACCCTTTTATCCACAACCACAAGGATTATAATAATTACAACTATTATTACTGCAAGAGCTATTCCGCCGATAACAATAATATTTTTCCAGTTGATTTCACCTTGAGGAGTCTGCCCGTTTGGCGTAGGAGTAGCGGTTGTGCCAAGCAACGACGTCAAAAGTGCTTGAGAAAGCTTTTGTACGGAACCGTCAAAGCTGCAATACAATGCAGCGTAGGTTTCGCCCATAGGAAGCTTTTGAACGTTTATAACGTAATAGCCTTCTTCAAGGGCAGAATGGGTCCATGCATAATATTCCGTATCGCTTACCGTAATTCTCGTTTGAATAAAGGCGCTGTTTCCGTTAAGAGCCGCAGGCATATAGCCTAAAACCTTAAAGCTTGCTTGCTCGCCCTTAAAGTCAGCGTATTCATAAAACTTGTCTTGAGAAGCGGAATAAATAAAGTAATCGTCAGTTTCGCCGTTATAGAGCTGAACCAGATATATTTCGCCGAATTTTACCGCCTGAACCTCTTTACCCTGATAGTTGATGCTTTCAAGGCTTGCGTTTTCAGGTACCTCAAGAGTCACGGTTGAAACAAGAGTGTAAACATTTCCGCCAACAAGCACGTTTGTGCCGTCAAGCACGGGAGTTGGGGTAGGAGTCGGCTCTGCTGTGGGCTGGGGCGTTTCAGTATTTGCAAGACGGGTAATTGTAACCGTATAGGTTTTAGTTGTACCGTCCTGAGCCGTAACCTTAACCTTGCGCACGTTTTTGCCAACAGAGAGATTAATGTTTCCGCTGGCGGTTGCATTGGCTTTTGAGTGAGATTCTGCCCAATCAAGCGGGAACTTTGTTACGCTATAGGGTACTGTGCAGGTGTACTCGGTTACGTTTGAAGAAAACGCGGGCACTAACGTACAGCCCTTCGGCGCTGTAAGACTTTTTAAATTACAGTTTGAGGAAAGCTGTTCGGTAGGCTTTGCTTTAACGGAAAGCGTAACCTTCTTGTTTGAAACGGTGCCAATGGAATCGGTGTTTGCATTAAGCACATCGGCACTTTCAAAGGTAACAGATGCGTCACCTACTTTTTTAGCAGTAAATACCAGCTTAATGGTATAGGTTTTGCTTTCAGAGGTCACGTTGAAATCGTTATAGGTAAGAGTATCAGCACCTTTATTGGCTAAAATTCCGTTAGGGCTGAAGCTACTTGTACCGGAAACGTAGGTAAGCGTATCGGAAGAAAAGCCGATAGTTCCTTCAACGCCGGCTATGGCCTCACTGCCGTTAAGCGTAAAGGTAACCGTTACGTTTTCGCCAACGTAAACGGTACTTGCCGAAGTCGCAGAGCTTGTAGTTACGCTTGCACTTACGTTTAAAGCGAATGCCGAAAAAGCAAGTGTGGCTATTATAAGTAATGAAATTAACTTTCTCATAAATTTATACCAATCCTAACATTCGTTTTTGATTAAGGATTAAATCAGCAACGTTTGTCTTTCCGTCTCTGTTCATATCTACCGCCTTTATTTTTGCGGTATCGGTAAGCGTTGCTATTTTCAGTGTGTGCTTTTGTGCAACAATAAGGTCGGCTACCGAAAGCTTGCCGTCGCAGTTAACGTCGCCCAAAATTACTACTTGCAATGTTTTTTCGTTTGTACCTTCAAAATCCACGTACACGAAATCGCCCGTTTTCATAATATCATCAACTGCTTTTTCCGTGCCCTTAATATCGGTGTACCTTACAGTGTATCCCTTTGACGCAATTTGCACTTTAAAATCAGCAAATGACGTTTGGGGTTTTACGCCGTAAATCATATTATCTGCAACTTCATAGTTTATATTAAACTCTTTTGGTATTGGCGTCGGACTCGGAGAAGGCGTTACCGTATCCGGAGTTCCCTCGGGCGTGCCTTCGGGCGTTGGCGAAGGTGTTGAGTCAGGCAAATCGGCCGTTGTGGTAACGAATATTTTATACGTTCTCTTTAAGCCGTTTGTTGCCGTAACCGTAACAGGAACTTCGGTGATACTCTCCGTCAGCTTAATTTCGCCTGTGCCTGAAACCGTTGCCTTTTCGTCCTTAGGCGTTGCCGAAACGGTTATTTTATCTGTTTCAACAAAGAGTTCATACTGCTGGGTGTACATATCAAATGCAACCTTAAACGCACCCTCTTTTACAGAAAGACTCTCTAAAAGATTGTTGGCGTTACCTGTTGTAAGCGGTAATTTACCGGGTGTTTCGGGCATATCTTCGTAAACGGGAATCAAAAAGTTTAACGGACTTTCCTCTGCCGCCGTACCCGAGATAGCCGAGCGCAAGGATTCACATTCGCTGGCCGCCGCGGAAACGTTAGTCATATATTGGTGGGCGTAGAAACCGTTACCGCCGTCAACCACGTCATACTTTTGCAAATACAGAGTGTTTTGACCTACGGAAATATAGTTCTTAACCAAGAACGTTGCGCCGCCCAAGATTGCTTTATAAGGTGTATTCCAGCCCTTATTTTTTGCGTAAATAGCGCCGTTTACCATTGCGCTTCTGCCATCGTGAGCATAAGCGCCGATATCAAAGTGATTGTAATAACCCTCGTAGCCTGCAACCGTGCCGTGAGCAAGCTTGTTGCCTATCGCACCTTGCTCCATTCGTATTCTTGCGGCAAGCATATAGGGCGAAGCGCCTACTTCTTTTGCCGCCTTTACAATGCCTTGGGCATAGGTCATATCGTCTGCAATACTTTTACTATGCATAAAGGTATTTTTTAAAATACCGTTGATTACGTCAGCATCTACCTCGCTTCCGTCATCGGAAAGCACTAAGAACTGATATATATTGCCATCTAAAAAGTTACGGGGGTCAAGATAGTAATCAATAACCTCTCGGCAGGTTTGCACCCAACCGCCGCTGTCAAAAACGTACCATGACTCATTTTCCCAATCGTATGCGCCTTTTTCAAAGGACTTCCATGCAGTTGGGCTTTGCACCATATTTCTGCCCGTTATGTACTGATTTTTCGTCAGCGTTTCCCAGGTAATATTCGTTTTTAATGCAGTGAACTTCCATGTTGGGTGAAGCGCATGGAGAGTGCGCAGTTTTTCGTGATAGCTTTCGGGGAACTGTAAAAGAGCTTCTTCAAAGGTTTCGTCGGAAATCTGAGGAATTTCAATAAGCCTTATGTATTTAGCCATTACGTAGCCCGTAATTTCGCTATAAGTTATTTTGTACCATTTTTCATCAAGCTCGTTTACGGTTGAGCTTAAAACATTAACAACGCTGTCCTTTGCCACAGAACCTGCTTTTGCATATTTTGTGCCCGGGCCGGAACGGATATTAAGGTTGTCGCTTTCCGTAATTACTATACCCTTTTTATTAAGCGCTTCAATTTCGGTTGCGTGCGCCAAAATGCTCATTGCAAAACTTGCAAAAAGCATCGTCAGGCAAAGCGCTATTGAAATTATCCGCAATTTTAAGCTCATTCGACCTACTCCTAAAAACAAAACGCTGTTAACGTAATTTTTTGTTTTGATATTTTGCCGCAATTTTATCTATGCTTACTATCATATATCCCCTTCGCTCAACGCATTTTGTCACTTTTAGGGGAATTATATCGAGCATATTATAACACCTTAAATTGAATTTTGCAATAGTTTTGTAACAATTTAAAGCTTTTTTAATATGTTATTTGTTTCCAATAGCCGTTATTTTGATTTTTTTCTTCCTTTTGTTGCAGTTAATATAAAAAAATGGTATAATAAAATTACTAAAAATTATTTCTACGAGGTTTTTTATGAAGAATATTAAATGCGTTATGCTCGACCTTGACGGTACGGTTTATCTCGGAAACCAAATCTTTCCCTATACCCTTGATTTTTTGAAAACTCTTGACGATTTAGGTATAAAGCATCTGTTTTTAACAAATAACTCTTCAAAGGGCACAGATGCCTACGTTGAAAAATTTGCAAAGATGGGCATCAAGGCTGACGAAAGCAATATTTTAATAAGCTCTCACGCCGCCGCAGATTATATAAACACCAATTTTAAAGATAAACGCACGTTTATTTTAGGCACGGAAAGCATGCAGAACGAAATGAAAAAATTAGGCGTAAACGTTTGCGACGACGACCCCGAGCTTTTGCTTGCAGGCTTCGATACCGCCCTTGATTACAACCGCCTTACCGAGTTTGCTAACCTTGTGGCAACGGGTCTTCCTTATATTGCCACCCACCCCGACTGCGTATGCCCTGCAGAAAACGGCTTCTTGCCCGATTTAGGCAGTGTAATCGAGCTCATTTATGCCTGTTGTAAGCGCAGACCCCAGGTTGTTTGCGGAAAGCCTAACGAACAGATTTTAATTGCCGCCGAGCATAAAACGGGCTTTTCAAGGGAAAATTTGCTGATGGTAGGCGACCGCCTTACTACCGACATTGCCATAGGCGCTTGGGGCGTAAAAACTGCCCTTGTTCTTTCAGGAGAAGCAACTCTTGAGGACGTGCCAAGCGCACCCCATCAGCCCACCTATATTTTTGAAAGTATCAAACAGCTTGGCGAAATGCTTGTCAAAGTTCGCAAGGGCTGATTTTAACAGGTGTAACCGTTTTTTACTATAAAATTCTGTTAAGCGAGAGTTTTTATGAATAAGTTTAATCATTTATGTACGCCCGAGGGCGAAAAATTAAAAAACGCCCCCGAAGGCTTTATTCCCTGGCAGGAATATCCGCGTCCAAGCTTAAAGCGCGATTCCTTTTTCTGCCTTAACGGTGTTTGGGACTTTGAAACTTCAAAAGGCGGGCAGGCACCAAAGGAATATACAAGAAAAATTCTTGTTCCCTTTTCTCCCGAATCTGTGCTTTCAGGCATAAACGAAACCTTTGAAAAAGGGGAACTGTTATTTTATAAAAAAACTTTTGTTCTGCCCGAAAGCTTTGTTAAAAGCAAGGTTATTTTGCACTTTGGCGCTGTTGACCAAATTGCAAAGGTTTATTTAAACGGCACCTTTTTAGGTGAGCACGTTGGCGGCTACGAGCATTTTTCTTTCGATATTACAGATGCTGTTATTTCTCACGGTGAAAACGTTTTAGAAGTTACCGTGCAGGACGATTTGGATCTATCCTTACCCTACGGAAAGCAATCAAAAAAGCGCGGCGGTATGTGGTACACCACAACCTCGGGCATCTGGCAAACCGTTTGGCTTGAAAGCGTGCCCGAAAGGTTCATTGAGGCTCTTGACATAAAAACCGACCGTTTGGGCGCAACCGTTACCGTTACGGGAGTTTGCGCGGGCAAAGCCATTCTGTTTGCAGAGGCAGGCGAAATTGAAAACGAATTTGAGCTTAAAGATGGCACTGTTCATATTACGCCCAAAGTCATCAAGCTTTGGTCGCCTGAACGCCCGCATATATATAGGTTTAAAATTGTGGCGGGCGACGATGAAATAACGTCATATTTCGCCTTGCGCTTCCTTAAAACGATAAACGTTAACGGCATAAACCGTCTGTGCTTAAACGGCGAGCCCTACTTTTTTAACGGCGTTTTAGACCAAGGCTATTACAGCGACGGTATTTTAACCCCCGCTTCCCCCCAATGCTTTAAGGACGATATTTTAGCAATGAAAGCCCTTGGCTTTAACACCCTACGCAAGCATATTAAGGTAGAGCCCGAGCTTTTCTATTATTACTGTGACGTTTTAGGTATGGTTGTTTTTCAGGATTTTGTAAACAACGACACTTACTCGTTTATACGCGATACGGCTCTGCCCACCGTCGGCCTTCAAAGAATAAACGATAATTTTTTGCATAGAAACAAGCTTTCCCGCCTGCGCTTTGAAAAAGGTATGCTTTCTACCTTTAATACTCTTAAAAATCACCCATGCATATGCTATTGGACTATTTTTAACGAAGGCTGGGGGCAGTTTCAAGCAAGCAAAATGTATAAAACGCTAAAAAGCCTTGATTCCACCAGATTTATTGATTCGGCTTCAGGATGGTTTTACTGCGCTGACTCCGACGTTGAAAGCCTGCACATTTATTTCAAACCCTTAAGTATTAAAAATGCAAAAAAGCGAAGCACCAAGCCCATTGTTATAAGCGAGTACGGCGGCTATGCCTTAAGCGTAAGAAATCACGTTTTTAACGAAAGCAACGAATACGGCTACAGCAAATTCACCGATGCCCCGCAGCTTAATTGCGCTGTGGAAGCCTTGTTTGAAAATCAGCTTCTGCCTTTAATCGAGCAGGGTCTTTGCGGCGCAATTTACACCCAGCTTTCTGACGTTGAAGACGAAACAAACGGCTTTTTAACCTATGACAGAAAAATAAACAAGGCGCAAGGAAGCCGCATAAGCGAAATCAACGCTCGTATGAATAGGGAAATAAAAAAACAATAATTTAAAAAAGCACTTAAATGCAAAATTTTGTTGCAATTAAGTGCTTTTTGTAGTATAGTAATTGTGTAAAAGCTCTGCCGTTCTCTGCAGAGTTCAATATTATAATATTTAACAGAGGAAGGTTTGTTCTATGAAAAAGTTTTTTAAATCAATCAAAGCATTTTTCGGTGATTTTCAGGCATTTGTAAACAAAGGCAACGTGCTTGATATGGCAGTAGGTATTATTATCGGCGGTGCATTCAAGGATATCGTTACTTCCTTGATTGACAACATCATTTCACCCCTTATCGGTCTTATTTTTAAGGCAGATTTTAACGACGTTGCTCTCACCGTTTTAGGCGTTGATATTAAGTACGGCGCATTTATCACCGGCGTTATTAACTTTCTTATAATGGCGTTTGTTGTATTTCTTATCGTTCGCGGCGTTAACTTTATTCGCGACCTTGGCAAAAAGAAGGAAGAAGAGCAAAAGCCCGAGCCCACAACAAAAAAATGCCCCTTCTGCTGCAGCGAAATTGCTATTGAAGCAACCCGTTGCCCTCATTGCACCTCCGAGCTTAAGGAATAATTTTTACGTATCGCAAAAAAAAGCTTAATTTTACATACCGATAGATGTCAAAGAAGCACCTTACGCATCTGTAAAACTAAATGAAACGAATTTTTCATCGGCAAAATTTAAAAGCGACAGCAAATGCTGTCGCTTCTATTTTCACCTGTTTATTTATGCTTTACTCTTTCACCTTGTCAAAGGCTTCTCTTGGGTCGCCGTTTTCAAGATAAATTCTTCCGCAATGGGTAAAGCCGTTCTTTTTTAACGTGTTTTGCATTACGGAGTTATCTTTATGAGTGTCAATACGCAGATAATCTGCTTTTAAAAGGCAAAAATCCGTTATGAGCTTAAACAGTCCTTTGATTTTTCCGTTGCTTGCAACTCTGTGTATTACGCCCGTTGTTTGAGCGTTTTTGCTCCACGCACCTTCTATATAGTCATACGTGGGCTCTTTTCCTACAAAGAAAACGAACACGCCCGCAATTTTTCCGTTGCTCTTTATGGCGTATAACTGATTTTTTAATATATCGTTTTCCAACACCTCTTTGCTTGGATAGCCCCCTGCCCATTGGGTCGGGTTTCCCGTTTTGCGCATAAAGGCGCGGGCATAATCGTAAATCGGTAAAATGCCGTCAAGCTCGCCTGCATCCACAAGCGATATTTCAATATTTAATTCAGCTTTCTGTTCTGCCATAACCGTGCTTCCTTTGGGGATTACTCTTTTTTGTTGGCTACCGCTATACGATAGCGTACTGTTTTCTTTTTTGTTACCGCTATATAATAGCATATTATTTTATTTTTTTCAACACCTTTACTTTTTTACAGTTAAATGCTATAATACAACAAAATCAGTATATAAAGCAAAAAATGCCTTTTTTCTCTGCATTTTTTTATGTTTGTGAGGTTTTATATGAAAAAATTTACAGCACTTGTTTTAGTTGCAATAACTCTGTTGCTTTGCGCGTGTGCAACCGTGGGCGCGCCCGGGCACACGTCCGAGGCATTTTCGCCTACGCCTACTGTTGATGCATCTACACCGTCACCCTCGCCTACACCTACCCCCACCGAAGAAGCTTCTCCCACGCCCGTGCTTTGCGAGCATAAGTATGACAAAACCTCTTGCCTTGATACAAAAACCTGCACTCTGTGCGGCAATACTCTCCCTGCTTCAGAGCACACCTTTTCTTCTGCAAAATGTACCGTCTGCGGTGACCTTGATACTGCTGTTTACCCAAAAATGTGCTTTACGGGCGACATTTCAGGCATGACCACCAAGGCGGACGAGCGTGATATTAAAATTGACTTTTATTACGGTGAAAAGTCCTTTTCGGGCTTTGCGGAAATAAAAATTCAGGGTAACTCCAGCTTGAGATACGAAAAGAAAAACTACACCATTAAGCTTTTCAAGGACGAAAAGCACGACGAAAAGCTTAAGGTTGACGTTGGCTGGGGCAAGGAAAACAAGTACTGCCTTAAGGCTAATTGGATTGACAAAACACATTCGCGCAACATAATTTCCGCGCGTATTGCATCGGCGGCGCAAAAGAAATACAATCTGTTGCCCGATGCCCCAAACAACGGAAACGTTGACGGCTTCCCCATTGAAATCTACGCAAACGGCGAATTTTTAGGCATTTATACCTTTAACATTCCCAAGGACGAATGGACCTTTAATATGGATTCCGACAATCCTAACCACATCGTTTTCTGCGGCGAAGGTTGGGATGCGGCTAACCTTTTTAAAGCAATGCCTGATTTTTCAACTTGGGCGCTTGAGGTCGGCGAAGAAAACAGCACAACACTCAACAAATTCAAGGCACTTTTTGATTTCGTTATGAATTCTTCCGACACGGAGTTTAAGGAAAACTTCAGCAAGCATATCAATCTGGACGCCGCGCTTAATTATTATATACTTGCAGATTTCTTCTATCTTGTTGATAACCGCGGCAAAAATATGCTGTTTGCTACCTACGACGGAGAGCTTTGGTACCCCATTCTCTACGATATGGATACAAGCTGGGGCGTAAATTATCAAGGCACGGGCAAGCTTCCATACAAAACAGAGCTTATTAACATTGAAGCTAACCTTTTATTTGAACGCATAAACAAATGCTTCCCCGAAAAGCTTGCGGCTCGCTATGATGAGCTTCGTCAAGACCTTTTGAAAAAGGAAAACGTAATGCATATGTTTGCCGCCTTTAACCAAGCAATTCACCCCGATTCCTTTGCGCGCGAGAAAAACCGTTGGGGTGCTCTGCCCGGCTACAGTATCAGCCAAATTGAAGAATATATTGACGCCATTGCGCCCAAATTAGACGCTAAATACGCAGCTCTTAAGAATTAAATTGCTCTGTCAGATAACGGTGCACAAATTTAACAGCTTGATTTGCTCTATCGGATAACATCACGCAAATTTAACAGCTTGATTTTTCCTGTTAAACAACGGCGCACAAATTAAATTAAAAAAATCCAACAACAAAAAATACCATTCGCATTTAAGCGAATGGTATTTTTATTTTGTTTTTTATCTCACCGCGAACGGTTTTCACATTGTTTTAATCGGTCTTTTTATCCTTTAGGCTGAAGCTTACCGCCAACTACAAAGGTGTCGCCAACCTTAATGCTTTCCATTTCGGAATATGTTGCCTTAAGGGTGTTTGCATCTACAAGCCGCAATTTAATTTTTGCTTGCTGTGTTTCCATATCCTTACCGATAATTTCGGTATCGGTTATCTCTACGTAAAGGGGACCGTGACCGCCGCCGATGCCGCAGTACTTATTGCCGTTATATTCAACGTAATACTCGCTGTCTTCGCCGTAAGGCTCATAATAATACGTACTGACTACAATATATTCGTCCTCTAACGATTCAACGCGAATTTCGATGCAGGTTAATTCGTCAACGCCTTCCTTGTAGTTGCCAACGTAATCAACGCCAAATTGGAAATTATCTTTAATTTTAAGCTCTGCAGGTGTAGGATTTGGCGTAGGAGTGGGCGCAGCTGTGGCTGCAGGGGTAGGTGTAGGCGTTACAGCTTCTGCGGTGGGTGTGTAGCATGCCACAGGGGTTTCGTTGGCATTGGGAGTTTCTACCGTGCTGCCGCCGTTAGCTTCCCCTGCCGCTATGGTGGGTGTTGCCGTCGCCCCGTCGGAGCTTTCTGTGCCGCAGCCTGCCAAGCACGTAAAAATTAAGCTTATTGCAAGCGCAAGAATAAAAAACTTTTTCATAACTTTTTCTCCTTTTTACGAATTACTATAACAAAGAATTGCTCAAAAACTAAAATACTCTTTTATTATAACACCGTTATTGTTTTTGTCAATATACAAAAAAGCACCGTGATAAACGGTGCTTTTTATAGTTGGCTACAAAGATTTACAGCTTTGTGAATTTAGCTAAAATATCATCGCAAGTATTTTCCATCCAGGTGCAAACGGTAATGCTTGCCATATATCCGTCGCACTTAATTACTGCGAGCTTTTCGTACATTTTAACTCCGTTAAAATCGCCTTCAACGAAAAGTACGGGGTGCTTTTCGCCTGCAATGGTTGCCTCGCCTAATTCAACCTGAAGATTGGTTAATCCCATATTCTCCAAAGGCTCTTTTATTGTTTGTTGTGTGCTTGCAAGATAATCACTTTCTGTTATAAGAAGTCCAACACCGGAAAGCTTTTCAAGGGTTACAGATACAGTATCCATATTATTTTTATATGTTGCTACCATTCCGTAAACGAGCGTTGCATTCTCCAAAGCTTCACTATAGTCAAGCCCTGACATATCCATAGCTTGCTGATTTAATTCCTTGATTTCAGCGTCTGTCTTGAACGTCCAATCGCTGTCAAGAGTGCAGGTTATGCCAATAAAACCATTTACGTAGCGAAATTCGCTGGTAGTACCTGTGCTAATTCCGCCTTTATCAGTAGGCGCCGCTGTAGCAGTAGCTGTAGGTGTTGCATCGCCACCGGGTATGATCTCGCCCTCTATGTTTTCCGAAGTATCGCAAGCGGCGAAGGAAAACGCCATGGCAAGAACAAGTAACATTACAAGAAGTTTTTTCATTTTTACATCTCCTTAAAATAAATGAATTTACAAAATTGAACCGTTTTATCTTTTGTATAACAGTCTAACTGCTATCACTTTATGCATTTCGCTTCGGTTTAATTCTTATACACTTATGATAGCACTTTTTTCTTTAAAAATCAAGCGCCTGTTGCATTTTTTATTTGCTCCAAGAGTTTTAATATGCAAAAAAAGCGAGATGAAATTCACCTCGCCTTTGATTTTATTAAATTATTTTGTGCTTTCAGCAACAACAGTTTCTATAGTTTTGTTATCCGTGGAAACCCAAGTATCCGTGTTAAAGGAGTTGGCGCTTCCGTAACCGCTATAGTTGTTTGCCTTGGCAGTACCCTTGGTCAGATTTGTTATCTGTACCCATTCTTCGTTTGCGGAATACTTTGTAAATACTGCGGCATAAACCGTTACTTCTTGATTGCTCGAAACGTTATTAAGGTTTTGTGAAGTGATATACAGCGTCATTTCTGCGCCGTCCACCGTTACGTCTCTTCCCCAGGTCGAATAAGTATATGTTGCACCACTTGTATCGTCTTGGTCAAGGTTCTCGCGCTTGATCATCATTGTAATCGGTTCAATCTTTCCGTCACCGTCAAGGTCCATAGACATAAACTCCTGACCGAACAAGGTTTCAATCACGGTGGAATCCGTATTTGACGAGCCTGACACGTTTCCTATATATGTTACTGCAGACGCTTTATTAAAGCCACTGCGGTTATTCATTGCAGTATCAAGAGTATTGTAGGAATCGGGCGCAACCTTGTTATTAAGGATATCTTTGAATCTGTCAACGGCGGTTTGTGCAACAATGTCTCCAATAGACGACTTGTCTACTACGAAGCTAAAATGCACCTCTGACGTAACCGCGCCGTTGGACGTATTGTTTCCGCTAAACTGATAAGTTACGTATACGGTTTTGAACGTTTTTGCGGGGACCTCGTCCTTTTGACTTATTCCGCTGACAACGTACTCAATAGAGCTGTTGTTATGGGAAACAGTTTCCGTTTTATCGTAATAATAGCTGGCTTCGGTGTTATTGTAAAACGTAACTGCCAACGTTACAAACGAGTTTGTGTTTTTAAGCTCAAGCTGTGAGCGCATATTCAGGTCAGCCGTTTTTGCCGTCTGTGCCGAGTTGTAGCTACCGTCTGAAATCTCTATCTTCGCTATATAAAAGGTAGAATAGCGAAAATCAGTGGTGGCGTTTTGAATTTCACATGCCAAATCATCAGGGTAAGAAAGAAACAACCAGCTTGCGCTTACGCCCGAAATTACAAGTGAAAAGACAATAAAAAGCAGTACGGCTACCCGTAAAATTCTTGATTTCATTTTAATCTTTCCTTAAATTCCCTCAAGTTCCTATACGTCTTCTATATCTGTTTCTTTTACCTGCTCCGACTCGGCTTCTTTTTTGCTTTCATCGTCCGAGCCCTCTTCAATGAAGCCAATTGCCTTCAGCCTTGCAACCTTTGCATTCCAAAGCTTCTTTTCTGCAACGGGCGTGGCAAAAACCGCAAACAGTATCAGCAATATACATAGATACCCCGCAGGCGACTGTAAAAACGCAAAGAAGCTTCCTACAAAAGGTATTCTTTCACCCTCGTAAATTGCGCGCATTTGACTGTACAAAACGGGAATTTCGTCAGAATACTTTTCGCTGTCACCGCGCAAAACAAAGTGTCTGTGCTCAGGGTGGTTCTCGTTGGGCTCCTGTATTCCGATTATTCTGTGAATAATCATAACGTCCTCGTACTCATAAACCACAATATCGTAAAGCTCAAGGTCAAATTCGTCGGGAAGCTCCCGCACAAACACTACGTCAAACATATTAAACTGGTCGTTTAGATTATTTTCAGCCAGGTACTTGTTGGATTCGCGCTTTGTTTGCATAGAGTCAGACAAAACTATTTTTGCGTGAGGTATGCTTCCCTTAACGGTATCTTCCGAAAGGCTTATACCTACCGCAAAAACAAATGCAACCATAACAACTATAAGAAGTATTGCCGAAAAAATGTTAAAGATTATATCCGGTAATTTTTTTCTTGTAGTTTCCTTGATGTATTCAGTTTTAATTCTTTCGTCCTCTAATCCGTGCTCTATCGCCTTGTGTCCCTGCTTTAACAAAACGTGAAGCATAACTGAAAACAGCGCAGTAAGCGACGCAAAAACAAAAAAGCACAGAAAGAATACGTAACCCTCAAAAGCTGACATTTTGTCTCCTAAAAAAATATCCCAAGAAAGTATCTTGAGATATTTTTGTTATTTTTTTGTGTGTATAATCTCCAGCTACTTTTAATTACTGATTGTCTGTGCTGTAACCTTTACTCTGAAAACAGCGAGCTTTTGAACGCGTTGGAATTCATTATACTGGTCGCTGTTAATAAGCTCAAAAGTATTCTCAAGACCGATTAAGTTCTCAAGATCGCTGCATTCGATAACGTATGTATAATATGTTCCGTCTGTGCTGAGTGTCCAATCAGCAGGATCAAGAGTAATTTTGGTTGCTTCGTCAACGCTCCAGATTTGCTTGCCGTCGTAAAGAGTTGTTGCAACGTCAGCACCTGTAACGGAAACAGTTGCGCCTAAAGCCGCATCAAGCTGAGTAGTAGTGATGCTGGTATGAGGTGTAAACTTAATCTCTAAAGAGCCTTCGTAAATAAGCTTTGTTTTGAAGGAAGTTGTGCTTTCCTGGTCAACAACAATTCTAAGGCTGTTGGAATTTGTATGATAGCTTCCGTATGCACCTGTGGGCTCAATTTCAGCCATAACGTTTGAAACGGGTTGAATTACTTGGTTAATTGAGTTGTTGCTGGGATACAACCAAGCAGCGTAAACTCCGCCAATAGTAACGCAAAGAATAAGAGCTACTAAAATACTTAATTTTTTCATAATAAAAACCTCCTTATTTGTGTGTCTTGATTATATCACCGCAAAATGCTTATGTCAACAGATTTTATTAGAACTTCTTTTCGAAAATTTTGTCATAATGTTAAATTGTGTAAAAAATAATTTCTCAATAAAAAAATTCAAAAACGAAGATTTACCGCTGTTATAACAGCCTTTTTGTACGTTAAAATTTTTACACATTAAAAGAGTCTCCCTTTACACAAAAAGGAGACGATAAAACCGCAGACTTTGACGGAGCGACCGTGCTTTTAATCCCCGCTATCCCCCAGTCATTAAAATGATAGCCCCCTTTGCTCAAGGGGGCTTTTACAAATTTATTTAAAATATCTGTTAAGAAGTCCCTCAAATGCCTTGCCGTGTCGAGCTTCATCACGAGCCATTTCGTGAACAGTATCGTGAATAGCGTCAAGTCCAAGTTCCTTAGCAAGCTTTGCAAGCTCTGTTTTGCCTGCAGTAGCGCCGTTTTCAGCGTCAACTCTTACGCGCAGGTTTTCTTTAGTGCTGTCACAAACAACCTCTCCCAAAAGCTCAGCAAACTTTGCGGCGTGCTCGGCTTCCTCAAGAGCTGCCTTTTCCCAATACAGACCGATTTCGGGATAGCCCTCGCGGTGAGCAACTCTGCTCATGGCAAGATACATACCAACTTCACAGCATTCGCCGTTGAAATTTTCTCTAAGACCGTCGATAATTCTCTGGTCAACACCCTTTGCGATACCTACAACATGCTCTGCCGCCCAGCTCATTTCACCTGACTGCTCGGTAAACTTTGCAGCGGGAGCCTTACAAATAGGGCATTGATCGGGAGCCTGAGGTCCTTCGTGAACGTATCCGCAAATTTGGCATACAAATTTTTTCATAAATAAAGTCCTCCGTTTTTTATTAATTTTACCGTTTAATTATACCATAACGAAAAAATTAATGTCAATATCGTTTTTAAGATTTTTGTCATTTTTTCACTTTTCTTTTCTTGTTGAAAATTTTTATTTAGTGTGCTATAATATTTTATAATGAATTTTGCGTTATTGTTCTTGCAGTTTTTGCAGACTTTTATAGTTTTAGGAGGATTTTTATGGCAAACCGTATTCTTATTGTTGATGACGAGCCCCTTATTGTTAAGGGCTTAAAGCTTTCCCTTGAATCTGAAGGCTACGAAACAGAGGTTGCCTATAACGGCGAAGAGGCTTTAAAAAAATTCTCCTCCACAAATATCGATATGATTTTGCTTGACGTTATGTTGCCCGGCATTTCCGGCACAGAGGTATGCAGAATTATCAGAGAAACCTCTATGGTACCCATTATTATGCTTACCGCAAAATCTGCCGATGAAGACAAAATTGAAGGTCTTGAAGAGGGTGCTGACGATTATCTCACAAAACCCTTTAACGTTACAGAATTAAAGACCCGTATGAAAAATTTACTGCGCAGGGTTAAAGGCGCATCAAATGACACGGATAAAATCAGCGTTAAAAATCTCGTTATGGACAGAAAAAAGCGCACCGTTATCATTTCGGGCAAGAGCATCGAACTTACCGCCAAGGAATTTGATATTTTGCTTCTGCTTTTAACTAAT
This sequence comes from Clostridia bacterium, assembly GCA_045594045.1. Classification (GTDB taxonomy): domain Bacteria; phylum Bacillota; class Clostridia; order Christensenellales; family QALW01; genus UMGS1322. The sequence continues at coordinate 27,082 of JAZNXV010000044.1, forward strand.
CCCGGCAGAGTTTTCAAGCGTGAAGATTTGCTTGAACTTATATGGAAGGACTATTCGGGCGACAGCCGCACGGTTGACGTGCATATTCGCCGCCTTCGCCAAAAAATCGAAGGCAATCAAGCTGAACCTGAATACGTTTACACCAAATGGGGTGTAGGGTACTATTTTGCAGAAAACTAAATTAGGACTTAATATTATTTTAAGCGTCACCTACGTTTTAATAGTTGTTGTAGTGCTTGCAATAATCACCCTTTCCGTAACCACCTACCTGGGCAATTTCTTTTTGACCCAACGGGAAGGCGAGCAACGGGCTACCTTAGAAGCGTGCGCTTATGAGCTTGCTCCCTACTTTGAAGATATGGAGCCTGACCACATTTACGATATTCTTTCCCGTTACGCCCGCCAGGGCAACGGCAGAATGCTTTTTTTAGATGACGGCGGCACCGTTCAGGTGGATACGTTTTGCGCCCTTAACGGCACAAGACCCTTTTCCCCCGAGCTTTCCTCCGTTTTGCAAGGCACCTCCGATTTTGCAGTAGGGTATCACACTCAAACACTTTCGGATACTGCCGTTACCAAGGGAAATGAGTTTTTAGGCTCTGCCACAAGCAGTTATTGGTCTGCCTATTACACCCGCGCCGTTGTTTCTGCAGGTCAGCAAAAGGGCGCTATTTTGTTGGTTGCTCCCGTGCAGGACGTTGTGGACAGCGTTTCTGCCGTAACCCAGGGCTTAGCCGTTTTTAGCGGTCTGTTTATAGTTCTTGTTGCGGTTTTCACGTTTTTCTTGAGTAATTACCTTACCCTTTCTATTCAAAAATTCAACCGAGCCATCGGCAAAATGAGCGGCGGTAATTTCTCGGTACGTGTTGACGAAAACTCTATTGCCGAATTCGGCGAACTTGCCAAAGCGTTTAATATGATGTCTGACCGTCTTGAAAATCTTGACGCTTCCCGCAGTCAGTTTGTTTCCGACGCTTCCCACGAACTTAAAACGCCCTTGGCATCAATGAAAATTCTTTCCGAATCACTTTTATCCCAGCCCGACGCTCCCCCGGAGCTTTACAGAGAATTTTTGAGCGATATAAACAGCGAAATCGACCGACTTTCCCTTGTTATTAACGACCTTTTAACTCTCGTTAAAACCGACAAAGGTACCGACACTCTCGTTATTGTTCCCGTAGAATTGGGCGAGCTGCTTAAAAAAATCACTACCACCGTTGCGCCTCTTGCCCGCAACAAGCATATAACCGTTTCTTACGAATACGTTGACGTTACCGTGCCTGCGGACGAGCTGCGTATTCGCCAGGTGCTTACCAATTTAATTGATAACGCCATTAAATATTCCCCTGAAAATACAACTGTTACCGTAACCCTTACCCAGACGTTAAGCAACGCGGTTGTTACCGTTGCCGACCAGGGAATAGGAATTTCGGCAGAGCATCTGCCCCACCTGTTCGAGCGTTTTTACCGTGTTGACAAGGCGCGTTCACGCCAAGCCGGCGGTACAGGCTTGGGACTTTCCATCGTTAAACAGATTATCGACCAGCACGGCGGCACTATCGAGGTTAAAAGCGTAGAAAACAAAGGCACTACCTTTACTGTTACCCTGCCGTTAACAGCTTCGAATAAAATTTAACTTTGTCTTTAACAAAAAAAGAGGGCGTCTGCTCTCTTTTTTTCTTTATTAATTTTTTGTTGATTCTATCCTTTGCGTATGCTATACTTTTCTTGAGGTGATTTGATGAGAGCTATTACTTATTTTAGAAAATATACCAAAGAAATTATAATTTTTGTTATTCAGCTTCTCGTGTATTATCTAATCCCGCCCTTTGCTTTCCCCGTTGGTGCTATGGGAATGGTTTTGCTGATTATTTTGCTCACGTTTCTGTTAAGCTGTCTGTTAGGCGCACTTTCAAGCGGTAAGTTTAAATTTTTGTATCCCATTCTTGTTGCCGCAGTATTTATTCCGTCAGTATTTATTTACTATAACGAATCGGCACTCGTGCACGCCTTATGGTATTTGGTTGTATCTCTTATAGGTGTTTTGTTTGGCGCGGGTTTTAAAAAGCTTGTAAAATAACTCTTTAAAATCTTGTGCTTTACGTTTATTTTTGCGTTGCTTTAAAAATAATCTTTTATAAAAAACAAAAACAGCGAAATTTCTTTCGCTGTTTTTTTGTTTTTTAAGATATCAAACTGTTTTAAATTACTTAATAACAGCACTAACGATACCGGCGCCAACAGTTCTGCCGCCTTCACGGATAGCGAAGTGTAAGCCTTCTTCGATAGCGATTTCTGTAATAAGGTTGATTTCCATTGTTACGTTGTCGCCGGGCATT
>JAZNXV010000045.1:0-20239 GCA_045594045.1 Clostridia bacterium
TCCATAGCGTTTTTATCTTTAAAAATATTCTTTTGTTTTAATTTTGCCTGTTGGTTATTCCGTGGGCAATTTTTTTGTGTACGGACGTTCTTTTATTAGTAATTTAAGCAATAAGCAACGTATTTTGCTTCGCTTGCTTAATATAAAAAAACTTTGGAGGAAATAAATATGAAACTCATTTACAACGTTGACGCTAAACCCAAAGAGATGGGTTACTTCAACACACTTGTGTTTGCCATTCAGCAATTACTCGCTATTATGGCAGCAACCATCGCAGTTCCTGCAATCGTAGGCAACGGAATGTCTGCTTCTGCTGCGCTTTTCGGTGCAGGCGTAGGTACTTTTGTTTACCAGCTTTTTACTAAGTTTAGAAGTCCTGTTTTCCTTGGTTCGTCCTTTGCTTTTATTGGCTCAATGCTCGCGGCATTTGCAGGTGCTACCTCAATGCAGCTCGGCTATTTAGGTCTTGTTATTGGTGCAGCTTTTGCAGGCCTTGTTTACGTAGTTTTAGCTATTGCAGTTAAGTTTGCAGGTGTAAAATGGATAAACAAGCTTATGCCTCCTGTTGTTATCGGTCCTACAGTTGCCATCATCGGTCTTTCTCTCGCAAGTGCCGCTATTAAAGACGTTTTCTCTTACGGTCCCCAAGATTCTAACGGTTCGTTTATTATGGATACAAAGCTTTGGGTATCTTTTGTTTGTGCAATTGTAACACTTCTTGTAGTTATTGCTTGCTCCGTTTACGGCAAAAAGATGGCAAAACTTATTCCTTTTATCATTGGTATTTTAGCCGGCTATGCCGTTGCACTTGTATTTACCGTTATTGGTATCAACACAGGAAATGAAGCTCTTATGATTATTGACTTTACTCCCTTTACAGCCCTTGTTGATGGCGGTGTATCATTAAAGACCTTCCTTGCAGTTCCTGATTTTACTTTCTTGACAGCATTTGAAGGCATTAAAGATTTTGAATGGTCTTACGTTGCAACAATCGCAGTTGCTTATATTCCCGTAGCATTCGTAGTATTTGCTGAGCATATTGCTGACCACAAGAACCTTTCTACAATTATCGAAAAAGAGTTGCTTGAAGATCCTGGTCTCCACAGAACGCTTTTAGGTGACGGTATCGGTTCTTTTGCAGGCGCTATATTCGGAGGATGCCCCAACACAACATATGGCGAATCTGTTGGCTGTGTTGCTATTACAAAGAACGCTTCGGTTGCAACCATTTCCGTTACAGCTGCACTTGCAATTCTTATTTCATTCATTTCACCCTTTGTTGCATTCCTTGATTCTATTCCCGGTTGCGTAATGGGTGGCGTTTGCATCACTCTTTACGGCTTTATCGCAGTTTCAGGTCTTAAGATGCTTCAAAAGGTTGACCTTGAAAAGAACAAAAACCTCTTTACAGCCTCTGTAATTTTAATTGCAGGTATCGGCGGTATGGCTATGGCAATTGGAAAAGTAACACTTACATCAATTGCATGTGCACTTATTTTAGGCATTATCGTTAATCTTTTAGTAAATCGCGCAGAAGATTAATTATCGGAAAGGTATTTATCATGGCTAACGTTACAATTTTTGACCATCCACTAATTCAACATAAAATATCAATCCTTCGCTCTAAAGAAACAGATAGAAAGATTTTTCGTGAGCTTGTTGACGAAATTACAATGTTTATGTGTTATGAGGCGCTTCGTGACCTTCCGTTAAAGGAGGTTGAAGTTGAAACACCCTTAACAACCACAAAATGTAAAATGCTCGACGGTGAAGACATTGCGGTTGTACCGATTTTACGCGCAGGCTTAGGTATGGTAAACGGCATTTTGAATATGGTACCCAATGCTGCGGTAGGTCATATTGGTCTTTACCGTGACGAAGAAACTCTTGAGCCTCACGAGTATTATTGCAAGCTGCCTAAAAAAATCGATCAAAGGCAAATCATTTTGCTTGACCCGATGCTTGCAACCGGCGGTTCTGCAGTTGCCGCTATTAACTTTATTAAACAGCACGGCGGCAAAAAAATCAAATTTATGTGCATGATAGCTTCTCCTGTTGGAATGGAAACTCTTACAAAAGCCCATCCCGACGTTGATATTTACTGTGCACATATGGATGAGTGTCTTAATGAGCGCGGATATATTGTTCCCGGTTTAGGAGATGCGGGTGACAGACTGTTCGGCACACTTTAATTAACTTAAACAATAAAATAAAACAAGGTATCTTGACTGTAATGCAGTAGATACCTTGTTTTTTATATTTGTTTTAATAAAAGCTTATTTCTTCAAAAATTCTTCAATAATAAAACGCGGACGAGATTTTGTTTCATTATAAATCTTGCCGATGTATTCACCGATAATACCTAAAGATAAAAGCTGTATGCCGCCAATCATCCAAATTGAACAAATCAATGACGCCCAGCCACTGTCAGCCTGTCCCATAAACTTAACAACAATACTGTAAACAAGCATAATCAAGCTCAACAAGAAGATAATAAAGCCTAATGAGGTAATCATTCTGATAGGCTTAACGCTGAAGGACGTAATACCGTCAATAGCAAAGGCAAGCATTTTTTTAAGAGGGTATTTGCTTTCGCCTGCAAAGCGCTCGCTTCGTTCATATTCAACAACGGCTGTTTTATAGCCAATAATCGGAACAATACCGCGAAGGAATAAGTTAACCTCCTTAAACTGTTCTAAGGCGTTTAAGGCGCGTTTGCTCATTAAGCGGTAGTCAGCATGGTTATATACAATATCAACGCCCATTTTCTGTAATATGCGGTAATACGCAAGGGCAGTAGAGCGTTTAAATGCGGTATCGGTTTTTCTTGAAGAACGCACGCCGTAAACAATATCGGCACCGTTTTTATATTCTTCAACAAACTTGTCAACTGCATCAATGTCATCTTGAAGATCAGCGTCCATTGAAATGACAATGTCGGCATATTCCTTTGCTGTCATTAAGCCTGCTAAAAGTGCATTTTGGTGACCGCGGTTATGGGCAAGCTTGATACCCGAAAAAATAGAATCACTATTGCAAAGCTCAGAAATCAACTGCCAGGTCTTGTCCTTGGATCCATCGTCAATAAAAACGATGCGGCTTTGATCGCTTATTACGTTATCAGCAATCATTTTTTCAAGCTTTGCTTTTAAACGCTTTGATGTTTCGGGTAAAACTTCTTCTTCATTGTAGCAGGGTACGGTTATATACAAAATGTCGTTCATAATTAATTATCCTCTCCATAAATAAGTTCTTTAGCATAGGGAAGTGACTTAATCCAATCACAGTAAACGTGCCACTCGTCAAGTTTATGCGTTTTTCTGGCAAAATACATATTACGCAAATTTTCATAATTCATCGTAACTGTACGCATTTGGTTAAAGCTTGAAGGCAAAAGCTGAATTAGGTTATACCAGGTTTCCTTATCCTTGGTTTCTAAATATTTTTGACGCAATTCTTCAATATAATCAAGCAATGAATCCATAATTTTAAGGGAATCGTCACTAAGCTTGTCAAAAGAAAAATCTTCACGCTCAAGCTTTTTTGAATGTATTTTATGCATTGTAGAACAGCTGTTGGCAACTGTGCCTACCTTGTACGTGTCAAACTCTTTCCACCAATAAAGCGGGGCAGTTATGTCAACCGAAACAAAAATCATACGCATAAACTTTCTATGGTCAGACCCTGCAAAAGCTAATTTTTTAGCTAAATTCAAGTCGTTTTCGCCAAAAAGAAAGTTTCCGTCTTCGTCGTAACAGCTATCATATCGATCCCAACTGTTCATTGGATTGCGCGCACCGCGAATGGCGTTTTCAAAATTCATTACGTCGGTTCTTTCAATTTTAATCATTTAACAAAAATCCTTTCATAAAACAAAATAAAAGCATTTAAACTACTTTAACAGTGACATATAAAACCATTTACCGTCTAAATCAAGAGGCTCTGAAAAATAGCCGTAATCGTCCCATTCAAGAGACGTACCGTGGGGAATATAGGCGTAGCCTTCATAGCGGTTTTCTTCATCTAACGTAATTAACAGATATGCTGATTTGCCGTTACCGATATTGTCTACTAAAACCTTATTTTCAAGTAAGACAAATTGCAAAGCGGGGATTTTAACCTCGTAAATACCTTCCTTTACAAAGTTATTATCATCACCGTAGAATTTTTCAACATACTCGATAGCAATATCAAAATCGTTTTCATTTTCTAAATAATCACTTTGGATTTTACTGTTTGACACGTCGTTCGAAAAGGAAAATGCCAACAAACAGCCTATAAGGCAAATAGCAACGGGAACAACGTAAAGCATACTTTTTTCTTTAAAAGTTGTCAAAATCGCCAATATACTTAATATAACTGCGATAATTGGGAAAAACAAAAAACCGAATATTGAAAAAGAATCTAAATAATAGCAAATTAAGTTAAAGAAATAAAAAGAAAAAAAAGAACCGGCGACACATAAAATTGCACCAATTGTTAAAATCAAAGCCTTGGTTTCTTTTAATAACTTCATAGTAACCTCCAAATTAACTTGATTTAATTATACAATATATTGTATTTTAAGTCAAGATTTGAGTAGTATGTAAAACGGTAAAAATCGTCAAAATATTTCTAAATTAAACTTGCCTTATAAACAAAAGAATGATAAAATTAATATATGTAAAAAATTAACCGTTAATGGAGTATTTTATGAACGTTTTATTTATTATTTGCATTGTTTTGTGCGTGGTTATTGGTTTTTATTTTGTTTTAACGGAATTGGATAAATAAACTATGACCACTAACGCCATGCGCATTTTAACTCAAGCAAAAATCCCTTTTAAAGCTTTTGAATATAAATTTGATGAAAATGACCTTGCGGGGACACATGCGGCGGATTTTTTAAAAATACGTTACTGTGAATTTTACAAAACACTTGTTTTAAAAGGAAACAAAAACGGCATCTTTGTTTGTTGCGTACCGGTTGATTGTGAGATTGATTTAAAGAAGGCGGCTCAATGCACGAATAATAAAAGTGTTGAAATGATTGCGGTTAAGGATTTACTTGCGCAAGCAGGCTATATGCGTGGTGCCTGTACTCCCATTGGAATGAAAAAATCATTTCCTGTTTATATTTCTAACAAAATAAACGAGCTTGATTTTGTTTTTATTTCAGGTGGAGCAAGGGGAATTGCGCTTAAACTTTCGCCTGAAAGCTTAGTAAAATACACAAAAGCTGTTTTGTGCGATATATTAAAATAAAAAAGTGCTTTTGAGCTTTTGGCAAAATATAAAAATTAAACTCCTATTTGCAAAATGCATTTAGGAGTTTGTTTTTATTTATTATCTTTTGCTTCAACAGAAATTTTCTCGTTTGAGGCGGTTGTTTTTTTCTTTTTTGTAAACATTAAATTGTATATTAACAATCCGATCACACTGATTACACCTGTTATTACAAAGACTATGATTGCAAAGGTATAGTTTTGTTCCGCCATAGCGTTTGCGCCTACGGTTGATGTAATAATCGAAGGTAATTTTGCAACGCTTGAAATCAATAGGTATGACCAAAAGTTAATGTTTGTTAAGCCGGCAACGTAAGAAAGCAGATCTTTAGGCGTTCCCGGAATAAAGAATACTAAAAAGATAATGGTAGCCAACTTATTTTTTTCTTTTAAAAAGCCTACGGAATTGATTTTTTCCATTGAGAAAAAAAGCTCAACAAATTTTATGCCGAATTTTCTTGTAAGCAAAAACACGATAGCACTGCCGATGCAAGACGCAATTACACACAGAATCGTGCCTTCTAACGCACCGAAAGCGTAGCCTGCAAGCATTTCAAAGGGTTCACCGGGAATAAATGCAAATATTATTTGAAAAATTAAAAGCGCTACGTAAGCAAGACCGCCCCAAATACCTAAAGAAGATATCAAGCTTCTAAAACGTTCAGGCTCTTGCACGTATTTTACTAAGGGAATACCTACGAAAATACATACTGCAGCAAATATTAAAGCAATAAAACCGAAAATAATAACAGCTATTCTCTTTTTCTTGTCATTAAAAAATTCTTTCAAATTCATAAAAAACCTCAAAAATAAAATTATCTGTAAACTTGCATCAGATCACCCTGCGGCACATGAACAAATCTGCTTAATGCTGCTGCCTTCCGACCCTGACATGGTTCACAGCAGTCCATTGCGCAGAACCCAATGCAAGTTTACAGATAACTTACGAGATATATAATAACATTTTTTTATAAAACAGGCAACAACTTTATTTCTAATTAACGAATAAATTTAAAAATAAAAGGGAAGCTTTAAAAGCCTCCCTAAAACTTATTTCGCAATTAATTCTCGGTTTTCTCATCATCGGAGGTACACTTACCGTCTTCAGCGGAATCGGAGCTGTTTAATGCCTTAAAATCAGCTAAAACCTTACCGTTGTAAATTTCCTCAAACTGTTCACCCGTGATTTTTTCCATATCCAACAGAACCTCTGCAAGATTGTGAAGAATCTGTTCCTTGGATCTTAAAATTTCCAGAGCTTTTACGTCAGCTTCGTGGATAATTTTATGAATAGCCGCATCAACCTTTGAGGAAAGTTCTTCTGAAAATGCCTTGTGAGTGGAGAAATCGCGACCCAAGAAAATCTCATCACCGCTGTTGTCACCTAAATAAATAGGACCGATTTCGTCGTACATACCGTACTTTGTAACAAAACCCTTAGCAAGCTCGGTAGCGTGCTTGATATCGCTTGAAGCACCTGTTGAAACGTCACCAAGCACAAGCCTTTCAGCAGCACGACCGCCAAAGGTCATAGCAATTCTGTCAAGAATATATTTTCTTGAATAGGTGTCGGCATCGTCTTCGGGACGGGTGAGAGTATAGCCGCCTGCACCGCCGCGAGGAATAATTGAAACCTCGGTAACGGGGTCACAATGCTCAAGAGAGCGGGCAACTATTGCGTGACCTGCTTCGTGATAAGCAACAAGCTTCTTTTCGTGAGGACCTGCTTTGTGTGAACGCTTTTCAGGCCCCATAATAACGCGAGTAATAGAATCCTTAATATCCTGCATACTGATTTCTTCTTTATCACGTCTAACTGCCAAAAGAGCAGCTTCATTACAAAGATTTTGAATATCAGCGCCAACAAAACCGCTGGTTAAGAGTGCAACCTCACGTGCAGAAACGTCGCTTGCAAGCTTTTTACCGCGTGTGTGAATTTTGAAGATTTCTTCACGACCCTTTGTATCGGGTGGAAGTACGTGAATTTGTCTGTCAAATCTTCCTGAACGGAGAAGTGCAGGGTCTAAAATATCTGCACGGTTTGTAGCGGCAATGATGATTATACCTTCATTACCTACAAAGCCGTCCATTTCAACTAAAAGCTGATTGAGAGTTTGCTCGCGCTCGTCGTGACCGCCACCGATACCGGCGCCTCTTCTGCGACCGACAGCATCAATTTCATCAATGAAAATAATGCAGGGAGAATTGCGCTTGGCAGTATTAAATAAGTCACGCACACGGGCGGCACCTATACCAACGTAAAGTTCAACAAAGTCTGAACCCGTAATTGAGAAGAAGGGGACTCCCGCTTCACCCGCGACAGATTTTGCAAGCAAGGTTTTACCAGTTCCGGGAGGGCCTACCAAAAGAACACCTTTGGGAATTCTTGCACCCATTTTTGTATATTTGTCGGGATTTTTCAAGAAGCCGACAATTTCTTCAAGCTCTTCTTTTTCTTCGTCAGCGCCTGCAACGTCCTTAAAAGTTACTTTTTTATTCTTATCATCGTACAGCTTTGCGGTTGATTTGCCAAATTGCATTGCCTTACCGTTACCAGCGGCTTGGGAATACATAAAGAATATAATCACGCCCGTGATCAAAAGCAAGAAGGCGTAGGGGATAAGGTCTAAATACCAGGGCTTTGATACGTATTTTGTATCCCAGCTGAAGCCCGTGGGATTATTTGCCTTTGCGTTAACAAGCTTTTCTTCAAAGCCGTCGGTATAAGAAATAGTTACCTTATACTCATATTTTTTTATAATTTCTTCGGTGAGCTTTTCGTGTTCAAGCTCAAAGTTGACGTTGTTTTTGTTTTCGTTTGTAATACAGTATGCGGTGCTTTCGTTAACTACTAAAACGTATTTAAAATTATTTTCCGCAAGCATTTGAGAAAATTCAGAAGAAGACATTTCCTTTTGAACTAAAGATTTGTCTTGAAATCCGCCAAACGCAAAAAACAAAACAACTGCTATTAAGGCGATATAAGCGATAATAGGTAAAATTCGTTTTTTCATGAAGGTATCCTTTCAAAATTAATTGTCCTATGTATTATAACATTAAATACATTTTATAACAATGAAATATCTGTGAAACATAAGTGTAAAGCTTATTTTGTAAAATTTTTGTTGAATTAAAGCGTGTCAATAAATTCGGGCTTAACACAGTAAATATCCTGAAGCTGTCTGTCAGACTGGGCATAATCAAGACCGTAGCCGATAATATATTTATCGGGAATTTCAAAGCAGCAATAATCGGGTGTAATTTGATTTTTACGTCTTGAAGGCTTATCAAGCAAGCAGCAGATTTTAAGTGATTTGGGCTTACGCGTTAACAAAACCTCTTTTAAATTAGCAAGAGTAAGACCTGTATCAACAATATCTTCAACAATCAAAACGTTTCTGTCACAAATTGAGCAATCCAAATCTTTGCGGATTTTGACCTCGCCTGTAGATTCGGTAGTATTACCATAACTGGAAATTGTCATAAATTCAAACTGAACGTCACAATCAAGCTGGCGAACTAAATCGGCATAAAAAATTACCGCACCTTTTAGTATGCCAACAACAAGCAAGGATTCACCCTTGTAATCTTTGTTAATTTGTGCAGCGATTTCCTTAATACGTTCCTGAATTCTTTCCTTTGAGATTAAAACGTCCATTTTTTCTTTTGCTATCATTTTACGTCTCCTTGAAATATTTTTAAAATTCTTTTTGTATTATCGGTAATTTTTACTTTTTCAGAAACAGTATATCCTAAAATTGCCAAAACCTCATTATCAACGGCAAGCAGGGGAATAGAGTTTCTTTTGTCGATGGGAATTTTTTTATTTATAAAATATTTTTTTAGGGTAGTTTTGCCGCCCAAACCAATGGGGTAGATATAATCACCGCTTTGGCGCGTTCTGATGCGAGCGCCCTTTGGCAGAGCGTCAAAATCAATATGTTCGCACCTGTTTTGTTGAAAAAGAAAATCGGTAAACTTGCTTAAAACGTAGCCGTTATCCCATTTGTAGCTCTTTTCGGGAAAAAACTCATAGTCAGCACTAAAACCCTCGTCATCGAAGAAGAACACGAGATTATCGTAAACACGTTTAACCTTAATATCCTTCGGTAAAAAAATCTCCTTGCCCGATTCCTTGTTACAAAGCTCAAATATACTGAATAAATGCTTTTTTTCTATATCAACTAAGTTGCCGTTAAGGGCTATTAAAGCCTTTTTTATAAGTTCTAAAAAAATGATTTCATCAACATTTTTTGCAATTTTAAGTGTACATCTGTTATCGTTTACCGTTGCAAGCTCTTTAAAATAACTTTCTGCATTTTTTGAAAAATACGTACTGTAATCCTGCAAAATATTTGAGCAGTTAAAAATAGAATCTACCGCCGAAGCGTTAATTTCCTCTAATTTGGGTATTATTTCCAGTCTGACTTTATTTCTGTTGTAATCAAGAGAAAAATTAGTAGAATCGTTAATATACTCAATATTATTGTTTTGGGCAAAAAGCTCAATTTCTTTGTGAGAAACGTTCAAAAGCGGTCTGATAACGTTGCCAGTCTTTATTTGCATACCACAAAGCCCGTTTAAACCGCTTCCGCGTATTAAATGCATTAAGACGGTTTCTGCCTGGTCGTTTTTGTTATGAGCGACGGCAATAGGAGCGTTCAAGGCGGTGGCGTATTGGTTTAAAATTTTATATCTTTCTCGCCGAGCCGCTGTTTCGTGGGAAAGCTTTTCATTTTTTGAAATTTCAGGCACGTTTATATGCTCAACATAGCACTTAACGCCGTACTTTTTACAGAATTTATCGGCAAAATCGGCATCGCGCAAAGCTTCCTCGCCACGAATTCCGTGTTCGACGTGAACGGCAAATACCTTATAGCCTAATTGATTTAAGCAATATACAAGGCAAGCTGAATCAGCACCGCCCGAAAAGCCTACAACCACGGGTTGATTTGGCAAAATCAACTTAAACTGTTCAATATTGTTTTTAATTTTGTTAAGCATATTTATTTCCTCAAGCGAAGGTCGTTGCCGCGCACCAAGAAAATATTTGTTGTGCTTCTGTCTAAAAGACGCGACGCAATTCTTTCGGAATAACGAGATTTTAATTCATCGGGATTAAGATTTGTAGAAATACAAATAGCTTTGTTTTTACGTGTGCGCTCGTTCACAAGCATAAAGGTATATTCAATTGTAATATTATTGAAAACGGGCTCTGTACCCATATCATCAATAATGAGTAAATCAACGTTAATAAGACTGTCGATATTATCAATTTTGTTGAAAGCGTATTTGCGCAAAATATCAAAAAGTTTACCTGCGGTTATAAAAGCAACGCTTTTTCCGCTTTTTTTAACTTGATGGTAAATTGAAGAGAGCAAAAAAGTTTTTCCCGTACCCGTATCACCGCAAAGCACTACGTTGGGCTTTTTAACCTTGGGAAAGTTTTGGGAATACTTTTCGCAATAATCTTTAATTTTAAGCATTTCATCGCGAACAGAACCGTCAAAAACGTTTGCGTCAAAGTTTTCAAACGTCTGGCAGGGAAGAATATCGTCATTTTCAATAGCGGCTTCTAACATTAGCTTATTTAAGCAAGAGCAAACGGATTTTTTACCGTCAACAACAACGTAGCCCGTATCCTTACAATGTTCGCAGTCATACTTTTCTTGTGGTAATACAACGTTATTAGCGCTTAAAATAAGGCAGATTTTTTCGTCCAATTCTCTGATTTTACTTGCTTTTTCTTCTTTTTTTATAGAAAAATCGCTAATTAGAGCTTTCTTTTTAGTTTCAAGTTCTTTAATTTCAGGAAATTTTGCATAAAATTCAGCTTGCTTTTCAAAAAACTCTTTTTTATTGAAGGCGCGACGTTGCAATAGCCTTGTTTCTGCACGGTTTTGCATAAAACTATCCAAATTTACACCTCCAAATTATCGGTATCAGTATAAAGTGAACTACCGTATTGCTCGTTTCTGCCTTTAAAATCGCTCTTTTTCTTTTCTGTTGTGCCGGGTGTATCTTTTTTATAATTTAAGGCAGTAATAACTTCTTCTTGTGCGAATTTTTGCGCATCCTTGAGCTCAAGAATTTTTTCGCGGAACTTGTTAAATGAATGGATTCCGTTTTCGCATAAGGTGCGCGCGGCGGTAAGTAAAATATCATCTTTAAATCCAAAGGATTTGAAGTCCCTTAGAGCTTCCAGGTGGCTGGGGGATATTGCCTTTGAACGCTCGCCAAGGGCAGTTAATATAGCAGAAATCAAACGACGCTCAGAATCGTTTTCAGACAAAAACGCTTTGATTTCTTTTTCGCTGTGCAGACCTAATTTGTGAAGATTTTCTAAAATTCTGTTTAAATAAGCAAAGCTTGGTGTTAAAACCTTGGTGGTTTCTGCACAGGCAGCCTTAATTGCCTTTAAATCAAAGCCCATTTTATCCGTCCAAGCACTAAACAAGCTCATTTCGTCAGCAGTGGGTGTGCGCTTTATGCCCAAATGAAGCAAAAGTTTTGCGGCATCATGATTTTTTGCACGATATAAAGCAAGATATTCTTCGGCGGCGGCAACAGTAGTAATGCCTTCGTTTGCCCAAGAAAGCGCAATTTTATCAATATACGAAAAGGAAATAGCAGTATCCTTATAGGAAATTGCGTGACCAATCAAAAGAAGCGCGGCTTCTACAGAAAAGCCGTAAAGCTCAACCCAATCGCGAGCCTTATCATACTCGGCATTAGATATGCTTCTACCGGGAAAAAGTGCGCGAATACCGGCAAAATAGTCAGCATAAACTGTTAATGCGTCATTTGAATATAAATTTATAGCTTTTGCGGCATTGGAAGCGCTTAAAATTTCAAAGGCAAAGGGAGTTGAAGTGTAGTTGATTAAATTCTGTTTACTTAAAAACTCCATTGCTTCGTTTAATTCGGCAGGTGTGCAGTTAAGCTTTTTGCTGATGGAATCAAGAGTTTCGAGCTTAAGCTCATTATGGGAACACAAATACAAAAGATAAATATATACCACGGAATAAAAGGGGGATATATTAACCAAAAACGAAGATACAAAATCACCTTCAAGCAAAATTACATCGTTTAAAGGGTTACTCTTTGCATATTTACCTGCAACCATATTGAACCTCCGTTAAATAGATATATTTATCGACATAATACGATACGGTTTATTATAGCACAAAATTTAAGATAGATAAAGTATAAATTTAATAAATTTTCTTTGAGGTGTAAAATGCTTAAAAAATTACATAAAAAAATAATTACAATTACCGTAATTGTTATAATTTTGTTTGTTTTTCTGTTAGGACATTCACTTTTCGAAGGGCAATCCGATTCGAATAACGTGTACAAAATAAATGCTGAAATTAAAGATAACACCCTTATTGCAACAATGGATTTTGAATTCTTTAACAATACCGACCAAGAAATTACCGAGCTTTATTTTTGCCTTTATCCAAATGCCTTTAAAAACGAAGAAAATATTTTAAACGTTGCTGTACCTGATATGCTTGATTTAGCATATCCTTCGGGTTTTGATTCGGGATATATTGATATAAGGCTTGTAAAAGTATCAGATAAGGAAGTTACGCCTATATATGAAAATGACGGTCAAATATTAAAGCTTAACGTTCCTTCGATTAAAAAGAACGAAAAATGCTGTATATTCATGGAATTTAGTGAAAAATTGCCTAATTCACCAATGCGCTACGGCTATGGCGGCGATACGTATAACTTTGGTAATTGGTATCCCGTGCTTTGTCCGATTATTGACGGGCAGGCGCAAAAAAGCATTTATACAGCTAACGGAGACCCTTTTTTTTCGGAATGTGCAGATTATTTTATTTCAATAAAAGCAAGTAACGAATTCAGGCTTGCTTCCAGCGGTGAGATTTTGACAAAAAGCTCTCCCGACCCGATAAATTTTGTTTGGACAGCAAAAGGCGAAAACATTCGTGACTTTGCGTTTGTTTTATCAAAAAATTTCAAGCTAAAATCTCAAAAGGTTGGCGAAACAATCGTATATTCTTACTATCTTGAAAATGATACAATGGGTCAGGCGGCGTTAGATTATGCCGTTAACGCCTTAAATTGCTTTAACGAAAAATTCGGTATGTATCCCTACACAACGCTTTCTGTGGTAGCTGCTGATTTTTATATCGGCGGAATGGAATACCCAAACTTAGTGTTGATAAACAAGGAGCTTTATTCGCCTGCAAAAACAGAGGGCTTGGAAGAAGTAATCGTACACGAGCTTGCACATCAATGGTGGTACGGTCTTGTAGGAAACAACGAAATCAGCGATGCATGGCTCGATGAAGGCTTGACGCAGTATTCCGTTGCGCTTTTTTACGAAGACGTTTACGGCTTTGAGAGATATAAATCGTTTCTTACTGAAAACGAAAGCTACTGTAAAGTAATTTTTAAAATTGTTGAAAACATGCAAGGACCATTCAGCAAAGAAATAGAGCGAAAAAGTACAGATTTTGAGCATTGGCTTTTATACAACGTGATTACGTATGACGTTTCGGCGTTGATGCTTGATTCTCTGCGCAATTCTGTAAAAGACGAAGTGTTTTTTAGCGGTTTAAAGCTCTATTTTGAAGAAAACAAATATGGTATTGCCACGAAGCAAAGCTTTATTTCTGCAATGGAAAAAAGCGGTTGCAAAAACGCTTCAACAGTTTTAGAGCCGTGGCTTAAAGGAAAAGTGTATTGGGGATAAATTGTCGAATAACATTAGTATTGCTTTTAATTGATGTTTTTGATATAATAAACAAAAGGAAGAAGGAAATAGATATGAACAGAGATGAATTTAAAGAATTACTGAAGAAAAACCCGAGCATCTGTGCTATTAAAGATGAAAATGGCTTAATGCAATGCTTAAAAAGCGATAATCTTGTTGTATTTGTGCTATTTGGCACAGTTATTACTATTTGTGACGTTGTCAAACAAATTAAAGATGCGGGCAAAATTGCCTTTGTACATATTGATTTAATTGAAGGCCTTTCGTCAAAAGAGGTTTCGGTGGAGTTTATCGCAAAAAATACGGGGGCAGACGGTATAATTTCCACAAAACAAGCCCTTATAAAAATCGCCGCAAGTCACGGCTTGCTTACTATCCAAAGATTTTTTCTGATTGATTCGTTAGCATATGAAAATTTAAAGAAGCAGATTAAATCCGGCGCGATGGATGCAATCGAGGTTTTGCCGGCCTGCAGTACGAAAATTATTTCACAAATTAAAAAGTTTACGGATTTAACGATTATAGCAAGCGGTTTGCTTCAGGATAGGCAGGACGTTGTTGATGCAATCAAAGCCGGAGCATCAGCTGTTTCGGGCACTAATTTAGATTTATTAAACTAAATTCTTTTATTCGGTTTATATCATAAGAAAATATATTTAAATTTTGCTTGCTTTTTTACAAAAATTTGTTATAATTAATTTGTACGAATATTACGGAGATTTGAGAGTAATATAAGTGCAACACCTAATTTATGGGATTGTTGTATTTATGTTGCTCTTTTTTTATTTAGGAGGATAAAAAATGTTTGATGTTGCAATAATCGGCGGAGGAGTTATAGGTTGTGCTACGGCATACAAGCTTTCCAAGTACAAGCTTAACGTTTGCGTTCTTGAAAAGGAAAACGATATTGCTATGGGAGCAACCCGCGCAAACAGCGCAATTATTCACGCAGGCTTTGACCCTGAACCCAACACAAAAATGGCTCGATTAAACGTTAAAGGCTGTGCGGACGCACCTGAAATTTGCAAAAAGCTCAGCGTTCACTACAAAAATGTTGGCTCGTTAGTTCTTGCTTTTTCAGAAGAAGACGTTAAAACTGTTAACGAGCTTTTTGAGCGCGGAAACGCAAACGGTGTACCAAACCTTGAAATTTTAGATAAGGATGAGGTTTTAAAACGCGAGCCTAACGTAAGTGATAAGGTGCTTTGTGCGCTTTGGGCACCGAGTGCAGGTATTATTAACCCCTGGGAATACGCAATAGCATTTGGCGAAACTGCCGCAAAAAACGGTACGGAATTTAAATTGAATTTTGACGTTGTCAATATCACAAAGTTCGATGGCGGCTGGCGTATTATTTCCGGTGACGGAGTCGAGGTTAAAGCAAAATTTGTTATCAATGCCGCAGGCGTTAACAGCGATATGATTCATAACCTTGTTGCCGAGCCTACCTTTAAAATTAAGGCAAGCAAGGGGCAATACTATTTAATGGACAAGGCCGAAGGATTTAAGGCTAATTCAACGCTGTTTCAATGTCCGTCAAGCGTTGGCAAAGGCGTTCTTGTTTCGCCCACAGTACACGGTAATTTAATTGTGGGTCCCGACGCAACGTCCAGCGACGACAAATCAAAGGTAAATACTACGGGTGAACAGCTTGATTTTATTCGTGCTACCGCCGCAAAAAGCGTGCCGAACATTAACTACCGTAATTCAATTCGTAACTTTGCAGGTATGCGTGCCAACACGGACAGAGACGATTTTATTATTGAAATTGCCGCAGAAAAATTCATTGACCTTGCGGGTATTAAATCGCCCGGTTTGTCTGCCGCACCTGCTATTGCTGACGAAGCGGTTGCTCTGTTAAAAGAGTGCGGTGCAAGCCTTAATGAAAAAGAAAATTTCATTGATTCTCGTGAGCATATTGTATTTAAGGAGCTTTCTGCCAAAGAAAAGGCTGAGTTAATAAGCAAAAACAATCTTTACGGCAGAGTAATTTGCCGTTGCGAAACCATTACCGAGGGTGAAATTATTGATGCGATAAATTCACCGATTCCGCCCGTATCCGTTGACGGTATAAAACGCCGTTGTAATTCGGGAATGGGTCGTTGCCAAGGCGGCTTCTGCGGGCCAAAGGTTCTAGAAATTTTAAGCCGTGAAAAGCATATTTCGCCGATGGCGGTGTTAAAGGATAAAAACAACAGTAACGTTTTAGTCAGCGCAACAAAGGAGGGCAATTAAATGTACGAGCTTATTGTAATCGGCGGCGGTCCTGCGGGATTGAGTGCCGCATGCTCTGCCTGGGAAAACGGCGTAAAAGATATTTTAATTATTGAACGCGACAAGGAATTAGGCGGAATTTTAAACCAATGTGTACACAACGGCTTTGGACTGCATCATTTTAAAGAAGAGCTTACGGGCCCCGAATATGCCGAGCGTTTTATAAAAATGCTTGAAAGCACAGAAGTTAAGGTGATGCTTGACACAATGGTGCTTGATATTTCCGATGAAAAAATTGTCAGCTGTGTTAATACTACAGACGGTTTTTTACAGTTAGAAGCTAAATCAATTATTCTTGCTATGGGGTGCAGGGAACGTACTCGCGGCGCTATTGCAATTCCCGGTGACAGACCTGCAGGTGTTTACACCGCAGGCTCTGCACAAAAATATTTAAATATTGACGGCTATATGGTGGGTAAGCGCGTGCTTATTTTAGGAAGCGGCGATATTGGTTTAATTATGGCGCGCAGAATGACGTTAGAAGGCGCAAAGGTGCTTGCCTGCGTTGAGGTTATGCCTTATTCCGGCGGTCTTAACAGAAATATCGTTCAATGCTTAAATGACTTTGATATTCCGCTTTATCTTTCACATACCATTGTTGATATTCAAGGCAAAGAACGTGTTGAAAAAGTTGTTATCGCTAAGGTTGACGAAAACAGGCGCCCAATAAAAGGAACTGAAATGGAATTTGTTTGCGATACGATTTTACTTTCGGTTGGTCTAATACCTGAAAACGAGCTTACACGCGGTGCAGGCATTGAGATTGACGGCCGCACCAACGGCGCTGTTGTTTACGAAAATATGGAAACAAGCCTTGAAGGTGTTTTTGCTTGCGGAAACGTTGTTCACGTTCACGATTTGGTTGATTACGTAACTGCGGAAAGCGCCCGTGCAGGCAAAGCCGCCGCCCAATTTGTTCAAAACGGATCAAAGCAAGGCAGAGTTATAAGCCTTAAAAACGGCAACGGTGTTACTTATACGGTTCCGCAGAAAATTAGATTTTCTGAGCAGGATAAATTAACCGATGTGTTTTTTAGAGTAAACAGGGTATCGGGTGACAGTAAAATTAACGTTATTTCCAACAATCAGGTTATTGCTTCCTATAAGCGTGAGCATATGGCGCCCGGCGAAATGGAGCATATTGTTATCCCTGCAAAATTGCTAGAAAAGGCGGAAAACGAAATTATCATTGAAACGGAAGTGAATAATTAACAATGAAAGAATTGATTTGTATTGTTTGCCCTAAGGGGTGTCATTTAAAAGTTGACGAAAATAACGGTTATTCCGTTTCGGGTAACGGTTGCCTTCGCGGTGTTGAGTATGGCAAAAACGAGCTTATAAACCCTATGCGCGTTATTACAAGCACTGTCAAAATTGAAGGCGCAAATATCAGCAGATGCCCTGTAAAAACAAGCACTTCCGTGCAAAAGCATAAAATGTTTGAAATAGTAAATGTTTTAAACAGCGTAACACTTACCGCTCCCGTAAGCTGTGGCGACGTTGTTATTAAAAACGTTTCTGATAGCGGTGCTGATATTATTTGCACAAAAAGCATAAAAAAAGCAGAGGAATAATTTCACACAAAAAAAACAAAACACAGTAAGTTGAAAAAGCTTACTGTGTTTTTTTATATTCAATATTAGCATTTTTAGTTTAAGCACATTTTAAGATAAATTCTGTTGAAATTTTAAATTGATAGACCCGACGCCGCCGTTAATTTTAATATAGTTTTGCCCGTTACCGCTACTACCAAAATCCGTTACGTTTGTTCCGTCAACGGTTATATTACCAACACCTTTTTCGATATCGACCTTGTAATCATTTTTACTGCCAATTAAGGTTACGTTAGATTCTCCGATACCAAATTCTAATTTACTGTCACCAAGCACAGCGGCAGTCAAATTTAATTCGCCAACTCCCACGTTTAAAGCAAGATTGTTTAGATTGCCGCTGTTAATGGTAATTTGTCCTGCTCCGCCGTTAATCGTGGCCTTTAAAGATGCATCAAGGATATTAAAATGCACGTCACCTGCACCGAGCGCTAATTTAATTGAGCTTGCAGACAAGATATCTGCCGTCAATTTTGCCGCACCGGTTGTAATGATTGCTTCATCGAATACAGTCCCGTTAGGTACGTATAGAGTTAAAAATGCATTTGAATAATTGCTGTTGCTTTTTGCTTCATCAAAAGCGCTTAAAACACCGTCTTTATCGGATACGGACAGATACTTTAGATTACTTTCAATTAAAAATTTGTCTCCGCTTTTAATTTTAAAATCAGCAGCATTAATCTGAATGTTCAGAGAATGAATGTCAGCCGTAATTTCATACGTTTTGACTTCATCTAATACGGCAGTCTGATTATTGCAGGCAACAAGACAGATAAGTAATGTCGCGGTTAAAAATAACGTTATAAGCTTTTTCATTTTTTATTCCTTTAACTTAAAAATTAAACGTTAAACTAAATTTTAAGTTTAACTAAAATGCGCACTAATAAAGTTAGTATGAATTATTCACGTGTTAAGCAAACAATCGTCTCAATATGCTTTGTGTGGCAAAACATATCAACAAACGTTAATTTTGATGCGCTATAGCCTTCTTGGGCTAAAAATTTTATATCCCGCGCTAAAGTTGCCGGGTTACAGGAAACGTACACGATTTTCTTAATATCGGCTTGTGATATTGCTTTGAGCAAGCTTTCCTCACAGCCGGCTCGCGGTGGGTCAACTACCAAAACATCGGGCTTTTCGCCTTTTTTTAACAAATCGGGTAAAACGTTTTCGCAGGCGCCAACAAAAAATTCCGCATTAGATATATTATTGCTCGTTGCCGTTTCCTTTGCCGTTGTAATAGCTTCCGGTACTATTTCAACACCTATTAGTTTTTTTGCTTTTTGCGCTAGCATAAGGCTCATAATTCCAATGCCGCAGTAAGCGTCAAAAACAATTTCGTTTCCTGATAAATCGGCAATCTCAAGAACTTTATTATATAATTTTTCGGCTTGATGCGAATTTACCTGCAAAAAAGCAAGGGGGCGAAGCTTAAAGTTAATTCCGCACATTTCATCTTCAACAAAGCCGTTGCCGAATAGGGTAATACACTCGCTACCTAAAATTATATTGCCTTTTTTTGTGTTTATGTTTTGAATAATCGTTGTCAGGCTTGGTAGAGCTTCTTTTAAGGCGCGTATCAACTCGTCAGGCAACCGTTTTGCCGAATTTGTTACCAATATAAGCATTAAGCCATGCTTGCCGCTACGGGCTATTATATGCCTTAAAACACCAACGTGCTTTTCTTCATCATAAATCGAAACGTTTACCTTTTTTAAGGCTATTTTAATTGCGGGAATAACGCTGTTACATTCATTTGTTTGAAGCATACAGCTTTCAATCGGTACAACTCTGTGCGAGTGCGAAGAAAAGAAGCCAACCACAACACCGCTTTTATCAGTAGAAATAGGAAATTGCGCTTTGTTGCGATAGTTAAAAATATTTTCAGCACCGATAACACAATAGCTTTCAAAGTTCTTACCTGAAAGCTTGTTTGTGTTTTTGAGTGCAGTTTCGCATTTTAAACGAAGCTGCTCGTTATAATTCAAGTGTTGAAAATCACATCCACCGCATTTATAAAAATATGGACACGGGGCGTCTGTACGACATTTCGAAGGCTCCAAAACGTTTAAAAGCTTGCCGACAGAATAATTCTTTGCGCACTTAATTATCAGAGCTTCCACAAGTTCATCGGGCAGGGCATAGGGGACAAAAACAACCTCGCCGTTTACTCTGCCAACGCCTGCACCGTCGCTATTTAAATCTGTAATTTTTATTGTTATAATATCGTTTTTTCTCATAAAAATTCTCCGTAAAACTTACGAAAATATTATAATTCAATTAAAAATAAAAGTCAAATATTATATGGTTTGCCGCGTCTTTGTGTTAACAATATGTAA
>JAZNXV010000046.1:0-27910 GCA_045594045.1 Clostridia bacterium
AAACCACTACCATTATATTTGGAGGTTTGATTTTTCTCAAGCTTTTTGGGCTTGCTTTTAGCTCGCCCTTTTTATTGTCGCTCTGCGCATTTTTCTTCCCCCAGTAGAACTGGGGGTTTATTTCCACGTCTGAAGACGCCAATTAAAAAAACGTTGTGCAAAAAACACAACGTTTTTATTTTTTATTTATTAAAGATTTCAAATGCCAATGCAGGAAATTCCGTTGAAGAACCAAGATTAGCATAATCCCAGGTTGCATCGGGAACACGCGCATATCGAAACGCTTTTGCATTTTTTACTCCGCGAAGCTCAACAGTATCATCATCAACAATTTTTGCACGAACCTTTTTATACTTTCCGTCCTCGCCCATAGCTTCAAATCCAACTAATTTTTCGCCTTTGAGAATGATTAGTCCGTCGCCAACGTTATCAAAATGAATAGTTATTTTATCTTCCGCAAAGTGCGAGCAACAAGGTATCGGACATAAACTGTACTCAGGACTTCCAACGCCGTATTCATTTGCAAGAACCGCTATGGCAAGGCGTTCTCCAACGGGCTGCTTATAAGGCGGATGCGCCATATCGTTATCCCCGGGCTTGCTACCAACGTCAATAGCCGTAACGGTGTAGCAATTATCTAAAATTTCCATAAGCTTAAACTGTTGATAACGAACCTCGGAAAGCTTAGGCCAAAGCTTATGCGTTTCCATATCACTATGACTTGCAAGTTGAACCTGGTAAAAAGGGAACTCACATTCAAAGCGCTTGCGTAATTCTTCAACGTACCATTTTAATTGATAAGCATAGCCTCCATAAGCCCATTGTTCGCTTTCTCCTTGATAGAAAAGCATACCCTTAATAGTCATTTTTTGTATAGGTGACATTAAGGCGTTATAAATTCCTGCTAAAGGAATTTCAGGTTTTTCAGAATCCTTATAACCCATAGGCTCTACAAGTTCAGGCATAATAAGCTCACGAATAGGAGAACCGCTTGACGCCACTTGAACAATGCCAATGGGAACGCTACCGTTTAACGTGTAGGATATTTTTCTCGCAAAGAAAAACGCGAGAGCAGAAACCGTGCCTCTGTTTTCAGCAGTTGCAACGTCACGCCAAGAGCTTTCCTCAGGGCAACACAAATCAAACTGCGGTGTTAACATCTTTGTACCGTCCTGCGTAGCATGAGCGCGTCTTTGAAGTATCATTCTGATATTGTCCTTAGATTTGAGAGAGTTTAAATCATCAGCGTAAATACCGCTTCGATTTTGGTTGCAGCTGTCCAGGCAGTATTCTGCATTTGACTGACCGTTAATAACCCAAACGTCACCTATCAAAACATCTTCACAAACAATTCTTTCTTCTCCGTCGGAAACTACTAAAGTCTGAGAAGAAGTATTAGCGGGCATAGGCGGTAAAAAAAGCTGCCAATTTAAAGCTTCGTCAACAAAACCATAGCTTTCATAGGGGCCAAGAACAGCATAAATTACATCGCCTGTTTTTTTACCTTTACCCCACAAGCGCACATCGGTTTCTCTTTGAAGAACCATATGGTCGCCTAAACAATTAGCAAGCCTGAATTTATTCATAGTTTTTCTCCAATCAATAATATTTGTTTTAATTATTATATCTACTGCAAGAAAATTTTTCAATAGTAAATTTGCAATTTTTGATAAAAAAATCAGCCTTATTTTTATAAGGCTGATTTAAATACGCTTATGCGATTTTTGAAGAATTACTCTTCTTCTTTTGTTACGATTTGCTTACCGTCATAGTAACCGCAAGCCTTGCACATTCTGTGTGCTAACTTTTTAGCGTGGCACTGAGGACACTCAACGATACCGGGAAGAGAAAGCTTCCAATTAGCACGTCTTGAGTCACGTCTGGCTCTTGAAATTTTACGCTTAGGTGCAATTGCGCCCATGTGAACACCTCCTTAGTCCACAAGCCCTTTAAGAACAGCAAACGGATTATCGTCGTCATCGTCCTTACACGAGCAAGATGAAAAATTTTTATCAATACCGCAATGTGGACACAAGCCTTTACAATCTTCCTTGCACAAGCGCTCAATAGGAAGACCGGAAATAACCGTATCATAAATAAGCGGTTGAATATCTATGGTATCATTCCTTGTAATGAGTAAATCTTCGTCCTTAGCAGAATAAGAATAAATCTCACTAAAGCTAAAGGTAAAATCCTGAGAAAACTCGCCTAAACAACGGTCACATTCAAAAATGCAGGTAAGGGTTGCTTTGCCCGAAAAACGAACTGTTTCGCCATCGGCAAAATAGAAGCCCGTCGCCTTTGCATTTTCAAACCTAACCTTCCCCATATAATCAATGGGGTCAAGAGTCAAGTCAATCTCAAAATCATATCTGTCGCCCTGATTGTATCGGGCGTCCTTAACGGAAATTACTGTACTCATAACAATACCTGCATATTATATCTGTATTTTTTGTCTTTGTCAATCACATTTTTGAAAGTTCAGCAGTATCACGAGCAATAACAAGTTCTTCGTTTGTAGGAATAACAACAATCTTAACTGTTGAATCCTCTGTTGACACTATTTTTTCCTTGCCTCTGATAGTTGCGTTAAGTTCTTTATTAAGCTTTGCGCCTAAGAACTCTAATCCTTCAACGGAAGCTTCACGAACTGCACAGTCGTTTTCGCCAACACCAGCGGTAAAGATAATAGCGTCAACACCGCCCATTGCAGCAGCATAAGCACCAATGAACTTTTTAACGTTGTAAGTAAAGATATCAAGTGCAAGCTTAGCGCGCTCGTTACCTTCGGCGGCAGCATTAGACAAATCTCTGAAGTCACTGCTTACACCGGAAACACCTAACATACCGCTCTTTTTATTTAAATAAGCATCCATTTCATCGATATTCATATTATACTTGTTCATTAAGAAACGAATAATAGCGGGGTCAATATTACCGCAACGTGTTCCCATAGGAAGACCTTCAATAGGTGTAAGACCCATTGTTGTGTCAAGGCACTTGCCACCCTTAATAGCCGCAATACTTGAGCCGTTACCTAAATGACAGGAAATAACGTTGATTTCTTCAGGCTTTTTGCCTAAAATCTCAGCGCAACGCTGGGAAACAAATCTGTGAGAAGAACCGTGGAAGCCGTATCTTCTAACCTTGAAATCCTCGTAAGCTTCGTAGGGCAAGCCATAAATATAGCTTGATGCAGGCATTGTTTGATGGAATGCAGTATCAAATACGCCTACCATGGGTGTATTGGGCATAACAGCCTTACAAGCGGCAATACCCTGAAGGTTTGCAGGGTTGTGTAAGGGTGCAAGGTCAATAAGACTTTCCATCATTTCAACAACCTCATCCGAAATCTTAACGGAGCAAGCAAACTTATCGCCACCGTGAACAACTCTGTGACCTACTGCGCCAATCTCGTCCATTGACTTGATAACGCCAACCTTTTCGTCAGTCAAGGTAGTAAGCACAAGCTGAATAGCTTCTTCGTGGTTATGCATATCCTGCTGAATAATTGTGTCTTCGCCGTTTGCGGTGTGTTTAAGCTTTGAGCCTTCAAGACCAATACGGTCAATACCGCCCTTTGCGATTACTGATTCATTCTCCATATCAATAAGCTGATACTTTAACGAGCTTGAACCTGCGTTGATAACTAAAACTTTCATTTCTCTTACCTCCGGTAAAAAAATATTTTTACAAATTAAGCGTAGTTATGGTATAATATCCACGTGCCTTGTTATTATAACACAGTTTTTAAAATAAGTACAGAATTTTTAATAAAAAAAGGTGATTATCATTAAGATTTGCGGTATAATTTGCGAATATAACCCTCTACACAAGGGTCATATTTACCAAATGCAGAAGGCTCGGCAAATAACGGGTGCCGATTTTGTTGTGTGCATTATGAGCGGTAGCTTTGTTCAGCGTGGCGAAAACGCTGTTTTTGATAAGTTTACCCGCGCAAAAGCAGCGTTAGAAGCAGGTGCTGACGCAGTGTTGGAGCTTCCCCAGATATTTGCTCTTCAATCTGCCGAATATTTTGCTTTAGGCGGTGTTTTGGCGGCAGATACCATTGGATGTACCCATCTGTGTTTTGGAAGTGAATGCGGAGACCTTGAACAAATGAAAACAGAAAACAATCCTACTGATTTTAAAGCGCGCATCAGTCAAGGATTATCCTACGGCAATGCCCTATCTGCGTTTGACGGGCAACCCAACAGTATGCTTGGCAAAGAGTATATTTCTGCTATAAAAGAGATTGGAAGCAAAATTATACCTGTTACAGTTAAACGAGAGCAGGATTTTTCTTCTGCAAGCAAGATTCGCCAGGATTTATTAAACGGTCACATAAATAGTGAAATGTATCCTATCAAAGCAAAACCTATATTTTTTGAGCAGTTTTTTCAGCTTTTAAAATATAAAATAATTACTATGCCACTTTCTTCTTTAGAGAACGTTTGCGGTGTAAACGAAGGACTTGAGCGCAAATTAAAAAAAGAGATTTTATATGCCTCTTCTGTTGACGAGCTTATACAAAGCGTAAAGAGCAAACGCTATACATATTCACGCATAAGCCGCATTCTGTGTTGTGCCCTGCTTGATATTTCCAAAGACAAGCTTCAAACATTGATAGGCTCGCCGCCGAAAATCAAGCTATTGGGTATTCGCAAGGAAAAGGCCGCATTGCTTTCTATTTTGGACAATTACTATATTTCACCCCTTGACACGCGCAACTACGGTGCGAGCACACAATTAAGTGCAAGGGCGAATATTAACGCCACAAAGCTCTATTCCATTCCTTGTAAAGAGCTAATCGGTGACGAGGATTTTACGTTAGGCTTAATGAAAATATAAATACCTGCAATTTTTTGCGTTTTTCAGTAAAAAGAGATTGACTTTATTTAGTTTATAAATTAGAATTTATTTGTGTATTTTATAACAAAATTTTAACTGAAAAGAGGCTATTGTTTATGTTGCACATGAGAAAAAGTAAAGTAATTAAGAAAATTAACGAAGGTAAAACTGCCTTTTCAATCAAATTAAATTTGGCTGACCCCCGCGGCGCCGAACTCGCTGCTATGAGCGGATTTGATTGCATTTGGATTGATATGGAGCACGTTCCTTCCGACTATTCAACCATTGAAAATCTCAACCGCGCCGCAAAGCTTTATGATTGTGACGTTTTATGCCGTATCGGTCGCACAGGTGGTTATAGCGATATCATCAGACCTTTGGAGGCAGACTGCACCGGCATTATGGTTCCCCACCTTATGAGCCTTGAAGAAGCAAAGCAGATTGTATATTATACAAAGTTCCACCCCATCGGCAGACGTCCTCTTGATGGTGGCAATGCCGACGGCAAGTTCTGCTTGGTAGACGGCAAGGATTATATGAAGGAAGCTAACGAGGAACGCTTTACCGTTATTCAGATTGAAGATCCGGAACCAGTTAAGGAGCTTGAAGAGATCTGTGCTCTTGAAGGTATTGATATGATTTTCTTCGGTCCTGCCGATTTCTCGCAAGGTATCGGCGCACCTTGTGATTGGGATAACCCCCAGATTGACGAAACCCGTAAGCTTGTTGCCAAAACCGCAAGAAAATACGGTAAAATGGCAGGTACAACAGGTAGCGTTGCTACTGCGCAAGCAAGAATTGACGAGGGCTACAACTTCATTAACGTTGGGGCTGACGTTGGCGGTCTTGCCGCATTCTACGGTGGTATTATTAACGAGATTGAAGAAAAATTCAACAAATAATAAAATTAGCTAAAAAAGTGCGTTGCATTATCAAATAGATTGTGCAACGCTTTTTTTATATAAATTTTTAATATTTTATTTTAATTTGTTTTATCTAATACCTAAATCGGCTTTGATTTTATCAACAACTTTTAGTGCCGCTTCTCTGCCAAGAGCAATACATTCTTCTGACTTTTCTAACGACTGCAAAGGAATCTGCCTTAAATCAGGATTGATAACGCAGTCACTTTTTTTATACATTTGCTCTACCATCTGCCAATCGCACATTTCAAAGGCATACATAATAATATCTATTAGATTTTTTGCTTTTTCGTGGCCCCAACCTTGATAGCCTACGTCAACGGCAATAACGTATTCAGCCCCCATTTTCTTAACCTCATCAACGGGAACGCGCGTCATTGCACCACCGTCAATTAACTGCATATCAAGAAAATCAACCGGTTCGAACACGCCTGGAATCGCAAAGCTTGCGTGACAGGCCTTTGCTAAATTACCTTTATCAAGCATCACGCACTTCCCGCTCAAAACATCACATGCTATTGCGGAAAAAGGCGGTGAGCACTCCTCTAAGTTTTTTCCTTTTACAAGCATATTTACCAAGTTTTCAGCCTTTTCGCCTTTGATAAAGCCGATACGGGGAATAATTACGTCAATAAACGATGACATATCAATCGTTGAGCATAATTTGCCTGCCAAATACATATCACTACCCGTACAAAACAAAGCACCTGCTATTGCTCCGGCACTACAGCCCGACACGTAATCAATCGGTATGCCCTGCTCCAAAAATACCTGTAAAACGCCTAAATGCGCCACGCCGTGTGCCGCACCTCCGCCCAAGGCAAGCCCTACTTTTTTCATAAACTCCCCTCCCTTTTCATATATTTTACTGGTGATAAATTTGATACCTTTTATTTTTATATTGATTATATGCTTGATTTTTCCCGAAATTTCTATTTCCTGTGTAAAGGAAACGGTAACGTTATGGTATAATTCAGTTTTACCCGTACTGTTTCCATTTTTTATTCTTACAAAAAGACTCTCCGATTTAGGTGCAGATAAACTGTTTTCAAAGTTTTTAAAGCCCGTTACGTATATTCTTTCATTACCCGAGCAAGCCGCTTTCCCCTTTGCTATGAGCATTTTTTGCGGATTTCCAACGGGAAGCCGTACTGTTTTTGAAAAATTTGGTGGCAACAAAAACGCCCTTGAGTATTTAGGCACTATTTGTTTTTCCGCTAGTCCTATCTTCATATTGGGCACTGTCGGTACAGTTATGCTAAAAAATGCTTCCGAAGGATTCGCTCTATATATAATTCATATATGTACTCTATTAATTTTTACCGTTTTTTTTAGTTCTAAACAAGAAATTAACTTTGAAAAAACAAACGAAAAAAAAGAACCCCAAAGCCTATCAACAGCCATTGAAAAAAGCATTTCAGCAATTTTAGCTGTTTGCGGCAATATGGTTCTTTTTAATTTAATATCAAAAATTATTTTAGAGTTTTTTAAAAACAGTTTACCACTTCTTGCGCAAGGATTTTTGTGCGGAATATTTGAATTTACAAGCGGTATTTCTGTTTTAAGTGCATTAGACAGCGCATATCTTCCTCTTATTAGCTTCTTTTTATCATTTGGCGGCTTTTGCGTAATAAGCCAATGCTTGAGTTTTTTAAAAGGAATAAATAAGCAAAAATTTATTTTTAACCGAGTTTTATGCGGTTTTATTGCGTTTTTGTTATGTGTTTTATATAAAAAAACCGCCCTCTACGCACCTATACTCATAACAGTATTAACTGTCATTATAGGCTTCGTAATAAGGCGGAAAATTTTATTTGCTAAAATCAGCAAGGTCCTGGTCAATCTGCTCGTCAAGGTCTTTCATTCTAGCCTTTAACTCATCAAAAACACTCAAGGCGTAATTCTTTGCAGAAAGCCTTACTTCCTTTGCATTTTGGCGTGCCATATCAATAATTTTCTTGGCTTCGATTTCAGCATTGCGGGTTATTTCATGCTCCATAACCATTTCTTCTGCAGTTTTTTGTGCTGCGGCAATGCATTGCTTTGCTTCTTCTTCAGCATCAATCAAAATTTGACGGCGCTCCTTCATAATATTAACAGCGCGTTCGAGCTCTGTAGGCAAATTCTCGTTTATTTCATCAATTATATCAAGGCACGCGTCGGTATCTACTAACGATTTGTCTGAAAAAATTCCTTTTTTAGTTTGTGTAAGCTCCTTCTCAAGTTCTTCTAACAAATTTGCAATTACACTATCCATTGTTTTTTCTCCCTTATCATTTAGTTTAATAATTTTTTGCTGACTTCGTCAATTATTTCAATGGGAAGCATCTTACTGATATCTCCACCCATTTTACCAATTTCACGAACGATGCTTGAGCTTAAAAAGCTATGCTCGCTGTTCGCCATAAGAAAAACTGCTTCAAAATTCTCATCAAGCCTTTGATTAAAGGCAGCCCATTGAAGCTCGTATTCAAAATCGGTTATAGCACGCAAACCGCGAACTGCCGCTGTTGCGCCAACCTTCTTCATATAGTCAACCATAAGTCCTTCAAACGTGTCAATCTCGACGTTTTCAAGGTTGCTGACGGATTTTTTTATCAATTCTTTACGCTCTTCTAACGTAAAAAAGCATTTTTTTGCAGGATTATTCATAACCGCCACAATTACTTTATCTGCCATTTTAGAAGCGCGTTTTATAATATCCAAGTGTCCCAGCGTTATAGGGTCAAAGCTGCCGGGATAAACCATAATTTTCATTATTTTCCTCCAAGAAAAGTAAGTGTCCTGCTACCGTAAATACGTTCTTTCTTAATTTCAAGCCCGTGCAAATCACATTCAAGCTTAAAATCAGACGCATGCTCTAAAATGAGCAAGCCGTCGT
This sequence comes from Clostridia bacterium, assembly GCA_045594045.1. Classification (GTDB taxonomy): domain Bacteria; phylum Bacillota; class Clostridia; order Christensenellales; family QALW01; genus UMGS1322. Next base: position 8,656 of record JAZNXV010000046.1, read on the forward strand.
CTTTCAACAGCCCTTGGCAGCTTTCTATAATGCTTTGGTACAAGCCTTCGTTATAAGGCGGATCGGCAAAAACAAAGTCAAACCTCTGTTTTGATTTAGCAAGCCCTAAAGCGATATTAACGAAATCACCTTTCAGAACTCTCGCTTCGTCAGCACAACCTAACAAAGCTATGTTTTTGTTTACCAAATCAGTATTTATATCAACAAAGGTAACTTTTGCGCCGTTAGAAATCGCTTCCAGTCCCACCTGACCCGTGCCTGCAAACAAATCAAGAAAGTAGCAACCGAAAAGCTCAGTTCGAATAATATTAAACAGCGAATCCTTAACTCTGGCAGAGGTTGGTCGCACCTTAAAATCTGCAGGTGACTCAATGCCTTTTCCACGGTATTTACCGCTGATAATTCTCAAAATATATTTATTCTTCATAATTATATCATTAAATACACAAATTTTCAATAGAAAATTACATTTTTCTACTGTTTTTTGCCTTTTTTACGGCTTCCATAATATTTTTTCTTTCTTTATTACCGAAAATATATCCAACGCCTGTAACGATAATAAAAATAAAAATCGGTATAAAAAACAGCGGTGCATACACAGCGTTAGGTGTTGTTATATTTTCAAGCATTGTTATGGTAGGTTGCGCAAAATCAATATTAAGCGCAGGATTAAAGGTAACAAACGTTGAAAGCAAGGGCGAAAATGAAATAAACATCATATACAGCAAGGTGTAAATTCCGTCGGCTAAGCCGCGTTCTCCTCTTTCCCAGCCGTAATATGTAATAATCATATAAGCTACTGCAAGTACCAACGCAGGAATCATAGCAATAAGACCTGCCAAAAAGCCTTTATACGCCTTATAGGCTTTATCACGCGTATCCTTTTCACCGCGTTCAAGAGCATTGCTCCAAGCAAGAAACATAATAAAAAAGCCGAATAACATGCCTACGAACACCTTAAAGGCAATACCCATATCAGCACTCAAGCACATAAGCATGCTGACAAAGGAAACAACACTTGTAGCAAAAAATACTAAAAATAACTTTCCGGAAAAACCAAGAAAACTTTTCATCCATCACACCTCAAAACACTTGTTTCAGTAATTATAATATCCATTTTTACATCGGTTTCATTTGCAAAAATTTTATATTGCTCTTGACAAGAAAAGGCAACACCTATTTTAAGCGTGTCAATACTCGCTAAAAACCTATCGTAATAGCCTTTTCCAAAGCCTAATCGGTTACAATTTTTATCGAAAGCACACATTGGTACTATTACGGCGTCAATTTTATCGCAATACCCTTCGCCGACAGGCTCAAGCACTCCAAACGAGCCAACGTTAAGCTCCTTTTTTACGCAAGGGATTAGTTTCTCCCCTTCAACCCGCGGCAAAAGCACGGTCTTATCCTCATCAAACAGTAAGGAAACATCAACCTCGCTGTCGATCGGGCTATATAGCATAACTGCTTTCGCGTCGTTTAAATGTTCTTTTACCTTCTCGCAAATAATCTTTGACAGCCGTGCGTGTTCGCTTTCACTTAAACCGTTGCGCATTTTTCTTCCCATAATGCGCATATCTTTATTTGAAAAACTACACATATTCTTTAGGTACGCGTGGCAAAATAGAAAGCATAATTTCATAGTTTATAGTGTCACACCAAGCTGCAATATCATCAGCAGTAACACTTTCGCTTCCCTGATTGCCCAACACTACTACCTCATCTCCAACAGTCGCAGAAATATCCGTTACGTCAACCATAGTCATATCCATACAAACGTTACCCACAACGTTTGCCTTTTTACCGTTAATAAGCACAAAGCCCTTATTTGAAACGGCACGTTTATAACCGTCACCGTAGCCTATTGGCAAAACCGCAACCAACATATCACGTTTTGCTTCAAAAGTACCGCCATAGCCTATTTTTTCGCCCTTTAGCACCTTATTTACTGCAACAATTTTGGTTTTTAATGATAGAACGGGGCGCACCGAAACAGATTTGCTGCAAATTTCGCTCGGATAATAACCGTAAAGAATTATCCCTGCCCTTACCATATCGTAATTCAGCTCAGGATAATCAAGAATTGCGGCGCTGTTAGAGCAATGACTAATGAAATCACTAAAACCTGCATCTTTAACTTGCTTAATTGCACTGTTAAATTGCATAGCCTGCTGATGCGTATATTCTTTGTCACAATCAGACATAGAAAAATGCGTAAATATTCCTGCAAGCTTAACGCAACGTGAGCTTTTTATTGTGTTTAAAACCTTTTCAAGTTCTTCACAAACGCGAACACCGGTACGATGCATACCCGTTTCAATTTTTATATGAAGCTTTACTGCTCTATTTTGTTTTTCTCCCTCGTTTTCAAGCCTTAAAACGTCTTCTACCGACGAAACAGTCTGTTCAACATCATATTGCACACAGATTTTTTCATCGCCGCAGGTAAGAACGCCAACGCACAAAACAGGAGTTTTAATTCCTGCATCTCGAATGGCTTTTGCCTCGTTTACAGTTGCAACGCCGAGATAATCTACTCCCGCTGACATAAGTGCTTTGGAAGCCTGAATAAGCCCATGCCCGTAAGCATCAGCCTTTACAAGTGCAAGAATTTTTTTACCGTTAACACGGTTTTGTATTGCGTGAAAATTCTCTTTTAAAACATTTAAATCAACAACGCATTTTGTCGGTCTTGCCATTTTCTCGCCTCCTGTTATTTATTATAATACATAATATAAAATAACTAAAGCAAAAACACACAAATTTAAGTATGTTTTTGCTTTTTTCACACAGCAATTGCCTGTTTTCGCAGAGAAAGTCTATGTTACAAAATTCACTGTGCCTAAATAAATTTAGTCTTACACTACTAATTTTCTGAATATATATATCTTTTCTCCGGGCGTCAGAATTTCGTTCATTTCAGGATTCAGCTTGCGGATTTCCTCTTCATCTGCGCAAAAGCTTTTACAAATATCCCACAAGGTTTCGCCCCTTTGAACAGAATGAATTATTATTCCGAATTCGGGCATATCTTGATTTTCGTCTATTTCTATTTCGCTAACAACTTCGCTTTGTTTTTTTATTAAAGGTGTAACCATAACAGTTAAGCCTAATCTGATTTCGATTTCGTTACCCGAAATAAGTGTAGCTTGCATTTCATTTAAAGCCAGCTCTGCCAGCGCATCTGTGCCTTCACCGTTTGAAGCGTTTTCGCATATAATATCGAAATTAACCGTTGTGTTAAAGCCTTCTGCTTCACCGGTGCCCGAAGCGGTATATAAAACACTAACCTCGCCCATAGCACTTATTTGTGCTTTGCTGCCGATCAAAGCGCATTTTTCCACCCAAGGAGAAATCGAAACCGTGCTGATTCGCGCAATAGGAATTTTCCCCTCCGGCAAGGGCACGCTAATATGCTTATTGATAACCGTCTTAATTTTTTCTTCCTTTGAGCAAAGCTCAAGCTTTTCTTTTTTGGTGTTTATTTTTTCCTTAATGGAATACATATCAAGCGCCACCGTATATTCTTTTATCTCTAAAAAATACGCGTATCCGTACACGCTCACAGAATATTTAATAATTCGTGCTTCGTTTTGAGCGTTTTGCAAAATATCACAGAAGATTTCTTCGCAATTCAACATTACGCTTACGTCTTTTGCGTTAACGCCATCTTTGATCTCTTCAATATGGGTAAATTCGCATTTATCAGTTATTTGAACTATCGGCTCATATTCATCGTTTGATTTATATACCGTTTGAAAAATTATTTCACCGCCAATAACAAGCTGACCGGCAGAAAAATGTATCTCACGCGTATTGATTGACGGACATACCGACAATATCTCTACCGCTTCGGGCACTCTTGGTGAAAGCTCGTTTTCTTGCAAAACGTTAAACCGCATTGACTGTACGTGCTGCAGACTGCACAAAGCGGTTTCTTCGCTTTTCACCCTAATTTCTTCGCCCTGAAGGCTTAAATGGCATTCGTTTTCCATATGCGAGAATAAAATTCCTTTTATGTTAACAAAACAGGAAAGCATCAGATTACCTGCTTCAACATAACCCTTTACCTTTTGCGCGTTGGCACTGGCAAGTAAATTTGACTTTGCGCCGACTCCGTGAACTTTTTCGCTTATGGTGAATCTTTCTGTACGCTCAAGCTTTTTAATTTCGCCCTCGTTAGTTTTTAAAATTGCACAGAATTTTACCGACCCCTCAGCTAAAATTTCGTTATTCAGCACCTCACATCTGCCACAGCTGGCGTTTGCTGTAACGGTTAACAGCTTTGTGCCCTCCGGCAGTATTTCTTTTGCGGTAATGCTTTCACCAAAATTATGCTCGCTTAAACAGTCATACACCATTTTTTCCTTGCAAAACTCCATAAAAATATACCTCCGTACGATTTATATTGCTTTTTTACAGTAAAATATATAATATTTTTGATAAAAATATTCCAATATAGTAAAATGAGCATTGCATTTTTTGTAAAATTTGATATAATATTATAAAGTATGCAATAATTTCTTGTTTGAGGTGTTATTATGGTAAGTTATAAACTGAGCATCCGCAAAATTGAAAGAACCGACATTCCCTATTTGGTTGATTGGGCTTCCAACCATTCTCACGTAAAGGGCTTCCACGGTTATCTTCCCAAAAATATCAGCGAAGGTAACAAATGGTATCAGCGCTCACTGTTGGACAAGACCAGGGACGACTACGTTATCTACGTTTTTGAAGAAGGTGGAAAATCATACCCTATCGGTATGTTGGGGTTAATCAATATTGATGACGTTAACCGTAAGGGCGAGTATTATATCATTATCGGCAATGAAGAATTCTTACACCGCGGTATTGCGTATCGCACGTCAAGCGAGATGATTAAAAATACATATTTTAAAAACTTTGACTTTGTTAAGGTTTATACCCGTATCGACAAGGATAACTACCCCGCCCAGAAGCTTGCCGAAAAGCTCGGTTTTAGAAAAGAAGGCGTTATGCTTTCTGATCTTTTACTTGAAAACGGTACTCCCGTTGACAGAATTTATTACGGTATTCTCGCTTCAGACAAGCAATAATTTTAAAGGCAGCTATCAGGCACCTTATGGCATAACCTAAGGTGCTTTAATTTTGAATGGAAAATTTTTATGGTTATTTTAGGATTTGACCCAGGGCTTGCCACTCTTGGTTTTGGTGTTATTGAAACCGACGGGCACAAGCACCGCATGATTGAATACGGTGTTATTTCTACCCCACCCGATATGCCTACGCCCGTTAGGCTCAGAAATATTTTTACCGACGTTCAAACGGTTATCGACCGTTTTAAGCCCGATGCTATCGCTATAGAAGAACTGTTTTTTAACAACAACGTTAAAACCGCTATCAACGTAGCCCAAGCACGCGGTGCTCTGCTCGCCGCGGCAAGTATGAAAACGAGCGAGCTTTACGAATACACACCTCTGCAAATTAAGCAAGCCATCGTAGGCTACGGTAGAGCCGACAAGCATCAGGTACAACAAATGGTAATGTACTTTTTAAATCTTGATAAAATTCCCAAGCCCGACGACGCGGCTGACGGTCTTGCCGCCGCCATTTGCCACGCCCACACTGCAAAAATGGGTTCGCAGTTTAAAATTAAGTAGGAGTTTTTATGTACGCATTTATTAACGGTATTGTTGACGAAATTGAATTAAACGGCATCGTTATAGAAAACAACGGCATCGGTTACTTTGCTCAATGCCCTTCAAGCGTTTCAGCTTGCGTTTCAATCGGTCAAAATATAAAATTATTTACTTATCAGCACGTTAGAGAAGACGCTATAACACTCTACGGCTTCTTATCCAAAGAGGACAGAACAATGTTTCTTCGCCTTATTTCTGTAAGCGGAATAGGTCCTAAAATTGCTCTGCAGGTTTTATCTTCTCTCTCTGCAAGTGAGCTTGCCGTTATTTTAGTAGGCGGCGATGCTTCTGCACTGACGAAGGTGCCAGGTATTGGCAAAAAAACTGCTCAACGCCTTATTTTAGAGTTGCGTGAAAAGGTTGATAACGACGAGCTCGTAAACGTTAAACCCATGGCTTTAGGCGTTAATTCTTCAATGCTTACCGATGCAATTTACGCACTCGCCGCCCTTGGATATTCTTCACAGGAAGCCACCAAGGCTGTCGAAGCCGTTGCCCCCGACTGCAAGGATACGGAAAGCATTATCCGTGCAGTATTAAAAAATCTTGATAGGAGATAATTTTTGTGGAAGACGAAAGAATTATTACATCAGGTCTTTTAGAAGAAGATTTAGATAACGAAAATTCTCTACGCCCAAAATGTTTTACTGACTACATCGGTCAGGAAAAGGCAAAGGAAATGATAAATATTTTCGTTTCTGCGGCAAAGGAGCGCAAGGAAGCCCTTGACCACACTCTTTTATACGGTCCTCCGGGTCTTGGTAAAACAACACTCGCAAATATTATTGCCTCCGAAATGGGTGTTTCTATTCGCGTTACAAGCGGTCCTGCTATTGAACGCCCCGGTGATTTAGCGGCGATTTTAACTAACTTAAACGAAAACGATATTCTTTTTATAGATGAAATTCACCGTCTTAACCGAAGCGTTGAAGAGGTGTTATATCCTGCAATGGAAGATTTCGCCCTTGATATTATGATTGGCAAGGGTCCGTCTGCCCGTTCTGTAAGGCTTAGTCTGCCGCCTTTCACCTTGATTGGCGCAACGACCCGTGCAGGTATGCTAACAGGTCCTTTGCGTGACCGTTTTGGCGTTATTTGCAGGCTCGAAATGTATAATCCGAGCGACCTTGCAAAAATCATTAAGCGCAGTGCGTCTATTTTAGAGATTCCCATTGAAGAAGATGGTGCTTACGCTATTGCTACCCGTTCCCGCGGAACACCGAGAATTGCAAACCGTCTTTTAAAGCGCGTGCGCGACTTCGCTCAGGTTAAGGGCAACGGCATTATAGACAAGCCCATTGCCGACGATGCTCTTGAAATGCTTGAAGTTGATTCCCTTGGTCTTGATGCTTCTGACCGCAGAGTTTTGTTAGCTATGATTGAAAAATTCGGCGGCGGTCCCGTTGGTCTTGACACGTTAGCTGCATCTACCGGTGAAGAAGATGTTACTATCGAAGACGTTATCGAGCCATTTTTACTGCAATTAGGCTTTATTTCCCGTACTCCCCGCGGCAGAATTGTTTTGCCAAAGGCTTACGAGCATTTAGGCATTAAGCAACAATGTGACTGTTCAAAGCAAACAAAGCTTGATATTGATTAAATTATTTTTTATATTCAGCAGTTTTAACTGTATTTAGGTTTTTAATGAAAACAAGTGACTTTTATTTCGATTTGCCCAAAGAATTTATTGCTCAAACACCAACCGAGCCAAGAGACCACGCTAAATTGCTTGTGTACAATCGAAAAACAAAACAAATTGAACACAAACACTTTTACGATTTGCCCCAATACTTAAAAATGGGCGATTGCCTTGTTATAAATGAAACGAGAGTTCTCCCTGCAAGACTATTAGGCGAACGGGCTGATACAGGCTCTTTTATCGAATTTTTGCTTTTAAAGCGTATAGATGTCGATACCTGGGAAATTTTAGCACGTCCCGGCAAAAAAGCAAAAATCGGCCAGCGTTTTAAATTTGGTGACGAGCTTTTTGCAGAAGTTATTGACGTTTTGCCCGACGGAAACCGCATTGTAAAATTTATATACAACGGTATTTTTGAAGAAATTCTCGACAGGCTCGGCTCAATGCCTCTTCCTCCCTATATAACCGAAAAGCTTGAAAACAAAGAAATGTATCAAACGGTATATTCAAAAGAAGTTGGCTCTGCCGCCGCCCCAACCGCAGGTTTGCATTTTACAGAAGAACTTTTAGAAAAAATTAAAGCTATGGGTGTTGAAATTGTGCCAGTGCTTCTGCACGTTGGTCTTGGTACCTTTAGACCTGTTAAAGTCGAAGACGTCACCACACATAAAATGCATAGCGAGTTTTATTCCGTTTCCGAAGAAGCAGCAACAAAAATAAACGAGTGCCGCAAAAACGGTGGTAGAATAATCTGCGTTGGCACTACAAGTTGCCGCACTTTAGAAAGTGTTACCGACTCCAATGGTGTTGTTCGTTCTAAAAGCGGCGATACTGATATTTTTATTTACCCCGGCTACAACTTTAACGCAGTTGATTGCTTAATTACAAACTTTCACCTGCCCGAGTCAACTCTTTTAATGCTTGTCAGCGCCCTTTGCTCAAAGGAAGAAATCTTGTCTATTTACGAAACGGCAAAGGAAAACAATTATCGTTTCTTTTCCTTTGGCGCTGCGATGCTCATCCTATAAAGGATGAGCAAGTAAGAAGTAAAAGGTAATAGTGAAGAGGTAAGGTGTCGGCTTCGCCGACGGATTTATAAATTTCTTTTCACATATCCCGTAAACTTTGGCGATGCGATTATTATTCTATAAATGAATGATGAAGAATTAAGGTGTGCCTGCGGCACATATATAAATCGTCGACATAGCCGACACCGAAATTATTCATTATTCATCATTAACTATTCATTGTCTGCGGCATCACTTATTCCCTGAACTTTGGCAATGCAATTATAGTTTATAAACTACTGTACTCTTTTTCACAGTTATATTTTACTTTTCAAATCATGAGGTTTTATGAAAACAGATAAATTTAAATTTGAGATTTTAAAGGAATGTAAGCAAAGCGGTGCAAGAATTACACGTTTTACTACCCCCCACGGTGTTATAGAAACTCCCGTTTTTATGCCCGTTGGCACTCAGGCAACCGTTAAAGCCGTTTCTCCTGAAGAATTAAAAGAAGTTAACTCTCAAATTATTCTTTCGAACACATATCACTTATATTTACGTCCGGGCCACGAACTTGTTAAAAAAATGGGTGGCTTACATAAGTTTATGAATTGGGACAGACCCATTCTAACCGATAGCGGCGGTTTTCAGGTATTTTCCCTGTCCGATTTGCGAAAGATAAAAGAAGAAGGCGTTTATTTTTCTTCCCATTTAGATGGTTCAAAGCACCTTTTCTCCCCTGAAAAAGTTATGGAAATCGAGCAGGCATTAGGCTCTGACATTATGATGCAGTTTGACGTTTGTTCCCCCTATCCTTGCGAATATAAAGACGCAAAGGTTAATATGGAACGCACACTTCGTTGGCTTGACCGTTGTTATAATTCTTGGACGAATGATAATCAAGCCTTATTCGGTATTGTACAAGGCAGTATGTACAAGGATTTACGCCGCGAAAGTGCTATCGCTACTACTTCTTACGAAAATTGCCCCGGTATTGCTATCGGCGGTTTAAGCGTTGGCGAGCCCAAAGATATTATGTACGATATTTTGGACGACTTAATGCCCGTTATGCCTAAAAACAAGCCAAGATATTTAATGGGCGTTGGCTCACCAGATTGCCTTGTTGAAGGCTTTACCCGCGGTATTGATATGATGGACTGTGTTCTTCCCACCCGCATTGCCCGTAACGGCACGGTAATGACTAGTCACGGCAAAGTGGTTATTCGTAATGCTATTTACAAAGAGGACCCCCGTCCTCTTGACGAAGAATGTGATTGCTACGCTTGCAGGAATTATTCTCGCGCTTATATCCGCCATTTGATGAACGCAGGCGAAATTATGGGTGCAAGGCTTGCTTCAATACACAATATAAGATTCTTACACAAAATTACCGAGGAATTAAAGCAAGCTATTTGGGAAGACCGTTCACTTGACTATAAAAATGAATTTTTAAAAAAATACGGATATAACTGATTTTTATTAAAATTTCACTTGAAAAAAATCTCTTTATCTGTTATTATAAGTACAGTATTTTTGAAAGGAATTTTTAATCATGTTAGAGAATTTTATTTTACTTGAAGGTAACACCGCTCCCGCTAGCGGATTGGAAAGTTCATTAGGCTTTATTCTTATTATGGTAGCTATGATCGTGTTTATGTGGTTCTCAGGCCGCAAACAGAGAAAGCGCCAAAAGATGATGCAAGAAAGAAAAGCTAACCTTAAAAACGGTGACCGCGTTATGATGGACTGCGGTATTTACGGCGTAGTTAAGGATATTAAGGATGATATCGTTACCATCGCAGTTGGTCCTGACGAAGTTAAGCTTGTGTTCAACAAAGCTGCTATCTCCGTTGTAGAATACGACGATGACGTAGTTGACCTTAGCAGAGAAGAAGCCAAGGATATGGAAAAGAAATAATTTTAATAAATTAAAACGCGGCAAGTTTGCCGCGTTTTTTATCTCAATTAAAATTTTGCGCAAAAAAACATCTACCTGAAAGATAGATGTTTTTTATTATAGAAATATTAGTTACATTCAGCCGTTAAAGGACCGGCAAGTTCTTTAAGATAGAATAATTTACCGGGAAGTGTGGGAATAAAGGATGACGTAATGCTCTTTTCAGGACCATAGTGAAGTGTGGTCAAGAAGCTCATACCCTGCCAACCCATACCTCTGCCAAGTGCACCGTCGCAACCGCCGATAATGGTGTCAGCCTGCAAGAACAAGCCGGGGCCGATGGTGTTAGCACTGCAAGGAACAAGTGTTGTACGGCTCTTAAAGCTTGTAATAGCGTTCTGCTCAATTGTAAGAGGATGCAGCTTAGCACCGATGCGATAGTTCTGCTTCTTCCATTCTTCAACTGTTTCGAACTCGTCAGCAAAATGAGGCTCCCAGAAAGCAATGTGACACATTCTGCCGATACCGAATACAAGAACAAGTTTTGCACCTTCTTCTTTAAGTGCCTTAATCTTTTCAGGATATGTAGGAAGATTTGTTTTTGTTGCGAAGTTTCTCTGGCATTCGGGTACAGTTTGGTCAAGCTTATTGAAGAAAGCTTCCTTCATGCTGTACTCAAAAGATGCAGGGTTTTTGCTATCTAAAGTGTTGCCCTCGCTATCTGCCCACTCATCCATATTAAAAGTATAAACGTGGTCGCAGTTAATTTTCCAGCTATTCAAGAAATATGCTGCCCACTTATACATACCCATAGGACCTACAGGAAGAATGATTGCAAGTTTCTGATTTCTTTCTCTTGCATTTTTAATTTCTACAGCGATTTCATGACCCATAAGTGTATCGAACTCATAAATGTTTTCGCACTCAATAGGATTAAAATCCTTGTGCCAGAAATCTTCTCTTGCTACGCCTTTTTCACAGCACGCGTCAATTTTTGCCATATCCCATCCCTTTGGATAGAAGCCTTCAAGCAAGCTTCCTTTTACTGTTGACATAAAATCCATATCAAATTTCTCCTTAAAATTAATTATACTTTAAAGCTTACAGCTTTATTTGCTTAAATTGCTTAATTATCAGCAGGAACTATCCCGCGATTTTAAAAAGCTTTCGATTTGCTCATAAGACTTAATTCCCGTAGTAGCACCTACTGCCATTACGCAGTTTGCGCCCGTTGCATTAGCAAATTTAATGCAATATTCCAAATCGTTATCCATTGCATAGCTTGCTAAAAAGCCTGAACAAAAGCTATCGCCCGCGCCCGTGGTATCCACAACGTTGTCCACCTTGTAGGAAGGATATACTTTACCACTTTCCCAGTCGTTTAAGCGCATATAGCTACCTTTAGAGCCAATTTTAATTATAACGTTCTTTACACCGCGAGCCATAAATACGTCCGCAATTTCATCGGGGTCTTCCTTTTGAGCAATGCATACGGCTTCTTCTATGCTTGGCATAAAATAGTCAATATAAGGCATAGCGGAATTAAGCTTTTCGCCCCAACTCCCCGTTGCGTCCCAGCAAACGTCAAGGAAAGTAGTCTTTCCCATTTCCTTACACTTTTTCAGGAACTCACGCGTTTCATCACCGTCAAAATTGCCAAGCAGGAAAGTGCCTGTAACAAACACAGCGTCATATTCTTCAATAACAGAAAAATCAATATCGTTAATTGATAACGCGCCGTTTGCACCTACGCAATGCAAGAACGATCTTTCACCCGTACCGTCAATAAGCACAACCGATGCTGACGTTTGTACGTTTTCATCAACAGACAAGCCGCGAGTATCAACGTCCTTATCGTTAAAAACGTCCTTCAAATATTTACCAAAAACGTCATTGCCGATTTTTCCGAAAATACCTGTTTGCGCGCCAAGAGTGCGAACGTTAAGCGCGGCTGTCATAGCATTACCGCCGTTATGTACCGTTATAGCGTTAACCTTTTCAAGCTTTCCCTTTTCGGGCATATTTTGAACAGTTGAAACCATAACGTCGGCAACTAAAATACCTATACAAGCAATCTTTTTCAAGGCAACATTCTCCTTGTGGTAAGCTTAGGCCAAGCCTGGCACTGTCTGAAGCCTTCTGCATACTGAACACCGCACTGAAGACCTCTGAAACGGGAACAAGTCTTAACAAACTCTGCAAAATCGATTTTATCATGGTCACGCATCCATTTTAATTGACTCTCGTGGCACTCAAGCATTTCAATCTTTAAATCAATTTCATCAGTAATATCTACATACTCTGTAGGCAAGAAGTCAACACCCGCTAAATTATCCATATAGTACAAAGGTGTAACCGCTGCTTTGCCGCCGCCATTATATTGAGGCACGCTTGCTACAAAGCTTGCATCAAAAACAAGTTTTGAAACTGCAGTATGGTCGGGCATATAATCGTTAGGACCGTGAGTAATGATAAAATCGGGCTGAACGTCAATAATCAACTGTGCGATTTTATCGCGTTGCTCCATCGAAGCACCGTCAACGAGCAAATCGCCAACATCAATAGTAACAACTTCAATACCTGCAAGAGAACCTGCACGCTTTGCTTCACCTGCACGCATTTCGCGAAGCTCAGCGGGCTTAATAATTTCGTGGCCCATATTTCCGTTTGCCACGTGGCATACAGTAACCTTGTCACCACGCTTAACGCACTTTGCCAAAGTTCCGCTGCATGCAATTTCAATGTCATCAGGATGACAACCGATTGCTAAAACATTCATTGAAATGACCTCCGTTTATAAATATTTGACTTTTATCCGTATATATTATACAATATAGTTGTAGGTTTGTATTTATCAAATCTTTTTCTAAATTTGGCATTTCTTCCTTTGGTGATAATATGTTTGCAACACAACAAATAAAAAAAGAAATAAAAATTGACGGTTTCAACAGCATCTATTCCTTTGAATTCGGGAAGGATTTTTCTCACACGCCCGAAAAACATAATTTTTGGGAAATGGTTTACGTTGACAGTGGCGAAATAATCGCTATAACCAACGGTATCGGTTGCAGCTTAGGCGCAGGAGAAGCTATTTTTCACAAGCCTATGGAATCACACTGTCACATATCAAATCACCTTGTACCCAACAAGATGCTGGTTATTGCCTTTTCGTCAGCAAGCGAAGCGATGTCGTTTTTCGCAAAGAAAACCTTTGTACTTGACAAAACCTCAAAAACGCTCCTTCAGTTGTTTATTGCCGAGGCAAAAAACGCCCTTTCCCGTCTGCCCGATAACTACAATATGCGGATTGATCTTTCGTTTGAAAATGCACCCTTTGGTTCTACACAGCTTTTGGAATGTTATTTTACCGAATTTTTAATTCACCTTATTCGTTACGGTGACAAGGACAGTAATGCAATCTCTTCAAATATTGAGTCCCGCGCCATTGCCGAAAGCTCTATTGCTGAATTTATGAAGGAATATATGCAGCAAAAAATTTATTCAAATTTGACACTGCGCGAGTTGTGCAATCAGTTTCTACTGGAAAAATCTCAATTAAGCAAGATTTTTAAGGAAAACTGCGGTATAAGTCCCATGGCATATTATTCTTCCATAAAGATTAACGAAGCAAAGCGAATGCTTCGTCAAGGGAATCTTTCCGTAAGCGAAATTGCCGAAAAATTAAGTTTTCCCGACATACACAGCTTTTCAAGGGCATTTAAAAAAGCCGTAGGTTTTTCACCCACGGCCTATGCCCGAAGCATTTTATAAAGCATTATATGTACACAAAACAGAGCAATTTTCTAAAATTGTTCTGCTTTGTTTTTTATAGTGCAAAATTACTTATTATTTTGCTCGTACTGTTCAACCATTCTACGAACCATTTCGCCGCCTACACGACCGTTGTCCTTGGATGAAAGGTCACCGTTATAGCCCTTTTTCATGTTTACGCCGAGGCTATTAGCAACTTCGTACTTCATGTTTTCAAGAGCAGCCTTATTTGACTTTGCCATTTTTATTTCACCTCCCTTTAAGAGTCTGTTAATATTATCGACAATAAAAGGAATGTTATACAAATTTTTTAAAGGCAAATTTTAACAAATTCAATTTTGCAAAAATCAGTTATATGCTATATCTGTTAATTCTCTGTCGAACTTTTTGTTAATTTCATAAAAAAGCTTCTCGTATTTTGTGCTGTTAGGTAAAATTTCTTCTTCAATTACCCTTTGCGTTTCTTTAAGCAAAAGTGTGTTAGAAAGCGCATAAGAAAATCTTGCTTCAGCAATTCCGCTTTGGCGCCTGCCTAAATAATCACCCGGTCCGCGCAAATCATAATCGTATTGCGCAATTTCAAAGCCGTTATTGGTTTCGGTCATAATTTTTAAGCGTTCAAGAGTAGCAGGATTTCCGCTGCACGTAAGCAAAAAACAATATGACTTTATATTCCCTCTGCCAACGCGTCCGCGTAGCTGATGAAGCTGTGCAAGACCGAATCTGTCACTGCCGTAAATAACCATAATAGAAGCGTTTTTAACGTTAACCCCTACTTCTATAACGGTTGTTGATATAAGTGCCTTAATACGCCCTGATATGAAGCCCTCCATGGCATCATTTTTTTCTTGAGCAGTCATTTTACCGTGCATCAAAGCAATAGGTATATCCTTAAACACACCGTTAGAAAGCTCGTTAAAAAGCCCTTCTGCCGAAACAAGCGTGCTTTCATCGTCCTCCTCAATCAGCGGGCATACAAAATAAGCCTGTTTTCCCGTCATAAGCTCCTTCTTAATGTATTCGAGCATATCACCTTCGCGGGATTTTACAATAATTGATGTTGAAACTCTTTCTCTCCCCGGGGGTAGCTCATCAATAACCGAAATATCAAGGTCGCCAAATACTATCAAGGAGAGTGTGCGCGGTATAGGCGTCGCCGACATAACAAGTGTGTGGGGCGAATTACCTTTTGCAAAAAATCTTGCTCTTTGAGCAACACCAAAGCGGTGCTGTTCATCGGTTACAATCAAAAGCAGATTATTATAAACAACGCTTTTTTGAATTAACGCATTTGTTCCGATAATATATTTTGCACTGCCGTCTGCAATTTTATTTAATACATTTTTATGCTCCTGACCTGTTAATGAACCCGATAAAAACACAACGTTTTCTTCTCCGAACATTTCCTTTGCCTGAACAAAGTGCTGCTTAGCAAGTATTTCCGTGGGTGCCATTATAGCGGCTTGTCCACCGTTTAACACAGCCAAATACATTGCAAAAAACGCAACGATTGTTTTTCCGCAACCAACGTCGCCTTGCACAAGTCTGTTCATAGCCTTTCCACCGGTAACGTCGTTCATTATTTCATTTATGCAGTTTTTTTGCGCATTTGTAAGCTCATAATGAAGCTTTTTATAAAACTCGTCAACCTTATCTTTATCAATTTCAAAAACTTTGCCCGCTTCAGCCTCATTTTTCTTTTTTCTCATTTTAATAAAAAGCTGAACGCCGATTAGTTCTTCAAAAGAAAGCCTCCTCCGTGCCTGATTGAGCGCTTGTTCACTTTGGGGAAAATGTATATTTTCAATCGCAAAGCTTCTGTTAGCAAGCCTATATTTTATTCTGAACACCTCATCAAAGACTTCGGGCTCCGTTTCCTTAAGGCAATCCACAGCCTGCCTTACAACCCCGCGCATAGCACGCTGATTGATTCCCACTGATGCAGGAAGCCTATACACAGGAGCGATACACAAATCCTCCTGATGTTCAATGGTTGGGTTCATCAAGCGCCGTTTGCCCTGTTTAATTTCTACTGCACCGTACAGATATAAATCGTCATCGGTCTTTATGTGCTGTGTCAGATACGGTTGATTAAACCAAATTGCCTGCGCTCTACCCGATATATCTTCAATCTCGCAGGTTATTACGCTGAAATTTTTGCGCGGAAATTTAATCGCAGGCTTTTGAATACACCGCACCTTAAACAGCGAAGGTGTATTTACGCTTGCGGCATTTAAATATGAAACCGTTGTTAAATCGCAATACTTTACGGGAAGATATGAAATAAGATCCTCCACCGAATAAATATCAAGACCGGCTAACGCCTCTGCCCTCTTTTTTCCTATTCCTTTTAACGCATTTAAATTCATTTTTTATTTTCCGTACGTAGAAATTTAATTTATTATAAAATAACCTTTGTAGCACCGTGGCTGTTATAACTTTATAAATCTATGGTTGCCAAGACAATCGCAGAAATAAACCGCTTTGTTATCACCCTTAGGCACAGTAAAACTATACTTAAGCGTTGGCTTTTCCGAAGTTCTTACAGAGAAATCCTCGGTTATAAAGGTGTTATTCTCTATCCTTCCTGCTGCAACGTAGGTTAAATATTGCAGACCATCGCTGTATTTTGGCAGATTAACGTCAATATCAAGTGCCGTATAGCCATCGAACGTTATTTCGGTACTATCAGAAAGCTCGCGCTTACTTAAAGAAACCCCCGACCTATCGTCAGCAACAGAAGTATAGAAAATATTAACGTCAAAACAACTCTTTTGAGCAATTCTCCGCCTAAACACAAGCAGACTGAGTGATGCCTTATCAACACCTAAGTATTGACGGTTATTGTTAAAAGCGCTAATAAGCGTCGTGCCGCTACCTGCAAACAAATCGCATACAATGTCCCCTTCTTTCGAACAGGATTTAACAATTCTATCCAAAAGCTCCAGTGGTTTTTGCGTACCGAAGCCCGTTCTTTCGGGGTGCCTTTGCTGAAGATGCGGAATATCCCAAACGTCATCAAAGGAAACAATATCGTCTTCGTAGTATTTGTATTCCTTGCCGTTGCTTTTAATTGAAAAATATACTCTACCGTCAACGTCAATGCTTTTTTTCATATGGTTATGCTTTTTATCGGTTCTTGCCTTACCCACAGCCGCAGGATTTATTTTAACCTTTGAGTTTGCACCGTAAAAATATATATTATCGTGTTTTTGCGGGAAAGAGTTTTTGCTTGAACCGCCCGAATGATAGTGCCAAATTATTTCATTTATAAAGGACTGCTCTCCAAACACCTCGTCCAGCAGAATACGCACGTGTGCAGAAGCGTGATGGTCAACGTGGACGCAGATAACTCCGTCATCGGTCAGTAATTCTTTTGAGCCTAAAAGAATTTTGCGCAAAAATTCAAGATATGCCGCCCTATTCTCCCATTGGTCTGAATATGACGGAATTTTTGCAAAGTAATCTCTATTTCCGCCAAAGCCTTTTTCTCCTACGGGCATATTAGCATCGAATTCTCTGCCGGTCATAAAAGGCGGATCAAAATAAATCAGCTTAATTTTTTTAGCATATTTTTCTATCAAAGTCGGTAAAATTTCAACAGAATCAGCAAGATAAAATTCTCCATAGGGTGCTTGGACAAAACCGTTGTTTATACATAATCTTTCATTACTAATTAACATTTTATACCACCAATAAATAATATATGCTTTGTGATTACAAAAATGCGCAATCTCAAATAATATGATTACTTATTTATTATAACATTTTTAACGTTTTATTTCAATAAATATTTGCCATCGTGACGGTTATTTGATATAATAATTATGTATTTAGGAGGTATTATTATGGATGGTATTGAATTATTTGGCGTTTTAATTCCTTGGCCCGTACTTATTGTAGCTGCAGTTATAATAATCGCATTAATTGCGCTTATCATAAGCTCGTTAAAGAAAACCGAAGAAGAAAAAGAAGTTCCCGATATGGATACAAGAGAGAATTTTGGCGATTTCAGTGGACTGCTCACAAAGGAAGATTTTGAAGTTCCTTGCGAGGACCGTATGCTTGAAATGTACCGTACTCAATGGATAAAAGCCGAGCCGGGCGATAAAAAGGACAACTTTTTATTGCTCTATCTTGCACTCAAGCAATTTAATGCCGAGCAGGATGCCGCAAGTGAAGAGTGGTCGCAAGAGCAATGTGAAAGCCGTATGGACGAAATTATTGCTGAATTAACCGAAAAAACAGGTCTTAAGCTTATTGTTGACGAAATTCCTGAAGAAGACTTCGAAGAATATTTCGGAGAAGATGACTACGACGAAGCCGACGAAACAATCGAAGAAGAAGAAGAAGAAATTGAAGAGTAAAATATTGGTTCTATCTGATTAATATTATTAGTAAAAAAACACTTCCTATTTGGAAGTGTTTTTTGTAATTTGATACTTTCACCGCATCATTTCAACTTTTGCAGTTTCAAGGTATTGGCAATAACGATAAGCTGCATTCCTTTTTCAAGCGGGAGCGCAGGATCAACCGTTGTACTGATCTTATCACCGTTTCGTATTGCAACAACGTTAACAGAATATTTTTTACGAAGGCTCAGTTCTATCAGCGTTTTACCAACCCATTCATCTCTAACATCAATTTCTACCATTGATATTTCATCGGAAAGCTCTATCATTTCCGAAAAGCCTGATGTAAGCAAATTTTTGGCTAGTCTTGTTCCCGATTCTTTTTCGGGGAAAATCACTCTGTCGGCACCGACACGGCTTAAAATCTTTTGGTGCATTTCGTTGCCGCATTTCACAATAACGGTGGGCACGCCCGCTTCCTTGCAGAGTGTTACCGCCATAACGCTGGCTTCAAGATTACTTGCCATAGCAACAACGACAACGTCAATATTAGATATACCGAGTCTTTTGATTGTCTCCGGCTCAGTAATATCGGCACATTTGCATACGGGTATGGTTTCAATCGCATTGTTGACGTTGTTTTGGTCGATATCAACAGCTAAAACTTCTGCACCATTGTTTACAAGCTCTTCCGCAACGGCTTTTCCGTATCTGCCGAGACCTATCACGGCATAAGTTTTATTGATACTCATAATATTTATCCCTTCTTATCCCACACTGATTTCTTCAATGGGGTTTCTTACGATATTTTGATTATCCTTGTTTCTCTTAAAGGCAACGGCAAGTGATATTGGGCCAACTCTGCCAAGGTACATTGTTATGATAATAATGAGTTTACCGATGCTATCGAG
>JAZNXV010000047.1:0-5949 GCA_045594045.1 Clostridia bacterium
AATGCCCGGCGACAACGTAACAATGGAAATCAACCTTATTACAGAAATCGCTATCGAAGAAGGCTTACACTTCGCTATCCGTGAAGGCGGCAGAACTGTTGGCGCCGGTATCGTTAGTGCTGTTATTAAGTAATTTAAAACTGATAACAAAATAAACAAAAAAACAGCGAAAGAGAGATTGATTTTTTATCAGTCTCTCTTTACTTTTATAAGTTTTTTTATTATAATAAATATATATAATATTTTTAAAGGTGCATTATGACTTTTAATGAAAACGAAAGAGTTTTGTTTCAAGGCGATTCCATTACCGACGGTAATCGCGACAAAACGCTTACCGACCCTAATCATTTTATTGGTCACAGTTTTCCGTATTTGATTTCCGCACGGCTTTCTTATAAATATATGGATAAAACGCCCGAATTTTTTTCTCGCGGCGTAAGTAGTGACGACGTTTTTTTAATGAGCGACCGTTGGCAAAAGGACTGCTTGGACATTGCGCCTACCATGGTTAATATTTTAATTGGCGTAAACGACGCCACACGCTTTGTTGAAGGTGGTCACCCCACCTGTGACGAATATGAAAGCACCATGAACGCACTTATTGAAACTACAAAAGCCGCATTCCCAGGCGTGCGATTTGTGCTTTGCGAGCCCTTCTTTTTTGACATTGACTCAAGCCAGCGCTCAAAAGCTATTGCCAAGGACATTGTTTTCCGCCAGGAAATCGTAAAACGGTGCGCCGAAAAACATAACGCCATATTCGTTCCCTTACAAAAAACCTTGGAATTTTATGCCGAAAAATTTAACAGTAAACAAAAAATTCTGTTAGACGGAATTCATCCTTCCCTTTTCGGCCACGCCATCATTTGCGAAGAATGGTTTAAGGCGGTAGGGGTTTAATTTTAATCTCTTTATCATTACACCACTTTTTTAGGAGCTCTTATGAATATTGTTGTTGCTATTGATTCATTTAAAGGCAGTCTGTCCTCTCTTGAGGCAGGGCAGGCTATAAAGGAAGGTATTTTAAAAGCAAATTCTTCCTGCGCAGTTACTATCCGCCCCCTTGCAGACGGCGGAGAAGGCACAGTTGAAGCTATTTGCCTTGGGCTTAACGGTAAAATGGAAACCGTTTCCGTTTCAGGTCCCTTGCTTGAGCCCGTTAATGCTTCCTACTGCGTTTTAGAGGAAGAAAACTGCGCCGTTATTGAAATGGCGGCGGCCGCAGGTATTACTCTTGTGGGCGAAGATAAGCGTAACCCCCTTTATACCTCTACCTTTGGCGTTGGCGAAATGATTAACGATGCCATAAATAAGGGATGTCGTAAATTTATAATCGGTATAGGTGGAAGCGCCACTAATGACGGCGGAATCGGTATGCTTCAGGCGTTGGGCTTTGAGTTTTTAGATAAAAACGGCTCGCCCGTTCCCCCTTACGCCTACGGATTAAAGGACCTTTGCTACATAGAAACAAAAAATGCCAATCCTCTTTTAAAGGACTGCTTTTTCAGAGTTGCTTGTGACGTTACTAACCCGCTTTGCGGCGAAAACGGTTGCAGTGCAATATTCGGACCGCAAAAGGGTGCTACACAGGAAATGATTTTGCTTCTTGATTCCTGGCTTAAAAATTATGCTTCTGCCGTAAAGAAAAATTTTCCCTCTGCTGACGAAAATTTTTCAGGCGCAGGTGCTGCAGGCGGTTTAGGATTTGCCTTTTTAACCTTTTTAAATTCGAGTTTAGAATCAGGGATAAAAATTATCTTAGATGAATCACATTTAGAAGATTATATTAAAACTGCGGACCTTGTTATAACGGGTGAGGGTCGGCTTGACGGGCAAACTGTTATGGGTAAAGCCCCCATCGGTGTCGCAAAGCTTGCAAAAAAGTATAATAAATTGGTGCTTGCCTTTTCGGGCTGTACCACCGACGATGCAACTCTTTGCAACCGGCACGGAATTGATGCATATTTTCCTATTTTGCAAACAGTTACCACGCTTTCTGAAGCTCTTTCAAAGCCCGTTGCTTACAAAAATTTAGCAAAAACTGCCGAACAAGCTTTTAGGCTTATTGAAGCCGTAAAAAATAAGTAGGCTTCATTAAAAAGTTATATAAAAGGGTATAATAAAATCAACTAAACAGAAAATGAACAAATAATAAATACCCAAATATACGAAAAAATAACAAAAAACGGAGTTTTTTAACTCCGTTTTCTTTTTTGTTTGATATAATTTTTAGCTAACCGCTTTTATATCTTTTTTCCTTTTTTACCCGAACATTTTAATGGCGTTATCAAGGCGCTTAAGTGTTTCTTCCTTACCGATGATGTCAGCAAGCTCAACTGCTCCGCCGGGGGTGCTTTCAAGTCCGCAAAGAGCAACACGGGCAGGCCACATAATTACGCCGTTTTTCTTGCCGTTATCCTGAGCAAGCTTAATTAAGCAATCGTGAATTTCTTGTTCGCACCAGTTGTCGATTTTTTCGTAAGCTTCTTTAACGAGAATAAGGCTTTCCTTCGCTCCTTCCTCGTCAAGCTTAAACTTTTTATGGCAATACATTTCAGTAGTATGCTCTGCAACTGTTGGCAAAAATGCAAGCTTTTCGGGAATTTCCGACAAAATTTCAACTCTTGACTGTATAAGCTTTAAAAGCTTTTTACTGTCATAAATCTTTAATTCTTCTGCTTTTTCAAGCCAAGGCATAGCGATTTCTACAAACTTATCAAAATCCATAGCCTTAATGTATTCGCCGTTCATCCAGCGAAGCTTGTTAATATCAAAAATTGAAGGAGATTTGCTTATTCCCTTTAAATCAAAGGCTTCAATAAGCTCTTGACGTGTATAGATTTCCTTGTTTGAGCCGTCGTTCCAACCTAAAAGGGCAATATAGTTAATAACTGCGTCTGTCAAGAAACCGTCGTCAAGTAAATCGTGGAATGACTTATCTCCGTGGCGCTTGGAAAGCTTATGGGAAGCATCTCTCATAATTAAAGGAAGATGCACGTAAACAGGGGGTTCCCAACCGAAAGCGGCGTACAATAAATTATATTTAGGTGTGCTTGAAAGATATTCGCTGCCGCGCATAACATGAGTAATGCCCATTAAGTGATCGTCAACAACGTTTGCAAAATTATATGTGGGCAAGCCGTCACTTTTAAGCAAAATCATATCGTCAAGGTCAGCGCAGTTAACTGTAATGCGCCCGAAAATAATATCGTCAAAATATCCTTCGCCTTCTGTGGGAGTATTTTGGCGAATTACGTATTTTTCTCCTGCGGCGATGCGCTTTTCTGCTTCTTCGCGCGAAATATTAAGGCAGGTTTTAGGATATTTATAAACTTCTCCCTTTTCTTCGCAAGCTTTTCTGTCATTTTCAAGCTGCTCGTCGGTGCAGAAGCAATAATATGCCGCGCCCTTATCAATAAGCTCTAAAGCGTATTTTTTATAAATTTCACGTCTTTCGGACTGAAAATAAGGACCGCAATCGCCTTCCTTACCGGGACCTTCGTCATAAGCAAGGTCTGTTTGCTCTAAAGTTTTAAATATAATTTCCGTTGCGCTTTCCTGAAGACGTACTTGGTCGGTATCTTCAATACGCACAACGAAATCACCGTTCTCTTTTTTAGCAAAAAGATAGCCGTAAAGGGCTGTGCGCAAGTTTCCAATATGCATATTGCCCGTAGGGCTTGGCGCAAAACGAGTTCTAACCTTCATTATTTATTCTCCTTATGTGTATATGGTTTAATTGAAATTTTAAATTTTATCCTTTATAAACCTTGCTTTTTTCTACCTTAAATAAATTAACGTTCATTTTGTTAAAATATTCTACAGGCTGAGCAACAGTTATTATAGTTTGAATATCTGTTATTTTTTCAAGCAACATTTGTTGGCGTCTTGTATCAAGCTCCGATAAAACGTCATCAAGCAGTAAAACGGGATATTCGCCTAAATCCTCACGCATCATTTCAAGCTCCGAAAGCTTTAATGCAAGGGTTGCAGTTCGTTGCTGCCCTTGTGAGCCGAAATATCTTAAATCTGTTTCGCCTAATTTAATAATTATATCGTCTTTATGAGGACCTGAGGTGGTAAAGCACCTTTTTAAATCGTTTTCGCGGTTTTTTTCTAAATTTTCAAGCACCGCCTCTAAAATATCTTCTCTTTCGTTAGTGCCGTCCTTATAAATACAGGAAAGCTCTTCTTTTCCTGAAGACAAATATTTATGATTTTCCTTGGCTATGGGCGCAAGACGCATACAAAAATCGCGCCGTGCCTTTATTATAGGTACGGCTTTTTCAGCGAGCATAGTGTCCCACACGTCAAGGGCACTTTTTTGATTATCTTTTAAAAGGGAATTTCTCTGTTCTAAAACCTTATTATATTCGTTTAACGCATAAAAGTATTTTTTGCTTACCTGGGAAAGCTCAATATCCATAAACCTTCTGCGTTTTGAAGGACCTTCCTTAATAAGATCCAAATCCTCGGGCGAAAAAATTACGCTGTTTAACTGACCTAAAATTTCACTTATTCTTGAAATAGCAAGTCCGTTTACGAGTATTCGTTTTTTCTGCCCACGGGAAATTACCATATCTACAGTATGCTTACCGTCAGCCTGAATATTTTCAGCCCGAACCCTCGTCCAAGGTGAAGAATAAGAAATCATATCAAACTCACGGTTAGTTCTGTGGCTTCTTCCGGTGGATAACAGATAAATTGATTCTAAAATATTAGTTTTTCCTTGACCGTTATCGCCCTGAAGAATAGTAATTCCCTTTGGAAAATTAATTTCTAAATTAGAATAAGAACGAAAATTCCAAAGCTGAAGCTTGTTTAAATACATATTATAAAATTACGGGTAAAAGTAAACACAAGAACTTATCACCGTCAACAGGAGAAGTTACTGTTGGGCTTGTAGGTGTAGTATATGAGAATTTAACAAACTCATCATCTATATTTTTAAGACATTCTACAAAATACTGTGGGTTAAAGCCAATTTCCATAGGCGCGGAAACGCCGGAAAATTCAACTTCTTCATAAGCATCGGAAGAATCTGAACGTGATGTAATAATGAGCTTGTTTTCTGTAATACGGAAAACAATATATTTGTTTCTTAAGTTTTCTCTAACAATAAGCCAAGCTCGGTCAATAGCTTCTAATAAATCAATTCTGTTTATTGTAAGAGTTGTTTTAAATTCTGTAGGAATAAGACGTTTATAATCAATAAAGTCACCGTCAATTAAGCGGGTAATAATTTTTGTTTCTTCAATTTCTACCATACAGTAGCTTCTTTGAATGAATATTTTTGCCAAATCGTCACAATCGGAAACGATTTTTGTAATTTCGGAAAGAGTACGTGCAGGAATAATTGCTTTAACAGGTTCTTCTATATCTTGTACAAAAGTTTTTCTTAAAGCAAGCCTATGACCGTCAAGAGCAACAACACTTATTATATCCTTTTGAATATCAAACAAACAGCCCGTAAAGATTGGACGTGAATCGTCCATAGAGGTTGCAAACATTGTCTGTGTTATAAGCTTTTTAAGCTCTCCTTGTGTTACGGTAAAGAAATTTTCACCGTCAATTACGGGAAGCGAAGGAAACTCGTCCGGGTCCAGAGCAGAAATGTTTATTTTAGAAAAATTACCCTTTACCTCTATTCCGTTTTTATCACCGCTTATATTTATCATACCGTCAGGCATTTTTCTTATAACCTCGGCAAAGAATTTGCCGTTTATAACTACAGAACCTTCTTCCTTAACGTCAGCCGCAACCCTCGTTTGAATAGTTAAAGAAGCATCAGTTGTTGTTAAAACTATGCTTGAAGCCTTTACATTAAACAAGATACCGTCACAAATAGGATTTATGCTCTTTGATGGAAGCGCTTTTGAAGCAATATTGATACCGTTTAAAAGGGTAGCTCTGTCACAAGAAAAAATCATTTTTAAAACCTCTTTTTTA
>JAZNXV010000048.1:0-9456 GCA_045594045.1 Clostridia bacterium
GACACGGTTATGCCGCATTTGGTATAATATGGGTAGAAAAGATAATCTACAGCAACGGTAAAGCTCTTTCCTATGCTATACTGGTAATGGAGAGCTGGTAATCGACCCCAATGTATGTAGATTCTTGAATGCGGATGCATATTTTTCTACGGGTCAAGGCGTACTTGGTAGCAATATGTATGCATATTGTGGAAACAACCCTATAATGTATATAGATTCCACAGGATGCTATTCACTTCAGATCGCTTTCGAATTTTTCGCAACATGGCTTATAGGTAATGGGGGCACACGGACATATTTCGGCGGTTCTAGAATAGTAAAACAATTAAAAAACTCTAAAAAAATGCAATCTTTTATCGATTTGGCTATTGAGAATTATAAAAACGGACAAACGACCACTACTGGCTCTGGGGAGTTCAAAGCAGAAGAAGATGGATATGAGCTGTATTTATCAATACAGCGCTTTGATTATAAGATTAATGTAATAGAAGAGACTCGTACCGTAGGTTTCTGGTGGTGGAAACATAAAGAAACACGCTACACAGCTATTGTCACTGTGCATGATAAATATAACTTTGATTCTTTTAGATCATGGAACAGTTTTGGAAACATAATGAATAATTTTGCATATGCGTATCACCTTTCGGGAGGAGGAAATGATTTTGATTGGTATGCTATCTACACGTATTCAACTAAATGGACGGATGCTACTTAAAGTAATTATTGTTGCAGTAGTTCTTACATTGTTTTTAAGTGCTTGCTCAGCTGACTGGTGGGTCGGTGATGGCCGTGGAGATTGGACCTTGGACATACATAAAGGATATGCTATAAGCAAGATTAATTCTAACGAAATTCTACTCGTTTTTAAAAAGAATCCGAATGATTCTGGGGGATCTATTGTTTTACCAAACTATTTTGTAGTAGCATACCAATTGCAGGAACCATATATTTGCCTTGAGGGTATCCGTACGCAAAGGATGTCAGCTTCTGAAGAAGAGTTGAACAACATGGCGCTAAGCTATTATATTGTTGATACAAATAGCGATGATATTATTGGCCCATTTGAATTTTATGAAGATTTCGTAAAACATTGTGATTCTCTAAAATTAGAGATGAAGGATGAATGGATAAAAACACGAGGTGACACGGGGACAGTTCTCTTGTCACCTGAGAACGAACCTCATTATTACCATTAAATTAAATAATTAACAACTAAACAACACTTAACCCCGTGTATCTTACACGGGGTTAACTTTTAAAACGCAAAGCTATTGCAAGATGGCTATGGTTTAAGTGTGTAAAATATCAATAAAAGCAAGTGCTTGAAAACGGATTGTTAATTAAATCGGGGAGGACTGCGGGGGAATGATTTTGAATTTAAAAATAGAATTTTACAGACTGATTTTTGATGTGTTGTTGTGTTTGATTAGCTTTAATATTATTCACAAAAGCAAATGAAACAATATAAAAACAAATAAAATTATTAAAAAATTAAAGACAAACAGACAAAAAATCATAACAAATCAACAATTTTTCGAGAAAAATGCTAATTTTGTCTTAAAAAAACAAAAAAAATCAACATTTTTTAAAGAAATGTATTGATTGAAAACAAAAAATAATGTATAATATGGTTGAATGATACAATGCGCGGAACTCTATTCATTTAAAAAAACAGAAGCTTCTTTAGCGATTGTTTGTCAGTTTAGATGCGCACGATTTATAGCTTATTCTTTGTTTGTTAGGAGAACTCAAGGTATGGAAAAATCAAAACGAATAGAAGCATTGAATAAAAGACCTGTTAATCTTGACGGCTTTATTAACGAGTGGCCTGAAATGGGCTTTGTTGCTATGAGCAGTCCTTACGACCCTAAACCGTCGGTAAAGGTTGTTGATGGCAAAATTGTCGAGCTTGACGGAAAGAGCAGCAGCGAGTTTGACTTTATTGACCAATTCATTGCGGACTATGCGATAGATATTGATAAGACGGAAGCTTCAATGGCAGTACCGTCCTTGAAGATAGCAAGAATGATAGTTGATATCAACGTATCAAGAAAAGAGGTTGTTGAGCTTATTTCGGGCATTACCCCTGCAAAGATGGTTGAGGTTATGAATTACCTTAATGTTGTTGAGCTTATGATGGGTATGCAAAAAATTCGCGCAAGAAAAATCCCCGGCAACCAGGCTCATATAACTAACTTAAAGGACGACCCCGTTCAAATTGCGGCTGATGCGGCAGAAGGCGCTTACCGTGGCTTTGCCGAAGAAGAAACAACTATGGGTGTTGCAAGATATGCACCCCTTAGCGCTATTGCGCTTTTAATCGGCTCCCAGGTTGGAAGACCCGGTGTGTTGACTCAATGCTCCGCAGAAGAAGCTACAGAGCTTGAACTTGGCATAAGAGGCTTAACCACTTATGCTGAAACGTTGTCTGTTTACGGCACAGAAAACGTTTTTGTTGACGGTGACGATACGCCTTACTCAAAGGCATTTTTGAATTCTGCTTACGCTTCCAGGGGCTTGAAAGTAAGGTTTACTTCAGGCTCGGGCTCCGAGGTTTTGATGGGCAGCAGCGAGAAGAAATCCATGCTTTATTTGGAATGTCGTTGCTTATATGTTACCAAGGGTGCAGGCAGTCAGGGCATACAAAACGGCTCTGTTAGCTGTATTGGTATTCCCGGTGCAGTACCTGCAGGTATAAGAGAAGTTATTGCGGAAAATTTGGTTGCGGCTCTTTTGGGCTTGGAATGTGCTTCGTCAAACGACCAAAGCTTCTCTAATTCCGATATGCGCCGTACTGCAAGAACAATGCTTCAGTTCTTGCCTGGTACTGATTTTATATTCTCGGGCTATGCGGCTGAGCCCAACTACGATAATATGTTCGCAGGCTCAAACTTTGACGCCGAGGATTTTGACGATTACAACGTTCTGCAAAGAGATATGCAGGTTGACGGTGGATTAAGACCCGTTACAGAAGAAGAGGTAATTCGCGTAAGAAATAAAGCGGCAAAGGCTGTGCAGGCGGTATTTAACAACCTTGGCTTATCGCCCATTACTGACGAGCAGGTTGAAAAGGTAACCTACGCTCACGGAAGCAAGGATACTCCCGGGCGCGACGTTACTGCCGACCTTATGGCCGCTGAAGACGTTTTAAGGCGTGGCATTACGGGTGTTGACGTTGTTCGAGCACTTGCAGAATCAGGATACGAGGATATTGCCGATAACGTATTGAATATGCTTAAGCAGCGCGTTGTGGGCGACTATATGCAAACGTCTGCTATATTGGATAAGGAATTTAACGTTTTATCCGGTGTAAACACACCTAACGATTATATGGGGCCCGGTACAGGCTATCGCGTTGAAGGCAGTAGGTGGGAAGAAATCAAAAAAATTCCTCATATTATCAACCCCAAGGATATATAAGGAGAAATTACCATGCAATATAGTGAAGAATTTGTAAAAAAACTTTCGGAAATAGTAGCAAATGAATTAAAGCGCATTGAATATAATAATTCAAGCGCGTCTTCCGAAGCGCCTCAAATGGCGGGTAAAGAAAGAATAAATGAGAAGAAATCAGATTACTCTTCGTATCAGAAAGCAAGCAAGGGTACTAATCCAAAGGAAATAGTTATCGGCGTAGGCGCCGCGTTCCAAAGGGAGATTAAAAGAACCATTTGCAACATTGATTTGGATGACGTAATCAAAAACGTTAAAGCAGGCATTGAAGAAGAGGGTATGGTTGCCCGTGTTGTAAAAATTCTCGATACGTCTGACGTTTGCTTTATGGCTCTGGAGGCGGCAAAGCTTTCGGGCTCGGGCATAGGCGTGGGAATTCAGTCAAAGGGCACAACGGTAATTCACCAAAGAGATTTGTATCCTCTTTCTAACCTGGAACTGTTCCCACAAGCACCGTTGATGACGCTTGAAACGTATCGCCAAATAGGAAAAAATGCGGCTAAATACGTTAAGGGCGAGCAGGTTGTTCCGATTCCTTGCACAAATGACCCTATGTCAAGACCTAAATATCAGGTTAAAGCGGCACTTATGCATATTGCGGAAACAGAACAATTAGACCCCAAGGTTGGAATAATTGAATGGGAGGGAAAATAATGCAATACCCATTAGGTGTACATCATAAAGACACTATAACATCAAAAACAGGAAAAAAGCTTACGGATATTACTTTGAATGAAGTAATTAAGGGGCATATTTCTTCAGATGATATAAAAATTTCAAAAGAAACATTAAAAGCTCAAGGGCAGGTTGCTAAATCAAACGGCAACGCGCCTATGGAAAAGAACTTCGAGCGTGCGTCAGAGCTTGTGGACGTTCCTGACGAGGTTATTTTAAAAATGTACGATAAGCTTCGTCCGAACCGTTCCACGAAA
This sequence comes from Clostridia bacterium, assembly GCA_045594045.1. Classification (GTDB taxonomy): domain Bacteria; phylum Bacillota; class Clostridia; order Christensenellales; family QALW01; genus UMGS1322. The sequence continues at coordinate 4,386 of JAZNXV010000048.1, forward strand.
CTTGAACTTGTTCTTATGGCTCAAGAACTTATTGAAAAATACAATGCAAAAAACTGTGCGAAGCTTGTTTTAGAAGCCGCAGAGGTTTATGAAAAGAGAGGAATTTTACTTTAATGTATATTGCGGGAGTAGATATCGGTAATTCTACAACTGAAGTATGTATCGGCCAGGTTACCTTGGATAACAAGGTAGTCTTTTTGGCAAGCACTTCTTGTCCCACAACCGGTACAAAGGGAACTATCGCAAATACTCACGCAATTAAAACTGCTTTGAAAGAAGCAATGAGTAAAATCAATAAAGAGATTTCTGACCTCGATTTAATAAGGTTAAACGAGGCTGCACCCGTTATAGGCGATACCGCTATGGAAACCCTTACGGAAACGATTATTACCGATTCATCTATGATAGGTCATAATCCTTCTACACCTGCGGGCTTCGGCCAGGCGGTAGGCGAAATATTGCTTATTAACAATATGGAAAACGTTCAAAAGGGTAAGCCGTATATTGTTGCGGTGCCAAAAGAATTTCCCTATGAGGCGGTTGCGGAAATAATAAACAGAATTGCAGGTTTTATCGACATAGTCGGCATAATTCTGCAGGCTGACGAGGCTGTGTTGGTTGAAAACAGACTTGAGAAAAAGGTTCCCATAGTCGATGAGGTTGCAAGGATTGATAAGCTTCCCGCAGGCGTTATGGCGGCTATTGAGGTTGCTTCTCCCGGGCAGACTATAAGAATGCTTTCTAACCCCTACGGCATAGCAACACTGTTAAAGCTTAATGCTGAAGAAACGCGCATTATAACGCCCATTGCCAAGAGCCTTATCGGTAAAAGAAGCGCGGTTGTATTAAAAACACCCGGGGGTAACGTGCAAGAAAACGTGCTTCCTGCAGGTGAAATATATTTAAAGGCTGAATACGGCGGCAACGTGAATATTGACGAGGGCGCCGAAAAGATAATGGATGCCGTTAGAAAGGCAGGCACTATTCAGGATATTCTCGGTCAGGACGGAACGAATATCGGAAATATGTTTGCAAAAATCAGAAGCGGTATGCAACAAGTAAACGAGACTGACGCAAGGGTTAGCATTACCGATATTCTTGCCGTTGATACAATGGCACCCGTTTTAATATCGGGTGCTTTGGCGGGCGAAACCTGCTTGGAAAAGGCTGTAGGTGTTGCCGCAATGGTAAAAACACAACAGCTTCCTATGCAAAAAATTGCTCAAAAGCTTGAGCAGGATTTAAACGTAAAGGTAACCGTTGCAGGTGTTGAAGCGGTAATGGCAAGCTTAGGTGCACTTACAACACCGGGCACAAAGCTACCGCTTGCCATAATCGATATGGGAGGCGGCTCTACCGATGCTGCAGTTATCACCCAGGACGGTGACATTTCTATTACTCATAAAGCAGGAGCAGGCGAGCTTGTTTCCATGCTTATTCAAACAGAGCTTGGCTTAAATGAAAGACATATTGCCGAGCAGATAAAGAAATATCCATTAGCAAAGGTGGAAAGTCTTTTCCACATGCGCCTTGAAAACGGGCAAATCATTTTCGTGGAAGATTCTATTGACCCGAGGTTTTTCGGCAGAGTTGTGCTCTTAACCGAAAAAGGACTTGTGCGCATTGAAGAAGACATTCCTATGGAAAAAATCGTGCAGGTTCGCCGTGAGGTAAAGCAAAAGGTGTTTATAACCAATGCCATACGCGCCTTGCAGGAGGTTGCGCCTCAAAAAAATTTGAAAAAGATTTCAAACGTTGTTCTCGTTGGCGGTTCTGCTGCTGATTTTGAAATTCCCGAAATGCTTATGGAAGAATTTTCAAAGCATATGATAGTTTGCGGCAGGGGCAACATCAGGGGCACAGAAGGTCCGCGTAATGCCGTTGCCACAGGTTTAGTGCTCTCTTACAGAAAATAAGTGCGGAGTAGTTATATGATAGTGAATAAACCTTCCATTTATATATATGTAAATAATCCTGATTCCTCGGTGCTTCGAGAAGTGCATTCGGGCATCGAAGAGGAAGGTGTGTTCTATGAAATCGTTGAGCGGGAGGATAGTCAATTGGACCGCTTGGCGTTTGATGCGGCTAACGATTCTATGCTCGGCTCGGGGGTAGGTATTGTGGGTAGAAGTGTCGCGTTGCAAATTCGCGGAACAAAATGCGGAAAAAACGTAGAACAATATGAAAATCCTACTCAGGAACAGAGTAGGTGCGTTGGCGCTAACAGCGCACGTGCTATAAAAAAACAGGCATTTAAGTAGAAAGGAAAAATCTGTTATGGCAATTTACACAAAAACAGGTGACTGCGGTACTACATCGTTGATGAATCGTACTCGTGTTCCGAAGTTTGATGAGCGGGTTGAACTTATGGGCAATATTGATGAGCTTAACAGCCAACTGGGTCTTGTCAAGGTGCTTATGTGCGATAAGGGTAAGGAAAATATAGCAACTATTCAGCAGGATTTAATGAAGATTATGTCCGGTATTGCCGATTCCGCTAACGCAAGCTTCAAGGTTTCTGACAATATGATTGCGAACCTCGAAAGGCTTATAGATAAAACAGAAAGCTTGTTTCCGCGTGAACATAAATTCGTTTTATACGGTAAGTGCGAAGCTTCTGCCAGGATAGACGTTGCCCGTGCTGTTGCAAGGCGTGTTGAAAGAAGATTTTGTAAGGTTAGCCAAATATACGGTGCTGACAGTAAAGCAATTATATATATCAATCGCTTATCTGACTATCTTTACGTGCTTGCACGGTACGTCGATTACGAAAACTAACACTTATTAAATAATACACATAAAAAAGCGTGATTAAAAAATCGCGCTTTTTTAATAAATAATATAAGAATATCGACAGATTAATAACGCAAATAAGTTGTTGCAAAAGGTAAAAAACTGTGTTATATTTTACCATATAATATATAAGGTACGGTGAGAGGGTAAATTATGCGCTATAAGGTAGAAAAAACAGACGTAATAAATCCGTCAATAAATTCAAGCGAGTGGGAAAAAGCAAATATCGGATACGTTGATAAAAACCGATGGGCTGAAGCTGAAAAAGCACCAAAAACAACGTTTAAGCTGCTTCAAGGCCCCGAAGGTATAAGCGTATTGATGCATACAGAAGAAAGAAACCTTCGGGCTGAAAACACACAAGAAAATTCACGTGTTTGTGATGACAGTTGTATGGAATTCTTCTTTAAGCCTGATCCATGGAATTTAAATTATTTTAATTTTGAGTTGAACCCCAAGGGTGTTATGTTTTTAAGCGTGGGAAGCGACAGAAACAATCGCGAGCTGCTTGATGAAGACAGAAAAACGTTTTCTATAGAAAGTGTTGCCAATGACGGAGATTGGACGCTTAAATATTATATTCCCAACAGCTTTATCTTTAAGTATTTTGATAAAATTGCATCAGTCTGTAGGGGAAATTTTTATAAATGCGGTGAGCTTACAGGGCATTCCCATTTTGGTTCGTGGTCAGAGGTTGAAGTTCCTTCGCCGGATTTTCATATAGCGGACTTCTTTGGTTATCTTGAGTTTTAATAGTAAAAAACAAGATTACAGCGCGGCATTGAATAAAAGAAGCGGTTGTTTGCTTCAAAAATATGCATGCGAAGAAAATAAGCAAAAAATATATACAAAAGAATATAAAAGATAAGCGAAAGGCAAGTTATGCACAAGCGAGCAGGTGTGCACTTAACTTTGCTTTTCGCGTTTTTTGCTTTTCTATTAAATTTTGACCTAAACTTTAATCTCGTAGCCTAATTCGTTCAAAATTACGTTGTTGCCTGTGGGTTGATAAAATATGCCTTCAACCAACGCAAAGCCGCATTTTTCGTAAAGCTTAATTGCAGGCGGGTTACTGTCAGCAACAAGCAGGCGCAAATAATCTGCACCCAAGGCGCCTGAAATCTCTATTGCCTGCTCAAGAGCAAATTTTCCGTAGCCGGAATTAAGATATTCAACGTTCACGCCTAAGCGGTATAAATAGAGAGCCTTTGCGTTCTTGTCTTGCCAGGAAAACGAATCTTCGCCGGTACTGTCGGCACAAAGGGCAAAGGCGGCAATGATAACGTCATTTTCCTTTAAAACGTAAAGACGTGATAATTCAATATCTTCTTCAAAAACGTTGTTGGGATATGCAGAATCCCATATAAAAATTTTATTATTAAGTAAGGTCTTTACAATTTCTGCAAAGACCTTCTTAATATTTTGTAAATCATTTTTTGTAGCTAATTCAAATTTCATATAAACCTGTTAAAGCTTTCGTAAAAATAAGGGAAGCAACTGCAAAATCACAGAAACTTAACGGTGGGGGAACTATTATTCCGTCTTTATGCCTGCAATATCGGCAATGCTTAACAGAAGCTCTGCGTTTAAGTTGCCCACAGCACTGTAAATGCTGGTCCAATCGCTAAAGCGCTTCATACCGATAGCAACCTTTTCGGTGTTGGGGTAAATGGCAAGGGGCATAACGTCGTTATCTTCAATAAAAAATCTCGGATAGGGCAAGGCTTCGTATTTAAGTGTGCCGAAGTGAGTGTGTACGGAATCCTCATCGCCAATAAGTTGAACAATGTTGATATCGGTTAATTTTTGAATACCGCTTAAGCCCTCGGAAGAAAAACCAGGGGCATAAATCCATAAAACAGTTTTTCCGCTTGCCTTTAATTCATCTATAAATGCGCTTAGGGAAGCATCGATATTAAATGTATCGGAAAAAACAAAAAGCTTATATTGCGTAATATCAATGCTGTTACTGTCCCTTGTTAAGCAAATATCAAAAGGAATGTCAAGCTCTAAAAAGCCGTTAAGCTGATTTTTTGAGCAAAACTCACAAAGAGAATTGTTGTCAGTTACAAAATATAAAGGATTTTCATTGGTAAGCAAAAGAATTTCACTTTTTACTTTTTTATCATTTTTAATAACCGTCTTAAGCGTATCGTTTATTTGCAGAAGCTTTACAGTTTCCATAAAACCACCTTCAATTGTATTTAATGAATATATTATACCACTTATTTGAATAAAAAGCAATACTATTGAAAAATAATAAATAAAAGATATTTTA
>JAZNXV010000049.1:0-43371 GCA_045594045.1 Clostridia bacterium
CAGCAGAAGGCTGGGTTTTAGGCTTAGGTGCAAAGATGTTCACCATTGCAGGACCTGTTATTGTGTACGGCACGGTAGCAAGTGTGGTGTGCGGGGTTATTTACTGGATTATAACATTATTTTAACAAAAAAAGGCTTGACCGATTTGGTCAAGCCTTTTTTACTTCTTTCTGCTCTTTTTGCCACCCTCACCGCCACCAAGATCAAGACCGTCAAGAATTTCGCCTTCTGAAAGTATGAAAGCAACAACCACGGAAATGATTATGAATGAGCCAAAGCTTCCAAATGAAATATCTCTGAATAAGGAACGGTCATAATGATTTATCGTAATACCAAACACACATAAGTAGAAAAAACTAATGAGAGAACAGAAAAAGGCAAACGAAAAAATTATGTTACCCTGATTTATCCAAAAAACAGTTGCAGTGACAGTGAGAAACGTGTTTAAAATTGCCGCTACGGCAAGGGTCATCTTTTTAGTTCTATTAAAACATTGCAGCATAAGATATACAAGAAAAATGATTGCGGCGGCAGGTATAGCTCCGATGAGCAGATGATATATATTAAGGAGAAGTTCGTTGTTTAAATAATATGCTGAAACAACAAAGCCTGAGGCTATTGAATTGATTAAAAAGCTTGCAAGGTAGCCCCAACACATTTTCTTGCCCAAGCGATGAAAGGGAATAGCTATAATCATTAAGGCAATCCCGGTAGCGAATCCATACCATTTTTGAAAAATTTGAGTTGCGAGCAATGACGACAAAATAAAAAAGCCTATAAAACTCAAAGAAAAAATAAAAACGATAAGAGTTCTTACCTTAATATTAAAATAATTAAGCATACTTTGTTCTCCTTTCTGTAATTATGTATATTCATTATACCACCCTGCTGATTTAATGTAAATAAATTATTAAAGCGAAGTGGGCAACATTGACTTTTTTGGATTAATAGGGTATAATAAACTGTGTTCATCAATATGATGATTAAAGGTTGTTTTATTGTTTTTTGAAAGGGTGGTGAGTAGAATGAATCAAAAGTTAAAAGAGAAGTTTTTTGAATCATTATCTGCCGTACTGCCCATAACGTGTATAGTTTTATTGATAAGCATTATTCTTGTGCCAATGAATTTAGGCGCTATGGCTATGTTCTTGGTAGGCGCAGTAATGCTTATTTTTGGTATGAGCTTTTTCCAATTGGGCGCCGAAATGTCAATGACCACTATTGGAGAAGGTATCGGTGTACAGATTTCTAAATCTAAGCACATAATAACGGTTGTGCTTATAGCCTTCCTTATGGGTATAATCATAACCGTTTCGGAGCCTGATTTACAGGTGCTTGCAGAGCAGGTTCCCGCTATTCCAAATTTAACGCTTATTTTAACCGTTGCCATAGGTGTGGGAATCTTTTTAGCCCTTGCGGTAATTCGTATTCTTTTTCAAATAGATTTGTCAATATTGCTTATGGTGTTATACGGAATTTTAATGGTGGTTTCTTTTTTCGTTCCAAAGGAATTTTTAGCCGTTGCCTTTGATTCCGGTGGCGTTACTACGGGACCTATGACTGTACCCTTTATTATGGCAATGGGCGTAGGCTTGGCTTCCGTTCGAAGCGATAAAAATGCGTCAAGCGATAGCTTTGGCCTTGTAGCGCTTTCAAGCGTCGGCCCTATACTTGCGGTACTTGTGCTCGGTTGCTTTTTTAACGTAACCGAAGCGGTGCATATTAAGACGGATATGTCATCTGTTCAAACAACCACCGAGGTACTGTTTGAATTCGTTAACAAGTTGCCTCACTATGCAAAGGACGTTGTTGTTTCTCTTTTGCCTATATTTGCCGTATTTTTTATACTTCAAATTGCAAGCAGAAGATACCACAAAGCACAAATTAAGCGTATTATAGTGGGTCTGTTATATACGTTTTTCGGTCTGGTTACGTTCCTTTGCGGCGTAAACGTAGGCTTTGCTCCCGTTGGATCCCTTATAGGCTCGTCTTTGGCGGGCTTGGAATATAAATGGATTTTAATTCCCATTGGCGCACTTATCGGTTATTTTATAGTTAAAGCAGAGCCTGCAATACAGGTTTTAAATCATCAGGTTGAAAGCGTTACCAACGGCTCGGTTTCCGTTAAGGCGATGAACAGAAGCCTTTCTATCGGCGTATCTGTCAGCGTGGCGCTTGCTATGACAAAGGTTATATTCGGTATTCCTATAGAGTGGATTATTATTCCGGGTTATTTGGCAGCACTCATTCTTTCGCGCTTTGTTCCGAAGATTTTCGTGGGTATTGCCTTTGACTCGGGCGGCGTAGCCAGCGGACCTATGACCACCACCTTCCTTTTGCCTTTAAGCATAGGTGTTTGCGAGGCTGTTGGCGGCAATTTTATGACAGATGCATTTGGTGTAGTTGCACTTGTTGCCCTTACACCTTTAATAGCAATTCAAATAATGGGTGTTGTATATCAGGTTAAGCTTAATAAGGCAAAGGATGCGGCTGATAAAGAAAATATCGCTCATAATCACTATGCTGAAATGCTTAAGGCCGATGAAATTATAGATTTTGAGGAGGTGCTCTGATATGCCAAGAACAAAAAAACAAAAACAGACTGACGGATACAGGGCATTGTTTTTGATAACGGCTCAAAGGCTTGATGAAAAGGTACAGGATATATTTGAAAAAAGGTCCATACCCGTACAGTATCACATCTTTGCGCGCGGTACGGCTTCAAGTGAAATTAACGAAATGCTTGGTCTTGGAAACGTTGAAAAAACCGTGACGGTCAGCGCACTGAAAAAGAGCGTTGCTAAAAAGATGCTGGACGTTTTAACTGAAAAATTGTATTTAGGCGCACCAAACAGCGGTGTAGCGTTTACAATACCTATAACAAGCGGTAACGCAGGTGTTGTACAGCTTTTAGAAAGTATGGCAAGTGATGAAGAAGGAAGCGAGAATAAAATGGATAATAATTATTCAATGATAATTGCCTTTGTTAATCAGGGCTACAGTGATGACGTTATGGCGGCGGCACGTCCTGCCGGTGCAGGCGGCGGCACTGTGTTTCACGGCAGACGTGTGGGAAATGACGAAACTCTGCATATGTGGGGTATAAATATTCAGCCTGAAAGAGAAATCGTTATGATTCTTGCTAAAAAAGACAGAAAGATAGAAATAATGAAGGCTATAAGCGAAAAATGCGGCGTGCATACCGAAGCCCACGGTATGATTATCTCTCTTCCCGTTGACGATGTTGCGGGCTTGATTAAAAATCAGACAGAGTGATTATTAAGGCATAAGCCTTTGTAAACGAAAAGACGGAGAAAATAATGAAAAGGTTACTTTCATTTGTGTTAACGCTGTTCAGCTTGAGCTTGCTAAATATAAATACGTTTGCTGTGACGGTATGTGCTGCGGAAATTGGCGAACAGACCAATAGGGCGGGCACCTTTCCCTTTATAGGTGTGGGATTGCTTTTGGGCGCCGTTGTATCCGTTGCCATTCTTATTGGCAGAAAGCTGAACGAAATAAAAAAAGATAAGCAAGAAAAAAAGAAAAATCAATAACAGCAGAAGATTGGTGAAATAAAAAATACCGTGTACGTAAAAAGATACACGGTATTTCATTTTTAATGCACAAATGTAGCTTAAACTTTGTTATAAAGACTTTACTCGTTGTCTGTCTTTGCCTTTTTCGGCATACGCTTAAAGAGCTTTTGTACTGTGGGAATTGAAATAAGAACAAAGCAGGGAATAGAGTCAATAAGTACAAATGAGTTGTACGACAGACTGTACGTAATGTTTGCCCAGAGAGGACTTTCTATATCGCCCCAGAAAACAAAGCCGGCAATAAAGTGGCAAACGTATCTTGCTAAAACGCCCAAGGCAAAGCCTGCGTAAATGTTAAAGTACTTGTTTTTAGTGTAAAAAACACCCGAAAGTAAGCTTAAGCACGTAAAGGGCAGAATGTAGTCAAAGGCGAACTGCAAGGGAGTAAGGAAATATGCACCTTGAATAATTTGCAAAATGGAATACACACAACCTGCAAGTAAGCCCCAAACGGGACCCGCCATATAGCCGTAAGCAAGCATTGGAAGCATACTTGCTGTTGTTACTGCGCCGCCGTTAGGTAAGTCAATAATCTTAACAAAGGAGAGCACGTAAGCAATGGAAACGCACATAGCACCGTAGGTTAATTTGCGTGTATCCCATTTAAGTCCGCCCGTCTTCTTGTTAATGAGCATAAGTACAACGAAAAGCAAAACGCAAACAAGAATAGATATGCCAACGGTAATGAGGTTCATCTCTTTCAGACTTTCTAAAAGAGCATCAAGGGAAAAGAGAGACAATGTTTGAAGTGACAAGATAAAGCACTTCCTTTCCTAAAAATTAAAACCGTATATCATAGGGATATACGGCTATAATTTTAGCTGAAGCTTCCCTACGGTAGGATTATCTACACAGGTTTAATGGGTTTAGTACAAAAGTGCGCGCGTTCACTTTAAGGTACAATCTCAGCCCCGAAGGACTCCCCAAGCAGATATACAGTTTTAACTAATTATAGCATAAATTCTGTTGATGTCAACAAAAAAATATGGTAGAATATATTTATTAAATAAATCGGAGGCGTTGTTATGAGTAAGTTTTTCGCGCTTATGGCAAGAATGAAATATATTGAACGTTGGGGCTTAATGAAATCAAGCCGTAAGGAGAATATACAGGAGCATTCTCTGCAGGTTGCTATGATAGCTCATATGCTGGCCGCCATTGGTAACAAGTTGTACGGCAAGAGCTATAATGCAGATTCAATTGCCGTAAAGGCCATGTATCATGAGGCAAGCGAGATAATAACGGGCGATTTGCCTACACCGATAAAGTACTACAACTCCGAAATAAAAAATGCGTATAAATATATTGAAGGTGTTGCAACCAAGCAAATAATCGAAATGCTTCCGTCAGAGTTTAAAGAAGATTTTATGCCCATTTTAGATATTGACGATGCTGAAGAAAAGAAGATTGTAAAGTACGCCGACAGAATTTGTGCATACTTAAAATGCGTGGAAGAGGTTAATTGCGGCAACAAAGAATTTGCCGATGCAATGCAAACGATTAAAGCAGATATTGATGAAATTGATGTCCCTGAAGTAAAGTATTTTATGGATAACTTTGTTTCGGCATTTAATTTAACCATTGATAATTTGAGGTAATAAAATGAAGATAGGTATTTCTACTGCCTCTATGTACGGCAAAATGTACACGGAGGAAGCACTAAAGTTTTACGCCGAAAACGACATTGAATGTGCCGAGGTTTTTCTGTCGTCCTTTAGTGAATATACGGAAGAATTCGGTAAAAAATTACTTGAAAACAAGGGTAACGTTGAAGTTTATTCAATTCATACCTTGAACAGTCAATTTGAAGGTCAGCTGTTTTCCCGTTCTCAAAGGCAGTATCAGGACGCCGTTACGGTTTTTAGAAGCGCCCTTAACGTTGGAAGAATGCTGAATGCCAAAATTTACGTTATGCACGGCCCCCAGCAATTAAAATATACAAAGTACGTTACTAATTATGAGTTCTTTGGCGCGCGCACCGCTGAATTGGCAAAAATAGCCCAAGAATACGGACTTATGCTTACTTGGGAAAATGTGCATTGGACTCATTATAACCATCCCTTGTTTATGCAAAAGCTTTTGCCGTATTGTGATGAAGAACTTATTGGTTGCACTCTTGATATAAAGCAAGCCGCCCAAAGTGACGTAACGGTAGATAAGTATATTTTAGATATGCAGGGTAAAATTAAAAATATACATATTGTTGATTTTGATGAAGAAGGGCGTTTGGTTTTGCCCTGCAAAGGCTATTATGATTACGAAGCCCTTTTTAAGCAGATGGGAAATTATGACGGAGCTGTTATGATTGAGGTTTATGACGGTTGTTATAAAGAGCCTATGGAATTGATAGACAGCTACAAGGAGTTTGTAAAAAAATATAAAAAATAAAAGCAACAAAAAGATACGCATAATTATATAAAAAATTAAAGTAACAGAACAGCGTACGTTTAATTACATAAAAATACACTCCAAAGCGTTTGCCTTGGGGTGTATTTGTTTTACTTATTTCTTTTTTCTTTAAAAAAGTCGGATAAAATCTTTGCACATTCTTCTGCCATAACTCCGCCCAAAACTTGAGCTCGGTGGTTGAAGCGCTCATCGTTGCAAAGATGGTAAAGTGTTGTACAGCAGCCTGCTTTTTCGTCGTAAGCGCCAAACACAACCTTATCAATGCGGGAATTTATTATTACTCCCGAGCACATAGGGCAGGGCTCTAATGTAACGTAGAGCGTGCACCCTGTAAGCCGCCAAGAATTAAGCTTTTTTGCGGCTTTTTTCATAGCGATAAGCTCGGCATGCTGTGTTGGGTCCTGAGAAATTTCGCGCAGATTATGCCCACGGGCAATAATCTCACCATCCTTAACCACAACGGCGCCAACGGGAACCTCGCCCTTTTTGTAGGCACATTTAGCCTGCTTTAAGGCGCGAAGCATAAAATAGTAATCGTCTTTAATCATTAGTCAAATTCACCGTATTCAATATCAGGAATGTTTGAATTTGGGGTAGGAGTAGCGGTAGCAGGTGCAAAATCACTGGGATTGGGAGTGATGTCGGTTTCGTAGGGGTTGCCTTGAAGTGCTAATTCAAGGGGAAGTACGGAAAGAGAATCCCACATCTTGTTTAAGTCATCGAGAGTATAAGGTGTGCTGTCGCCTGAACCTACCATTAAGGTCATACCTGCCTTGTTATAAGCGCTTATAAACCATTGAGAGAGAGAAACCGATAAGCATTCTGCGGGAGTAGGACCGTTAGAAAGCTTTGTGTAACCCGTTTGCTTGGACGTAAGGTTAGCGTAGATTTGGGGAACAACGTCATTTTCCTGACCAAAACTCCAATCAACAAAATTACCGCTACCCGAATATACAGTGGCAAGCAAGAATTCGTTTTGCTCGCAGAGATTTTTAATTGCGGCGGCTTCCTTTGAAGCAAAGGCTTCACCAGGGTAGTTTTTGCTTGAAGGAACGGTTTGAATATTAGCAGAGCTAACTGTGCCTGCGCCAAAGTTAATGCTTACGTCAATACCTGTACCGTTGGCTTCCCAATGGGTATAGTCAGAGGAAATTAAGCCTGCTTTTGCAGAAGCATCAAAGATGGCTTTAACGCCTGCTTGCTTGTCAGCAGGTACGCTTTCAAGACTTTTTATGCTTAATTCAACACCGTCGGGGTTAAGCATAGGCACAAAATATATACAGCAGGAATTAAAAATATCTTCATAGGTCTTTTTATTATAAGTAGCTTTGTAGTTAGTTAAATACGTTTCAATTTGCTTCATCATAATTAATGAAGAACCGTATTCGCTGCCTTTAACGCCCGCAACCATTAAAATTTTGTTTTTTGCATTTGCAGAGCCTAACTGCAAGCAAACAATTTCACGACCAAATTCGGACGTGCCGATGGTTGTTACCGCAAGATTTGCGGAGAACTTGTTTTTTAAGGTGTTTGCGTTGGCAATAAACGTGTCAAAATCGTATTCTATCTGTGTTTTTACGTTGCTTGGCGTAGCAGTTGCAGTTGCATCAGCCGTGGATAAGGGAGTAGGTGTAGCGTTGGGGTTGGGGGAAATTATTACTTCCTTATCAAAGGGAACAACGTCACCATCAGGAGCAACAACGTTGCCTGCGGGAGCGGTGGGCGAAGGTATGGGATCGCCGCTGTTGTTCGATAAATTGCCTATAATAGTTGCCGTTGCAATAATTGCGGCAATTACTATCAGGGAAATACCGATAATGATCAAATTGCGTTTCATAAAAATACCTCTCTTTTACATAATAGGCTTTTAGGCCAATGGGAGTAATTGATATGTTAATGCACGTTGCATAATTTAATTATTTGTGGTACGGCTCTTTATTATTGATTTTAAAGCCACGATAAATTTGTTCAAGTAAAATAACCCGCGCCATTGAGTGCGTAAAGGTCATATCTGATAGGGAAAGCAAAAAATCGGCACGCTTCAACGCGTCGGGGTGAAAGCCCAAGGAGCCGCCTAAAGCAAATACAACGGTTTTGTTTTCCTGCCAAGAGAGAAGCTTTTGGGCAAGACCCTCGCTGGAAAAGCTTTTACCGCTGCTGTCAAGAGCAATAAAGAAATCATTGTCGTTAAGCTTCTTTTTTATTTTCTCCCATTCGCAAAGCTGAACGGCTGTTTTTTGCGCAGGAGAAAGCTTTTCGGGCGCTTGCTCATCGCTGACCTCTGTAACCGTGCAGTTGCAATAGCGGCTAAGGCGCTTCAAAAATTCTTCTTGCACGGGAGCATACATTTTTTGTATTTTGCCCACGGCAATAATCTTTACGTTCATACGCCACCTGCTAACGAAGTGAGAATTTCATAGTACCAAACAGTAAACATATTGAGTAGGTTAATTAACACAAATATTACAGAAGCAATAACACCGATAACGTTTTCGTACACCCTTTGTTTTGGCATAAGGCGTGGATATTCGAGCTCTGAAATTAATGCCTTTGAATACTTTTTTTCGTTGCCTTTAACGGTAATTTTTTTAAACAGTATTAGAGCAAGCACACCTACTATGGCAAGAACAAAGGTGATTGCAAGAAAAATTAAAGGCATAGTTGTTTTAAATTTTTGAAAATACTCGCCTACAATACCGAAGGATAATAAAACCGAGGTAGTGTTAAGCACACAGTGTATTATTGTACCTGCAAAAATACTGTCGGTAATAATAACCACGTAGCCAAAAAGCAAGCCTATTAAAAATGCGTATGCGAGCTGTTGAAAGGTACCGTGCATAACGGCAAAAAGAAGTGCCGAAATTATTACAGCTCCTGCGGGCGAGGTGCGCTCAAGAGAACGCATAACGAAGCCGCGAAAAAAGAACTCTTCGCATATTGCAGGGAGAATACCCGCGATAATTATAACGTAAAGAAGCTGGGGTAAGGTTTCTGTTTCAAAGGAAACAGGCATATCCGAGGGCGGACCTAAAAATGTGGAAAGTGTGCCCACAAAAATGCCGTTTATAATTTGCGCAACGAAAAAGAAGCCAAGGCTTATTATCACAAGAAGAATAATTTGCTTAAAATTAAGCTTTTTTTTCAGCCTAAAGGTTGAAGAAAAATCGAGTTTGAATATAAAAGCAAAAGCAAGGGGAATAAGCAATACGGCAAAAAATTGGGATACAAGGGCATTAAGCATAGATGAATTAAACTTTGTACCGAAAAAAACGCTATAATTCTCACCCAATGCATATTGAATAAGCATTAACACACCGGAGCCTGTAAATTGCATCAGTGCAACGCCTGCAAGGGCTTGCCATATTTTTGGAAAACGCTTGTGGTCAAATCGAGCTTGAATTTCGGGAGTAATAAAAATTTCTTTGGATTGATTTTCCATATTATTCGCCTCTGAAAAATCTGCCGAGCAGTTCATAGCCTACCTCTTGCACCTTACCGGTGGCTTGGGCGGATTTTTCGCAAAAATTCATATCAGAACCGTTAACTTCCTTATTGCTGTAATAAATTGCGTAGGGAACGGGATCACTTGAGTGTGTGCCTGTTGAAATGGGGGTGGGGTGGTCGGGCATAATAAGCACACCGTACTCCTCACCGCGTGCACGAAGACCGTTAACAACAAAGGTTAATACCGTATCAAGCATTTCTATTGCTTTAACCTTACGGCTTGTTTCGTGACGGTGACCGCATTCGTCAGGTGCTTCAAAGTGAAGATAACAGAAATCGTGACCTTCGTCAAAGGCGGCAAGGGTTGCCTTTGCTTTACCCATAAAATTCGTTTCAAGCGTGCCGGTAGCACCGTCAACGTCATAGGTGGTCATATCGGCAAGACGAGCGATGCCGCGAACTAAATCAACCGCGGTAACTGCCGCACCCTTTTTAGAATATTTTTCTTCAAAGGGAGAAAGACCGGGTTTACTGCCTACACCCCAGAACCAGCAGGTATTTGCCATACGCTTGCCCTTGGCTTTGCGCTTAAGGTTAACAGGGTGATTTTTAAGAATCTCGTGGCTTCTTTGCATTAAGTCTAACAAGATGCCGCTTCCTGCACCGCTTGGAAGATAATCTTTAACGGGTTTTCCTGTTATATCGTGGGGTGGAGTAAGCTTAACGTCGCTGTTGCCACCGTGAATAATTAAAATATGACGGTAAGAAATACCTGGATAAAACTCTAAAGTATCGTTTCCTAACTGTTCATTAAGAGCATCTATAAGCTCTGCGGCTTCGGCAGTTGAAATTTCATCACTGCTGTAGTCGATCATTGTTTTGTCTGTATAAGCATCATCGTCCGAAACGCAAGCTAAATTACAGCGCAGGGCAATATCGTTATCAGCCATTTTAATACCCATAGCGGCAGCCTCAAGAGGAGCTCTTCCTGTTAAATATAATCTTGGGTCATAGCCCATAACTGAAAGATTGCCTACGTCACTTCCGCCCTTACAGCCGGGGGGAGTTATATTGCACATTCCCACCTCACCGTGAGATGCCATAAAATCAATAAGAGGCTTCTTTGCACACTCCATAGGAGTTTTTCCGCCAAGCTCGTTAACAGGCAAATCAGCCATTCCGTCACCTAACAAAACAAGATATTTCATATTTTAGCTCCATAAAATTAAAATAGTTTTTATTACAATAAAATAAATTGCTTATTGTCTATTATAACACATTACCGCTACTTTTGCACTATATTTTTAAGTTGACAAGGATAATTTTTTAAATTATACTTATTAAGCTTTAAATTAACTTTGTTTTTTGCCG
This sequence comes from Clostridia bacterium, assembly GCA_045594045.1. Lineage (GTDB taxonomy): Bacteria > Bacillota > Clostridia > Christensenellales > QALW01 > UMGS1322. The sequence goes on from JAZNXV010000049.1 coordinate 10,824, forward strand.
TTTTACGTTATATGAATGCAGGTTTGGAGGTATAAAAATGAAAATAATGTTTGCATCTGATATTCACGGCTCGGCGTATTATTGCCGAGAATTACTTGAAGCGTTTAAAAATGAGCAGGCGGATAAGCTTGTGCTTTTAGGAGATTTGCTCTACCACGGACCGCGCAATCCTTTGCCGAGAGATTATGACCCTATGGCAGTTGCAGGTATGCTTAATGACAATAAGCAATCAATTCTTGCCGTAAGAGGAAATTGCGATTCCGAGGTTGACCAAATGGTGCTGGAGTTTCCTATGATGCAGGACAGCCTTACAATGTTTTTAGACGGTAGATTAGCATTTGTTACCCACGGTCATTTGTATTCCCTTGAAAACAAGCCGAATTTGAATAAGGGCGATATTTTGATTAACGGCCATTTTCACGTAGGTGAAATAAAAAAGCAGGAAGACGTGCTGTATTTTAATCCCGGGTCGGTTTCTTTGCCTAAAAATGATTTCAGGGGTTACTTGATTTACCGTGACGGTGTTTTTTCATTGAAGACCTTTGAAAATGAAATTGTAGATATGATCGATATAAAATAAAATTACGTATAAATAAAAACCTTCGTGGCATAATTGCTACGGAGGTTTTTTTATGGAAAAATATTTTGTTATACTTACAGTTCTTGCTATGCTTTTGTTTGCGCTCTGTACAATGCCCGTTATGTCGAGCGTGCCTACTGCTGAATACGTTGTGTGCGAAAACACTGCTCTGGCGGATAAAATTTGTCCTAAAAGCGAAAAATGGCAAAATGCCGATTATTACGTTTACAGGCTTAGTGCTGAAGATGCTGAAAAAGCAATTCTTGTGCCAAACGGTATAATTGTAAAGGAATATTATTTTGAAAATTACAATAATATTTTTACAGAGGGCATCGGCATAAATGATTTGCTTTCAAGCAATCCGTTTTTAAAAGAAATGAAAAACGGCGACAGCCGACTTTACGGAATGCCTTATATTATTGACTAAGTAGGGAAAACAATAGCGACAGTAGGGTGATTTGTATGGAAAAAATAAAATTAGCAGTTTCATTTGCCGTTGCAATAGCCGTGCTCGTGGGCGCGGCGGCTGCGGGAAACGGAAAACATGTGAATTCTGACGTAGATATATCCGTAAGCGCACCTATTATAAAGGCTATGGAAGCAGAAAAGGTGCAAGGTGGGGAAGACGCTGAAAAAGACGTAACCGTAAAGGTAAATATTGACGGAACGCTATCGGAAATGGAGCTTGAAGAATACATTGTGCAGGTAGTGGCAGGTGAGGTCTATCCCACATATGAGCCTGAAGCGTTAAAGGCTCAAGCGGTTGCGGCAAGAACGTATCTTTGGTACAAAAAAACAAACGGTGGCTGTACCAAGGGCGGTGATATTTGTACGGATTATGCCCATTGCCAAGCGTTTAAATCGGTTGAAAAAATGAAAAGCCAATGGGGGCAAAGCTTTGAAAAATATTTTAACGCCATATCAAAAGCGGTAAGCGACACAAGGGGCGAAATAATTACGTATAATTCAAAGCCCATTTGTGCACTGTATCATTCGTCTTCGGTTGGGGCAACAGAGGATTGCGTATCAGTTTTTGGAGGAAATCATCCGTATTTGGTAAGCGTATCTTCGCCAATGACCGAAAGCGATAGTGAATACGTAAAAACGGTTGAATTTTCAAAGGAAGAATTTTTGGAAAAAATCAATCAGGCATTTTCCTTAAAGCTTGATAAAATAGACATAAGTATAGAATCATATACTGCCACCGGGCGCGTTGCAACGGTCAAGATAGGCGAAACAACGGTTAAGGCTACAAAATTACGCAGCGCACTTGGATTGCGCTCTACGGATTTTACTTTTGAAAATAAAAATGATAGAATCACGTTTACGGCAAAGGGCTACGGTCACGGCGTGGGAATGAGTCAGCATGGGGCACAACTTATGGCAAAGGATAATGCAAGCTATAAGGAGATTTTAAGTCATTATTACTCACATACAAAAATAGAAAAGATATACTGAAACGAAAAATAAAGCACATTATAAGAACACAAAAAAGTATATTTGCTTGCAGAGCCAATGGGTATAAAAAAGCGGAGTGTCCGCTTTTTTTATTTTTGGATTCTATATAAGAAAAATAACGGTAAAAAAGCAGTAAAAAAAGCATTTTTTGTATTGCGTTAGCCATTTTAATATGGTATAATTTCCAAAGAAGCAAAAAAGCAATAAAAACGGAGGCTCTTATGAATATTAAAACAACAATTTACAAGCGCGTAGAAATTATTCTTCATAGCGATAAAAACTATGAAAATCCCTTTTTAGATGTAGATATCGATGCGGTTTTTACTTGTGAGGACGGCACGGTAATTAAACTTCCCGGCTTCTGGAACGGCGATAACGAATGGAAGGTTCGTTTTAGCCCTAACAGAGTGGGAACTTGGAATTATACCGTAACGAGCACAGATAAAGAAAATGCATCTTTAACCGATACGGGTGTTATTGACGCTTCGCCTTGCGTAAATCCCACCACGGAAATTGAAAAGCACGGCTTTGTTCGTATAGAAGAAGGCAAACGTTATATGGTTTATGATGACGGTACACCGTTCTTCTATTTGGCTGATACCCATTGGATGATGGCTGACTTTGAGCATTTGCACGAATGTAACTATCCCGGTTGTTCTTGCGGTAATGCATTCAAGCATTTGGCTGATGACAGAATTAAAAAAGGCTTTAATGTATATCAGACTTATTTTGAATCACCTCGTATGAAGCCTTATTCAAACGGCGTTGAGGGTTGGTGGTTAGAACCATATACAAAAATCAATCCTAAAGCTTTTAATGAGAGTATGGATATTATGATTGAATATCTTGCTCAAAATGGTATTACAACGGCAATGGGCTTTGGTGCGCATAGTGCAGTTGTGGTAATGTTTGGCGAACAGGCGGTTGAAGCGCTTCCGCGCTTTGCAAAATACTGTGTTGCAAGATACGCCTGCTATCCGTTAATTTGGTTTACGGGGCAGGAAATCACTCAGCCGGAGCACGGTGCATTTGATATTTGGAAAAAGGTTGCTGAAACCGTATGTAAGTATGACGGCTATCATAGACCTGAAGGAGCACACATGTTCCCCATGACTGCTGATGATTGGCGTGCCCAAGATTTACATTCACAGCCTTGGCACAAATGGTTTACGCTGCAGGCAGGTCACGGCGGATACGTTGGCTATCCCACACGCTTTTATTATAAGGGCTATTATGACCTTGAACCGATTAAACCGTTTATCGAAGCGGAAAGTCAGTATGAAGACGTATTCTGCAGCGGCTTTTGCGGTCATAACGCTGTAAGGCAGACTGCTTGGCAGGCGGTACAGTGCGGTTCTGCAGGATTTACTTACGGCTCATCAGGCATTTGGGTTTCTTCATGGGACCAAAAAACAGAGCCCTCTTGGACGGATTATTCGCCTGACTCCTGGTATGAAGCTATGGATAAGCCCGGTTCAACCCATATGTCGTATTTAAAGAAATTTTACGATTACGTTGGCTGGTATAAGCTTAAGCCAAGCTTCGATTACGAATTCGGTATCTTTGAATCTCGTAGCAAAATAGCTATTTCGCACATTGATAAAGACGTTATTATATACTATTTCTTTTCAAAGACAGAGGAGGCGGGTATCCTTACAGGGTTAAAGCCATCCACGCGTTATCAGGCACGTCTGTTTGATCCCATTGTTGGTAAATTTATTGACCTTGAGGATATTATTGCCACAGATGCAGGTACGGCAGATATGCCTAAGCTTCCTTCGCTTCGAGATTGGGTGCTGTTGCTTAACACCTTTGATATGGGCGAGTATGAAACATATACATATCCAGTTAAGTATTCGGCAATTCCTCCTCAGGACGCAAAGATTGGCGATAAGATTGAAATCAAGAGCATAAGAGCTCTTTCGGAGGACGATGAATATCCCATTACAAACACCCTTGACGGAAATCCCGAAACCTATTGGCATCCTCATAACGACCCTGCATGCCAGCGAGTTTGGTTTGATTTAGGGCAGGAAGAAGAAATTGGATATCTGTATCTTCAAACAAATATGCCGATGCGATTCCAAGGAATCAGAGTGTTTGGCTCAAACGACGGTGAAAATTACGAGCTGATCGTTGAGCGTAACGAAAGAAATATTGCTCTTGGAGACTATTATAACAACTACTATGAGACAATCAATAAAAAGTACAGATATATTGAGTTGTTCATTAACTCGCACGATTTGGTAGGTGGTATTATAGAAAAACCAAAAAATCACGAGAAAATGTTTATCAATCAATTTGCTTTTTATAAAAAAGCGTAATGTGCATAAGGTTTCAAAATATTAAATAAGGAATACGAGTAAGCTTAATGCAATTTAAAAGGAGAAAATGAAATGGACTTTAAAACTACTGTTTACGAGCGATTGGAAATAATTTTGCACAGCGACAAGGAATATGAAAATCCGTTTATGGACGTTGATATTGATGCTGTTTTTTCTTGTGAAGACGGCACTCAAATTGCCTTGCCGGGCTTTTGGAACGGTGAAAATGAATGGAAAGTTCGCTTTAGCCCCAATAAAGCGGGTGCTTGGACGTACGTTGTTACCTGCACTGACCAAGAAAATACCTCGTTAACAGATAAGGGAACTATTGAAGCCGCACCCTGCGTTAACCCCAAAACCGAGCTTCAAAAACACGGCTACGTGCGTATTGAGCCGGGTAAGAGATACTTGGTTTACGATGACGGCACACCGTTCTTCTATTTAGGCGATACCCATTGGCAAATGCCCGATTACGAGCATATTTACGACTGTAACTATCCTGGCTGTAATTGCGGAAGCTCGTTTAAGCATATTGTTAAAAACCGACTCAAAAAAGGGTTTAATGTATATCAAACGTATTTTGCTTCCCATAGAAGAGACGTTAGCTCAAGCGGTATGGAATCTTGGTGGAAGACTCCTTATAAACTTATTAATCCTGATGCGTTTAACAAAAGTATGGACGTTATTGTTGAATACTTAGCAGAAAACGGAATTACCATTGCGTTAGGCTTTGGCTTACATACTGCGTTATATAATTTCTTCCGCGAGCAAATGACACAAGGTATTTTGCATTTTGCCCGCTACTGTGTTGCAAGATATGCTTGTTATCCTTTGATTTGGATAACGGGTCAGGAGATTACCGATAGGAAAAACGGCTGCTTTGAAGCTTGGAAGGCCGCAGGTAATTTGGTTGGCGAGCTTGACGGATACCACAGACCTAACGGTGCACATATGTATCCTATGAGATCTGACGATAGCAGAGCGCAAGAATTATATGAAGCACCCTGGCACCAATGGTGGACTTTGCAGTCAGGCCACGGCGGATATAAAAATTTACAAAAGCGCAGCTTTTATGAAAGCTATTACAAGCTTGAAAACGTTAAACCATATATTGAGGCAGAAGCGCAGTACGAGGATATTTACTGCGAAGGTTTCTGCGGTCATAACGCCACAAGAATGAGTGCATGGATTGCAACATTGTCAGGCTCTGCAGGCTACACGTACGGTGTTTCGGCAATTTGGCTGTACTCCTGGGAAGGCAGAAAGAGCACTTATTCGGGTGATGCGTGGCATGAGGCAATAGATAAGCCCGGCTCAACGCAAATGACGTACCTTAAAAAGTTCTACGAATACGTTAATTGGTATAAGCTTACACCGAGCTTTGACAGCGAATTCGGTATGTTCGAGGCACGCAAATATATTACCATTTCACATATTGATAAAGACCTTATTATTTATTATTTCTACGGCAAGGAAAAGGAAACGGGATATTTGAGAGGGCTTAAAAAGAATACACGTTACCAAGCCCGTTGGTACGATCCCGTGTGCGGTAAATTTATAGATCTGCCTGACGTTGTTACGGATACCGGTAAGGCTGATATTCCTGAAAGACCTGCGGAGCGCGATTTCGTGCTTTTACTCAACACTGTTGATTTGGGCGCATATGAAGCATATACGTATCCTACAAACAAAGCGCCCCTTGCAACAAAGGACGTTCGCTGTGGCGAAAAGCTTGAAATTAGGAATATAAGGGTCAACGCTCATGCCGAAGGACATCCTGCTGAAAATCTCCTTGACGGAAGCAGAGAAACCTGCTGGAAGGCAGCAATCCCTGATACAAGCCATACTTTTGATATTGACTTAGGAACAGAACAGGAGGTAGGCTATTTACATATCGGTTGTGATTTACCTGAACACAGAACTATTGAGTTCCGTGTGTTTGGCTCAAATGACGGAGAAAATTATGACCTTTATGCAGAGAGATTTGGTAACCGCGTTGCTATTGGTGGCGAATATAAGGACTACTATGAAGAAATAGACAGAAAATGCAGATATATTAAGCTGTTTATTTTCCCAAATGAAACGGGCAAAAATTTAAGAACGGATATTTGGGAATTAAGTGAAATCAGTGTTTATAAAAAACCTTGAAAATAAACGGTGAAATAAAAAGAAAACGGATATTTTGAACTTCAAAATATCCGTTTTTATTTTTTTATGAGGGGCTTAAGTAAGCCACCAAAGAGAGTTTTTAAAAGAATCTGAAGCGTAACATTTTTAGTTGAAGCCACACAAGCTTTAAAAACAGAATAATATAATTTAAAGCAGAATTATATAATAAGTGCAACAGATGCGCAGATTTCGTCGCCCATAACGGCCAAAGCGTAAGGCTTGCCGGGTGAAAGACGGGCTTCAATGAAGATGCTTTCACTGTTGAAGATTTCAACGTCGTCATTAGTGTGAAGGGCTAAAATATCAACGGGCTCTTTAACGTACACTGCACCTACAACCTTTGTACCGTTGGAGGCGTTTTTGCGCCATTCAAACGTCTTTTGACCTTTTCTTGCTCTTAAGCCTAAATCGTAATCAGCAGCTAAAGCACGCTTGCCGTAGCCTTTTTCGGTAAAGATTACGATTTCGCCTTCATCTGTTATCTGTTTAGCAAAAACAACAGTATCGTCAGCATCAAGGGTAATGCCCTTAACACCTGCAGTAACTCTGCCTGTGGAAGAAATTTCCGACATATCCATATTAAGACTCATACCGTTTTTGGTTATGAAGAGCATACTTGCCTCGTTTTCAAGTATTTCAACGTTAACCAAGGTGTCGTCGCCCTTGAGGGTGATGGAATTGAACTTGTTCTTTTTAACGGCATATTCTTCAAGCTCTGAAATCTTAATCATACCGCCCTTTGTGGTAAATACAAGCTTTTCCTTGGGAAGAACGTTTTTGTAGCACAAGGCAAATAAAATTGCTTCGTTGTCGGCAAAGCCGCCGCAAAGTCTTCCCGGAGCACAACCTTTATCACGCCACTTGTAATCGGGAATATCATCAATTTTTATGTTGTAGCAGTTGCCTAAGTTAGTGAATATGAGCATATTCATATCGGTTTGTGCCTGGGCAACAAAAATCAATGCATCGTTTGCGCTGGCAGGAGCATCTTTGTTAGAAAGATTATAGTTCTTAATGCTTGCTCTGCGAATATAACCTGCGCGGTCAATGGAAACGGCAACGTCTTCAACAACTTTAAAAGTTTCCTTTGTAACCTCTTCTTCCTTATGACCGTAAATAATTTGAGTCTTTCTGGGACTCTTGTATTTGCGTTTAATATCAAGAAGACTTTTTTTAATAACAGCGTTAAGTTTTGCTTTGCTTGCTAAAATGCTTTCGAGTTCCTTAATAAGCTCGCGAACCTCGTTAAGCTCTTTTTCAAGAGTTTCGATTTCAAGACCCGTCAAGCGTTGCAAACGCATTTCTAAAATTGCGGTTGCTTGGCGTTCTGTTAACTCAAAGGCCTCTCTTAAACGTTCTCGAGCAGTACGCACGTTGGGGGAAGAACGGATTATCTTAATAACCTTATCAATATTCTTAATGGCAATCATTAAGCCTGATAAAATTTCTTCTTTTTGGCGCGCGGCATCAAGGTCGTGGCGAACACGCTTGCGCTCAACCTCTTTTTGATATTCAATATAATACTTGGTAACTTCCAAAAGACCCATTTGGCGCGGCTTGCCGTCAGCAATGGCGACCATATTAACACCAAAGGTTTTTTGCATGTTACTGTATTTGTAAAGATAGTTAAGTATCTTATCAACGTCGCCGTCTTTTTTTACTTCGATAACGGCTCTTAAACCTTCGCGGTCAGATTCATCACGAATATCGCTTATTTGTGTAAGAGGACCTTTCTTCTCGTTGACCATTTTCATAATTTCAACGAGCATAGCGGCTTTGTTAACCTGATAAGGAACTTCGTTGATAACAATAAGCTTTTTGCCGTTAGGAGCGTTTTCGATAGAGGTTTTAGCGCGCATCAAAAGCTTGCCGCCACCTGTCTGGTAAGCTTCGCGTATAGCTTCGCCGTTAATAATTTGACCGCCCGTTGCAAAATCAGGACCCTTGATATATTTCATCATTTCGTCAAGATTTATACGGGGGTTATCTATTTGAGCAACAATACCGTCAATAACTTCTCCAAGGTTATGGGAAGGAATATTAGTGGCCAAGCCTACCGCAATACCTGTTGCGCCGTTTACTAAAAGGTTAGGAAAGCGTCCGGGAAGAATATCAGGCTCTTTTCTTGTATCGTCAAAATTAAGTGACCATTTAACAGTGTCTTTTTCAATGTCACGTAAAAGCTCTAAGGCAAGGGGCGCCATTCTAGCTTCTGTGTAACGGAATGCGGCGGCAGAGTCACCGTCGATAGAGCCAAAGTTGCCGTGACCGTCAACTAACGGTGCGCGCATAACAAAGTCCTGCGCCATACGTACCATAGTGTCGTAAATGGAAGAGTCACCGTGGGGGTGATATTTTGCCATTGTTTCACCTACGATGTTGGCAGACTTTTTAAAGGGCTTATCGGGGGTTAAGCCTTGCTCATACATAACGTAAAGCACACGGCGTTGAACGGGTTTAAGACCATCCTCAACTCGCGGCAATGCACGCTCTAAAATAACGTGTTCGGAATAGGGAATCATGGAGTTGTGCATTACGTTCTCCATGGTCTGTGATAAAATTATGCTGTTATCAACAATAACGTCGTTTTTCTTAGCCATTATTTTAATGCCCCCGTTTCCTTAGCAAATTCGTCAACTTTGTTAAAGTTGGCGTTTTCAATAATATACTGTCTGCGAACGTCAACCTTGTCGCCCATTAAAACAGTAACAAGGCGTTCGGCTTCGGTAGCATCTTCGATGGTAACGCGCACGAGTGTACGATGCTCGGGGTTCATAGTGGTTTCCCAAAGCTGTTCGGGGTCCATTTCACCTAAACCTTTATAGCGTTGAATGGTATAGCCTCTGCCCATTTTTTCCGCTGCGGCAATACGTTCTTCGTCGGAATAGCAGTAAACTAATTCCTTGGTAGAATTTTTTTCAAGCCTATAAAGTGGGGGAGTACCGATATAAACGTGACCTTCAGTAATTAAAGGCTTCATATAACGGTAGAAGAACGTAAGTAACAATGAGCGAATGTGACCGCCGTCCTGGTCAGCATCTGCAAGGATAATGATTTTATGATATTTTAAAAGAGAAATATCAAAGTCGTCGTCGATACCTGTACCAAGGGCAGTTATAAGAGAACAATATTCTTCGTTGCCTAAAATTTGTTCAATTCTGCGTTTTTCACTGTTAGCAGGCTTTCCGCGTAAAGGCAAAATAGCCTGAAAACGCCTATCTCTGCCTTGCTTTGCGCTACCGCCGGCTGAATCACCCTCAACGATAATAAGTTCGTTTTGTTCAGGCTTTCTGCCGGTGCAGGAAGCTAATTTACCAACAAGCGCAGTAACGTCAAGACTGTTTTTCTTTCTTGCAATATCTTTAGCCTTTTTAGCAGCTTCACGAACCTTTGCGGCGGCAACAGCCTTGGCTAAAATAAGGTTGCCGATAGCTTGATTTTTTGGGTCGTCCAAGAATTTTTCAAGCTGTTCGGAAATAATTGCTTCAACTGCAGGACGGGCTTCTACAGATCCAAGTTTTGCTTTTGTCTGACCTTCAAACTGAATATTTTGCATTTTAATTGCAATAATAGCGGTCATACCTTCTCTGAAATCTTCGCCTGTGAAATTGGGGTCTTTTTCCTTTAAAACTTCTGTTCTGCGAGCGTAATCATTTAAGACCTTTGTAATGGCACTGCGGAAGCCTGTTTCGTGGGTACCGCCTTCCTTTGTGGGAATGTTGTTTACAAAGGAAACTATATTCTCGTTGTATGAATCGGTATATTGAATAGCGGCTTCTGCGCGGATGCCGTTATGTTCACCTTTAAAGAAAATAGGCTCGTCAAAAACGGGGGTTTTACCTTCGTTGGAATATTTAACAAAGTCAACCAAACCGCCTTGGAAGCAATAATGCTTTTCCTTTTCCTTATCGGTGCGGGTATCAATAAGATTTATTTTAAGTCCTGCATTTAAGAATGCAAGCTCCTTAAGTCTATGAGCGATGGTATCAAAGTTAAAGGTAACTGTGCCGAAAACAAGCTTGTCCGGCTTAAACGTAACAAGAGAGCCGTGTTTTGCGCAAGTTCCTATTTTTGTTAAAGGAGTTTTTGTAGCGCCTGAAATAACACTGCGCTTATCAGCAGTGTATTGGCGCTCAAATTCAGCCTTATATGTTTTGTAATCTTTATAAACTTCAACAGTTGTCCATTCCGAAAGTGCGTTAACTACCGAAGCACCTACGCCGTGCAAGCCACCGCTGTATTCGTATTGAGCATTATCAAACTTACCGCCTGCATGAAGCTGGGTAAAAATAACTTCAACACCTGAAATACCTTTTTGCGGGTGGATATCTACAGGCATACCGCGTCCGTTATCTTCAACGGAAACTACGTTATCGTCTGACAGAACAACGGTAACCTCGTCGGCAAAACCGTTAGCAGCTTCGTCAATGGCGTTGTCAACAATTTCCCATAAAAGATGGTGCATACCGTCAGGACCGGTTGTACCTATGTACATACCGGGTCGCATACGTACTGCATCGAGTCCTTCAAGGATTTTTATGTCTTTTGCATTATAAGCCATTATTTATGACCTCCGGAGTTTTTGAATATATTAACTTTCTTTTCTTCACCTTTAAATAAACGAGCCAAATTTTCTCTGTGCATAAATACCATGAGAATAAACATAAACCAAAGCACTGAAAGCTCATAAATATCACCGCAGGCATCAAAAAGCGTATATATAAGTGCCGCGGCAAACATAGTGGACATTGAAACAACAGAGTAAAGCTTAATAAATATGTTTGCAGTTGCGGCGCAGATAATAAAAATTACGCCTAAAATGGGGTTCATAACGGCAAGCAAGCCCAATGAGCTGGAAACACCCTTGCCGCCTTTAAAGCCCATTGTAACGGGAAAGTTATGACCTAATATAGCCGCAAGACCGCCAACAAAAATCTGAGGCTTAACAAAGCCGAGCGTCAAAGTGTAGCCTTCAAAGCCTTCGCCGATAATAAGACAACCGATTAAGGCGCCTGCCGCGGCTTTGAGAGCGTCGCCTAAAAACACGGGAACAGCGTATTTTAAACCAAAGTTACGCAAAATATTGGTAGCACCCGCGTTTCCGCTACCAAGTGTACGAATATCCTTTTTTGCAATAGCCTTTGCCATTAAGTTGGAAAAAGAAATATTTCCTAAAAAGTAACCGATTACAGCGGCAAGGACGTATCTCAATACAGTAATCATTTATCATTCTCCTTTTCGCGCAAAATAAGGTTTATAGGCGTACCCCTAAAGCCAAAGGCTTCTCTAAAGCCGTTCTCTAAATAACGCTTGTAAGAAAAATGCATAAGCTTTGCATCGTTAACAAAAAGAATGAACGTAGGCGGCTTTACGGCGACCTGCGCCGCATACTTGATTTTAAGACGCCTGCCGTTTTTTGTAGGCGGCTCGTTTAATTGAAGCATATCCGAAAGCGCATCGTTAAGTACACCGGTAGAAATTCTTTTGCAGGCGGATTCATTTATTTCATCTACCATAGAAAGAATTTTATGAGTACGTTGACCGGTTTTAGCAGAAATGAATATGTAATCAACGTAATCCATAAAGGCTAAATCGGCACGCATTTTCTTTTTAAATTTTTCGCTTGTGTTAGTGTCCTTTTCAATTAAGTCCCATTTATTTACAACCACAAGGGACGCCTTGCCTTGCTCCTTAACGAAGCCTGCAATTTTAACGTCCTGCTCGGTCATACCTGCTTCGGCATCGAGCACGAGAAGCGCAACGTCACAACGGCGGATAGCGTCGAGAGAACGAATTACGCTGTAACGCTCAATAGTGCCGTCATCAATTGATTTCTTTCGTCTTATGCCTGCGGTATCTATAATGGAATATTTCCTTCCTTCAAATTCAAAGGGAGTGTCAATAGCATCACGGGTGGTGCCGGGAATATTACTCACAATGGAACGTTCCTGACCGAGAAGCTTATTTACAAGGGAGGATTTGCCTGCGTTGGGCTTGCCCACAACGGCAATTTTAATAATATCGTCTTCAACCTCTTCTTCGAGGTTATGGGGGAAGGTTTCTACAATTCTGTCAAGCAAATCGCCAATGCCCGTCATATTAAGGGCAGAGATGGCGCAAGGCTCACCTAAACCCAGGGAATAAAAATCGTAAACGCTTTCCTCTTGGGTAGGTCCGTCAACCTTATTCACTACAAGAATAATATTATCGTGTTTCTTTCTTAAATATTCCGCAACGTCGTTATCGGCGGAAAGCATTCCCTGTCTTCCGTCGGTAAAGAACAGAATAACGTCAGCCGTGTCGACTGCAACTTCAGCCTGCTTAAGCATTTCGTTATAGAAAATATCGTCGCTTTTAAGCTCGATACCGCCGGTATCAACTAAGGTAAAGGTGTAATCAAGCCAAGTAACGTCAGTATAAATTCTATCTCGGGTAACGCCCGGAGTATCTTCTACGATGGACAGGCGTTTGCCTGAAAGCTTGTTAAAAAATGTGGATTTACCTACGTTAGGTCTGCCAACTATGGCAACAAGTGGTTTCATTCTAGTTCTCCTTCATGCCTAAAACGGCTTTTGCAAAATCGGCGCCGTTATTTTCAATGGGAGTAACCTTTTTGTTAATCCAATTAGAAACGTCACCGGTGGTTAAATCGTCAAGAAATTTATTTTCTTCACCGCGAAGCATAACGTCACAAATAAATACCTCGCTGCCTAAATCCTTACCGTCTAACTGTACGGCAATATCTCTACCGGTCAATAGGCCCGTAACCGTAACGGATTCGCCGAAGAAAAAGTTTTTTATCGGGAAAATATTTACTATAAGATTAGGGAAACGCTCTTTTAAAATACCGCACATTTCTTCAATAAAGCCTGCGGCGGAAATTCCCGTAGCAATAGATACCTTTCGATCTGGTATCCAAGGAAGTAATTCATCAAGGGAATCAATAAGCTCCTGCTTGAATTTTGCAAGCAAGCCAACGCCGTTTTCAATCTGAACAAAATCTTCGTATTCGTTTGCCTGGGGAACAGGAAGATTTGCTAAAACATAGAACTCGTCTGACGGATAAATAAATCGTGAACCTTTAAATTCTAAACAGCTTTCCTGCCATTTTGTAATTTCTTCAACAATGTGCTTGGCATCGGTTGACGTAAAACGTTTAAGCTTGGGCAATTTTTTTCTGTGATAGGTTAATCCTACGGGAACTACCGCAAGAGATTGGCAGTAGGGGAAAAGGGTGAACAAATCTTCAAAAGTCTGGCGCAGAGAAAAGCCGTCGTTAATTTCAGGGCAAAGCACAACCTGAGTGTGAAAATAAATGCCTGCTTGAGCAAAACGGGAGAGAATACTCATAATATCCTGAGCCTTAGGGTTTCCGAGCATTGTGCGGCGAAGCTCAACATCAGTAGCGTGTACGGAAATATAAAGGGGAGAAATATGTTGGTCAATAATACGCTGAATTTCAGCTTCGGAAACGTTTGTTAACGTAACAAAGTTGCCGAACAGCACGGACATACGCCAATCGTCGTCTTTAACGTAGAGAGTAGGACGCATATTTTTCGGCAGCTGGTCAACAAAGCAAAAAACGCACTTGTTTGAACAATGACGCATAGTAAGCAGATCGTTTTCAAAATGCAAGCCTAACCGTTCGCAATCGTCCTTTTCAATATCGTAGATAACGGCTTCTGACGTGTCACCCTCAATTATGGTAACACTAAGCTCGTTCATAGCATCGTAATATTGGTAGTCAAGCAAATCACGAACAGGCTTTTCGTTTATGGCAACAAGAATATCGCCTGCTTTTACGCCTAATTCGTCGCAGACGGAATTTTTATCAACACTTATTATTTTGTGGCGCATAATCCGCCTCCTTACCAAAACGTTATGTTATATTATACTATAAAATTAACTTTTTTTCAAGTAAAATCACTTTCCGCAGCACAGAGCCTTGAAAGAACGGTTTCAAAGTCAACACCGTACCAACGGGCGTCGGGATTATCTACCGTAGCCTGCATAGAATCAAAGGTAAATTTTACGGCAAGATTAAGTGCTTTTTCGCAGGAAGCACCGCGCACAACGGCGCTGAAAAGAATCGAAGCAAAAATATCGCCTGTGCCGTGAAAGGTTCTTTGAATTTTAGGCATTAAAAACGAATAGAATTCGTCTGTGCTCTTTTTGTAGCCGCAAGCGCCGCATTTGCCTTCAAGCTCAACACCCGTAAGTACACAAAAGTCAACGCCTAAATCAGTTAGCTCTTTAAGAGAGGACTTTATTTCTTCCAGGCTTGAATACGTTAATGCAGAATTCTGCCCTAACAGAAAACCGGCTTCGGTTACGTTAGGAACTATGATGTCTGCCTTTTGGCAAAGAGAGCGCATTCTTTTCGGAAAATCCTTGTGAACGCCTGAATACAGCTTGCCGTTATCGCCCATAACGGGGTCAACGAGCACTACAGAGCCTTCTTCTTTAAAGGTATCAATAAATGACGAAACGGTTTCGATTTGTTCAAGTGAACCTAAATAACCGGTATAAATTCCGTCAAAGGTAAAAGCTTGTTTAATAAATTCGCTTTTAATTGCTTCCATTTGGTTAGTTAAATCAAAAATCTTATAACCGTCAAAGGCAGTATGGTTAGAAAGCAAAGCAGTAGGAACGGGGCAGGCTTCAATGCCCATTGCTGAAATTATAGGAAGGGCAACTGTTAAAGCGCATTTACCGACGCAGGAAATATCCTGTAGGGTGAGTATTCTCTTTAAACTCATAATTAAACCTCATAATCAAGGCAAAGCCGACATTTTGTAAAGGGACGCACAAATTTATCTGCCGCTTCCTTGTGCAATGGGTGAGTTTGATATGCCTTTAAGGCTTCTTCACTTTCAAAGGTAGTATCAAGCATCATATCGGCATTGGAAGAATCAAGGCGGGCAACATTAACGTTAATAGATACTAATCCGTCAATTTTGCCCAAAAGACCTTCTATCGCTGTTTTTGCATTTTGCTTTATGATTATCTTATTTTCTTCATTAAACTCATCTTTTAATTGCCATAAAATAACGTGCTTTACCATAATTAAGTTCTCCTTGGGGTGTGTTTGATATATAATATATTATATTATAACAGAAATGCGTAATATGTTAAAGCACTTTTTTCCAAAAAACCAAAAACTGAATTTACATTAAAATAATATTGTGCTAAAATAAACTGTGTAAACAAATATTTTAAAAAAAGGTAGCTTTTGTGGTTGATTTAGTAAAAATTAAAGCTGAACTGCTTTGCAAGGGTGTTTGTATAGCCGAAAATACTCGCGACGAGCTTTTTAAGGAATATCCGCATTTTTTTGAAAAAGGATTTGTAGATGCGGTTAATGCAAAAATTGGCGGCTCAAACGTTTGCATAAGCATAGCGGAAGCATATTCGGAAAAATCACCGTTTGTTCTTGAAAAAATGCAAGGACAATACTTTGTAGTAAAAAACGGCGAAAAATATAAAATAGATTTTTTTGAAAATCTGCCGAAAACAGATACGGTAATTGATGAGCTTGCACGCTTACACGCTGATGATTGTATCAATATTTGGCCCAGCACAAGCTGTTGTTTTGATACGCCTGAGCAAAAATGCAAATTTTGTTCGTTGGAATGTAAAAACAGTATGCCCATTGAGCCCGACGTGCTGTGTGACGGTATAAAAAAGCTTTTTGAAAAAATACCTCCCAAAACGCTGAATTTCAGCGGCGGAACGTACAGAAATCCTGATTATATGCTGGATTATTGGTGTACGTTGGTTAGAAAAATACGCGAGTTTTCTCTTTGCAAAATTGCCGTTGAGTTTGCACCGCCCGAGGATTTAACAAAAATTAAAAATCTAAAGCAGGCGGGGGCAAGTGCCGCAATTATGAATCTTGAAATAGCTGACGATGCTCTGCGCAGAGAGATTTGCCCCGGGAAATCAAGGATAAGCTACGAGCATTATTACAGTGCCTTTGAATTGGCTGTAAAGGAATTTGGCTTCGGGCAGGTTTCAACGGTTTTAATTGGTGGAATTCAGCCAAAGGAGGATATTTTAAGGGAATGTGAAAAGCTCTGCAAAATAGGCGTGTTTCCTACAATTATGCCTTTCAGACCTATGGATAATTGTGATTTTGCTTTATTAAAGCCCTGCGAAAGTGAAGAATTGATCGAAATGGGCATAGCGTTAGGAAAAATGCTTGTTGAGTATAAGCTTTCGCCTTTTAAGCAGGCGGGCTGTACAAAATGCGGAGGCTGTTCAATAGAAAACGATTGCTACTATAAGGAGAAAAACAGTAAATGTTGAAGCTCTTAAAGTACTTAAAATTTTATAAAAAGGAAACGGTTTTAGGTCCACTTCTGAAAATGTGTGAGGCCCTTTTGGAGCTTTTTGTTCCGTTGATTATATCAAGTCTTATTGATAACGGAATTAACGGTGGACAGGGAAGCGGCTACATAATAAAAATGTGCTTGATTCTTGTAGGATTTGGTCTGGTAGGTCTTGCGTTTTCCATTACTGCACAGTTTTTTGCCGCAAAGGCCGCAGTAGGCGTAGTAACTAAAATACGCAACAAGCTGTTTGAGCATATTTGCCATCTTGGCTATGCGGAATTTGACAGCCTTGGCACTTCAACCATGATTACAAGAATCACAAGTGACGTAAACCAAGTGCAAAACGGCATCAATTTGACGCTTCGTTTGCTTTTGCGCTCTCCCTTTGTGGTGTTCGGCTCAATGATTATGGCGTTCTTTGTTTCGCCCCAGCTTGCACTTATATTTGTTGTGGCGATACCTCTGTTATCGGTAATAGTTTTTTCAATAATGCTTGCATCAATACCGTTATACAAAAAGGTTCAGCAAAAATTAGAGGTCGTTTTAGCCGCGGTAAGAGAAAATTTAACGGGCGTCAGAGTTGTTAGGGCGTTTTGTAAGGAAGAAAACGAGCAGGAACGGTTTAACGATAAAAACAAACGTCTTGTTAACGAACAAGTCATAGTTGGTCGAATATCTGCACTTATGAATCCATTAACATATGTAGTTATTAACCTGGCTATTGCGTATCTTGTGTATTCGGGTGCACTGAAAATTGAGGTAGGAATTATTACTCAAGGTGCGCTGGTTGCGCTTTACAACTATATGACGCAAATTCTTGTTGAGCTTATAAAGCTTGCCAATTTAATTATCAATATTACCCGTTCCTTTGCCTGCGGAAACAGAATTCAAGCCGTAATGGAAATAAAGCCTTCTCAGAAAAACGGTGTTGAAAAGGAATTTGATTTTAATTCGCCTGCCGTAGAATTTGAAAACGTATCATTGACGTACGGTCAAAACAGAGAGCCCTCTGTTGAAAATATAACCTTTAAGGTGTTAAAGGGTGAAACCGTTGGGATAATAGGCGGTACGGGTTCGGGAAAAACAAGTATAATAAATATGATACCGCGTTTTTACGATGCAACCGAAGGTCAGGTAAAGGTTTTTGGCAAGCCCGTGCAGGAATACGATTTTGATGCTCTGCGCAATTTAATAGGTATGGTGCCCCAAAAGGCAGAGCTTTTTAAGGGCACGATAAAGGATAACCTGTTGTTTTCAAACGAAAACGCTACGGACGATGAATTGCTTCAAGCAATTAAAACAGCTCAGGCGGAGAGTATTTTAAAGGATAAGGAGCTGTGGCTTCTTTCTCCCGTTGAACAAAAGGGCAGGAATTATTCAGGCGGTCAAAAGCAACGCCTTACTATTGCACGCGCTCTTGTGAGAAAACCGAAAATTCTTATTTTAGACGACAGCGCATCTGCTCTTGATTACGCAACCGACGCACGCTTGCGCAAGGCAATAAAGGAATTGGAAGATATAACGGTATTTATAGTTTCACAGCGTACCGCTTCAATCAGTCACGCAGATAAAATCGTTGTTTTAGACGACGGTAAAATTGCGGCAATTGGCACACATAAAGAGCTTTTGGAAAATTGCGAGTTTTATCGTGAAGTGCACTATTCTCAAGTAGAGGAGGATAAGGCATGAATAAGACCGTATTAAAAAAAGTACTTAGATATTTAGGTAAATTTAAGGTGCTGCTTTTTGCTTCTGTAGGCGTTTCGGCAGTATCGGTTGTGCTTATGCAGTATATTCCGATTCTGATAGGTCGAGCCATTGACAAGGCTATAGGGCAAAACAACGTTGATATTAATGGCATTTTGTATTGCCTGATAGTTGCTCTGGTAATTACGTTAATAGCATCTGTTTTGCAATGGATATCCTCAACAATAAATAACAAGGTAACCTTCGGCGTTGTTAAAAACGTGCGGCAGGCGGCATTTGATAAAATTCAGGTATTACCGTTAAGGTATTTGGACGCACATCCCACCGGTGAGCTTGTAAGCCGTATTATTACCGATACGGAGCAATTTGCCGACGGACTTTTAATGGGCTTTACGCAGTTTTTTACGGGTGCTGTTACTATAATAACCACTCTTGTGTTTATGCTTCTGTTAAATTACAAAATAGCCATTGTTGTAGTTGTGCTCACGCCGCTTTCGTTGATTGTTGCTAATTTTATTGCAAAAAGCACGTATTCAATGTTCAAAACTCAATCGGAAACCCGTGGCGAGCAAACGATGCTTATTGACGAAATGATAAGCGGTGCGAAGGTAGTTAAGGCGTTTAGTAACGAAAAGAACGTGTTAAAGCGGTTTGATGAAATAAATACTCGCCTCGAGAAGCATTCGTTAAAGGCAACCTTCTTTTCGTCCTTAACCAATCCCGCAACACGCTTTATTAACAACGTTGTGTACGCCGCAGTTGCGTTGTTTGGCGGCATTTTAGCCCTTTCGGGCGGCAGTGTGGGTATTACGGTTGGCGGTCTTTCAAGCTTTTTGAATTATGCTAATCAATACACCAAGCCATTTAACGAGATTTCCGGAGTTATAACAGAAATACAAAACGCTTTTGCCTGCGCGGCACGAGTGTTCGAATTGATTGAGCAAGAGCCGCAAACAAAGGATAATGACTGGGAATTAGGTGCAGTTTCAGGCAACGTAAAATTAGATAAAGTTTCTTTTTCATACAATAAGGAAAAGCCCTTGATTCGCGACTTATGCCTTGACGTAAAATCGGGTATGCGCGTAGCTATAGTAGGACCTACGGGTTCAGGTAAAACAACCGTAATAAACCTTTTGATGCGTTTTTATGACGTGGACGAGGGCAAAATTTCTGTAGAGGGAAAAAATATAAATGAAGTAACCCGTAAATCCTTGCGTCAAAGCTACGGAATGGTTTTGCAAGAAACTTGGTTGAGGGCAGGTACTATCAGAGAGAATATAGCCTTTGGCAAGGAAGATGCCACGGAAGAAGAAATAATAGCAGCGGCAAAGGCGGCTCATGCTCATAGCTTTATTAAGAGAATGCCAAACGGCTATGATACCGTTATCGGCGAAGACGGCGGAAGCCTATCTCAAGGGCAAAAGCAGCTTTTGTGTATTGCACGCGTTATGCTTTGCCTACCGCCGATGCTTATTTTAGACGAGGCTACCTCAAGCATCGATACCCGTACCGAGCAGAAAATTCAAGATGCTTTCTCGACGCTTATGCAGGGAAGAACAAGCTTTATTGTAGCACATAGGCTTTCAACTATTCAAAATGCCGACGTTATTCTTGTTTTAAAGGACGGCAACGTAATTGAACAAGGCTCTCATCAGGAATTACTTGATAAAAAAGGTTTCTATTTTGAGCTTTATAACAGCCAGTTTGTGCAAGAATAAGATAGGCAAGTCTGCTGAATACGAAATAGGAAAAGCAATTTTGTGAGCAGAAACAGTATAGGCAACCTTGCCGAATTATGTATGCGATAAGCAGATTTTTTGAATAAGAAATATAAAAAAGGCACACCTGCAAAGTGTGCCTTAAATTTTTTAGCGGTGAATTAATCTTATAATTCACCGTTTTCTATTTTGCTGATTTTTTCGATTCTTGTACTATGCCTGCCACATGTAAATTCGGACTTCAGCCAAACATCTACAATGTCAAGAGCGAGCCCTACGCCCGTTGTGCGTGCGCCCAAGGCTAAAACGTTGGAATCATTATGCTCGCGCGTTGCGTGGGCAGAAAAAGTGTCTGCACAAAGGGCACAGCGAACGCCTTTAACCTTATTAGCGGCAATACTCATACCTATTCCTGTTCCGCAAATTAAAATACCTTTTTCAAAATCTCCGTCAGCAACACCTTTTGCAACGGGATATGCATAGTCGGGATAATCTACGGAAGCAGTAGAGTCACACCCAAAGTCCTTATATTCAATTCCGCGGCTTTTTAAAAGCTCAATAATAGCCAATTTAAGCTCATAGCCGCCGTGGTCGCAAGCTATAGCAATCATATTATAAGTTGTTCTCCTTTACGTCATCTGCTTCGTCGGGCATATCGTCAGCAGCTAAAAATTTGTTGATTAAATCTAAAAGTGAATCACAGTCAATATTATGCACCATACAGGCTTCTTCTAAGGTTTCCATCTGTGCGCTGGGGCATGAGATGCAAAACATACCGTGCCCTAAAAATAATGCGGCAAGCTCCGGGTTCATATCCATAATTTCGCCAATGGTATTTTGTTTTGTTGCTTGTTTCATATTAGTTCTCCTTGTGTTTTTATAATATCATTATACATTCAATTATTATTTTTGTCAATTTTCATAAGAATATTTTGTTGCGTTTTTACTTGTTTTGTCAAAAGACCGTTTTCGACAAAAACAGTTCTTTAAAAAAGCCGCTTTAGGCAGTATGATATCCGAAGAAAATATAACAAGGAGTAATTTTTTATGGGAAGGGTAATCGTGGTAACTTCAGGTAAAGGCGGAGTGGGAAAAACTACCGCTTGCGCAAATTTAGGGTGTGCGCTTGCAAAGCTCGGCAAAGAGGTTTTGCTTGTGGATACGGATTTAGGATTAAGAAATCTCGATACGGTTTTGGGCTTGGAAAACAGAATAGTTTTTGATATTGTTGACGTAATCGAAAACAAGTGCAGGCTTAATCAGGCTATAATACGGGACAGGCGTACAGAACATCTAAGCTTACTGCCTGCAAGCCAAACCCGTGATAAAAACGCCATAAATGAAGAGCAAATGATAAATTTGCTTTCCGAACTGAAAAATAAATACGATTTTATTTTGCTTGACTGTCCTGCAGGAATAGAGCAAGGCTTCCGAAACGCTGTTGCCGGGGCAGATGAGGCTATTGTGATTTGTACTCCGGAGGTTTCGTCTGTACGCGATGCCGACCGCGTTATTGGACTGATGGCGTCTTGCGAAATTTCGCATATTTCCTTAATAGTAAACAGAATTAAAAAGGAACTTGTTAAGGCGGGCGATATGCTTACCCTTGAAGACGTGGAAGATATTTTGGGGCAAAAGGCAATAGGGGCGATACTTGACGATGCATCTATAGTCCGCGCCACAAATTTAGGTGAGGCGGCAGTAAACCTTCCTATGAGCAAAGCGGGAAGAGAGTATGAAAATATCGCAAAGCGTTTGATGGGTGAAAATATACCAATTAACGTTTCTGTTACGTTCGGTACGCTGGTTGAAAAACTGTTGGGTAAAAAGGCAGTAGGCTGAGGAGGCAAAGAATGTTTGGATTTTTCAAAAAAGGAAAGAGTAAAAAAACTGCAAAGCAAAGGCTTATGACAGTTATTTCCCGCGACCGCGCAAATGTTTCGGCAGAATTTATTTTAAAGATGACGGCTGATATAATTGCCACCACGGTTAAGTACATAGAGCCCGATTACGATAATATTTCAATAAGCATTGAGCGTAGCTCCACCGGTGCGTTTTTATGCGCAAAGCTACCCGTAATTGCATACAAGCAGGCAATATAACCGTAAAATAGCTCTAAATTTATTTTTAAGCCGAGTTTTTCGTCTGAAATAATAAGCGTTGAAAAAAAATAATTGTTGTGGTATAATATATTCGATATATATTTTGGAGAAAATCTATGTGGCTTTTTGATAAACGAAAACTGCATAATATCGAGTATGTTTTACTGCTGATAATCGGCGCAATAGTTGTTTTTGGGCTGATTGCCATATTGGCGGCATTGGCTGATGCTTCTCAAAGCGGCGAGGAAACAACCTTGCTTGAAACTCTTTCGCGTTTGAATTTCAATACGGCGACAAAACATTTGCTTTGGATAGCCGTCGGCTTTGTGGCATTGGTTTGCGTAGGTATGCTTGATTATCATATTTATTCGCGTATCTGGTTCGTTGTAATAGGCATTTGCGTAGGTCTTATATTATATGCGTCGTTTTTCGGCGTAGTAATGGGCGGAACTCGCGGCTGGATTCAAATAACAAAGGACTTTTATTTTCAGCCTACTGAAGTAGGTAAGCTGGGCTTGGTTTTAGTGCTTGCAAAAACTATTTCGCAAAAGGAAAGCTTTGAAAAATTTACCGATTGGCTTTGGACCTTTGGCGCAATGGCAATATTCGTTGCGGCTCTTTTAATGCAAATGGATGTGGGAACGTCTCTCGTATACGTTTTCATTTTTGTAATTATGATATTTATCGGCGGTATGAAGTGGAAGCATCTGGGTATTTTGGCAGGGTCGCTTTTGCTTGCTTGCGTTGCGCTGTGGTTCTTAATGGGCGAGCAACAGCAAAGCCGAATTATAAATTTCTTCACAGGGGAAGACGTTGAACAGTTAAAATACTCAAAAATTGCCATAAGCTCGGGAGGATTTTTTGGCAAGGGTATTTTAGGGCAGGATTCCATAAGCCAATCGGGTGATATTTATGCAGTTCATACTGACTTTATATTTGCCTCAATAAGCGAATCTATGGGCTTTTTAGGTGGGCTTATACTTATCGGTATGTACACGGCGATGGAAATCCGTATGTGGTATTTGGTTCAGCATAAAGCGTCTGATACCTACGGCAAAATGATTATAGTGGGTATAATGGCTATGTTTATGTTCCACATTTTTGAAAATATCGGAATGGTTATGGGAATTATGCCTATAACGGGTATCCCGTTGCCGTTTGTTTCTTACGGCGGCTCGAATATGCTGACGAATATGATAGGCATCGGCTTGGTTGAAAGCGTTTGTATAAACAGACCTATTAAACCGTTTACAAAGTAGTGTTAAGGACGTAACATTTGCCATATCAAATGTTTTATATAACCACATAAAATGAACGATAGCTGAGGCTTCTGCCTTGGCTATTGGTGTATTTAGCTTTATTTGTTTGGCAAACAGCTTCTAATTTGTATAACGGTAGTTAAAAAAGAATAAAATTTCACCCTCGCACATATTTATTGTGCGGGGGTGTTTTTTTATGGAAAATTTACATAAACGTGCAATAGCCATTGGTGTACTGATGCTGATAGGCTTTTTTGTGCTTTATATCAGCTTTGGAAAAGGGGCTTTTGCTACTGAATTTAAAAAAGGAATTGCCTTTAGCCTTGAGGAAGATTTTAAAATCAAGGAAAGCTTGGGACAGGTATTTTTTATGGATAGTAGTGAGGATATAGCGGCATCGGGTAGCGTTAGTATTACAAAGCTGATTGCACCGGCAGATTGTGAAATGCGTGCGGAAGCCGTATTTGGCGAAACCGTAATAGTGCTTGACTGCAATGAGTTTTCGGAGCTTATGGCTGTGGCAGACGGCGTTATAGAGGTATGCGAAAAAGATCGATTTACGCTTCGCCACAACGATGGAAAATTAAGCGTGTATAGCGGAGCAACCGGATTGTACAGAATAGGTGACCGTGTTAAGCAAGGAACTGTAATAGGCTACACTAACGGTGAAGCTTATTATAAATTATACGAAAACTGTATAGCCGTCAACCCATTTGAATATATGAGCAGATGACAATTTTTTCTATTAAGGACGTAGAAATAAAAATAAGCGCACCAATGGCCGCTTGTATGGTGTTGTGGATTCTCGCAGGCAGTGGTTCAATGGCGCTTGCTGCGGTATGCGCTGTGTTTGCACACGAGCTTGCTCATTGTACGGTTGCTTATGGTTTGGGAATAAAAACCGAAAGTATAGAAATATATATTTTTGGTGGCGAAGCACAAATGCACGGACTTGAAGAAAATTATGCATTTGAGGCAATTGTAGCCTGCGCAGGACCGCTGACAAGTCTGCTGCTTGGGTATCTGTGGCAGAATGCAGTGAGCTTGGGTGTTTTACCTGTTTGGAATGACTTTGTGGAATATTGTTACAGTATGGCAATGTTTAATTTAATACCCGTATATCCCCTTGATGGAGGCAGAATACTTTCGGCGGCGTTTAAAACGCTCTGGGGCGTCAAAAAAGGCTATTTAAGGTGCGTTAAGCTTGGAATTGCAGCTTCGGCATGCTTAATGCTGTTTAATCTGTACGAACTGTTATTTTTCGGCAGAGGAAGCTCAATAGTTATGGCTGCTTTTATTACAATAGCATCATTAAGGGCGTTAAAAAAACCCTGCTATACAGGGCTTAGAGAAAAAAATTGGTATAAAACGCAAAACATAAAACTTATCAAAGTCAGCAGCGAAGTAAAAGTTATAGATGCCTACAGACTTTTTGCAGGCAAAAGCTTTTTTATTCTTGCTGTTGTTGATAACGATCGAAACGTGGTCGGGATGTTAACTGAAAAACAGGTGTATGACGGTATGCTTTCCGACAGCACCTTAACTCTTAAACAATGGCTGAACCGTTGTCCAAGGAACACAAATATTCAATAAGACTGTAAAAATCTTCAAGAGTTTTTATATTTGCCATACTGCCGCG
The DNA here is from genome assembly GCA_045594045.1 of Clostridia bacterium. Classification (GTDB taxonomy): domain Bacteria; phylum Bacillota; class Clostridia; order Christensenellales; family QALW01; genus UMGS1322. The sequence continues at coordinate 36,114 of JAZNXV010000049.1, forward strand.
TATTTTTGCGGCCTTGGGCATACCGTGGGTGTACCATGCGATGTGCTTGCGCATTTGTCTCATAGCAGTGTATTCGCCCTTTGCCTTGGCTAAACGTGTTCCGTGCTCAAGGGCAACGTTTAATTTCTGTTGGTGACTTAAAGAGAAGTCAGTTTTATTTAACCCACTTAAAATTTCTGAGAAAATCCAAGGTCTGCCTTGGGCGGCTCTGCCTATCATCAAAGCGTCACACTTGGTATAAGTAAGCATTTTTTCGGCAGAAGCGGCACCGGTAATATCACCGTTGGCTATAACGGGAACAGAAACGTTTTCCTTTACTGCCTTTATGTAATCAAGATTAGCCTTTCCGCTGTAGCCTTGAACGGTTGTTCTGCCGTGTATGGCTATAGCACAAGCACCTGCCTGCTCTAATCCGTAAGCGAATTTATCTGCAACAAAACTGTCCCAGCCGGCACGAATTTTTACCGTTATGGGCTTTTTTGTTGCATCTTTGCAGGCAGAAACTATTTCTTTAGCCAGCCCTAAATCGCGCATGAGGGAACTGCCTTCATTGTTAGAGATGATTTTTCGCGCGGGACAACCCATATTTATGTCGATAATATCAAAGCTGTCAAAAAACGGCGAAGATAACTGACCTGCCATTATTTCGGGGGAAGAGCCGAAAATCTGTGCTGCTTCGGGGTGTGTACCAGATGGGGCAAGAAGCGATGCGGTGTTGGCGCTGTCGTAATACAAGCCCTTTGCACTTACCATTTCTGTAACGGTCATACCTGCGCCGAAGGAAAAGCAAATATCGCGATATACGTTATCTGTAACGCCCGCCATGGGAGCTAATATTAAATTGTTTTTAAGTTCTACGTTACCTATAAGCATAGATATTGCACTCCTGATATTTTCTTATTACAGCAACGGGCTGATTTGTTTAAGATACTGAAAAACAACAGGCTCAGTAAAGCAAAGGCAATAAGCCCTTTTGCTTTGCCTGAGCACAGCGATTTATAAAATATGCTTTACCTTTAAGGTTATCAAAGCAAGAGTAAAAGTGTCTGATTCTAATCAGAAGGAGTCCAATCCCAAGTGTTGCAAGCCTCAATCCAAATATCGTCGTCAATGGGGTGGGTGCAAGCGTTTTTTGATTTAGCTAAATTAAAAGCAAAGCGGGCAAAGCCCTTTATGTACATTTTACCTTCCTGCATCTCTCTGTAGGCTACCTGTCCCCAGATAGAGCAATCCCAAAGCCCGCGGGAGATATATTCTTCCTTGATTTTAGTACCATCATAATAAACGTGGTCAAGAACAAAGGAATATTGACCGTTGGAAATGTTTATCAATGCGTAATCTGCTCTAAAGGATTCGCCTTTTTGACTTAAGCCTACGGAGCCTGGATTTAAGACGAGTTTTTGCCCATAGGTATAAGCAAATTGAAAATGGTTATGACCGCAAAGGAGAATATTCTCATCTATGTAGTCAAGGCACTCTTCAAGGCGCTGACGGTCATAATAATACAGCAAATCTCTTATACCAAAGGGAGAACCATGCACCATTTTTATAGAAACGGAACCGTCATCAACTCGTGCCTGGTTATTTAATGAACAGATAAACTCACGTTGCTCATCGCTCAAGGATAATAATGAATCGCGCATAAATTTCCACTGAAGTGACGTTTGAGTTTCGCTGAACCCGTTAAAATGACCGTGGGCAAGTTCCTCACGGTTACCTGCAATCATAACGGTATCATACTTCTTCAAGGTATTTAAAACCTTGTCAGGAGAGGGACCGTCACCTAAATTATCGCCAAGCACAAGAATCTTGTCATAACGATCTTTTGGTACTGCGTTCAAAACCGCTTCAAGCGCAACGATATTTCCGTGAATATCAGATAAAACAAGGTATTTCACAGCTAAACCTCACCGTTTGAAATTGCACCGAACGGAAGCACGCTAAAACGCACTTTACCGATAACGTCGGATTCTTTTATGGGACCCACCTGGTTCAAGCGGCTGTCTGCGGAATTATTTCTGTTATCGCCCATTACAAAAACGCAACCTACAGGAACAAAAACAGACGGTAAATCCTTTACGGGTGCTTCACTGATATACGGCTCGTTAATGGGGTTGCCGTTAACCATAACAACACCGTCTCTGATACAAACAGTTTCACCGCCTACTGCGATTACGCGTTTAACGTACACGTCGGGGTAATCTTCGGTGCCGTAGCGGCAAATTACTATATCACCGTGCTTTATAGGGGTAAACCAATAATCGTATTTCGTAACGAAAAGCTGTTGATTGCCTCTTAACGTAGGCATCATGCTTTCGCCGTCAACGGTGGCAATAAAGAACACAAAGGCACGTAATGTAACGGCAATTAAAACTGCTAATAAAACTGTGCAAATCCAGGTGATAACAGACCTTTTTAATCTGTTCCTTTTAGCGTTGCGGGTTGAAGGGAGAGAAAGCCTGTAGCGAATACGCTCACCGCCTTTTGTATTAACAAGGTATGGGGTTTCAAAGTCTTCCAAAACAGCCTTGTTTTTTATTTCGTCAAAGCGAATCACGCGCTGAGAGATTTCAGAATCCTTACTGTTGAATTCGGGTGCATAATAAAGAGAATCGTCATCAAGAATAAAGTCATAGCCGTCATTTGATGAATTTTCTTCTTCGTTATTTTCTTCGGCTTGGACCTCGGCTTCAATAACAGTAGCGTCAGCTTCGGTTTCAGCTTCAGCATCAAATTCAACGTCAGCATCTTCGCTTGTTGCGACAAATGCGTCAACTTGGACTTTAGCATCAACGTCAGCATCTTCGGCTTGGGTATCATTATCAAAGACGATAGCCTCGGCTTCAATAACAGTGGAGTCGGCTTCGGTTTCAGCTTCAGCATCAAATTCAACGTCAACATCTTCGCTTGTTGCGACAAATGCGTCAACTTGGACTTTAACATCAACGTCAGCATCTTCGGCTTCGTCTGTTTCGGCTTCGGTAGCGTCAAATTCTTTGGTTAAAGAATCTAAATCAAAGGCTTCAACTGCTACATCTTTATTTGCTTCATCATCTTCTTGCACGAGCTTGCCGTTGCGGAAAGATGATGATTGACCGTTACATTCTACAAAAAACGTTTCTTCTCTGTCGGTTTTCGAAGCTTCTTCAGTTTCACCGATTTCTGTAGCAGCTTCAACGCCTGCATCAGATTGCTTTGAATTTTTATTTATAGACTGTATAAAGCTTTTTAAGGAGGGCCTTTTCTCCTTCTGTTTAGTTACTAAAGGAGTAACCTCAAAACCGATATTATCAACGTCAATCTCTTCGATTTCATCATTCTCAGGTATAATTTCGAGGTCAAGATCTTCTTCAACACCACTTATGGCAGAAGCATCAACGTCAATCTTTGCGCGCATTTCCGCCGCGGAGGGAACATCGTTTTCGGTGGGAGCAACGCTCGCTTTTTTTGTTGCCCAGGTACGCATTTTTTGTGGCTTACTTTTTTCTGTTGTTTCATTTTTTATCTGCTGAGGCTGTGGGTCAGAAATGTCAGCGTCGGTTGAAAATTCAAAATCGAAAAGCGAGATTTGGGCACCGGACAATTCCTTTTCTTCTTTTGCTTCCGAAGCCTCGGCGCCATCAGAGTTTTCATCAAGCTCTGTTATGGAAAAAAAGCCTGTGTCTTTTTCGGATTCTTCAACAGAATTAGTTGCAACGTCCGGATATTCAACATCAAATAAATTAAAAAGTTCACCTTTGTATTTTTTAGCCATTTTGAGTATCTTCCGCCTTAATTATATTTTTTGTTCGTTTTTTACATTCTTCACGGTCAAGCATTATTATTCTACCGCATTTTAAGCATTGTAATTTAATATCGGCACCTGTTCTCGTGCAACGCCATGCATTGCTTCCGCAAGGATGGCTTTTACGGGTGATAACAGTATCGCCTAAACCAATGTTAAACATACATTCACCATTTTGCAAATTATTTTATATTATATCAAATATTGCGTTTTTTCACAATCGAAAATTACGGTTAATCGTATATAGAAAGAACACGCAAAAAATTACTGTAAAAATACAGCATAATATTGAATTCTAAACGTTTTCAATAAGTCGCACAATAGCCGTTGCGAACATTTTTGCACTTATGCGTAAATCTTCAAGCTCAACAAATTCGTTAGGCTGATGGGCGGTATTTGGCTTATCGAGGAATTGTATGCCAAAAGCTACTGCTCTGTTTGGAAGAGAACGGGCGTAAGTACCGCCGCCGATGGCTATAGGCTTGTCGTCACGCTTTGTATATTCCTTATAAACTGAAAGCAAGGTTTGAACTAAAAGGGAATCCTCTGAAACGTGATGGGGAGCTTGAGCGTGAAGAATTTCACATTCCCAGGAATCAGGCAGTGCACTCTGGAGCCTTGCAGATATATCCTTAATATCGTAGGAAATGGGGTATCTTATGTCAATAACAATGCGGCAGGAATCGTCAGCCATATCCTCAAAGGTTGTGTTTTTTCCTATGAAGCACATACCTAAATTAAGTGAAAGCTTGCCCGAAGCTTCATCCTCAAGCTTAAGATTTGCACCGCTTCCGTCAATTTTATCAACGAATACGGAAAGCATATCCTTGACGAATTTTCCTTGGCTTGATTTTAAATCGAGCATATCTAAAAGCTTAAAAAGCTCAAAGAAGGCGTTAACACCGATTTCGGGAGTTGAACCGTGAGCACCTACGCCCACAGAGTCAATTTCGAGCTTGTTTCCGCTAACAGAGTAGGAGATACCGTGCTTTTGTGCATCAAAGCTGCTTAAAACGTTGGCAAGTCTGTCCATATCGCCGATAACAGTCGCGTGAGCCTTATCGGGCACCATATTGTGCCTTAAGCCACCGCTTAAATAAAGCTGATAATCGCCTTCTTCAAGGCTTGTATTTATGGTAAAACAGGCAATGCCCTTTTCGGTAATAATAACGGGATATTCGGCATCGGGGGTGAAGGCAATGTGAGGAGCTTCTTCGGTCAAAGCGTATCTGTCCATACAGCCCCAGCCGCTTTCCTCGTCACAGCCGAAAATAAGGCGGACTCTTACGGATAAATCGCCTAAAGCTTCTTTTGCGGCGGCAACGGCATAAATAGCGGCAACACCGGGGCCTTTATCGTCAATGGCACCGCGACCGAAAATTTCTTTATCGGTTACAAGAGCACAAAATGGGTCGGTATTCCAACCGTCACCTACGGGAACAACATCCAGATGACATAGAATTCCTATAAGCTTTTCACCGGAGCCGACTTCAGCCCAGCCACAATAATTATCGACGTTTTTCGTTTCCATACCCAAGCTTGCACAAAGCTCAAGAGTGTATTTTAAAGCGTCGGCACAGGGCTTGCCAAAAGGCATATCGGCAAGGGGAGCTTCCTTAACGGAAGGAATTGCAATAAGCTCCTTAAGCTTTTCGATTAAAGAGTCAAAATTATTATCAATATATGCATCGGTGTAGCAGGGGGTAGTTAAATAAGCCAGCATAGAACTGTCGATAGCCACGGAAAAACTTTTTTTATCGGTTACGATAGTGTGAGGTACAGTTCCGTAAGGGAAAAGCCTTACACCAAACGAGCCTTTTTTAATTTGGGTAATGTCTTTTTTATCAATAACGATATTTTTGATGCATCTTTTGCCTGTTAACTGCTTGATTTCAAGACTTTTTCCGTCAAAGGTGTAGGTGTATGACGAAAAGCCTGCCTTAGTTAAAAAGTAGAACAAAAGCATAAGCACCAATAAAATGGCTGCCGATAAAGCCGTAGGATTAGTGTTCGGTACGAACACGGCGGCACAGACATATGTGCCAACAGTAAGCAGAATTATCAGCAATATTATGATAAATGCGGCAGCGAAGCTGCGTTTTTTTGTTTCAGAATTCTGTGTGTACATAATTTATTCCCCCAAATACAGTTTGTTGATATAAGTGCGCATTTCTGCGGTATGGTCGCCGTTTAAAAGAATACCGTAGGCATCTTCCTGCAGTGAAATAATCGTAGCATCATACTCGGTAAAATAGTAATATTTTAAGTTTAATGCGTAAAGGACGCCGTCGGAATAACACGCATCTTCAAAATCGCCTTCAAGACATAAAGGCGCAATGTTGTTCATTTTATAAACGTCGCTAAGCAGACTTTTTGAAACTACAATAAGCTCACAGTTTTTGCTGGCGCACAGGTAGTTTAAATAATCGGTCATAGTGTAGTTTTCAATAGTCTTTATATAGTCCTTGGCATCGGAAGAAACAAGCGTTGCAACGCCAACGTTGTCTACACCTGTTTTTTCTTTGATATGACTTACAAATTCAGGAGTGCCGCCGCTTGAAAGCACGGTATCCACCATTAAGACCTCAATTCCGTTTTTTGCGGAGTTGATTTGTGCAACGGTATCGTGAATACTCACAGATATAAAGGTGATTGCTACAATGCCTATAAGTATAAAAGTAAGTCCGTGAAAAAAAGCATACTTAAGCTTTTGCATAATCATACCTCACTAAAAAGGGATTTGAGAATATTTTTTGCGGTATCGGGATATTTTGTGCCTGCATAAACAACGGCGATTACTCTTGGCTCGATGTCTATACCGTTACGCTTATACACGGCGTTATCCACGCATTTTATGGGCAAGCGCTCGCCGAAGCCAACGTGTTCGGAAGTGCCTAGGTTGAGCAGACCGTCAGTCTTTAAATCTGTTACGTCAATGCCGTAGATGTTGCCGTCATCACCTAAAATTCCGTTTGAAAAGGTATCGTCAAGGGGAATAAGAAGCTTGTTTTTAAGCAAAACGTCATAAAAAACTTTGTTGTTAACAAAGAGAATATCGCCCTGACCTGCACCTAATCTGGTAACTATCTGTGACCAACCGTCTTCTTTTAAAACAGTTACGGTATCCGTACCTGCGGTGTGGGTTAAATAGGGGGTTATCTCGAAATCGGGCACGTCGGGAAAACGCGTTTTTAAGTGCTTTGCCCATTCTTCACAATCAGAACCGCCTAAATTTGTTTGGTAAGCAAAAATAATGAGGCGCTCACGGTTGGTAAAGAGATAGTTTTGCCGTATAAAAAAGCACGCTACGGTTAAAGCAATTATTAAAATTATGCTAATAAATAAAACGGTTATACGTTCAGAACTCTTATTTTTCATTTTTCACCGCTAAAAAAATATTCGGTATAAAAGCTATACCGAATATAATTATACTATATTATTTGATTTATGTATATGAAAATTTTATAAAAGATT
>JAZNXV010000050.1:0-15288 GCA_045594045.1 Clostridia bacterium
TAATTAAAATAATGTTAACTTTTGGCACAAAAACGCAAGCTTTTCTTCAATAATATTAAATTAACGTTAACTTTAGGCGCAAAAACGCAAGCTTTTCTTCAATAATATTAAATTAACGTTAACTTTAGGCGCAAAAACGCAAGCTTTTCTTCAATAATATTAAATTAACGTTAACTTTAGGCGCAAAACGCAAGCTTTTCTTCAATAATATTAAATCAACGTTAACTTTAGGTGCAAAAAACACCTGCCGTGGAAAAAACGGCAGGTGAAAACCAAATTTTTAAATTTTATTATTTGCCTATTAGATATAAATGTTTACTTATTATTTTTTGCCCTTATAAATTTTTACACCTTCGTCATCAAACTCATCGGCGTATTCCTCGTCAAACGTTTCATCATAAGAATCATCGTATTTAGGTTCGGAATAATTATTTTCGTAATCATCGTCAAAGGCATTGGTAACTCTGCGGCGCACTCTTTCGGTTTCCTCATCAGGAGCATTTGTCCTCTTAATGTATACGAGAAGCACAATTATGCCAGCCAACAGTAATAAGCACAAAATACCAAGCAAAATCCACATTATAAGCTGGCTGTTATCTTTTTGATTTGCAGGCGGCTGCGGTGTTGCTTCTGCAGTAGGCGTAGGCGTGGCAAGTATTTGTGAAAAGCGCACGTCATAAATTGTGTTTGTGGTAGCAAGCTCACCATTAATAGTGTAGCTTAAGCTAAATTTTACACGTGTATCTGTTTTAGGTATATTAACCGTAACCTCGCGGGTAAGCTTTTCGCTTGTGTTATCGCTTGCCGCAGGAACAATCGTGTTCTTAAGCTCAAGCTTTTCCATAAGCTTGCCTTCTTCGCTTATCACAAGGTTGCGAAGCTCGGAGTTTGTAGCGTTTTCAATGGTAAGGGTAAAGGTAAGTTCTCCCGGTTCCATAATTGTTTCGGGAAAAATCTTTGTTATACGCAAATAAACTTCATTTGGCAATTTAATAGCCTTATCGGTTTTAACAAGCATTTCCTTGTCACCGTCAGCGCCCTCGTAGGAGTATACTATTTTAAACTTGTAAAAGCCGCTTTTTGTAACAGGAAGCTCATAGGAGCCCGTATATTGCTGTTCCGGCTCTAAGCTGAATGGACCGTAAATTAAGTTAGCGTCATCACTTTCACTATCATATACGCGAATATTTGTAAGCGTAACGTTAAAATCATTTTTTATTTCATAAATAAATGTCTGCATAGTGCCTTTAACGGCAACTGAATAATTCTCGCACGTCAACGATACGGTGGGCATAATATCTGCCGCTGAAAGAACCGTTTCTTCGCCTTCCTGCTCATAGGTTGTTCCTGCATAGCTGTAAATTGCCTTGGGTTTTGAGGTTATAACTGCGTCCAGTTCAATGGAAACCGTAGCCTCATAGGAATCGCCTACTGCTAAAAATTCATTACTGCGGTCTTTTTTGATAATGGGCAATGGATTTTCTTCGTCAAGCACTTTTGCAACCTCATTATCGAGTAAGGTAACATACTTTAAGGCAACGTTACCTACGTTTATAACCTCATACTTAATAGTTATAATTCCACCCGGTGCAACGGAAAACATATCGGGCTCTGCCTTAATGCTAACCTTGGGCGCAGGCTTTGCAAGAAGAAGCTCTGCTTCGGTTTCTCTGGGAACGTTATTACTATCAGTCCAATAAAGTTTGAACACAACAGAATGACCAACGTCGGCAGAAGAAAAGCTGAACGTGCTACGATATATGTATGGGTCTTTATCGCCTTTTGCGCGTTCAATATTGTTAAGGGAAATCTCTTCCCCTTTGTCAGACGTGTTTTCTACTTTGTTAAGAGTAATTTTTTCGCCATAACCGTCCAGCGCAGAGGCGGGCTCGATAATAACCTTTAACTGTGCCTTGTAATCATTACTTGCATCGAGAATGATATCGCTGCCGTCTGCCGAAGCAACGGAAAACTTGAACGGAAGCTCTTCCGCAGAGCCTTGCGGTGCGGCAAATACCACGGTGCTAAAGGTTAATGAAATAATCAGTAATAAGCAAAGTAATTTGGCTTTCATAAAAAACTCCTTAATTCTCCGTAAAAATTTTACATAAACAAGCCGATATATAAGTTTTAACGCTAAAGAGTATCCAATTAACTCTTATTTAAGTATTTTAATGTATATTTAACCAAATGTCAAGTTTCTATATTATATAGCGCCTATATATCGGTGATGCTTGTGTCTTTTTATACGTTCACGCACAAAATTGTTGCATTTTATCTTTTTAACGTTTTTTTAGTAAAACGCCACGCCTAAACAGAATTTATTGCAAAAAAAGAAAGAAACAAAAACGTTTCTTTCCTTTTGCGTACTGTAATACTTTCGGTAAATTTGTTTAAAGCAATTTTATTTCAAATTAACCTCTTTACCGTTTGAAATTTTAAATGCTATAGTTTTGCCGTTGGCAAGCTCCATAACAAACAAATTCTTTTCTAATGAGTAGCCCAGCATATTGCCCCTTGAAACACGCCAGATATCCTGCGCCTCATCGTCCTTAACAAGCACACCTTTTTTGTGCACCATAAATACCATGCCTTTATTCGCAAGGTAGAAGAAATCAATAAAATCACTCGGCATAGGAATAATTGAACGCACCTGCTTTGCGATAATATCGAAAGCAATAACAAAATTATCGGCTCCGATAAAAAGCATATTGTTTTCCGTTGCAAGAATGTGGGGTTCTTTATTAGTTGCAGTTAAAACGCCCAAACCAAAGTATTCGCCTGTATCATGGTCTGTAACCGCAATCATATTCCACGCGTTTTCAGTACCCTTTTTCTGACCTGCGAACACACTGCCTGCCTCACACAAAAGCAAGTCGTGCTCAAGAGCTTCATAATTGCTATATGTCTTTGTACGTACATCAGTTGTACCTAATGTAAAAATCATAAAAATACCTCTCAAACCATAGTTGTTTAGTTTATTCTATCAAAAACAGCCCGTAAAGTCAACAATAATTATTTAGGCAAAGCACCGATTGCGCCTTCACACACAAGGAGCTATACCAACGGCTTCTTTTTAGGCATGCCCGCCTGACGTGGATATTGCTTGGGCGTAGAAGCAACCTTTTTGATTTTTGCTATAAAATGCTGTCTGTCCTCAAAGGAAGCTGTGAAAACGCCCTTCACCTCTCCGCCAAGCTTTTTTATGGCGTTTTCGGCTTCGGCAAGCTCATCATACACAGCGGGGCCCTTCCACGCAAGCATATAACCGCCTTCTTTTACAAATGGAAGGTCGTATTCGCATAAGATATTCATTCTTGCTACCGCACGGGAAAATACGCAGTCAAACTGTTGGCGCATTTTAGGGTCAGTGCCTAAATCCTCGCTTCTGCCGTGAACAGTATATACGTTCTTTATATTAAGCTTTTCTTTTAATTCGTTCAAGAACACAAGGCGCTTATTAAGAGAGTCAACCAACGCCACCGTTATATCGGGGCGTGCAATCGCAAGTGGCACACCGGGAAAGCCTGCTCCCGTGCCAATATCTGCACATAACGCATTGGGAATAAGCTCGGCTTGCTCTAACCCTTTTAAGCTATCTACAAAGTGCATTTCAATAACGCCTTCAACGTCCGTGATAGCCGTTAAATTTACCTTTTCGTTGTATTCCAGCAAAAAGTCTAAATAAATTTTGAACTGCTCTATTTGCTTTGAAGACATTTTTATTGAATTTTTATCGAAAATTTGGGCAATTAAATTATACGTATCACTCATTTAATTCACCTTTTTCTATAGAAACAAGCAGCACAGCAATATCTGCAGGCGAAACACCGCTTATTCGGCTTGCCTGACCTATTGAAGCAGGCTGCAGCTTTGTAAGCTTTTGACGTGCTTCAATTCTTAATCCCGCAATTTTTCCATAATCAAAATTTTGTGGCAGAAGCTTTTTTTCCAGCTTTTGCATTTGCTGAATTTGCGCTTCCTGCTTTTTTAAATATCCGTCATACTTTATGTCAGTTTCAACCGAAACGGCTTCCGCCGCAGTTATGTCCTTAAGCTCGGGAACAAATTCGGAAACAATACTAAAATCAAATTCCTTGCGCTTGAGCATATCTGCTACCGTTACGGGACCTAACGGAATTTCCAAACCATTTTCTGCATAGACCTCTTTTGTTTTTTCGTAGGAAAGTTTCGTGTTCTTTAAAAGTTCTGCCGCATCTTTCTGCCTTTCCTGCTTATTCAAAAAGCTTTCATAACGGGCATCATCAACAAGTCCTACTCTTCTGCCGTAGGGCGTAAGACGCGCATCGGCATTATCCTGGCGCAAGCTTAACCTGAATTCTGCGCGAGAGGTCATCATTCTATATGGCTCGTTAGTACCCTTAACGGTAAGATCATCTACAAGTACTCCTATATAGCTTTCCGCACGGGAAAGAATAAGCGGCTCTTCCCCTTTTATATAAAGTGCGGCGTTAATGCCTGCAAGCAAGCCTTGTGCTGCCGCTTCCTCGTAGCCCGATGAGCCGTTGATTTGACCTGCACAGTAAAGGCCTGCCACTGTTTTAACAGCAAGTGTGGGGTGAAGCATTAAGGGGTCAATACAATCATATTCGATAGCGTATCCCGGGCGTACCATCTCGGCGTGCTCAAGGCCCGGAATCGTATGTATCATTTCAAGCTGAACTTCAGCAGGAAGCGACGATGACAGACCCTGAAGATACATTTCGGTTGTGTAAGCACCCTCGGGCTCAACAAAAAGCTGATGGCGCTCTTTATCCTTAAACCGCATTATTTTATCTTCGATACTTGGGCAATATCTCGTTCCTGTTCCCTTTATATTTCCGCTGTACATGGGTGAACGGTGAATATTGTCCAATATGATTTTATGTGTCTTTTCGTTTGTATAAGTCAAGTAGCACGGGGTGGGTGACTGTACAGGCTCTTTTGTTAAAAAAGAAAAACTGTAAGGTGTGATTTCTCCCCATTGTGCTTCCATTTTATCATAATCAAGAGTGTTGCCGTCAACTCTGGCGGGAGTTCCCGTTTTGAACCGCTGAAGTTCAAGTCCCAAATTCTTTAGCGAATCAGACAAAAAGCGAGAATTTACAAAACCCGAGGGACCGCAAGCTCTTTCCCATTCGCCCGTAATAATACGACTTTTCATATATACGCCCGTTGCAATAACAAGCGCTTTAACCTCGTAAATTGCGCCAACGGCTGTTTTAACACCTATTACACTGCCGTTTTTAGTTAAAATTTCACTTGCTTCGTCCTGCTTTAACGTTAAATTAGGTTGATTTTCCAAAACCTTTCGCATATAAAGCTGATATTCCATTTTATCTGCCTGACTGCGAAGGGAGTGTACTGCAGGGCCCTTGCTTGTGTTAAGCATTTTCATCTGCATTGCGGTTTTATCCGCACAAATGCCCATTTGACCGCCAAGGGCATCTATCTCACGCACGAGATGACCTTTACTTGTTCCGCCGATTGCAGGATTGCAGGGCATAAACGCCACCGCGTCCTTTGTTAAGGTAAGCAACAGTGTGTTCAGTCCCATTCTTGCCGTAGCAAGAGCCGCCTCGCACCCTGCGTGACCTGCGCCCACTATCGCTACATCAAATTTTCCGCCTAAAAATTCCATTTTATTTTCCTACACAAAACTTCTCAAAAATATTATTTACTATATCTTCGGTAACCGTGTTACCCGTTATAACACCTAAACTTGTCCAAGCATTTGTTAAGTCAATGCTTAAAATATCTGGGGGCATATCCTCAAGACAGTTTTCCAAAGATTCTTTTGCTAAAACCAACGCTTCCAAATGACGCTGTGACGTTATTGCAAGGGATCTTGACGAATCACTTTCTTTAGCAAATTCGCCTACAAACCGAACAATCGCATCTATGCCCTGCCCTGTTTTTGCGCTAATATCCACACTTTTCCAATTAAGCGGAAGCTCTGTTTTATCTGAAATTTTCAAATCGGACTTATTAAATACGAACAATCCCTTTTTATCGGCAATTTTTTCCGTTTCAAGCCAAGAAAAATCAACTGCTTCACTTGAATCAAGCAAGCACAAAACAACGTCGCTTTCCTCCAAGGTGAGCTTCGAGCGCTCTACGCCTGCCTGCTCTATTACGTCTTGACTTTGCCTGATACCCGCGGTATCAAAAAGGTGCACCTTTACGCCGTTAAAATCGAGTATTTCGTGAAGCGTATCACGCGTTGTACCGGCTATAGGTGTAACTATTGCTCTTTCACTTCCGCACAGAGCATTTAGCAGAGACGATTTGCCCGCGTTGGGCTTACCGATAATACAAACGCGAAGGCCTTCCTTTGTAATTCTGCCGCGATTGTAACCTTCAATAAGACCGTTGATTTGGGGAAGCATTTTATTAACCTCCGCCCTAATCGTTTCGGTGGTGTGTTGCTCGTCTATTTCGTCGGGATAATCAATTCCTGCTTCAATAGCCGTCAGCAGTTCTTTTAAGGAATCCTGAAACGACCCAATAAGTGAACCTAACGAACCCGACAGCAATCTTGCCGCGGCACGCGAAGCGCTTTTTGTATCAGCCTCAATTATATCGCCTACGGCTTCGGCTTGTGATAAATCAATTCTTCCGTTTACGAAAGCGCGTTTTGTAAACTCTCCCGCCTCTGCCATTCTTGCCCCGTTTTTTAAAACCGTTTCCAAAATATCACGTGCAGAAGCATATCCGCCGTGGCACTGTATTTCAGCAGTCTCTTCACCGGTATAGGAAGCATTTTTATCAAATTTTACACAAAGGCATTTATCTATAAGTGTTTCACCGTCATACACGCCGCCGTAATACATTTTGCGCATTTCCATATTCGGCTTATTGAACACCTTGTTTAAGCATTCATGAGCGTTTTCTCCACTTATTCTGATTATAGCTACTCCGCCTTTGCCGGCGGCTGTTGCTATTGCCGCAATAGTTTCTGCCATAAAATTCACCAAACATTTTTTTAATGTATATATTATATACTTAAATCAATTATGTTGCAAATACTTTCTTCAGTTCAAAGAAGCAGATTCCTTTCTCGCTTCCGCCTGACGCGCGTATTCGTTTACTTTTATCATTTACATTTTTGGTAAAAAGGTATATAATTACAATATATCAACCGTGTGTTGCACTTTATATCACACACTTTTCAGAGGTGCTTTATATGAACAACAAAAAGAAATCCTTTTTAAACGGCGCTTTTATTTTAGCAATTGCCGGTCTTATATGCAAGGTAATCGGTGCCGTTTATAAAATCCCTCTGCGTAATGAAATAGGCGCTGTGGCAATGGGTATTTACACAACCGTATATCCCATATACACCTTTTTGCTTATTTTTTCAACATCGGGAATTCCTACTGCCATTTCAAAGCTCGTTGCCGAAGAAAGAAGTAAGGGCAACGCTAAGGGTGCGCACAAAGTTTTCTTGTCGTCTTTAAAAATGCTCGTTTTTATCGGCGGTTTAACCACTGCTCTGATGCTTTTGGGCGCACAGGCTATTGCCGATGCCTTGCTTATTGATTCCTGGGAGCCTGTTGTTGCGATAGCTTTTTCACTTTTGTTTGTTTCCCTACTTTCTGCTTACCGCGGATATTATCAGGGCATGCAAAATATGATGCCCACGGCTATAACGCAAATTGTTGAACAAATTATAAAGCTTATTGCAGGCTTTTACTTTGCTATTTCCTGGAACAATCAGTTTGGTCCCGTAATGGGTGCCGCAGGTGCACTTTTCGGCATAACCATATCAGAATTAGTGGCATTTATAACCATTTTTGTTCTGTATCAAAAGGATAAAAAGAAATTTTTAACCTTTTCCGATTCCAAAGACGCCAACGGTAAGTATTTAAAACGCCTTTTAGCCATTGCAATACCTATGACTATCGGCGGTGCAGTAAAGCCATTGGTTGATACTGTAGACTCCGTTATGGCAAAATCAATTTTAGAAAATGCACTCTCCTACGGAAGCAATTACATCAACGCGCTTTTCGGATTTTTGAAAAACGATTGCGGTACACTTATCAATATGCCTTCTGTTTTGACGGTTGCACTTTCAATGTCATTAGTTCCCGCTGTCAGCGATGCACTTTCCTCCGAAGGCGAAGGCGAGGTTAGGCGCATCTCTCAAACGGGCTTGAAGCTTGCTTTAATATTCGGTCTGCCTTGTACCGTGGGCTTTTTCACACTTGCAAAGGAAATTCTTTCGCTTTTATACATTTATAAAACAGATTCCTTTGATACCGTTACTCTCACCGGTGCTCAACAGCTTGGGTTTGCTCAGGACTTTTTAATGATTTTGTCCTTTGGCGTTTTGTTCCTTGCAATTATACAAACAGCTGCGGGCATCCTCCAAGGTCTTGGCAAGGTGCTTATTCCCGTTATAAATTTAGCTATAGGTATGGCTGTTAAAATTATATTAAATCTCGTTTTGATACCCATTCCCGAGCTTAACATTTATGCCGTTCCCCTTGGCACCGTTGCTTGCTATGCCATAGCCGCAATACTCGACGTTATCTTCGTAATCAAACACACTTGTTTACGCTTTGATTTTAAACATTCGCTTGCATTACCCCTACTTTCAACCGCAATAATGGCTGCTGTCATTTATCTGTTAAAAATTCCCTTTGCCGAAATTTTAATCGGCGGCGGCATTTCAAAATTAGTAACCGTCGGAATTATTCTCGTTGCGGCAACCGTTTATCTCGTTGCCCTTGTGCTTCTCAAAGTTTTTGACGAAAACGATCTTGACTTTTTGCCCGGTGGCAGACGCGTTATAAAGCTTTTTAACAAATTAGGTATAAAAATTCGCAAATCGGAGAACTAAAATGATTACTGTAATCGGTGCGGGCGCAGGCAAGGCAGAAAACCTTACCGTTGCCGCTTTAGAAAGAATAAAAAGCTCAAGTTGTATTATACTTCGCACAGAAAAAATGCCTATAGCAAAGCTTCTTAACGAATATAAAATTCAATTTGAAACACTTGATTTTCTTTACGGAAAGGCAGAAGATTTTGACGAGCTTAACGAGCTTATTGCTCAACACCTTTCCGAAAAAAATGATTGCTGTTATATCGTGCACGGCAACGCTCTTGACGACACCTCCGTGGCTCTTCTTCCAAAGGAAAGCATAGAGATTATGCCCGGTGTTTCCGTAGGTGACTGTGCTTCGGCTTTTTTTAAAAACGTTGGTTCCGCAAAAGTCTATACCTCTACCGAGGTGCTTGCATCGCAAATGCCTTCAACACATTTTGACAACGTAATAACCTGCATAGATTCCGATTTAATCGCTTCGGACTTAAAGTGCGCCCTGGCAGAAATTTACGGTGACGAATACAGCGTTGATTTTTATATTGAAGATTTTAACGGCAACCAATACAAAAAAGAAATCAAGCTTTACGAGCTTGATATGCAAAAGGAATATAACCATACGGCAAGTATATATTTGAAGAAAGCTACCCTATCGGACGTTTATAAGTATGACTGCCAGCACTTGTTGGAAATAACGGAACGTCTTTGTGCGCGTAACGGCTGTCCTTGGGACTCTGTGCAAACGCACGCCTCCCTTCGTCCGTATCTTATAGAAGAAGCCTACGAGGCTGTTGACACCATTGACGATGATGATTTTTACAGGCTGTACGACGAACTCGGTGATGTTCTGTTTCAGGTTGCTATCCATGCTTGCATAGGAAAAAAATGTGGAGAGTTTGACTTTAGCGATATTACCGATTCCATATGCCGTAAGATGATTGACCGTCACCCCACGGTGTTTAAGGAATTATCTGCAAATTCTCAGGATCTTTCTTGGGACGAAATTAAACAAACGGAAAAAGGGCTCAACAGCGTTGCCGAAGTTTTGCACGACGTTCCCGATGCGCTGCCCTCTTTATCCTACGCCGAAAAAATTCAGTACAAAGCTGAAAATTCAGGTATAAACAGCTGCGATAAAATACAGAATATAAACAGCATAAAGGAAATGCTTGACAACACTCTCCCTGTTAGCGAGGATGCCTTAGGCGAACTGTTGTTTAAGGTCGTTAAGCTTTGCCGTGACTCAGGGGTTAACCCGGAGCTTGCTTTGCGCAAAAAAGTTCGCAGTTACATTAAAACCTTTGACAAAAAATAATGCCGCAAAGCACTCGCTTGGTGTTGTTTTATATACGTTTGCACAATAAAATTTAAATGCCTGTATGTGCATATTTGCATTTAATTCTTTATATTTAAAAAGATATTTTCTCAACTGCAACTGTCTTTAGTCGTTAAAATTAACACTTTTTGTGTTTTTTGTTGCCATTTTGTTAAAAAAATTAGAAAAAAAGACTGTTTTTTTATTTGAAGTGTTGACATTTACTACTAAATATGGTAATATTAATATGTGCTTTAACACAATGTGTTAACAATAAATTATTAATTTATGGAGGAATAAAAAAATGAACAAGGCAGATTTGATTAATGCATTAGCTGCAAAAAATGAAATTTCAAAGAAGGATGCTGAAAAGGCTGTTAGCGCAGTTCTTGAGCTTATTGGCGACGCTTTAAAGGCTGGCGACAAGGTTCAGATCATGGGCTTCGGTTCTTTCGAGGTTAAGGCTCGTGCTGCAAGAACAGGCAAGAACCCTTCCACAGGCGCAACAATCGAAATCCCCGCAAGCAAGGCTGTTGTTTTCAAGGCCGGCAAAGCTCTTAAGGATTCTATTCAATAATTTTCATTTTGAAATTGCTGCCGTCATTTTTTGACGGCAGTTTTTTTATTTTAAACTTACTGCCTAATTTTTGTTGGCAGTTTTTTATTCTAAAATTACCGCACCTTTTTTATGGCGGTTTTCTCGTGTTGCTTAAAAAAAGCACCTATTAGATTTGCTTTTTTCTAATAGGTGCTTTTTATATTATTTTGTACCAAATAAAACCGTGTAAAATAATTCGGCAGTTTTTTCCTTACCTATGTTATTGGTAAAAACATCGGTAGACGGTCCTCCGTTTTCAAGCAACCCGTCAACATATGCCTTTGCCTTTTCCTGCTTTACACTCCCAAGTGCTTGTTCATTATCTTTTCCCAAACTCAAAAACGCATCAAAATATTTTTTTACAAGCAAATCAAAATTTGCTCTGTCGCTTTTTTTGCCTCTTTTTGATATGCTCTCCTTCAGTTTTATATCATCGTACCAATGAGAGCCTAAATTATGCTCCGGCAACAGCGCAAATTCATTTTTTACGTTTTCAAGCGCACTGCAGTCTGTTTTATTGGCAAAGGTATCATAAAGTTCCACTATTAACGTATCGTTGCCCATCGCAAAAACGCGGTCGTAGGAATATAACGGCAAATCGACCTCCTTAGGATTTATAATAACCGTATCCATCTGCATAAGCCCGAAAAATCCTTTAGCCTGCATAACCGATACATGCCCTAACCCCTTGGCTTTATATGCCTTTATATTAAACTTCATACCCGAAGCCTTTAAAGATGCAAAATTTTCGCAATTTATCTCTTCCAAAGGATAAAGAGAATCAATGCTTGATAAAATATACTTTACCATTTTCTGTCCTTTATTTCAGGTCTTTAAGCCCGTTTTTATGAAGAATCATAACCCCTGCAAAGAAGGTGCCCTGACCTATTACGTTAACGCCTTCGGCAATCCAATTCATAGCGGCCTCGGCAAAATCCTTTGAAGATAAATATCCCATACCGAGTGAGCACACAAAGGAAAGAATAAATAATACCATTACCCAATGCTTTTTAAGCTTAGCGCAAATAACGCAAAGCACGGTATCAATTAAGCCAAGACCTGCAACCATTAAGCCTACAAATACAAAGGTTCCTGAAAACACGGGAGGGGCAACAGCCAATGCCGCATTTTTTTCTTTTTTTGCGCACAGCATAGCAACAAGGCCAATGCCTGCAAGTAAAAAGCCTATTGATTGAACAGGGAAAAACATATTATTCAAGGCTTGAAAATCACAGATATTAAGCGCGTATAAAAGCTTATACGTTGCCTTTAAAGCACCTGCTATAACAATATCTATTGTTCCTGCGGCAAACAGTGCAAAAGCGCCCTTGCTCATTTTGTTATACAAATCTTTTTGAAGAATTATTGCCGCAAGAGCAAAGAGAATAACCGGAATATAATCAACCAATGCCATTGAAACAGAAAAATCTTTCATATTAACCTCTTTTAATAAAGGAAGCTGTTTTGTACAACTCCCTCTTTTTTTATTTTTTCTTATTTAAGTGATAAATGGGAATTAGCGGAATTATAATAGGAGTTTTGTTTGCGTATTCGTTATATTCCGCATCGTCACCGTAGCGAGCCATCTGACGTTTTTCTAAACGCTGTGCACCGTTGAACATAATAAATACAATGCAAATATAAGCAATAATTGCCGTTACCCAATGACCTATACCGTTATATGATGAAACACCGCTTATAAAGATACCTGTCCAGAAGATAATCTCGCCCAAATAGTTAGGGCAACGAACTATTTTGTATAAGCCTTCGGTTGCAACCTTGTTGGGATTAATTTTCTTCTGTGCGCTCTTTTGATTATCTGCAATGCTTTCAAGGACAAGACCGAGAATTGATACAACGATACCGATAATTGGCGCAATTATATCCTTTGTGCCCTCTAAGCATCTAAAAAGCATAGGACTAACCTGTGCAGTATAAAGCACTGAAACGCTAACCCAAATAGTTGCTAAAACGAAGATAGGCATTTTCTTTTCATCATTTTTTGCAAGAGTATCCTTTGCAACATCAGTTTGCCTGAAGGAAATGTTTTTAAGCTCGCGCACAAGCAAAAAGCCTGAAAGACGAATACCGTAAGCAACGAAAAGTGCCGCCTGAATAACAGTAATCCAAATAGGCGCATCAACCCAATTATTGATAATAGCCATAATTAAAATAGCAATACCGCCGCCTGCAACCGCAAAGCCGTATCCAATTGAAAGAAAATATACAAACTTATAAAAGCCTACTGCGCAAAGCACAGCGCAAACTGCAAGTATAATTCCTAAAAACTCCCAGCCCATTATTTTTCCTCCTTAAAGCTTTCCTTAATGTATTCGGCAAAGCTCATATCGCCGTGAACGGTGTCGCCTACCATTTCTTCGGTCAACGTCCACTTTGAGAAGCGTAAAATGGCTTCCTTACCGTTCTTTTTAAGCTTGTTAATAAATGCAAGAACGTCGAATAAGAATGCAGGTGCGCGCTTTATCACGGGCTCCTTACCTGCAGCGGCAAAGCAAAGATTTGCAATTTCTTCGTAGGAATATGTTTCCTTGCCGCCGATGTCATACATTTTACCTTCGTCGCACATATGAAGCACGATAAAATCTGCAAAATCTTCCGTAGAAATTACGTTGGCATGTACAGGTTTTTCGCCTAAAAGCGTTACTTCGCCCTTTTCAATCATCGGCTTAAATACCTTAACAATATCATAGAAATATCCCGTAGGTCTGTAAATTACCCAGTTAAGACCGCTTTTCTTAAGTTCCTCTTCAAACAAGTACTTTGCGTGAAGCATAGGAACCTTTGGGGCTTTATCTGCCTTAATAACGGAAACGTAAGCAAAATTCTTAACGCCTGCGGCTTTTGCCTCGTTTAAAAGGTTCAAATTACCCTGATAATCAATTTGATAGTTTGTTACGTCTGCAGAGGTTTTTGTTAAACCGATTGTGGTAATAACAACGTCTGCCCCATCACAAATGCCTTTCATTGTTTCAGGCTTTGTGGCATCAATTTTTGCAAATGTATATTTGCCTTCAATACCAAGATCACGCTCAACCATATCTGCGGCAACAACCTCGTTACCGTCTAATAAAAGTCTTTTTAAAATATCTGCGCCCAAATTACCAAAGGCGCCTGCAAGTACTACCTTCATATTTTTTCTCCTTATTTTTTATTTTTTTCCTTTGCACGCTTATCGTTAATGATTTGCATATGCTCTGCAGTTATGAGCTCAACGTTATTTTCTCTTGCCCAATCAATACAGCCCTTGAGCACTACGGATAAAAATACTCTCGGAACGCCTAAAATCGTCATTAAGGCTTCGTCAGTAAATTTAATTTTATCGTCAGCTCTGTCAGCTGCGTAGCGAACGGATTCAAGAGATGCCTTACGCATTTGCAAAAGCTCTGCTCTCATTCTCGTCTTACGATGGAACCAGAAGTTTTTACTGTCTCTGTAGCCGTAATCAACGGGCAGGTTGGGGAAATCCTTTGCCTTTACCCCGTTAATAATTGCATCGCTGTACTTTTTCTTCATTAAAATTTTGTCAACACGAAGAATAAAATGCGCTCCAAACTTACTTGTAATACCGTTAAAATCGTGGTACGGCGGCTCATATCCGTTAAGCTCGCCTGCCGCGTCCTTATCAGCACCGTCAAGCTCACGCACCCAGGTACACTCAATAACCTCGATGGCATCTGTCATAACTTGTGGGCGAACCTCGTTTGTTTCTTCCTGAATCATACTGTTTTCAAGCTTAAATTTGCACTTGGGCATCTTTTCGCTTGGCTTATCACCGGGCCACGAAAGCTTAACCGCTTCCTTAAAGGTCTTGGGCTCATCGGTAATAAAGTTCAATGCGCACTTACCGTTGCGCAAAATGTTTTGAGCTGTATTAGATGAATTACGGCAGCACAAAAGCATTGCATAGTAATCCTTTCCGGCAACGTAATAAGGTTGCACCAACGAATAAGGACCAAGGTTGGTACTGCCATCTTCGCACAAAGTGCTGATGATTACAGTAGGCATCGGGAAAAACAACGACGTTTGATAAAAATTGTCCACGATGCGCAGGTTTTCAAAGCTACTCATTTTCTTTTCTCCTTTTATATTTATAATAATTTTTTTATGACTGAATAAATTTCGTCAAAAGCCTTACCGGCTATTGTCCAAGATAAAACAGCTTCGGCGACAAATTCGCTTAAATACTTGGGGTTCTCTTTTTTTAAGCACAACGGTAAAACAAATTCGGCAAGCTGTTCTCTCAACAGCTTATGGCGAGCACCTATCACCGAATAAAACGCTTTGATTGCTTCTTTATCCTGAAAAAGCATTGTGTATTTTTCAACATAGCCTTTTAAACCGTTATAAATGCTGTTTAAAACATTTTTGTTACTGTTATCCTTTTTTATTTCCTCGCGTATGTTTGCAAGACTGCTTTGCCAATCTTCAAGCATAATGGTTGCAATCAACACGTCCTTTGAAGGAAAATAGTTATATACCGTGCCCACGCCTAACGAGCATTTTGATGCAACCGAACGCACAGTAACG
>JAZNXV010000051.1:0-50083 GCA_045594045.1 Clostridia bacterium
CATTGTTTTGTAATCAATTTCAAGATAAATATTTATATTTTATTCATATTTTTTTGAATTTTTTAACTTTTTAGTGTGTTTTACTACATTTTTTCAAAAATTTTATTACTTTCACCTGCGATTCTTCAATGCAAAAAAGTGCGTATACAAAAAAATAAAACGGCTTAAACCGTTTTATTCTATGAATTCTAAAGCAACACTATCACAAAAATCTCTTCCCGTATCGGTTAATCGCAGAAATTTATTTTCCCGTTGAATAAACCCATATGCCAAGTTTTTTTCAATAGCCTTTTTATATTTTTTAAAAAAATTGCAATTAAAAGTCTTTTCAAAGTCTTTTATATCAAGTCCCTTATTCATACGCAAGGAAAAAATAATCTTTTCTTCTTCCCTATCCTTTGGGGAAAGTTTTTGTCTTTCCTTAACAATATCCTTTTGCGCAATATATTCGTTTAAATCACAAGAATTATAATATCTTTCACCCATAAAATAGGAATGTGCACTGCAACCAAGCCCTATATATTCACCACAGCACCAATAGTTAACGTTATGCTTGCATTCGTGACCCTTGCGTGCAAAATTCGATATTTCGTACTGGTAGATTCCTTTTTCTAAAAGCATATCTCTTGTAAGCCAGTACATTTTCCTTTCTTCATCTTCCGTAGGTAAAATAACGTTTCCCTTTGCATATTCTTTGCCCAAGGGTGTATTTTCGTCAACGATTAACGAATAGCAGGAAATATGGGTTGGTTCAAGCTCAAGAGCCTTTTGTAAAGTATTTTTCCATTGGGATACGGTTTGACCGGGCAAGGCGAAAATCAGGTCGAGATTAAAGTTTTCAAAACCTACCGCTTTTACGTTTTCTACCGCCGAAATTAATTGCTGAAGATTATGGCATCTGCCTATAGATTTAAGCACACTATCAGACAAGCTTTGAGCGCCTATAGAAATTCTGTTTATTCCTAAAGCTTTATAAGTTTTAAGTTTGTTTACCGTTACAGATGCCGGGTTACATTCAATAGTGAACTCCGCATCCTTTGAAATAACAAAATTTTGGTGCAAAAAAGCGCACAAATCTTCAATTTGTGTTTCGTTCATTAAGCTTGGCGTTCCGCCGCCAATAAAAACCGTATTTATTTTTTCACCTTGATACTTTTTTGCTTCGTTCTTTAATGCAGTTAAATAAAGCGGCAGAAAATTTTCTCTGCCGCCAAAGGAAACAAAATCACAGTAATCACATTTTGACGAGCAAAAAGGTATGTGAATATATAATCCCAACATATTAGTCAAGTTTAAGCACTGCAAGGAAAGCTTCGGAAGGTACTTCAACGCTGCCCACCTGGCGCATACGTTTTTTGCCTTCTTTTTGCTTTTCAAGAAGCTTTTTCTTTCTTGTAATATCACCGCCGTAGCACTTTGCCAAAACATCTTTACGCATTGCTCTAACGGTTTCTCTTGCAATAACCTTGCCGCCGATTGCTGCTTGAATGGGTATTTCAAACAACTGACGCGGTATAACGTCACGCAATTTTTCAGCTACCATTCTTCCGTGGGCATAGGCTTTATCCTTGTGAACAATTACAGATAAAGCGTCGCACATATCGCCATTAAGCAAGAAATCAAGCTTAACAAGGGCACTTTCCTGATAGCCTGCAAGCTCATAATCAAAGGAAGCATATCCCCTTGTACGAGATTTTAACGTATTAAAGAAATCGTAAATAATTTCGTTAAGAGGCATACGGTATTCAAGTATCGCTCGGTTTGCATCTGCATAGTGCATATTGATGTATTCACCGCGTTTTTCAATACACAAATCCATTACCGCGCCGATATAGTCCTTAGGCGTCATAATCTCCGCCTTAACAATAGGCTCGCGCATTTGTTTGATTTCGTCAACCTTTGGTAAGTTTGCAGGGTTATCAATGCGAAGTTCTTCCCCATCGGTTTTTGTAATTTCGTAAATTACGCTTGGTGCAGTTGTTACAAGATCGAAATCAAATTCGCGTTCCAAGCGCTCCTGAATAATCTCCATGTGCAACAAACCTAAAAAGCCGCATCTGAAGCCATATCCAAGCGCCGCTGAAGTTTCAGGTTCAAAGGTTAATGAAGCATCGTTTAAGCCCAATTTTTCAAGAGCATCACGAAGGTCGTCATACTCGCTTCCGTCAGCAGGATAAATACCGCAGAAAACCGTTGGCATAATCTTTTTATATCCGGGAAGCGGCTCTTGTGCAGGATTGTTATCATCTGTAATAGTATCACCTACACGAGTTTCGCTAACTGTTTTTATGCTTGCGGAAATATAACCAACCTCGCCTGCCGAAAGCTCTTCAACAGGAAGATAGTTAGGTGTAAACACGCCTACTTCCGTAACCTCAAAGGTATGACCTGAATGCATCATTCTGATTTTTGTGCCAACCTTTACTTTGCCGTTTACAACGCGGACAAAGCTCAATGCGCCTTTATAGTTGTCATAAACAGAGTCGAATATAAGTGCTTGAAGGGGAGCGTTATCATCGCACTTGGGCGCAGGAACTTCTTTAACTATCATTTCAAGTACG
The DNA here is from genome assembly GCA_045594045.1 of Clostridia bacterium. Lineage (GTDB taxonomy): Bacteria > Bacillota > Clostridia > Christensenellales > QALW01 > UMGS1322. The sequence continues at coordinate 2,562 of JAZNXV010000051.1, forward strand.
TCGTGAATATTTATGCCCTCTTTAGCAGAAATTCTCGGAGCGTCCATACAAGGAATACCAATGATATCTTCAACTTCCTGCGCAACTACGTCAGGCTCTGCGCTTGGCAGGTCTATCTTGTTTATAACGGGCAAAATTTCCAAATCCTGCCCTACTGCGAGATAAACGTTTGCAAGAGTTTGGGCTTCTACGCCTTGTGTTGCATCAACGATTAACACCGCACCTTCGCACGCGTTAAGAGAACGCTCTACCTCGTACGTAAAGTCAACGTGGCCGGGAGTATCTATTAAGTTAAGCATATATTCTTGCCCGTCATCAGCCTTATAAAACATTCGCACAGCTTGTGACTTTATAGTTATCCCGCGCTCTTGCTCTAATTCCATTGTATCTAAAAGCTGAGCGCGCATATCACGGGAAGAAACTGTACCGGTAGCATCAATCAAGCGGTCTGCTAAAGTTGATTTTCCGTGGTCAATATGGGCAATTATACAAAAGTTGCGTATTTTGCTTTTATCAAAAGCCATAAATATATTACTCCATTATCTGCCGCAGCAGTTTTTGTACTTCTTTCCGCTTCCGCAGGGGCAAGGCTCATTTCTGCCAACAGTTTTGTTGCTTACTGCCTGATGGTCACTTCTCCAAGTGCGAGTGATTTCAGTGCGTTTTTCTCTATCTAAAACGCCGTCCCACTCTTTAAGCTCGTAAAGCCATTTTGCTTTTGCATTAAGCATATTGTAATAAAGCTTTTCGGGCAAAATTGTCATTTCGATTTCTGATTCTTCTTCTAAAGCTTTAACGTCAAGTTCCTTTGCCAAGGAAGTATTAATGCCATCAATAAAGGGAGCAAAAATTACTGTTTCTAAATTAAGTTTTTCAGCAATTTCTTTAACTGTACCCTTAAATTCAAAATTATTTTGGCTTAAAATGATTTTATAAGCCTCGGTTTCATCAATATAATACTTATTCCAAAGTTCTCTTTGTTGCATTTCTGTTTGACACAGGTCTTGCATATTTTCCCAAGTTTCGTAAATCTTCATTTTTTTATCTCCTTACATTTTGTCGTAATTTTCTTTTATTGCAAGTAAAAATTCTCTGCTGTTAACGCCTTTTTTATTTTCAAGAGTGGAAAGAGCGTATAAATCCTTTGTCATAATACCCTTCTCAATAGTATCAAGAGTTGCTTTTTCCATTTTGTCTGCATAAGCAACAAGTGCATCATTATTATCAAGCTGACCGCGCTTACGAAGACCGCCGGTCCAGGCAAATATTGTTGCTACAGGGTTTGTGCTTGTTTCTTCTCCTGCACGATACTTATAATAGTGCCTTGTTACTGTGCCGTGAGCAGCTTCGTACTCGTACTTACCGTCAGGCGAAACGAGAACACTTGTCATCATAGCAAGACTGCCAAATGCCGTTGCAAGCATATCACTCATAACGTCACCATCATAGTTCTTGCAAGCCCAGATGTATCCTCCTTTTGAACGAATAACACGGGCAACCGCATCATCAATAAGAGTGTAGAAATATTCAATACCTGCTTCTTCAAATTTTGCTTTATATTCATTTTCATAAATTTCAGCAAAAATATCTTTAAATCTATGGTCATAGGTTTTTGAAATGGTATCTTTAGTAGAAAACCACAAATCTTGCTTTTTATCGAGAGCATATTCAAAGCAGGAACGTGCAAAGCTTTCAATAGATGAATCTAAATTATGTAAACCTTGAACTACGCCTGCACTTTTATCAAAGGTCAAAATAGTTTCTTTTCTTTCACCGTTTTTACCTTTAATTACAAGCTCGGCAGTTTCACCCTGCTCAACTCTGAATTCAACGTTTTTGTAAACATCACCATAGGCGTGGCGGGCAATTATAATAGGCTTTTCCCAATTTGAAACAACGGGCTTTATCCCCTTTACAACAACCGGCTCTCTGAATACGGTGCCATCTAAAATAGCACGAACTGTTCCGTTAGGACTTTTCCACATTTTTTTGAGATTATATTCTTCAACTCTCTGCGCGTTAGGTGTAATCGTCGCACACTTAATGCCAACGCCGTACTTTTTAATGGCTTCGGCAGCATCAACAGTTACCTTGTCATCAGTTTGGTCACGATATTCAAGACCTAAATCGTAATATTCGCTTTTAAGGTCAATGTAAGGTAAAATAAGTAATTCTTTAATCCATTGCCAAAGCACACGAGTCATTTCGTCGCCGTCAAGCTCAACAATAGGTGTGGTCATTTTGATTTTTTCCATTTAAAAATCCTCCTGAACAGTAAATTTTATATAATTCAATTTATTATACTATAAAACCGCAAATTTTCAAAGTGGTTTTTGGCGTACAACTGTTATTTATTGCTTCTTTTTATAAACTGCTTTACTTATTATCTTCCTCTGTATTCTTGCTTTAATACTTCCGCCATTTCCTCGGGAGATTCTTTACACCCGCCCGAAAGCCATAGCTTTATAATAGCGTTCAAACCGTTTCGGAAAAATTCAATATGATACTTGATATTACCCGAAATATGCTCTTTTTCTGCGCGTCTCTCATCATAAATAGAAATAAGATGCTTATCGTCATAACACAACTTAAAATACGTTTTATAAAATATTTGATTTTCCTTAATATGCTTAAACATCTTTAATGCGCCGCTTCGCTCGTTAAAATAGTCGTATTCTGCAAAAATATCGCTGAACTCCTTTTCCAGTTTTTCTCTCGTCTTATCGGCAAGGTCAAATATGTCCATGTAATTAGCATAAAAAGTACTGCGGTTAAGCTCGGTTATCTTAATAATATCCGTTACCGTAATATTATTGATATCTCGCGTTTGTAGCAGTTCAATAAAAGCTTTTTCGATTTTTTCCTGAGATTCTTTGCGGCGCTTATTATTTTTAACGTTCATTTATTTAATCTCCTTTATTCCAACATTTGCAAGAAAATTGATGGGCATTTTTCGTTTTATTCCAACACTTGTAGCGTTTTTGATGATTGTTTCTTCTTGTAAAAAATATTATAATACAAACGTAATAAAAAAACAAGTGTTGTTTTAATGAAAGGAGTTTTTAAATGAAAAAAAGTAGTTTTGTTGCACTCATTTTAGGTACTGTCAGCGGGGTATGCTTTGCCCTGGGTATGTGTATGGCTCTGCTTCCCGAATGGAACGCCTTCACAGAAGGTGTAATTTTAGGCAGTGTCGGAGTTATATTCAGCATAATCACGGCTCTTATTTGGTGCAAAATGGAAAACAAAAAATTGCCCAAGCTGAACGCAAAAAACGTTTTCCGCACAATCTATGCAGTTATTTCTGCTTTAGTGTTGGGTGTTGGTATGTGCTTATGCCTTGTATGGCAACAGATAATCTTGGGCACCTGCATAGGACTTTTGGGCATCATTATGTTAATTGCACTTATTCCCATGATCAAAGGCATTAAATGAACACAATTAAAATTATAAAAAGCCCATATACACGGCTCGTTACAAATTTTGTTTACGCAATAGCTAATTGCGCCATCGGCTTTATTGGGTATTCCTGGTGGTTTATTACAATAGGCGCATACTACGCAATTCTTGCAGTAACGCGTTTTTCCGTTTTGCAGGTTAAAAGAAAAGCCCGCGGTAATTACGATTCAGAATTTTTTGCACGCAAAATAACCGGATACTTGCTGGTTGCACTATCAGTGTGCATTGTAGGTATAAACATCTTATCCGCAATAAAGGATAGAGGTACTGCCTTTCACGAAATCGTGATGATTACCATAGCAGTATTTACCTTCGCAAAAATCACTATAGCGATTATGGGCATAATAAAAGCAAGAAAATCCGATTCCCCTGCCGAAAAAACACTTAGAAACATAGCGTTGGCAGATGCCTGCGTTTCAATTTACAGTATGCAACGTTCAATGCTGGTAACGTTTCCCGGTATGACTTGGGCAGAAATTCAACTGCTAAACATTTTTACCGGAACAGCCGTGTTTGTGGTGGTAACGCTTTTAGGAATCAATCTTATAGGAGGAAAAAGAATAGAAATGGCAAAATCAAAAATTATAGAGGCAAATAAAAAAATTGCAGAAACAGTAACCGACGGCTACAAGAAAATCGAAAAAGGTGTGGTGGACGGTTATAAAAGCATTGAAAAAGGTGTGGTTAAAGGTTATACAAAAATCGAAGATAAATTTATAGATGCTTATTTAACCAAAGACGGTGAAACCGTTGAAGAAGCCAAAGCCAGATTAAAAAGAGAAAACAAACAGTAGTAACGTTAGACTCCATTACGCACCCCAAGGCTTAAATGCTTTGGCGGTGCTTTTTTAAAATAAAAAAAGAAAAAAAGTATTTGACTAATGAAAATTTTTATGTATAATAGTTAATGTGCTTGGGGGTATAGCTCAGTTGGCTAGAGTACTTGACTGGCAGTCAAGGGGTCATGGGTTCGAATCCCATTATCTCCACCATATAAAAAAAAGACCTGCATTTGCAGGTCTTTTTTTATCCTGAAATATGTATGGGATTCGAACCCTGAGAGGGTGCGTAGCGAATAAAAAACAGTTCAGTGAACTGTTTTTTAGCGAAGCATTGCGAAATGGGTACTGTTTGCAAAGCAAACGGTCATTGAGCAATTAAGGCGCGTTAGCGACTATATCCCATTATCTCCACCATATAAAAAAAAGACCTGCATTACGCTCCTTCTCATAAGGATGTTTACAAATTTCGTCAGAGACATTGTTTTCTCTGACGATTTGTGATATAATGGGACTAACAAAAAGCCTCTCCCTTTGGGAGAGGTGGCGGCGTAGCCGACGGAGAGGGCAAATGGTCGCAATGATGCCCCCTCTCACCCGACTCCGTCGGGGGCTCTCCCAAAGGGAGAGCCTTAGGATGCGCTCAACAATAGGGGTATGGGCTTTTCCGAAGCCTGCGTTGCTTGCAACGCTGTAATACAAAGGCGAAACTGGCGATAAACGATAATAAACGAGGTGTTATTATGGACGGCAAAATAAAAAAATACATAGAAGAAAATAAAGTTTGTTCGGATTTGATATTTAGAAACTGGAGCGAGTTTGTAGAATTGCTTTTTGAGTGTGGAGGTTTTGTAAACGAGATCCTCTGGTTTGAATACGTCTTGATAGACAAGCAAAAGGATTCATTAGGTGGCGGAGGATACGGTGATAAAGAAAATCCCGAATATATGTGGGCTGAAACAATGATATATGACAGAAATATGAAATATTGTTCTTTAGAAGAAATCAGAGCCCATATTGTAGAAACTATTGATAAGTATAAGCCGCATCATTTAGTTCCTTGCTTTTTTGATATTGGCTAATAAATTTGACCCCGACAGATTAAAAAATCTGTCGGGGTTCATCTTTGTTTTCTGCGAATCAAATTGAATTAAACTTCCTTATGAGAAGCAGCCTTTTGTATGTCTTTTTTTATCTATCCGTAAAATTCTATCCCGTTTTAACAAATATTCTCTCGGTACTTGAGCTACTTTTAATTTCAGTTTACCGTATTTTGATTTCTTTTCTTTGTAAATTTTTTAACCAACCAAAAAACAAGAGTAACCCCTATACCTACCGCTATAGCCACAACCAAATCAAATACCACCGTAAAAGCAAAAGTGATAAATAACACGACTATATCGGCAACTTTTTTTGTTTTGGAAATAGCCACAAACTTTTTCCACTCACTCATATTATAGGCTACCATAAACAAGATAGCCGCAATAGTGGGCATCGGAATCAGCTCTGCATAAGGCATTAAAAACAGCAACACGAGTAAAAGCACTACCGAATGTACCATTCCTGCAACAGGAGTTCTTCCGCCATTTTTAGCATTGGCAGAGGTACGCGCAATCGCTCCCGTAGCAGGAATACCCCCGAAAAGCACCGACGCAATATTTCCAAGTCCCTGGGCTACCAGCTCTGCATTGGGATTATGCTTGCCGTCCACCATACCGTCAGCCACCACGCATGATAGCAATGATTCAACGGCGGCGAGCAACGCAATAATTACTGCATTAGGCAAAACCGCGACAATTTTTTCCATTGAAAAATCTATGCCTGCAAAATCCACTTGAGGCAAACCGTTGGGAATGGTATATAAATCACCTATTGTATATACGCCTGCATCAAGCACGGGAATAAACCTTACCAAAACAGCACTTACAACCACCGCAATAAGCGAGGCAGGTATGCGCTTTTCAAGCTTTGGATATACAATCAAAATCCCAAGGGATATTGCGCCTATCAGCAACGCCCAAGGACTGAACGTATGTGCGGCTTCAATATTCGCTTCAATTTTTTCAAAAGTCTCTATAGGCTTTATTCCGTTTGCATAAGTAAGACCCAAAAAGTCCTTGATTTGTCCAAGTAAAATCGTAACCGCGATACCGCCGGTAAAGCCAACCGTAATGGTATGCGGCATATATTTAATAAAGCTACCGAGCCTTAACACACCAAACAGTATCAAAAAAAGACCTGCCATCACAGTAGCTAAGAACAGACCGTTCATACCCTGGGTAGCAACCACACCGGCAACTATAGTGGCAAATGCCGCAGTAGGTCCTGCAATTTGCACAGAACTGCCACCAAGCAAGGATACCACAAAGCCCGCGGCAATAGCAGTATATATACCGCAAGCAGGCTCTACGCCCGAAGCGAGCGCTAATGCAATTGATAACGGCAAAGCAATAATTGCTACAATTATGCCTGCAACAAGGTCATTTACCGCCTGCTTTTTACTGTAGTTGCGCAAACTTTTTAACAGTTGTGGCTGTAAATAAAATTCTTTCATTTATTCATCCCCTTTTTTGAACAAACATATTATAGCACGCAAGAAAAGAATGTCAATTGAAAAGGCACACTTATAATCGCACATATATTAAACATCTCTGTTTTTATCTACGCTTACAATTTTTTTGATATTGACACGTCAAAATTTAATGCTATAATTAAATTGAAACACATATGTTGCTAACTAACAAAAAGGAGAGGTTTTATGAAAAAATTAGCTTTACTCGTTTGTCTGATTTTACTGCTTTGTTCTTTCTTTACGGGCTGTGACAAAGGAAATCCAACTGACAGCGGTACGCCGGGTGGCACAAAGGATTATGCATCCGCTATTTCCACAGGCGACTACGAAGCTGCTTTAGACGCTATTCTTCGCGGTGATGCAAACAGCGAGGATGCTGAAAAATTTCTTGTTGTCCCTACCGAAATTGCCTGCGTTGACCGTTACGGCGAATATACCGTAAAATTCACCTATGACGATAACGGTCTTTTGACTACCTTTGAAAAATTAAAGGAAAATATGCCTGAAAAATACGTGCTTACCTATAATTCAAGCAGACTCATTACCAATATAACCCACTATAAAGGTAAAAACGACTCCGACCCCGCTGTGTATACCTACACCTATGACGACAAGGGTAATATGCTTATTGACGATTCTGCCTATAATAGCAACAGACGTTTTACTATTACGTATACTTATGATGAGAACGGTCGCATTTTAACAGCAACAGAAACTACAAAAGAATATAAGGAGAATCCCGTTGAATTAGTTTATAATTATACTTATGATGAAAACGGCAATCTTCTTTCAAGACTTCGCGCCTGCGAAGACGACGGTATCCGATTTTATCGCGGTATGGTATATACCTACGATTCACAAAACCGTATGATTACTGAGCACGAGCTTCAAGGTCAGGGCGAGGTTACTAACAAATACACTTACGCCTATGATGAAAATGGCCGCAAGACAATAAAACGTTGGGAGAGCGTTACCGATGATGATTGGTGGATAGAAGAGCTTTATGCCTATGATTCAAACGGCACTCAATACGTAAAGACGTATTCTGACGGTGGCGACCTTGAAGCATACGTTTATTCCTATGAATTTGACAAAAACGGACGTTTAACAAAGAAAACCTATACTGAACGCGATGACAAGGAAACCAGAGTCAGCACCTATGACACCGCAGGAAATATAATTAATATTCATCGCACCAAGGAAGACGGTTCGGTTGATGAAACGTACACCTATGCCTTTGATAAATACGGCAACAGAACAAAGGAAAGCTTTGCAAAAAACGGAACTACCGCCTATTCTTACGACGTAAAATATGAAGTTAAATACTATGAAAACGGTGCCCCGGAACTTCCTAAGTATATTCGCGAATTCAAGAATGCAACAAGTATTTATTCATTCTTGTAATTGCCTTTAAAAAGCAAAGAAAATCCCACCAAACAGGTGGGATTTTTGTTTTATTGATAATTATTGTGTTAAAGAGTTGCCGCCATTACCGCTTTAATGGTATGCATTCTATTTTCGGCTTCGTCAAAGACAATAGCTGCTTCGCTTTCAAACACTTCGTCGGTAACTTCCATACAAGTGATGCCGAATTTTTCGTTTATTTCGCTGCCTATTTTTGTTTCAAGGTCATGAAAAGCGGGCAGACAGTGCATAAAGCGACATTGTGCGCCGGCATTAGCCATTAATGCAGAATTTACCTGATATGGCATAAGCTCCTTAATGCGTTCTTCCCAAACAGAATCGGGCTCGCCCATTGAAACCCAAACGTCAGTATAAATTACGTCTGCATTTTTTGTAGCTTCCATTGGGTCTTCAATAAACTCTAAAACTGCACCTGTTTCTTTTGCAATAGCTTTGCACTCATTAACAAGCTCTTCGCTAGGGAAATATTTTTTAGGCGCGCAGGCTACAAAGTGCATACCCATTTTTGCCGCGCCTACCATTAGTGAATTCCCCATATTGTATCTTGCATCGCCCATATAAACAAGCTTAATGCCTTTTAAATAACCAAAATGCTCTTTAACGGTTAAAAAATCTGCAAGAATTTGCGTTGGATGAAATTCATTTGTTAAACCGTTCCAAACGGGAACGCCTGCTTTTTGGGCAAGCTCTTCTACCACGCTTTGACCAAAACCGCGATATTCAATACCGTCAAACATTCTACCTAAAACACGGGCAGTATCCGCAATACTTTCTTTTTTGCCCATTTGTGAACCTGAAGGGTCAAGATAAACTGTTTGCATACCTAAATCAAACGCCGCAACTTCAAAAGCACAACGGGTGCGGGTGCTTGTTTTTTCAAATAAAAGGGCAATATTTTTGCCTTTGCACAATTTATGCTCAATACCGTTTTTCTTTTGCTCTTTTAATTCAGCGGCAAAATTGATTAAGCCTTCAATTTCTGCGGGTGTAAAATCAAGAAGCTTTAAAAAGCTTTTTCCTTTTAACGAAATCATTATTCTTCTCCTTAAAGCACCTTTGCCAAGAATGATTGTAAACGTTCACTTTTGGGGTTACCAAAGACTTCCTGAGGTGAGCCTTCTTCGCAGATAACACCGTCATCAAGGAATACTACTCGGTTAGAAACCTCACGGGCGAAGCCCATTTCGTGAGTTACAACCACCATTGTCATTCCTTCTTTAGCAAGCTTTTTCATAACGTCAAGAACTTCCCCTACCATTTCAGGATCAAGGGCGCTTGTAGGCTCATCAAAAAGCATAACGGTGGGTTCCATACACAAGGCGCGCACAATAGCTACCCTTTGCTTTTGTCCGCCTGAAAGCTGATTTGGCATAGAATCTGCTCTATCAGCAAGACCGATACGTGTTAAAAGCTCCATAGCCTTTGCTTCTGCCTGCTCTTTAGGAATATTTTTAAGCATCATAGGAGCGCAAGTAAGGTTTTCCATAACCGTCATATGCGGGAAAAGATTGAACTGTTGGAATACCATTCCCATCTTTTGCCTATGAAGATTCAAGTCTGTCTTTTTATCTGTAAGGTCGTTGCCTTCAAATATAATGCTTCCCCCTGTGGGCTTTTCAAGCAGATTTAAGCAACGTAAAAACGTAGATTTACCCGAGCCCGAAGGTCCGATAACACAAACAACATCGCCTTTATTTATTTCGATATCGACACCCTTTAAAACATCAATACCTTCAAAACTTTTTTCAAGTTTATTTACGCTTATCATTTTTTGCAAGTTTCCTTTCCAAGAGTTTAAGAAGTTGCTCTATTATAACAACTATTGCCAAATATGTAAGTGCTACTATCATTAAAGGGTTGATAGCATCAAAGGTGTTGTTTCTAATAAGGTTACCTGCCCTTGTTATATCTATAACCGCAACGTAACCTGCAACAGACGTTTCCTTAAAAAGTGCAATAAGCTCGTTGCCGATTGCAGGGAGAATATATCTTACTGCCTGGGGAAGTATAATCTTGGTCATAGTTTGCATTTTTGACATACCAAGACTTCTACCCGCTTCCATTTGCCCTTTATCAACTGCGTTAATACCGCTGCGGATAAGCTCCGCCATATACGCACCTGAGTTAATACCGAAGGTAATTATTGCAGTAACTACACCGTCGGCACTTGTCATGATTATAAAGAAGAAAATGAGCAGCAGCACTACAACGGGAACACCGCGGATAACAGTAACGTATAAATTACAAAGAGCCGCAACAGGCTTTAAACCGGGAATGTCTTCAGCAAAATATTTAGTTATTGCAATTAATGTACCGATAATAACACCGATAGCAAGTGCACCTATTGTAATAAGTAAGGTATTACCAAAGCCTTCTAAAAGCATTTTATAATACCCTGTTTCAATAAAAGTTTCGTTTAGTTTTTCAAACCATTGATTCAAGGTGAAATCTCCTTTAAATAAAAAGATATATAAAACATTTGAAAGGGTGATGAGCTTTCATCACCCTTTTTGTAATTAGTCAAAGAATTACTTTTCGTCAACAGCGGGAGATAAGTATTCTACTTCGTACTTATCAAAAATGCCCTGAATTGTTCCGTCATCAATAAGCTCGTTCAAAGCCTTGTTGATTTCAGCAACCAAGTCTTCACTGCCGAAAGCAAATGCAAACGCATAGGGCTCGGTTGTCATATAATCGTTAAGGATAACAAGCTTCTCGGTGCTTTCTGCATTGTATTCTTCAACCATTTCAACAGCTGTAAGGTTATCGATTACCCATGCATCTACCCTACCTGCCGTAAGTGCTGCCTGAGCATCACTGTTAGCATTAAAGGAGCTTACTGCATAGCCGTTTTCCATGCAGAAGGATTCTGCAGTTGTACCTGTTTGAGCTGAAACCTTTTTGCCTGTAAGATCTGCCTTACCTGTGATGGGGCTGCCCTCTTTAACTACGATTGCCTGCTTTGCAAGGAAATAAGCATCTGTAAAGAGCATATTTTTCTGACGCTTTTCGGTAATTGTGATACCGGAAACAGCAACATCATACTTAGCAGCAGCAATACCGTTTAATACGGAATCAAAGTCCATTTGCTGAATATCAAGTTCTACGCCTAATTTCTGGGCAATAAGCTGCATAATTTCAACTTCAATACCCTCTACGCCGTTTTCACCGAGAGTTTCAAAGGGAGGGAAATCGGGGCTTGTAGCCATAACAAGCTTGCCTGCTTCTTTAACCTGTGCGAGTGTCTTTCCTTTGGGTGCGCAGCCTACAAAGCAAGCTGCAACTAATACTAATGCGATTACAATTGATAAAACCTTTTTCATTTTAATTTTCTCCTATCATTTATTTTAATAAATTTTTTATATATTCAATCTGCTTTTCAACAGATTCAACACTTGTTCCGCCTTCACTTATACGCTTTTTAACGCAATTAGCAAGGGATATTTCTTCAAAAAGGTCTGCTTCAAACTCAGCCCAATACGTTTTGTATTTTTCAAGGGACATTGTTTCAAGAACCAAGTTGTTTTTTATACAATCTGCAACTATTTGACCTGATATTTTATAAGCGCTTCTAAAGGGCAAGCCTTTTTTAACCATATAATCCGCAAGGTCAGTTGCATTTATAAAGCCTTTTTGTGCCGCTGAAAGCATATTTTCGGTGTTTGCTTTCATTGTTGAAACCATACCTATAAAAACTTCCAAGCACATTTTAACTGTGTCACAAGCATCAAAAATGCTTTCTTTATCTTCCTGCATATCCTTGTTATATGCAAGAGGCAAGCCCTTAAGGGTTGTGAGCAGTGCCATTAAATCGCCGTAAACTCTGCCCGTTTTACCTCGGACAAGCTCTGCCATATCGGGATTCTTCTTTTGAGGCATTATCGACGAGCCCGTTGTAAAGCTATCGGAAAGTTCTACAAATTTAAACTCCCAGCTCGACCACAAAATTATTTCTTCCGAAAACCTTGACAGATGCATCATTGTAAGAGCAATACAGCTTAACATTTCTACACAAAAGTCTCTATCGGAAACACCGTCGATTGAGTTTTTGCAGATATCGTCAAACCCTAAAGCTTTGGCTTCTGCTTCCCTATCGGTATTATACGTGGTTCCTGCAAGAGCACACGAGCCTATAGGTGAAACGTTCATTCGTCGTCGGCAAGCATCAAAACGTTCAACGTCACGGGCAAGCATCATTGTATATGCCATTAAGTGATGCCCGAAAGTTATGGGTTGCGCTCTTTGAAGATGGGTATAGCCCGGAACAATAGAATCTTTATATTCTTCTGCTTTATCGGTTACTGCACCCATAAGCTTTTTAATTAAGCCAACGATTGTGTCCGATTCATCGCGCAAATACATTCTTATATCAAGAGCAACCTGGTCGTTACGGCTTCGCGCTGTATGAAGCTTTTTACCCACATCTCCAAGCCTTTTGGTTAGCTCTTGTTCAATAAACATATGAATGTCTTCACATTCAAGGTCAAATTCGAGATTTCCCGTCTGTAAATCACACAGTATTTCTTCAAGACCGTTAATTAGAGTTTCCGCTTCAGCTTGACTAATAATGCCTTGAGCGCCAAGCATTGATGCGTGTGCCATACTGCCTAAAATATCTTGTTTGTACATTCGCGAGTCAAAGTGAATGGAAGAGTTAAAGTCATCTGCAATTTTATCTGTTTGGCCGTCGGTTCTTCCGGCCCACATTTTTGCCATTTTAATAACTCCTGATTATTTTAAATTATTTTTTACCGTCAACAATAGCCTGAACCTTAATGGGAAGACCATAAAGGTTAATAAAGCCTTGTGAATCTCTCTGGTCGTAATCGCTTTCGCCGAAGGTTGCAATTTCTTCACTGTAAAGTGAGTAGGGACTCCAAACGCCTGCGTTTATCATATTACCCTTATAAAGCTTAAGTTTTACCTTACCTGTAACCTTTTCTTGTGTTTTGTCAACAAAAGCGCTTAATGCTTCTCTTAAAGGCGTAAACCATTGACCATTGTATACAAGCTCTGCAAAGGTAATAGAAAGCTTTTGTTTTTCGTGAAGCGTTAACTTATCAAGGCAGATGCTTTCAAGCACGCTGTGAGCCTTGTAAAGAATTGTTCCGCCGGGGGTTTCATAAACGCCACGACACTTCATGCCTACAAGACGATTTTCAACGATATCAATAATACCGATGCCGTTTGCACCGCCAATTTCGTTAAGAGCCAAGATAATCTGCTTTGCAGTCATCTTCTCTCCGTTAAGCGCTACGGGAATACCTTGAACAAACTCAAGCTCAATATATGTAGGCTTATCAGGAGCCTGAAGGGGTGAAACGCCCATCTCCAAGAAGCCTTCCTTTTCGTACATTGGCTCGTTGCCTGTGTCTTCAAGGTCCATACCCTCATGAGAAAGATGCCAAAGGTTTTTGTCCTTAGAATAGTTGGTTTCTCTGTTAATCTTTAAGGGAATGTTATGTGCCTCTGCATAGTCGATTTCCTCTTCCCTTGACTTAATATCCCACTCTCTCCATGGAGCGATAATTGGCATATTAGGTGCAAAGTGCTTAATAGCAAGTTCAAAACGAACTTGGTCGTTTCCCTTACCAGTGCAACCGTGAACAATAGCATCAGCATTTTCCTTAAGCGCGATTTCTACCAAGCCCTTTGCAATACAGGGACGGGCATGGCTTGTGCCTAAAAGATAATCTTCATAAATGGCGCCTGCCTTCATGGTAGGAATGATATAATCGTCAACATATTCCTCTGTTAAATCTAAAACATAAAGCTTACTTGCGCCAGTTTTAAGTGCCTTTTCTTCCAAGCCTTCAAGTTCATCTGCCTGACCTACGTTACCGGAAACTGCAATAACCTCGCAATTATTGTAATTCTCTTTAAGCCAGGGAATTATGATTGACGTATCAAGACCGCCTGAATACGCAAGTACTACTTTCTTTATATTTTCTTTGTTCATAATTACGCCTCCAAAGAACAAATGTTTTATTTATGTGGCTATTATATTACCTTTAAATTTTTCTGTCAACCACTTTTTGCATAAAAATTCGTATTTTTTCATAATTTTTCAGTACTTTTCTTAAATATCTGTATTTTTATGCATTTTTTATTGCATATTATGTGATTTTATGCATTTTTATTTATCAAGTAAGAAACTACACTAATATTTTTCTGCTATTTTATATAAAGCAATAGTTCGTATCCCACGCAGGAATATACATTAAATGCCTTAAATATACCTTATAATCAGGCTGAAGTGACAAAACCTTTATGGGCAGAGCAAAGATATCCTCGCTTCTGTGATACGCCGATATAAGCATTTTTGTTTTTTTTGACAAAGTGTTTATCGCACCGTCTATAGCAAGCCCTTCCTGCCCCTCCACATCCATCTTTATGTATGTAAACTGCTTATTTAAGCTGTCAACAGTCATACCGCCTATTACATTTTCGCCGCCCAGGCGTGAATTTCTTCCTCCAAAGGAGCTAAAGTGCACGTTTTCACAGCTATCGTTTATTGCCTTATTTATATAGGTAATATTCTTTAAGTGCTCGGTATTTTTCAAAAGCTTTTTAAAATTCTTTTCGTCCGGCTCAACAGCAACAATATCTTTGTACGTTTTCTGACTTTGCACAAATTCCAAAACGGTATCTCCATTATACGCTCCTAAATCAAGATAGCTTTCATTATTATTTAAGCCAAACAAGCTCATCATTTCTTCTTTTTCACTTTGGGCTGCTATTAAGCGTTTAATATCGCCGTCCAACTTAAACAAAACTATTTGTTCAAACACTTGCCTTGACTTTTCGTCTGCAAGGCAAGCATAAACTTGTTCAATCTCTGCTTTGTGTTCTTTTGCAAAGGCAAGATCGAACACCTGTTCCCCTACCACCGGAACTTCAGGCGCATAAACCTCGGCATCAAGTGATAATATTGTTTCTATAACCTCTTTACGCTGTGTACCAAAGGAAACGAGCGCTATCATATCGGGAAACAGCTTTTTAGCTTCAAGAAAGGTCATAACCTTATAGCCTTTAAAATACTGACCGCGAACAAATTCGTCAGAAGCAAAAACGCCTGCCGGTGTTATTTGATATTTATTTAGCTGATTTATCATTATTTCCGCACCGTTGCCCATACCATAAAGCACTATCGGTCGGTTTGCATTTTGAATTTTATGCCAAATATCCGTCATAATACTCCTTAAACTGATTTTGATTAAAAAGACCTGTGATTTTAACAGGTCTTTTGGGTTTACTTTCAGTAAATTATATTCGTATTTTAATTTGTATCAACAACTATATTTTTTATCCAAACGCCCTTAATTACAAGCACAATTCCTATTATTGCCTTTAAAAGTGTAAGCCCTAAGCAAATTGCATAAATTGGAAGAATCGTTAAGCTTGTAAACTGACAAAGCGCCGTTGCCACGGGAATAGATACAAGCCAAACAAAGCCGCTGTCGAACAAAAATGTTATAAAAGCTTTTCCTCCAGAGCGAAGCGTAAAATACGTAGAATGTGCAAATGCATCAAGAGGCATAATGACTGCATTGATTTGCATCAGTCTTGTTGCCAGATGCCTTATTGAATCGGTAGTATTATAGGCAAAAGGTATAAATTCTGCACAGATAAAATACGCCGCCCCTACCACGCAGCTTACAAATACAGAGAATGCAATAAGCTTATAACTTGACTCATGAGCTTCCTTTAATTTACCTGCACCAAGCATTTGGCCTAAAATTACGCCGATTGCCGCACCTACTGCCATAAACGCAACGCCGAACACGTTAAAGAATGTTTGGCAAATATTGTTTGCGGCAACAACATCAATACCCTTTGAGGAATAGCATTGATTAAGTGTTGCAAAGCCAAGTGCCCACAGAGTTTCGTTTGCCATTAACGGTAAACCTTTTTTTATAATTTCCTTAATTAGTTTTGCAGGAATGTATATTGAAGAAAACGCACCGTCAACAAACTCGTTTTCGTCTTTGTGATTTTGGGTCCAGAAAGCTATAAAGCCAACTTCAACAAATCGGGAAATGACAGTCGCTATTGCAGCACCTGCTACCCCCATTTTGGGCGCACCGAAGTTACCGAAAATAAGCACGTAATTAAGGCAGAGATTTACTGCAACCGCCACAATACCTGCATACATTGGTACCGTTGCCTTACCAACTTCGCGCAACGTGCTTGAATACGACTGTGTTATTGCCATAGGAATTAAGCCTATAAGCATTATGTTGAGATATTCTTTTGCAAAATGCATTGTTGCGGCAATTTCTTCAGCCGAACCGTCACCTTGGAGATATAAGCCTATAAAAAATTCGCCAAAGAAAATAAAAATACCGATGCACAAAAGCGTGATAACCGTACAGAACAGCATTTTGAATCTAAAGGTATATTTTACACCTAAATTATCGCCTTTACCGAAAAACTGTGCTGTAAAAATACCGGCACCTGATACTACGCCAAAGATGCATAAGTTAAATACGAATATAAGCTGATTTGCTACCGCTACGCCTGACATTTCAGCAGTACCAACACTACCTACCATAATATTATCAAGCATATTAACAAATTGCATAATTCCGTTTTGTACAAGTATTGGAATCATCAATGCAAATATTATCTTGTAAAAATCCTTTGTGCCAATTAACTTTTTAAACATTCTCTCGTCCTTTATTTTTAATACGTGTATTATTACACAGAATAGCTTTTGTGTCAACAAAATACAAAAAGAAAAGAGCCTTTACGTTTAAGTAAAAGCTCTTTAGGTTTGCTTTGTTTTAATTTATTAAAATAGTGACATAATTTAATACCGTTGCAAAGCTTAACCACAAACATTGAGGTATAAACAACAACGCCGCCCATTTTGAGTACCCGTAGGTCTGCCTTATTGTTAAATACGTTACTACCAAATATGCTAAAATTATTCCAAAGCCCGCATAAAGTGAATGTAATGTAAAATAAAATAAGCACCACCCTATATTAAGCACCGCCTGCAAAGCATACCAAATATAAGTTTTTTCGGGCACACCTTTAATTTGAACGATTGACAGAGAGGCTGCATAAATACAGTACAGAATACTCCAACCTACTCCAAACGCCCAAGGCGGAAGTTGAAATGACGGCTGATTAAGCGACAAATACCATTCACTTTTTGTATCCACAAACAACAATGCAACCCCCGCAACGATTGCCGTTAATAAAATTGACAGCAAAATACTGTCAATAACCTTCTTTTTCAAAAAAATCACCCCATTTAATCTTGCACTTAATTCTATGCAAAATATGGGGTGATTATTCATACATTTTGTTTTATAAGCTTTATCTTACGCCAAAAAGCAATTCGCCTATTGACGGATAAGGCCATACATCAGACGAAACCATCATTTCAAGCTCGTCCACGTCCTTGCGCAAGGCAGACATGAGAACAATAATTGTTTCTTTGCAGAACACTGCGCGCTTATAATTATCTTTAATTGCTTTCATTTCTTCAACGGCATTACGAAGCTTCTTTAACGTGTTGTATGCGGTTAACAACAGCTCCGAAATCTTGCGAACGTTTTCTTCTTCATAGGTGCAATCAATATCTGTAAACAACGCTTTCTTAGATAAGGCTGTGTCCGCAAGCCTTTTAGAGTACTCACTTACCGCAGGAAGAATGTCCTTGCTCGCCATATTTACCATTGTACGTGCCTCGATATTTATCAGCTTGTTATAGTTATCAAGCATAATCTCGTAGCGTGATTCCATCTCTTCACGGCTGTAAACCTTATGGGAAGTAAACAGCTCAACGTTCTTTTCATCAAGATACTTGCTTAAAGCATCGGGAGTTGTCTTTAAATTTAACAAACCGCGCTTTTCGGCTTCTTTAACCCAAGCATCGTCATATCCGTTACCGTTAAATATAATATGTTTATGTGCTTTTATGGTTTCGCGAATAAGAGCGTTAAGCTCGTTTTCGAAATCCTCGGCATTTTCAAGCCTATCCGCAAACTGCTTTAAGCTTTCGGCAACTGCGGTATTAATTACAACGTTGGGTTCCGATACAGACGCGCTTGAGCCCAGCATTCTGAACTCAAACTTATTGCCCGTAAATGCAAAAGGACTTGTGCGGTTACGGTCTGTGGTATCCTTAGGGAATCTCGGCAAAGTATGAACGCCGATTTTCAACTGCTCTTTTTCCTTTGCATCATAGGTATCACCGTTTTCGATGGCGTTTAATATACTTGAAAGCTCGTCACCTAAAAACATTGAAACTATTGCGGGAGGTGCTTCGTTAGCGCCTAAACGGTGGTCGTTACCAGCTGAAGCAATCGAAATTCTAAGCAATGCCTGATATTCATCAACAGCCTTGATAACTGCGCAAAGGAATAACAAGAACTGTGCATTTTCATAAGGTGTTTTACCGGGGTCTAAAAGGTTCACACCCGTATCTGTTGAAATGGACCAGTTGTTATGTTTACCACTACCGTTTACGCCTTCAAAAGGCTTTTCGTGCAAAAGACATTCCAAATCGTGCTCACGGGCTATTTTTTGCATCATTTCCATAGTAAGCTGGTTATGGTCAACCGCAATATTAGCAGTTGTAAATATAGGTGCAAGCTCGTGCTGCGCGGGTGCAGCTTCGTTATGCTCCGTCTTTGCAAGAACGCCTAATTTCCAAAGCTCAATATCCAAATCCTTCATAAAGGCGTGAACGCGTGGCTTGATTGAACCAAAATAATGGTCATCAAGCTCCTGACCCTTTGACGGCATAGCGCCAAAAAGTGTTCTGCCCGTATAAATAAGGTCCTTACGCTTATCAAAAAGCTCTTTGGGAATTAAGAAATATTCCTGTTCTGGTCCAACTGTGGTTTTTACGTTATTGGCTGTGCTTCCGAACAACTTTAAAACGCGCTTTGCCTGACGATTTATAGCTTCCATCGAGCGCAATAAGGGCGTCTTTTTATCAAGAGCCTGTCCGCCGTAGGAACAAAACGCCGTGGGAATACACAATACTCCGTCCTTTATGAAGGCGTAGCTTGTGGGATCCCAAGCAGTATAACCTCTTGCTTCAAAGGTAGCACGCAAGCCACCGTTTGGAAAGCTTGATGCATCGGGCTCTCCCTGAATAAGCTCTTTACCTGAAAACTCCATGATAATTCTGCCTTCCCCCGCAGGAGAAACAAAGCTATCGTGCTTTTCGGCAGTAATGCCCGTCATAGGCTGGAACCAATGCGTAAAATGAGTAGCACCCTTTTCTATTGCCCAATCCTTCATGGCAGAGGCAATAGCGTTTGCAATACTAATATCTAAATGATGACCGTGCTTTGCAGTCCATTGCAAGCCCTTGTAAACGTCTTCAGGCAGACGCTGGCGCATAACGTCATCATTAAATACGTTAGATGCAAAGATTTCAGTTACCTTACTCATTTTTCACACTCCTTAAATAAAATCAGGGCAATTGATTTATGCCCCTTGAGAAATAAGTACTAATTACTTTTATAAATTATAACTTGATTACGCATATTTTGTCAACTGTTTATATACTTTCTAAATATAATCAAAGCAGTATTTCCGTCATTTATATTCTACAAGAAAGTACTAATAAGCTTTGCTATTCTTTACAGCTTTAAAAAGAGCGTTGGTAAAAAAGTTTTGTCAATATATTTCCTTTTGCAGCTCAATTTTGCCGATTAAGTTTTTTGCACTTGAATTTTTTTGTTATTTATGCTACAATATAAAAAATTATATTTAGCCTTTAGGGAGTTTTTATGTATTTACAAGAGTCCGGTGAAATGTATTTGGAAACAATACTTATTCTTTCAAGAAAAAGTGAAGCTGTACGTTCCATTGACATTTGCAATTATATGGGTTTTTCAAAGCCCAGCGTAAGCCGCGCTGTTTCTATGTTAAAAGACGGGGACTTTATCGTTGTTAACGACAAGGGTTATATTACTCTTACCCAAAAAGGTAAAACCGTAGCCGAAAAGATTTTTGACCGACACAACATAATTGCAGATTTATTGCAAGCCATAGGGGTTAGCAAAGAAACTGCCCTCAGCGATGCTTGCAAAATTGAGCACTGTATAAGCGACGAATCCTTTGAAGCGTTAAAAAAGCAAGCCACCAAGGGCTTTAAGTCAAACTAACACGCGGAGAATTTTATCGTATTTTTTATACGTTTTTTCGCTAAGAAATAGCGAAAACACCCAAAGCCAATCGGCGAAATCGCACAACAAAAAAATAAAACGGTGAGAGTACGTAGCGTGTTCTCACCGTTTTTTATTATTTATTTTTAAAGAAGAAAACCCAAATCTTTTATTACTACAAAATCATTTAATATTACAAAACCGTCTATTTTAATTTGTGAATAATTCTGTTTATCTCCTCGCTTGGTGCGGAAAAAGTTATTTTAGTTCCTTTTTCCTGATGCTCCTCACTCAAAACCTTGCACTTGCCGTAAATATACGATAAAACATCGCCCCTTGAATACGGTACGAAAACAGTCGCTTCTGCCCGCATCTTTTTAAGCTCTTCAACAACGGCTTTTTTCAGTTTATCAATACCTTCTCCCGATTTAGCTGAAATATAAATACAATTTTTTATAGGTATTTCATTTATACCTGCATCAATTTTATTAACAACGGTAATCGTAGGAATATTAGCCGCACCTATTTGAGTTAAAACCTCATTTACAGCATTAATTTGCAAGCATACCTCGTCACTTGAGCCGTCGCACACGTGTAAAAGAATATCTGCAAAAACGGCTTCTTCAAGTGTTGACCTGAAGGCTTCAACGAGCTGATGCGGTAATTTTTTTATAAAGCCTACGGTATCGGTAACGCAAACCTCCACCCCTTTGTCAAGCTCGCACCGCCTGGTTAACGGGTCAAGGGTAGCAAAAAGCTTGTCCTCGCAGAAGACCTCGCTCCCCGAAAGTGCTTTTAAAAGGGTGCTCTTGCCTGCATTGGTATATCCGACCAGCGCTATTTGCGGCAATTCCTGCTTTTTGCGCTGTTTCCTCATAAGACCGCGCCTTTGAGAGAGCTGTACTAACTGACTTTTTAATTCATATATTCTGCGGTTAATATGTCTGCGGTCTGTTTCAAGCTTTTCTTCACCGGGACCGCGAGTACCTATTCCGCCGCCCTGCCGCGAAAGTGCCAAGCCTTCACCCTTTAAACGCGTAAGTCTGTATTGAAGTTGTGCAAGTTCAACTTGCATTTTGCCTTCCTTTGTGGCGGCGCGCATAGCAAATATATCTAAAATAAGAGCAGTTCGATCAATAACGGGCACACCTAATTCCGTTTCAAGAATATTTTGCTCCGAAGCCGTTAATTCGTCATCATAAACGGCAAGCGCAACGTTTTTAGCCTGTACAACCAAGGAAAGCTCGGAGATTTTCCCTTTTCCGATTAAGCCACGGGCATTTTTTTGAATTGCCTTATACACAACCTCGCCGCCGGCAGTGTCGGTTAAGCGCTCAAGCTCTTCTACGGAATCGGCATCATTACCGATCAACATAACTCTTTCCTTTTCAGTTTCTTGTTCGGTAAACGTATCGTGCTTTATAGCCTTATCAGCATAGAAAATTTCGTTCATCCACGCATCTTGAGGAATTCTGAAAATATCGGGCGCGGTAAAATAATTATAGCCCTGCTCATTATCCGCCAAAATTGCCATAGTAACGTTTGTTGTACCGCTTTCGTTTACGCCTATTGCGCACATAGCATCAAACCGCAGTTTTTTTAAGCTTTCAATATCAACACTTGAAAGACGTCCGTTTCCGCCGGGATGAGTATGAATACACCTTACCGATGACAGCCTGTTTGCGCTTCTGCGCAGACTTATATTTGCAAGATTTGCCCTATCGTCCTCGCCTACGTTAACGTATAGAATTTCGCCCTGTCGTGAAATATACACGCATATTTCTCTGTTTAAGGCAACCGTAAGCTCCCCTAACTCCCTCGCAAGCTCAACACACAAAAATTCACTTGCGTCAAGCTTCATTTTACTCAAGGCTTCCAACCGATTTTTTACGTATTCTTTAGCACCTTTTAAATTTCCGTTAATCACAAAAAACTTCCTAACAATCAAAAATAATTTATCATACCTTATCTTATTATAACATTTTTACGGATTTTATCAAATTCTTTTTATAAAAAAAGCGCAATACTAAGAAAATTAGTAATTACGCTGATTAACTGTATTTTTTTATTAACTCTTCGCCGCCGTTTTCTATTAACGCGTTATACATATCAAGCATCGCCTTTATGTACAAGCGCCTGACGTGCCGCCTTGAAAACCCAAATTTATTGCCATACTCCTGAACGCCCATTCCGCGACCTATTCTGTGATAGATAATATGACCGCTACGTGTTCCCTTTAGCTTTTCAAAAGCAAGCACCACCGGTCTTATGGAAATTATCAGTCTGTCCTTCTTTTTACCCAAATTATTAAGATACGTCGCTATATCCTCCATAAAGCCGCTTCTTCTGCGTCTTCCGACTCCGCGACACTCATTAGAGCAGCCTACATAGCCCGACGGTCCGCACGCAAAGACAACCTGTTCAAATCGCTTATCAATATCGGTAATGCACTTTTCAATTTCCTTTAGGCTTAACAGAATTTTCTCTGCAATATCAATTTTTTCCTCCATATTTTATATCTCCTCCTAAAATTAAGATAAAAAAAAATCTGCTAAAAAGCAGATTCCTTACATCTTTATTATAAGTTAGAGATTGTCCCAAAGTCAACACCTATGTGACATTTTTTTCCATTTTTGTATAATATTTGGTATTTTACGCACTTTACCAACATTATAAAATGCACAAATTTTAAATAATTTTATAACATTTTCCGCGTATATTTTGAAGCGCAACGTCAACAAAAACGTCCTTTCCTACAACAGCACCCTTTTCGTTAAGATACCTGCAAGCCGTTTCATACGCAAGCTCTGGAGTATTGTTTTCGTCGCTTAAATGAGCTAAAACCACCTGTTTAATCCCAAAATCAGTTAAGTATGCCAAGGTCTTTCCGCACACGTCATTAGAAAGATGCCCGTTAGGTCCTTGCACTCTTTGCTTTAAAAATTGAGAATACGGACCGTTTATCAGCATTTCCAAATCGTGATTTGATTCAAGAACTAAAATATCGCTGTTTTTGCAGGCTTCCAAAACACCTCGTGTCATATGACCGATATCCGTAGCAACGGTAATCTTATCGTTTTTGTAAAACACGGAAAATCCGCAGGAAGAAACGCTGTCGTGCGGTGTTTTAAATGGAGCTATATCCATCTGACCTATATAGAAGCACTCCCCTGTTTTAAAGGTGCGAATATTGCGCGAATTCAAGCTTTTGCATTTACGAACTATTTCCGCCATTGTTTTTTCGTTAGCGTACACGGGAACGTCAAAATTTTTAGAAAAAACGTTTATTCCGCCGATATGGTCAGAATGCTCGTGAGTAACGATAATTCCGTCAATTTCTTCAGGCGAAACGCCGATTGCATTTAAGCCCTCGCAAATTGCCTTTGCGGATATACCGGCATCTATGAGTATTTTATTTTTTTCACTTGCGCAAAGATAGCAATTACCCTTACTGCCGCTGCTTAATGAACAAAATGCAATTGACACGCTTATTTTAACCTTTCATTAAATTATTCGCCGCAATTTAACAAAAGAAAGCTCTGCTATTATGCTCTGCTTTTATTGTAACACAGACCGCGGCACATATTTCAATCAATGGGACATATTTAAAAAAAGAGTTGTTTTATTTTTACATCAAAACAAACTAAAACACATTCATTGCAGAATATAAATTTTTACATATTATATCATTTTTCGATTTTTTTTGCAACATAAAACATGTTTGCATTTCTGTATAAAAATCGTACGATTTCGTCGATAAATGCTTTACACATACGGCTTTTTGTGATATTATTACTTTAACTTTATATATTTATTGTGAGGTACTCTTATGAAAAAGTTTAATGTTGGTATTATTGGTGCTACAGGTATGGTTGGTCAGCGTTTCATCACGCTGCTTGAAAATCATCCTTGGTTTAATATTGTTACACTTGCCGCAAGTGCACGCAGCGCAGGCAAAACTTATGCAGAAGCAGTTGGTTCTCGCTGGGTTATGGACACTCCTTTGCCTGAGAAAATCGCTTCAATGCAAGTGCTTGACGCTACGGAAGATGCAGAAAAAATCGCTTCTATGGTACAGATGGTATTCTGCGCGGTTGATATGCCTAAAGCAGAGATTCGCGCTCTTGAGGAAAAATACGCAAAATTAGAAGTTGCAGTTATTTCAAATAACAGTGCACACCGCGCAACTCCCGACGTCCCTATGATTATTCCTGAACTTAACCCTGACCATTCAGAAGTTATTACAGCGCAGAAGAAGCGTTTAGGCACAAAGCGTGGCTTTATCGCAGTAAAATCCAACTGTTCACTTCAAAGCTACGTTCCTGCTTTATTCCCTCTTACAAAGTTCGGTATTACAAAAGCTCTTGCTTGTACTTATCAGGCAATAAGCGGCGCAGGTAAAACCTTTGACCGTTGGCCCGAAATGGTTGATAATATCATTCCCTTTATCGGTGGCGAAGAAGAAAAGAGCGAGAACGAACCCTTAAAGATTTGGGGTAAGGTTGAAAACGGTGAAATCGTTAACGCTACAACACCCAACATTACAACTCAATGTATTCGTGTTCCCGTAACAAACGGTCACACAGCCGCAGTTTTCGTTAGCTTTGAAAACAAACCTTCAAAGGAAGAAATCCTTGAAATTTGGAAGAGCTTTAAGGGTGACCCGCAGATTTTCAATCTTCCCAGTGCACCAAAACAGTTCTTAAATTACTTTATTGAAGACAATCAACCTCAGATTCGCTTCTGCCGTGACCTTGAGGGCGGTATGGCAATCTCTATCGGTCGTCTTCGTGAAGATAAGCAATATGACTACAAGTTTGTTTGTATGTCACACAACACACTTCGCGGCGCAGCAGGCGGTGCAGTTTTAATGGCTGAATTACTTGTTGCCCAAGGCTTTATTGAGGAGTAAAAAAAATGAAAAAAACTATTTTTACCGGTAGCGGTACCGCTCTTATTACACCTTTTACCAAAGATGGTGTTGATTATGATGCCTTTGGCAGATTACTTGACTTCCAAATTGAAAACGGTACAGACGCTCTTATAGTTTGTGGCACCACCGGTGAACCTGCTACTATGACTTATGAGGAACGTGATGAAGCCCTTGCTTTTGCAATTAAAAGAGTTAACCACAGAGTTCCCGTTATTGCAGGCACAGGTTCAAACGCTACCCATATAGCAGTAAAGAACTCCATTAGAGCTTACGAAGCAGGCGCAGACGCTGTTTTAGTTGTTACACCTTATTACAATAAATGTACTCAAGCAGGTCTTATCAAGCATTACGAGGCTGTTTGCGATTCTATGCCCTTGCCTGTTATTTCGTACAACGTTCCCGGCAGAACGGGCGTTAACATTACACCCGAAACACTTGAAAAACTCGCTAAAATAGATAATATGGTTGCAATTAAAGAAGCAAGCGGCAATATGGATCAGGTTGTTGATTATGCCCGCAGAGTAGGCGACGAAATTGCTATTTACTCAGGCGAAGATGCTTTAACCGTACCTATGATGAGCTTTGGCGGAAAAGGTACTATTTCCGTTTTATCCAACATTTTACCTAAAGAAGTTCACCAAATGTGCGCTCTTGCTCTTGAAGGCAATTTTAAAGCAGCTTCTGAAATGCAGTTAAAGTTCTATCCCCTTATAAAAGCTCTTTTTTGCGAAGTTAATCCTATTCCTGCAAAAACAGCTGCTTCTCTTATGGGCTTTGGCGAATGTAATCTTCGTCTTCCCCTTTGCGATATGAGCGAGAAGAACCTTGAATTGCTTAAAAATGAAATGAAGAATGTAGGTATCAAATTCTAAATTTGGGAGAAAAATTATGATTAGAATTATTCTTTCCGGTTGCATGGGCAAGATGGGCAGAGTTATTGCTGACTGTGTAGAAAAAGACGATAACTTTACCATTGTTGCAGGTGTTGATAAAATGGCTGCCCAGGCCGAAGGCTTTGCTTTCCCCGTTTACAGTGAGCTTTCAAAATGTCAGGAAAAAGCCGACGTAATTATTGACTTTTCACGTCCCGACGCTTTGCCTAAAATCTTAAGATATGCCCAGAACGAGCATATGCCTCTTGTCCTTGCTTCCACAGGTTATAATACAAACGATATCAGTTCTATTGAATATGCATCAGAAAACATACCGATTATGCAATCTGCTAACTATTCGTTAGGCGTTAACCTTTTAAAGCAGCTTTCAACTACGGCAACTTCAATTTTACACAGTAATTTTGATATTGAAATTGAGGAGCGCCACCACAACGCAAAGGTCGATGCACCTTCCGGCACTGCAATGATGCTTGCCGATGCTGTTAACGAAGCTGCAGGCGGCGATTTAGAGTACGTTTACGACCGCCATGAAAACCGCAACCCCCGTGGCAAGCGCGAACTTGGTATGCACGCCCTTCGCGGTGGAACAATTACAGGCGAACATTCTGTAATTTTCGCAGGCACAGATGAGGTTGTAGAACTTCGCCACGTTGCGTATTCAAGAAATATTTTTGCTCTTGGTGCATTAAGGGCTGCCGCATTTATCTGCGGTCTTCCCTGCGGATTATATAATATGAGCAGTCTTTTAACACAACAACAAATTATTACAAGTGCATATTCATCTGAAAGTGATGCCATAATATCTATACATAACATAAAAGATGCTTCCGTTATCAGCAATATTTTTAAGGCCATTAAGGACGCTGAAATTATGCTTGATATCATAAGCCAACCTATTCCCGTTAACGGAATATATAATCTTTCAATTTCCGTTTCAAAGCCCTTGGCCGAAAAAGCTTACAAAGTTATTTTAGGTGTTTCAGGTGGCGCAGCCGTTACAATTTTGGATGACGTTGCAAAAGTTACCATCGAAGGTAGCGGTATGGCACATCACGCAGGTGTTTCAGGTGATATTTTCACCGCGCTTGCATCAAAAGCTATTCCCGTTCTTTTGATTACTACAAGTGAAACAAAAATTACTTGTTGTATTCCTAAAGAATTTACTCAAATTGCACTTGACGTATTAAAAGAATTTCTTCCATAAAGGAGATTATTATAATGGTTGACGAAAGAGTTAAAATTTTAGCCCGTAAGCTTGTTAATTATTCCTGCCGTCTTCAAAAAGGTGAAAATTGCTTAATCGAGCTTATCGGAGCTGACGAAGAATTCGGTATGGAGCTTGTTAAGGCAGTTAACGAAGCAGACGGTAATCCATTTTTATGGGTACGCTCTAACCGTTTAAACCGCTCTTTGCTTTTAGAAGCTACCGAAGACCAACTTAAACTTCGCGCAGAAAATGACGCTGCCCTTATGAGCCAAATGCAAGCTTATATCGGCGTACGCGGCCCTGAAAACAGCTTTGAAATGAGCGACGTTCCCCAAAAGAATATGGAGAACTACAGCAAAATCTATTGGGAGCCTGTTCACGGTGCAATTCGCGTAGCAAAAACAAAATGGGTTATTTTACGCTACCCCAATTTTGGTATGAGTCAGCTTGCAAAAATGTCAACCGAAGCCTTTGAAAACTTCTATTTTGACGTTTGCAACCTTGATTACAAGCGTATGAGCGAAGCTATGAATCCCCTTGTTGAGCTTATGAATAAAACCGACAAGGTACGTCTTGTAGCAAAAGACACAGATTTAACCTTCTCAATTAAAGATATTCCTGCTATTAAGTGCGACGGTATGTGTAACATTCCCGACGGTGAAATTTACACCGCCCCCGTTAAAAACAGCGTTAACGGCAAAATCACTTATAATACTGCATCGGTTGAAGACGGCTTTACCTACGAAAATATTTGTTTTGAGTTTAAAGACGGTAAAATCATTTCTGCTACTGCAAATGATACAGAGCGCATTAACACCTTGCTCAATACTGACGAAGGCGCTCGTTACGTAGGCGAATTTGCCATTGGCGTTAACCCCTTTATTAACAACGCTATGATGGATACACTTTTTGACGAAAAGATTGCAGGCAGTATTCACTTTACACCCGGCTCCTGCTACGACGATGCTCCAAACGGTAACCACTCCGCAGTACATTGGGATTTAGTTCTTATCCAAACTCCCGAATACGGCGGCGGCGAAATTTGGTTTGACGACGTGCTTATCCGCAAAGACGGTATGTTTGTTCTTGACGAGCTTAAAGGTTTAAACCCCGAAAATTTAAAATAATTTAGTTGACAATAAAAAACACCGACTTTAAGAGTCGGTGTTTTTTGTTATAACAAGTTTTATAGGTTCACGATTTTATCAACTATAAACAACAAATTTTATAGGTTCACGATTTTATCCGCTACAAACAGAGTTTTGCCTGTTATTCAACAATTTTGTCAAGAGCCTTTTTAAGCTCTAAAACTCTTGCTTTTGCATTGTCTGTACTATCAGCTTTAGCAAAAATATAAATCTTGAGTTTTGGCTCCGTGCCTGAAGGACGGGCAATAAACGTACAGCCGTCACTTAATTTGTAAGCAAGTACGTTTGATTTAGGCAATGTAATAGGTGTTTCTCCCAGTGCATTTATTGTCTTTGAAAGCTTATAGTCACTAATTTCAATTATATCTGCACCTGCAACCGTTTTAGGCGGATTTGTACGCAAATTTTCCATAATTGAAGCCATTTTTTCCATACCTGATGCGCCTTCAAAAGCGTAGGATACAGTTTGGTTTTGATAATAACCGAATTGCTCGAACAACTCGTTCAAAACGTCAATGAGTGTTTTCCCTTGAGCTTTGTAATATGCCGCCATATCGCAAATTAACAT
The DNA here is from genome assembly GCA_045594045.1 of Clostridia bacterium. GTDB lineage: Bacteria > Bacillota > Clostridia > Christensenellales > QALW01 > UMGS1322. The sequence goes on from JAZNXV010000051.1 coordinate 31,683, forward strand.
TACGGCACTAACAGCATCTTTGTCTCTAACGTGTTCGCCTAAAAGATATCCGTAACTCTCTTCAAAGCCTAAAACATAGTCCTCTACCCTGTTTTGTGCTTCGAGGTCAGCAATTACACCGCCAATAAACTTAAAGCCCGTTAAAACGCTTTCAAGCTTTACTCCGTAAAGAGCGCAAACGTCGTCTACCATAGCCGTAGTAACTATTGTTTTAACTGCCACAGGGTTTTTAGGCATAGTGCCGTTTTGTTTTTTAGCTCTGCAAAGATAGTCAAGCATTAAAACGCCCATTTCGTTACCTGAAATAAGCACTTGTTCTCCCTTGTGGTTAACCGCTGCGCCTACTCTATCGGCATCAGGGTCAGTAGCAATTAAAATATCGCTCTGCTCTTTTCTGGCAAGCTCAAGCCCTTTTTCAAGAGCCTCTTTCATTTCAGGGTTTGGATAAGGGCAGGTTGGGAAGTTTCCGTCAGGCATTTCCTGCTCTTTAACAACAGAAACGTTTGTTAATCCCATTTTTGCCATAACGCGTGCAACGGGCATTCTGCCGGTGCCATTAAGAGGTGAGTAAGTTACCTTTAAATTCTTAACGTCATTTTCATTTGCATAAACGCGCTTTGCTAAAATAGTATCAATAAAGGCCTCTATAACCGAATCGGGAATTATATTGATATTTTTATCGTTTTCGTCCGCCTGCTCAACACTAAACAAATCGGTTTTGTTTATGTAACCTAAGATAGCATCAGCCATTTCGGGCCCCGCCTGACAGCCGTCAGAGCCATAAACCTTATAACCGTTATATTTGGCAGGATTATGAGAAGCGGTAATAACAATACCGCCATCACATTTATAATAGCGCACCGCATAAGAAAGCATAGGCGTGGGCATAAGTTCACTGTAAATATAAACTTTAATTCCGTTCTTTGCCATAATACGAGCACTTAAAAGAGCAAACTTTTGGGAATTTATACGAGAATCATAAGCAATTGCAACAGAAGGATTTTCAAAATTTTCTTTCAAATACTGGGCAAAACCTTGAGTTGCTTTACCTACAGTATAAACGTTCATTCTGTTGGTACCTGCGCCTAAAATACCTCTTAAACCCGCAGTACCGAATTCAAGTTCTCTATAAAAGCTTTCAAAAATTTCATTTTCATCATTTTCTATTGCCTTTAACTGAGCAAATACTTCTTCATCAATATTTTCTTTATTCAGCCAAGTTAAAAACTTTTCCTTTTCCGTCATTTTATTTCTCCTTTGAATTTTATGTTTATATTATACTACTTTTTTCCTTTTATTTCAATACATTATTATTTTTTCTTAAAAAACTTCATTAAAAGCTTGAGCCACAATCTGTGCACTTGCTTTTACCTGCTCAAGAGTATTTTGCTCGTTACCCATTTCTATTAAAAGACTTGAATTAGATACGTGTTGATTATACCTTGCATTTTTAAATATTATATCCTTTGCAATATTAGGGCAAAGCTCGTTAAGCTTCTGTGTAAGCTTTTCAGCAAGCTTATAGTTTTCCTTCCAATTAGGCTTTTGTGAATAATTTTCACCGTTTGCCACAACAAAGCAAACTCTTGCGTATTCCGTATTATTATGTACAACAGTATTTGGCGTTTGCCCTAAATAAGCATCTCTGTGCATATCAACGTAAACGTCAACCTTGCCGATATATTGCTTAATGGTTTCATAGCTTGTTTGGTATGCCTTGCTGAAGCTTGCCGAAACGTTATCCGTTTTATCGTGCACTACCTTAAAACCGTTATTTTCAAGGGCTTTTTTGAAGCTGTTCCCTATGGCTACAACACTGTATTCCTGATTTAGAGTTCTGCCTGTACTTGTTTCAACGTAGTCTTGCTCACCCTTTAAATACGCTTCATCGGTGTGCGTATGGTATATCAAAACAGTAGGTTTTTTGCCGTCTTGCATTTCCATATCATTATCAGAATCAGTATTTGAAGAGCTCGATGTGTTGCTTTGATTTTCCTTTTGTGCCTCTTCAACGGATATTTCTGCTTTGATACCTTCTATTTCTATTTGCATTTCATCGGAAATATTCATTTCTTCCAAATTTATAACGATCTCCGTAAGTTCAGCGCCTTTTGCATCAAGCCCCATAAAAGTGCGGGTAAACGCATTGATTACCATATTAAAGTAATTGTTCTCCGTTTCAATATTGATATTAAAAACGGAGGAGGTTACTATCAAAATAGCAGATAAAATGCAGCATGTCCAATTTTTCATAAAAAATCCCTCCATCTGCCAAATATATATTCGGCATAGGAATCTTTTAGAACATATATGCACCTATTTCTTCTAATGACATTTTATCGTGAAGTGCTAAATTTATGCCGTCAGCGATTATCTTTGCGCTATCTGAAGCAATTACGTCTATTTCCTTTGGAGTGACCACCATATCACCTGCGGCAAGTACAGAAAACCTTTGAGCCGCATCTTCGACCAATTCTTCGCTTTTGCCGGTAGAATTTTTCAGCATATCAACCGCCGCATCATAAATAAGTGAGGACGCGTATATTACCGTTGGAACACCGATGGCAATAACCGGCACGCCTACTGTTTCGCTGTTTATGCCTAAACGCTTATTGCCTACGCCCGCACCGGGCTCAATTCCCGCATCAGTCAGCTGAAATGTTGAAAACATTCTTTCGCTTCTTCGAGCCGCCAACGCATCAACAACGATTATCGCACCCACGTTTACCTTTTTGCAAATACCTAAAATAATATCTGCACTTTCTACCCCCGTCACTCCTAATACTCCAGGAGCAACCGCACACACTGAATGCATACGCTCATCGAGTTCCTCGGGTAAAAATTCAAAAATATGGCGTGTAACAAAAATTTTTTCAATAACCTTTGGTCCTATGGAATCAGGTGTCATTTTCTCGTTACCAAGTCCTACCACCAAAACCGTCTTCTTCTTTTCAAGATTATTTAATATCTGCTCGATTTCTATTGCTAAGGCCTTGCTTATGTTTATATATGCTTCCACGTCACGTTTTAAGACCGCATCGCTTTCAAATGAAATATACGTGCCAATCTTTTTTCCCGTTTTTGCCTGCGCAAGCTCAGTTTTTATTTTTACGCACGTTCCTTTTATGCCGCAAAGTTCTTTTTCTTCAAATTCAATACCTGCTTCATCGTGATTAAGTTCCCGTACTTCTGATGCCAAATCTGTTCTAAATTGCATTTTTTATACCATCTGCCTCGTATTTTTATATAAATAAGTATGTTCTTTAAAATTTTTTCTATTCATTTTGCTAAATTTTAAAAAATTCCTTGCCAAAAAATGCAGTTCGTGATAGAATATGCACGTTAATATGAATCTTCACGTTGGGAGGGAAAATCCATGGCAAATATAAAGTCAGCAAAAAAGAGAGTTAAAGTTACAGCTAAGAAGCAGCTTCGTAACCGTAGCGTTAAGTCCGCTATGAAAACAAGCCTTAAGAAATTCTATGCTGTTATTGAGTCCGGCGATAAAGCCGCAGCTACAGCTATGCTGCCTCAAATAACTGCTGTTGTTGATAAAGCTGGTGCTAAGGGTATTCTTCATAAGAATGCTGTTGCACACAAAAAGTCACAGCTTGCAACTGCAGTAAACAAGATGGCCTAATCAATAGCGCTATGGCAGCATCCTTTCAGGATGCTGTTTTTTTACCTAAAAAATAAAATGTTGACATTTTTTGTAAAATATTATAAAATAATGGCAAATAAAGATAGGGGTGTTTGTTTTGAAAAAAGCTACGGGTATTGTTCGTCATATCGATCCGTTGGGTCGTATCGTTATACCTAAAGAATTAAGAACTACCTTTGACCTTAAGGTAGAAGATGCAGTGGAAATCTTCGTAAGTGATGACGGTCAGATTATTTTAAAGAAATACGAACCTTCTTGTATTTTCTGCAACAGTATGGACGATATTATTTCCTACGGAGGCAAGTCCATCTGCAAAGAATGTCTTGAAAAGATCAACGCAAGTACCGAGAAATAATCAGTTTTATAGCGGGGTGTTTTTAACGAAGCACCCCGTTTGTTTTTTATAATAATTTTTTTGTTCTATAAGCAAAAAAATTTTAAAAAACCTATATTTTTTTGTTGTAAATTCTACAAAAATAGTATATAATATTTTCGTTGTTTTTTATGCGAACTCATTTTAGGTAAATTTTCTTAGGAAAGAGGTACAAAACATGAGCCAAAATGAAAGAAGAGTTGGTACTGTTTCAAGAGGTATCCGTTGCCCTATTATCCGTCAAGGTGATAACCTCGCAAAAATCGTTGCAGACAGCGTACTTGAAGCCGCAAAATACGAAGGCTTTGAACTGCGCGACCGTGACGTTATTTCCATAACCGAATCCATCGTTGCACGCGCTCAAGGCAACTATGCAAGTGTTGACGATATTGCAACCGACGTTCGTTCCAAGTTAGGTGGCGGCACAATCGGTGTTATATTCCCTATTCTTTCACGCAACCGCTTTGCTGTATGCTTGCGCGGTATTGCAAAGGGCGCTAAAAAGATTGTACTTATGTTAAGTTATCCCTCTGACGAGGTTGGTAACGAGCTTGTTAGTCTTGATAAAATTGACGCCGCAGGCGTTAACCCTTATTCTGACGTGCTTACCGAAGCAAAGTACCGTGAATTATTTGGCGAAAACAAGCATGAGTTTACAGGGGTTGACTACGTTGAATATTACGGCAATTTGATTCGTGAGTGCGGTGCGGAAGTTGAAATTATCTTTGCTAACCAGGCAAAAGCTATTTTAGATTACACCGATTGTGTACTCAACTGTGACATTCATACACGTCAAAGAACAAAACGCATTTTAAAGGCGGCAGGCGCAAAGATTGTTTGCAGTCTTGACGATATTCTTACCTCTCCCATCAGCAGCGGTTGCAATGAAACATATGGTTTATTAGGCTCAAACAAGGCTACAGAGGAAACCATTAAGCTTTTCCCCAGAGAATGCAAAGATTTGGTTCTTGATATTCAAAAGCAAATTTTTGATGCCACAGGCAAGCACGTTGAGGTTATGGTTTACGGTGACGGTGCTTTCAAAGACCCCAAAGGCAAAATTTGGGAGCTTGCTGACCCTGTTGTTTCCCCTGCCTTTACCGACGGTCTTGTTGGTACACCTAACGAGCTTAAGCTTAAATACCTTGCTGACAATGATTTTAAGGACCTCTCAGGTCAAGCACTTAAAGACGCTATATCCCAAAGCATTAAGGAAAAGCAAAACAATTTAGTTGGCAATATGGCTTCTCAAGGCACTACTCCACGCCAGCTTACCGACCTTATCGGCTCACTTTGTGACCTTACCAGCGGTTCAGGCGACAAAGGCACCCCCGTTGTTCTTGTTCAAGGCTATTTTGACAACTATACAAACTGATAAAAAACAAAACCATCGGTTATGCCGATGGTTTTTATTTTAGTTTTTACAAAAGGCGCCCTTAAAGGTGCTTTTTTATTTTACCCTACGGTATTTATCGGTGTACCGCTTAAAAACATCTGGATATTTTTCTCAACAACGCCCATAAGACGTTCTCTTGTTTCCAAGCCCGCCCAAGCTACGTGAGGTGTAATAAAGCAACGGGGAGCGTTATACAAAGGACATTCAGCAGTCATCGGTTCTTGCCTAAGCACGTCAATTCCTGCCCCTAAAAGCTTGCCGCTTTCAAGAGCCTTTAAAAGTGCGTGTTCGTCAACCAATCCGCCACGTGCTGTATTTACAAAGATCGCGCCGTCTTTCATTTTGTTAAAAGCACTTTCATTCATAATATCCGCTGAATCTTCATTTAACGGACAGTGCATAGTAACTATATCTGAATTACTTAAAAGTTCATCAAAACTTACTTGTGTAACCGTTTCATCGTTAACAGGGCGTCTATTATTAACTAACACTTTCATATTAAATGCCTTGGCAATATCTCCTACCCGCCTGCCGATTGACCCGTAACCTACTATGCCTATGGTTTTGCCTGCAAGCTCTTTAATGGGCAAAGGAAAATAAGAAAACGTACGGCTTTTTATCCAATCACCTTGCTTAACGGTTTCGTTGTATTCGCCCACTCTATCTAATATGGCAAGAATAAACGCAATAGTATGCTGTGCAACCGCTTCTGTAGAATATCCTGGAACGTTACAAACGGTTATATTATGCTTTGACGTATATTCAACGTCAATATTATTATAACCTGTAGCAAATAAGCAAATGAGCTTAAGGTTCTTTGCGTTACTCAGGTTGTTTTTGTCAAGTTTAACCTTATTAAGCAGTACAACGTCCGCATCCTTTATTCTTTCTTCAACCTGGCAAGGCTCCGTCAGCCCGTAAACAACAAGCTCACCAAACTTTTTTAGAAAATCAAAGGAAATATCTCCGCTTGTAACGGTGTCGGCATCAAGAATAACTAATTTCATCATAAACCTCTTAATTTTTAGAATTTTTTATACACTGAAACTCATACAATATAATTATAACAAAAACACGCTATTTTGCAACAGTTTTATAAACACACATATTTTGCAGTTAATATTGACTTTTTTAGCAATAGGTGCTAAAATTTATTAAAAGGAGTGTGAAACAAATGAAAATATTTTTAAGAATTGTCACAGGTTTTTTTGCCACTATTTTAAGCTTTATTTTGATAGTGCTGTTGGTAGCCGCAGGCTTTGTTAGTTCCTTTACGTCTGTTGCAACTCCCACAGGAATAACCAGCATAGTTCAAAACATTGATTTAGCCTCAATGCTTGCTACTAACGAGGAGGTTGCTCAGGCATTCGAAGACATGGGTATTCCTGCCGAAGGTGCTGATAAGATTTTAAAAAGCAACGCGGTAAAAGAGCTTCTTAACTTGTATATGACCGACTTTAATGCCGCTCTTTCAGGCGAGCCGATCGATTCCCCTGCTTTTAACGAAGAAAATTTTAAGCAGGTAATTAACAATAACATTGACGAAATTGCCACTATTATTTCGGAGATTGCGCCCGAAGATGCTCAAGAAATTCCCATTGAAGAAATAAAACAGGATATTATTAAAGCAGTTGATGAGCAAGCACCCGAAATTATCAAAATGCTTCCTTCAAGCGAAGATATCGCCAAGCTTATAAACGGCGAAGGCTTAAATCTCGACGGTATGTTTGACGATTTAGCACCTGACGGAGATTTCGACACAGAAGATCTCGTTAGCAGTAAAGAAGCTGATGCTAACGTTATTATCGTAACACAAGATTCCTACAACACCGCCGCTGCAATCGGTGCACCGAACAGTGCAGGTGATGCTGACGGTACAGTAGGCGCAGGCGACGGAGCCCCCTCCTCTTTTGAAGGACTTGGTGCGATAACTTCTTTGCTTAACAACTCAATTACATATACGCTTATTATAATCAGCCTTGTTGTTGCCGCACTTATTTTCGTTCTTCGCTTAAAGAATTTTGGCGGTATGCTCTGGATTGCAGTTGACTGCATTATTGCAGGTTGCATTATAACCTTCACTTCCCTTGGTTTAAACGCTGTTCCCGATTTAATCGGCTCATTTGCTGAAATCGACGCAACCATAGGCGCTATAATTGCTCCCGTTGTTACAGTAGTTGCAGGCAGCTTACTTACCTTTGGCCTTGTATTATTCGCGATTGCCGTTTTACTTATCGTAGGCTTTATTGTAATCAAGATTGTTCGCAAAAAGATAGCCGCAGCAAAGGAAGCCGCCGCATTAACAAGTGAAGCCCCCGCAACAGATTCCGCTATCGGTTATTCTGCTGACGAAGTTTCTGCTGATACTACAGAAGATGCTGAAGCCGTTGAAGACACAGATATTGCAGAAGCCGAAAGCACAGATGCTTTATAATCAATGTAGTTTAACTGATATTATAAAAAAATAATACAAAAAAGCTTAACATAAAGAAACGTACTCTTAAGTGCATAAAAAGGCTGTGTAGAAAATTTCTACACAGCCTTTTGGCTTATATCTTCATAGGTAAAAATTTAAACGCCAAATTTTGATTATTAAGAGAAGCAAAAAAAATTTAATCAGCATATTTACTACAAGCAGTGTAACACACAAAAGAATTAGATTAATAGGCATTACTGTAAAAGTAGATATTGCCTTTTATATGTTCCGTATAAAATGTGTTGCCACTAACAAAACATTGGTAACCATCTCCTTTTGGTGTCAATCCATCGATTCCACACACTATATCTTGGTTACAATCAATAGTAACGGGACAATTATCTTCGGTATAATAGAAACCATAGTCTTGTGAAGAAACGGAAATACCGGTACCTTTACAGAAAACTACAACATATCCATCAACAATATTTACTTCTGTAATTCCCTCAATAGACAATAATGTATCTGTATCTTTTTGTTCGCATGCTTCAAGAATTACATCATACTTTTTTTCAACAATATTAAAAACATCTTCTTTATGTATTTTTCCGCAACCTGCAAGAATAAACACAATGAAAACAAATAAAATAAAAGCAATTGCTTTTTTCACCATGCAACAACTCCTTATTTTCATTAAGTTAAAATAACAAATAATCTTTTGTATTTAATTTTTCACCAAAATAATTATCGAGTAATGCAGGATTTTTGATTAAAGCTTCTTTTTCGTTCTTTTTTAACGTTTTCAGCCTATACTCAAGCTTGGATGCAAGAGCGCGGTTTTCTGCCAACCAAATACACTCCACTTGCTTTGGAGTGCGTAGCTTTGTGTATTTTGCGCCGCCCTTATTCAAGCTTAAATGCTCCTTCATTCTGCGGTCAAAATCCGTGGTTATTCCGGTATAAAGTGAATTATCCATACACCTTATTATATAAACAAAATACATTAAACCTCGCCCTTTTCCTTTAAATGCTTTTTTAAGCATTCGCAGGCATAGTAAATCTGCTCAAAAACCTTATCAAAGTTGCCGCTGTACCACGGGTCTTCTATATCTCCCGTTTTTTCGGTAAAATCTAACAGTCTAAACACCTTGTTACTGTAATCGTCGCCTATTATTCTTTTTAAGCGGGGCATATTATACTGCTCCATTATGATGATATAGTCAAACTCATCATATTCCGCCATTGTAATTTGCGTTGCGCGATGCTTTTCAAAGGGAATGTTATTCTTTTTCAAAACAGCTTTTGCAGGGGAATAAATATCGTTTCCGATTTCCTCTGTAGAAACTGCACGGGATTCAATTTTAATTTTGTCTGCATCTTGTTTTGTAATATGTTTAAACACAAACTCCGCAATTGGCGAGCGGCATATATTGCCGTGGCAGACGAACATAACTTTAACCATAATAATTTCCTTTTATTCTTTAATATCGGACTAATCCTTTTGATACAGTACAACACATTGCTCGGTATCAAAATCATCAGTATAAACCTTAATTACCTCATCTAAGCTTGTGGGTACGTTTTTGCCTACGTAATCGGCACGAATGGGAAGCTCTCTGTGCCCTCTATCAACCAATACAGCAAGGCGAATACATTGAGGCCGCCCCATATCCATAAGGCAGTCAATAGCCGCCCTGACGGTTCTGCCTGTAAAAATTACATCGTCCACAAGTACAATTTTTTTGCCGTCAACGTTTATACACTGTTTAGTTGCCTCGCTTAATATGTCCTGCTTCTTTATATCGTCGCGATAAAAAGTAACGTCAAGCTCGGCATATTCGGGGGTGTATTGCTCGAATTGCTCTATCCGCTGAAATAGCATTTTAGCAAGAGAAACTCCCCTTCTTTTTATACCCACAATAAGCAAGTCCTTTGCGCCACTGTTTTTTTCAGTTATTTCGTGCGCAATGCGAGTTATTGCACGGGTAACCGCATCACGATCCATTATTTCAGCTTTTTTTCTCATTATTCTCTCTTACCTTTTTAATTATTAGCCTTCCTACTGCGGCTACTGCCGTTATAGCCGCGGTGACTATAAGTGCAATTGCCGATTCGTCCAATCTAAATTCCTTTTTGGGCATTTTATCCAGCGGTGTTATCGTTGCCGTTGTATACGGTGTTTGGGGAACAACGCCTTCGATATTATTATCATCGTAAAAGCCCTGCCCATCATTTGCATCAGGTGTTGTAATTGCCGTTATACTTGTAGCGGGCGGAGCACTTTCACCGTTGCCGGTTTTTGATACGTAGCCTACTTCGGTTACAATGCTCTTGCTTGCATCACCGCCTAAAACCTGCATAAGCGCACCGGCTAACGAGGTATCAATAACGTATCGGTCATTTTTGGAAATTACATAGTTTCCTGACCCATCAACCTTATAGGCAGGACAGATATTATGTCCGTCCTGATAGCCGTTCCACGAATTTATTATAACGCAGTTTGTTAAGCTGCCCGAAAGCTTAATTGCATTTTTTATATGCTCAACGCGTTTTTGAACACTGTAGGTTTCTTTCAGTGTTCCGCCTGCAGAGCAAATCGGTATAAAGTTTTTAGTTATACTTGCGGCACTTGCCCATGCCTTTTCCTCTTCTGCAATTATATTCTCATCTGCCGCAGTATCAAGCACGGAAAAATCAACGTTTTCTCTTTGGGTGGGATTAGTGCTTATCAAGCCTATACAAAGCTTAATATCCTTACTTTGCGCCTTTGACTTGAACGCGAGCAATCTTTCTGAAAATCCTACTCCGCTTTCAAAAATCAATATACATTCTCCGTTTATGCATTGATATAAATCGCTTTTCAAGCTTTCTAATGCGGTATCAATCTGTTCAATAGGCATATCGTTTTCAATAACAAGACAAAACTTTACCGATGTTGAAGACTTTAGATGCCTTGGCACAAAACTTGTGCCCGAATTCCAATAATACGCAAAGAAATCAATTCCCATATATTCGGCATATTCCAATTCGTATTTAAACGAAAGATCGCTATCCATAAAGGTTTTCTTTTCAATATCATAATTAAAGGGCATAAACCTTCTGTACCTTGCAGGCGAAAGCTCTTCTATAAGAGCATTGGCTGTCGCACTATCCTTCCAAACGTCCTTTCTGAACACGCCCACCGTAGTATCTGCAAATTTTATAAAATTATCGGCTGAATCGATTTCGCCCACGTATTCAATATAAAAATTATCAATAAAAACATTATTGTATTCAGATTCCGAATAGTTTTGAATATAAATCTCTGCTGAAATAAGCTCGCCCTCCCAGGATAACGCTTCTTCTCCGCCAATAGCAGTAAATTCTTCATTTACAACCTTTACAGCTTCGGTTTTATATTCAAAATTACCCTTATCAGTTAAAATACTTATTCCGCAATAGAATTTTGCATAATCAAAGGCAACATCATCAAGCTTAAGTTCTACGCCGTATTTGTATATATCCTTTGAAATAAAGCTCGTTATATCAAAGCTGACGCTTACTCTGTTACTTGTACGGTTTGATACGTATGCAGAGTATTTGCCCGAAGATGCCGTGTTTTCTACTACCTTAACAATGCCCGTCTTTTCCACGTTATAGGGTTTTGTTAAGCCTTCCTCAAAGCCGCCTGAAATAAAAGCCGTGCCAAAACACAGCCTCGGCAGTAAAAGCGAGGTTAAGCAGCATACAGTTATCAACACCAGAATTTTCTTCATAAGTATCTCCCTACAAAAACAGAAAGCAGTCTTTACTAAAAGCCAAAATAACAAATAAAATTTACGGTATTCTTTGTTATATATTGTAACATTTTGTCGGCTTCAAGTCAATTAAGGTTTACTTAAAACGCAAAAAATGATATACTGTATTTAAAGTTTTTTAGGAGGCGTTTATGGAAAATACAGTATTTCAAATTTCCGCAGGCGATTTAGCCGATTACTGCTTTCCCCAAGGCAACCTTGGCGTAATGCCTTCTGTAGAAAGAATGTTTCAGGGAACTGCCGCCCACAAAAAGCTTCAAAATGCGTATGCCGAAGATGAAAGCATTGTGTATAAGCGCGAGGTTCCCCTTGAATACGAAAAAGCATATGACGGCTTTACAATAAAGCTTCAAGGCAGAGCCGACGGCATTATATTTGATAAAACAAAATGGTGTATTCACGAAATCAAATCTACGTATTGTTCTTTTGAATCAATTGAAACTCCCCTTAAAGCATCACACAAGGCGCAAATGATGATTTACGCTTATATAGTGGCAAAAGAAAAGCAATTAACCGAAATTTCGGGGCGATTAAGCTATTTTTGCCTGTCGGACGATAAAATAGTTGACTTCGAATACACATTTTCCACCGATGCTTTAAAATCGGTTTTAGACCAAATGCTTGACGATTATGCGCAAATCATCAGGCATAGAATAAACTCAATGCTCCGCTTCTGCGAAAGTGCAAAGGCTCTCCCCTTTCCCTACGAAAGCTTTAGGCCAGGTCAACGTGAGGGTGCAGCACAGGTTTATTCGGCTTTAAAGCAGGGCAAAAACTTGTTTTTGCAAGCCCCTACCGGTGCCGGCAAAACAATTATGACTCTTTTCCCCAGCGTAAAATATACCTTTGAAGAGCCTCATCGGATTTTTTGTTTAAGCGCAAAAAATCAAACTATGTCCGTTACCAACGATTCCGTTGACCTTATGCGCAAAAAGGGCTTAAAGGTCAAAAGTTGTATGATTTGCGCAAAGAGCAAATACTGTCTTTTAGAAAAGCAAAGCTGTATCGGTGAGGCTTGCCCTTATGCCATTGACTTTTACAAAAAACTACACTCTTCTCTGCCGACAATTTTAGAAAACGACGATTTTTCCTTTGACTTTATAAGAGATTTAGGAAAAAAGTATGAGATTTGCCCTTACGAGCTTGCATTAGAGCTTTCCTTATTCTCACATATAATAATTTGTGACTATAATTATCTGTTTGATCCCGTTGTTTATCTGCGCCGTTTTTTTGACTTTGACGGTAAATACATCTTTTTAATTGACGAAGCACACAATCTTATCGAGCGTGGCAGAGATATGTATTCCGCAAAAATATCGCGGGGCGATTTGCAAATCAAAAAGCTTTTTTCAAAGGAAACAAAGCTTTTTAAGAGCTTTGCAAAAGTTTTGACTCAGCTCAACAAGCTTTTAAAGCTTTATGATGACGAAGCCGAGCTTTCTTTAGAAGACGTTAAAAAGCTTTCTTTAGAAATTTTGCAGGCTAATTCAGCCGTAAGCGAAGCTTCTGCCTCCACCCTTCTGCCAAGTGAGGTAACCGTTTATATAAAAGAGCTTATGCGCTTTTTAACGATTTGCGAATTTTATACCAAGGAAGATTTTTCACTTTATATAAAGGGCGGTTCAGTAATTTTACAATGCATTGACCCTGCCAAGCTTATAGAGGACAAAATAAAAAAGAGCTCATCAACAATTTTGTATTCGGCTACGTTAGAGCCCTACGAATTTTACAAAAACAGCATTTTGCCCAATACCGAAGCCTTTGGATATTCTATGGATTTTCCCTTTGACAAAAACAACCTCACGGTTTTGGCTGATTACTCTATAGACACTCGCTACGCCAACCGAGAAATGTTTTACGAAGCTATTGCGAAAAAAATATCCTTCTACCGCTCCTGTGCAAAGGGTAACATTCTTGTTTATTTTCCGTCATACGCCTTTATGGAAGCTATCGCGGAGCTTTGTGACGTTGAAATTATGCTTCAGCCGCGCCAAGCCGACAGCATCCGACGTAGCAGTTTTTTGGATGAGCTTCAAAACTCAAGCGACGCCACCGCTTTTGCAGTAATGGGCAGTCACTTTAGCGAAGGTATAGACATTAAAAACTTAAAAGGAATTATTATTGTAGGCGTTGCACTGCCTCAATTCAATATTAGCAGAACAAAAATTCAAGATCACTTTGAACAGAAATACAAAAAAGGCTTTGATTATGCCTACACGTATCCCGGAATAAACAAAGTATGTCAGGCATCAGGAAGGCTTATTCGCAACAGTAACGATAAAGGTTTTATAATTTTGCTTGACGAAAGATTCAGGCGCTATAAAGGCATTTTGCCAAAGCATTGGCGCATTGTGCAGATAACAAGTCCCTCTCAAGCAGAAGCCGCCTTAAAGGCCGCTACAAGCGATTGTTAACTTCACCTTAAACGCTCTTAATTAAAGCAAAAAAAATGCATTAGGATTGGCGTGATACTCTTAACGGAATATCACTCTTGTTTTCTCTGCTGATTTGTGTTATAATGGGGTTAGGGTAAAGATCTCCCTCCCGGAGGGAGCCTAAGGTTACACGCAACCTTAGGGGTATGGGCTTGGCCCGAAGCCCGCGTTGCAAGCAACGCCGTAATACAAAGGCGAAACTGGCGATAAACAGCAAAGGAGATATATTCGTGATAGATAAGGATGATTGGAGATTAAGAGGTCAAGAAGATTATTTATCAGGCAAAACATTATATTTTCGCAAATGGAGAGCACCCAAGAAAGAATGGGATCACGATCATTGCGAATTTTGTTGGGAGAAATTTTCCGATTATCCCGACACACTACATGAGGGATATACGACAGAAGATAATTACTATTGGATATGTCCTACTTGTTACAATGATTTCAAAGAAATGTTCAAATGGAAAGAAAATGGTCGTCAATAATAGCTAACCCCGACAGACTTTAATCTGTCGGGGTATCTATTTGTTTTCTGCTTGGCAATTTTTCATCCGTAGGGGCGTTCTTTGAACGCCCGCGGGCGAACACAGTTCGCCCCTACCGTGGGTTAGGTGATTTTTCCGCTAAGAACATCACCCTTTACCTAATGCATTTTTGTTTAACGTACTACCTGGTCAATAATGCCGCCGCCCAAGCATACCTCGTTATCATATAAAACAACGGATTGCCCCGGAGTTACGGCGCGCTGTGTTTCTTTATGCGTAATGAACATTTTATCGCCGTCAATTTCAACGTGCACATTTTGGTCAGGCTGGCGATACCTAAATTTTGCTGTGCAATCAAAGCTCTTGTTGGGTGCTTCGCCCGCAATAAACGTTAACTGCGATGCCACGGAAGCCTTTGAATACAGTAGCGGATGCTCTCCCTGTGCCGCGTAAACAACGTTGTTTTTTACATCCTTGTCCACAACGAACCAAGGCTCACCGCTGCCCGAATTACTACCGCCTATACCAAGACCGTGGCGTTGCCCTAAGGTGTAATACATAGCACCGTCATGGGTACCGATTTTTTTACCGTCAAGGGAAAGAATATCACCCTTGCCCGCAGGTAAAAAGCTACTTAAAAATTCCCTAAAGCGCCTTTCACCAATAAAGCAAATGCCCGTAGAATCTTTTTTCTTCCAATTTACAAGGCCTGCCTTTTGTGCAATTTCTCTTAATTGAGGCTTTTGCAAATCACCTATAGGAAACATTACAGGTGAAAGCTGTTTTTGGTTTAAGGCATATAAAAAATACGTCTGGTCTTTATTCAAATCAGCGGCGCGCAAAAGCGTCATTAACCCGTCGCGCTTTTCCAAGCGCGCATAATGCCCTGTAGCAACGCTTTGAGCGTCTATGGAAAGTGCAAAATTCAAAAAAGCATCAAATTTAATTTCTTTATTACAAAGAATATCGGGGTTTGGCGTTCTGCCCATAGAATACTCTTCTAAAAAGATTTTAAAAACCTTGTCCCAATATTCTTTTGAAAAATTGACCGAATAATAAGGAATTCCTATTTGGTCACACACCGCACGCACGTCGTCATAATCCTCTTGTGCAGTACATTGACCGTTATCATCGTCCTCTTCCCAATTTTTCATAAAAATGCCCACACAGTCGTACCCCTGCTGTTTAAGCAGATAAGCCGCAACAGTAGAATCGACTCCGCCGGACATACCTATAACAACACGCATATTTACCTCGTAAAAAAGCCCCGAAATTTCGGGGCTTCGTTTTTAATTAAGCTTCTTCGTTAACTTTTTGAGCCTTAGGTGTCTTTTTCTTTTTGAAAACATCCTCA
The DNA here is from genome assembly GCA_045594045.1 of Clostridia bacterium. GTDB lineage: Bacteria > Bacillota > Clostridia > Christensenellales > QALW01 > UMGS1322. The sequence continues at coordinate 47,603 of JAZNXV010000051.1, forward strand.
CCGTAAAGACGAATCTGTTCTTTTCTGTATTCGTCGGTGCATCTGATAAAGTCAAACACGCCTGCAAGAATAATAAGTGCGCCTAAAGCAATAAGAATGTACCAGCCTGCTTCTATTTCAAACTTATTTGCTGTATAGAAGCCCATATCCAAAATTGGTGTTACAATAAGCCCTATACCTAAAATAGCTGAAAGAATAAGCTCAACAACTTTAAACTTGCTGGGAACAACAAAAGCTAATAAGGTGCTCATTGCAGCTAAAATCATAAAGATGAAAATACCTGCGTCACCGTTGTAAATCTTGAATTCGCCGGCTTCCTTTGATTCAAGTTCCGACATAAAGCCTCCGCCGATTTCGCCTACTGTAGGCAAGGTACGCCTTGTATCGTCACGGTTAATATAGAGAGTATAACCGTCAAGCGCATAATAAATCGGTGATGGTTCTGCTCCTTCTAATGCAGAGGGATCCTGCTCGGATTTTAAGGTAATTGCTACATAATATGCTAAAGATTCACCTTGTTTAATGGGCAAGCTCGTAACCTCAACACTTTCGTCACGGGTTTTAATGGGCAAGAAGCCTTCGTTATCGTACTTTGCCCAAGCCTTACGAGAGTCAATTACACGGGAAAAATCGAACGTTGTTGCATTGGGAACACGAATATCAATGGTCTTTTTAATATTGTTTCTTGTAAGCAAAACGGGTGAATTATTCTTTGTATCCTTTGTAAGTGTTACGGTGTATGTGCTTAAATGAACGGAAGTTAATTCCTTTCCGCCATTGTTAACGTCATAGCCGTATGCATACGTTGCAAAATAGTAAACGTTTGTCTTTTCAGGCAACGGAATAGCCGCCATATTAACGGTTTGAGTTAATGCCTCATCAGAATAAAGATTAAAAATGGGACTGCCTGCCGCAGAGAACGTAGCGATAAGGTTAAACGTTTCCTGCTCTTTACCGATATTCTTTTCAATAGTTTTGTTAGTTACGTCAACATCCTGTTTAGATGTAATTGCCGGAATTTTTGTATAAGGAACAAATACACAAATAATAACCGCAAAAGAGAGAACAGCTAATATAATTTTTGTAAAAAAGCTATTCATATGTAATAACTTATTCATGAGAAACCCCCTTATAATTGTAACATAACAATTATACTCTTTTCCGTCATAATAGTCAAGACCCAATGTTTAAAATATCGTGTTTTTTGACACAAAATTTTAATTCTTTACAATTTATCAAAATTTAATTAGTTAATTGCGAAAAATTTTTTTATAAGGTTATAACAAAAACTTATTTAATGGCAAATAAGGCTTTATCATTTTGGTGTTATAATGTATAATATAACGTAATAAACGCGTTATTAAAGTCATAGTGGTGGTATCCTCGCTTATACTTTAAAATAAAATCAAATTGTCGAACGACAGGAGCGTATAATTTATGTCCTTTTTTACAAACAAACGCAAAAGAAAAATATTTATAAGCATTTTTTCCTTTACCTTGGCATTGGTGCTTGTTGTTTCAGTCTGCGCAATCTATCTTGGAGATTATTACCGTGCAGATACGGAGTCAATTTCGGCATTCGCACCTATGAATGACGTAAAGATTAAAACTCTTGATAACGGTACGCTCATTTTTGAGCCCGAAAACGCTGCTGCAGGCTTCATTTTCTACCCCGGCGGCAAGGTAGAGCACACCGCATACAAGCCGTTAATGGCGGCATGTGCACAGCAAGGAATTTTATGTGTGCTTGTAGAAATGCCCTTTAATCTTGCAGTATTAAACATTAATGCGGCAGACGGCATACAAAAACTGTATCCTCAAATCGAGCATTGGTATATGGGCGGTCATTCCCTTGGCGGCTCTATGGCGGCATCGTATCTTTCTGCCCACCACAGCGAATTTGACGGTCTGATTATCCTCGGCTCTTATTCCACTGCCAACCTTTCCGGAACTGAGCTTAAGGTGTTATCCATTTACGGCAGTGAGGATAAAATTATGAATAAAGAAAAATACGATTTAAACAAATCCAATCTGCCTTCTACCTTTTCCGAAATCATTCTTGAAGGCGGCTGCCACGCATACTTTGGAATGTACGGTGCCCAAGACGGTGACGGTACTCCTACAATCACCAACGAAGAGCAAATTATTTTAACTGCCGAAGAAATTGATAAAATGATAAAGGCGTATTGATATAGGTGTTTTTTGTCAAGACGGCAACCAGTCGCTTACGCGCCTTGTGTACTCGTTGACCGCTCCGCTTACTCGCGGTACCCAACTCGCACATACTACGCTAAAAAACAGTGTACTACACTGTTTTTCTTAACGCATTATACCTCCTTGATGTTCAAATCCTGTCGAAGATAAAAATAGACGGAAATTGCAAAAAGTTGGTAGTGACAGCGAATCGTCGTGAGGGCGCTTGCAACCGAACAGATGAGCCAAACGTGACTTTTTGCAAAAAAGGAGACGCAGCGTCAAAGG
>JAZNXV010000052.1:0-39515 GCA_045594045.1 Clostridia bacterium
AAAAATAATATAAAATTTTTTAGCAATTAAAACGTTATGTTCCAAAAATTTTTAGGTGTAATATTTTTGCTTAATCAAATAATAAGTTCAGCCTGAAACAAGGAGAAATTATGAAGATGAAAAAGTTTTTATGTGCTTTTACTTTGGTTTTGACATTGGCTTTTGTACAAATGGCACCTATAGTAAATGCAGTAATACCAAATACAACTATATATAAAAACGAATTAGAGGCAAATAACCTATTAAACGATTTTGATTTAAACAGCATCAACGAGGCATCTCGGCAGGTTCAATTAAAAGTGCCCGTAAAAATTTTAGGTATTACGGTAGGCAGTAAAAACGTAACCGTAAAGGAAGATAAAGAGGTTTATCTTGGAGGGCAAACGGTGGGGATTGCACTTTATACCAAAGGCTTATTTGTAAACGATTTTGTAAGCTTTGAAGGCAAAAATGCTACACATACACCGTGGCTGGACGCAGATATAAAAACAGGCGATTATATAATTAGTGCAAACGGAATTGAACTGAATGATATTTCTAATTTAGATACAATTTTAAAAAATAGTAACGGAAATCCCATTTCTTTGATAATAGACCGTGACGGCAGGGAAATAGAGACAAAAATTGTCCCACAGCCAGACGAAAACGGGTTTTACAGGCTTGGAATTATGCTTCGTGACAGCGCCGCAGGATTAGGCACGGTTACCTTTGTTGATGGCGAAAACAATACATTTATGGCATTAGGTCATTCAATCTCTGATAACGGACACATTTTAAAATTAAAAAGCGGCAGAGTTGTTGAATGTAACATTATCGGCGTAAAAAAGGGAGTTAAGGGCGAAGCAGGCGAGCTAAAAGGAACGTTTGGTGTAAACGCAACGCATCTAGGAACTATTGAAAAAAACATGAGTTGTGGACTTGTCGGAAATTTGTATGGCACGTTCAAAAAGGGAGAAAAAATTCTAATAGGTTCTAAAGAATTTGTGCGCGAGGGTGCGGCAGAAATTTATTCTGACTTTGAAAATGGTACCCTGCAGAAGTACAGTATCGAAATAGTAAACGTAAATAAATCAAGCTCGTTAAACGAAAAGAATATGGTTATCGCCATAACGGATAATCGTTTGATAGAAAAAACGGGGGGAATTGTGCAAGGACTGTCGGGAAGTCCCATAGTGCAAGACGGCAGACTAATAGGTGCAGTTACCCACGTAATGCTGTCCGACGCAACTCGCGGCTACGGGGTATTTGTTGAAAATATGTTAGAAACAGCGCAAAGTGTAGCACAAGAACAATTAAAAGATGCATCATAAGCCAAAGAGGTGGTCCTTTGACCACCTCTTTGGTTTATGAATTAAAAATTACTTAGTAAATATTTTTCTGCATCGGCAGACCACAGTCCGTTATTTTGCTTGACGAGTTTGTCAAGTGCTTCAAAACGTTTATCCTGCTTTCCAAGCATTTCAAAATCAGAAATTGCGGTAAGCGGAAGATTTATATGAGTATATATAAGCTTTTTTCCACCTGGGATTTCGGGCAGACGAAGAGTGGTGTCAATAGCCGCATCCATACCGCCAATATGCGTAATCATAACCGCAGGGTCAATTTTCTTCGCGCCGATAAGTCGTACAATATCCAGCATATCCTCGGTTGTGCTACCGCTGGTTCCTGCAACGTGGTGATTTTGATAATGAACATTATAAAAATTAAAGTTTGCATTGAAATTTTTATCTAAAGGACCGGCAAAGAAATTTAGACAACCATCAAATCCTAAAATGGAGTCTGCAAGTTCTACAACGGCAGGAACGGGTGCATAGACGAATACATCATCAAAACCGCCGTCGGATATTTTCAGCAGTTCTTCCTTTTGGCTTGTGTTGCTGAATATTAATGTAATACCATCTTGCTTTGCTTTTTCGGGGTCAAAAATTTTCTTTGCACGTTCAAGTCTTTGTTCGTCAAGGTCGGTTACTACCAACAATGAGGGTTTAATATCACCGTGAAGAGCAATGTCAATAGCAACAAGTCCCATAGGTCCGCAACCGGCAAGGATAGCAACCTTACCATTGGGTTTGATATTGGTATAGGGCATTAAATGACTGTCGAGATGTATATTCGCTTTATAACCTCTTATTACACAGGACGTAGGTTCAATAAGTGAACCTTTGAAGAAACAATCACTTTCAAGCTTAATTAAATAGTCGTTTTCAATAATATGGTCGTAAACAATGGAATATGTCGACACACCGCCGATTAAAGGGAAAGTATACCCAACCGTTTCCATACCGCCGAGATAGGAAAGAACGGGAGGCATAACAACCTTATCGCCAACTTGGAATTTATCTTTCCATTTATCGGTAACTTCCACAACCTCTGCACAGAATTCATGTCCTATAATAACGGGATTCTCTGCAACATTATCGGGAACTCTTATGTGCTTTGCACCCTGTTTTGCGGTTTTGTATGTAGACATACAAACGCTGTCCGAAATAATCTTTATAAGAATTTCGCCATTTTTAAGTTCGGGCAACTCAAATTCTTCAAGTCTTAAATCGTTCTCTCCATACAAACGAACTGCATTTGTTTTCATAATCTTTTCACCTACAACTTATATACGACCGGCACTGCCAAATTTTCTGATTTTGTCTTTGACAACTTCTTTCATCATAACTCTTGCATCCTCAAAAACAATAAAGGGCCAGGTTGAAGGATTTTCCACTGAGTTAAGTTTATCTTTAAGACCTTTGTTCATAGCACCAACAACATCTGAATAGATATTTATCTTAGTTATACCATGACGGATTGCATTTTGCATTTGGTCATCGGGAGTTCCGCTTCCGCCGTGAAGAACGAGTGGTCTTTTGCAAACTGCAGTAATCTCGTCAAGTCTGTCTATTCTGAGTTCGGGAGTTTTCTTATAAACACCGTGTGAGGTGCCTATAGCAATTGCAAGAGCGTCCACATCGGTTATTTCAATAAATTTTGCAACTTCTTCGGGAACGGTCAAAGTTTCACCAGGATCGGTATCGGTTCCTGTTTCGCTGATGCTTCCGACACTTGCGTTACCAACATGTCCAAGTTCGGCTTCGACTGATATGCCGCGAGCGTGAGCGTATTTGGTGATTTCCGCAGTGTTTTTAGCATTGTTTTCAAAGTCTAAAACCGAGCCGTCATACATAACCGAGCTAAAACCGGCGTCAATTGCTCTTTTAATAAACTCAAAATCGGTAGCATGATCTAAATGGAAACACACAGGGATATTAAAATGGTTCGATGCTTCTTTTACCATAGAGGTTATAAGCGGTAAGCCTTTACCTTCAAGGTCCACACCGAGCCCCATCAGAAGAGCAGGGGATTTTTCTTCCTCGCAGACTTCGAGTACTGCCTTCATCATCTCATAATTACTTACATCGAATGCCGGAATAGCATAATGGTTTATTCTGGCATCCTCAAGCATTTCTTTCATTGAAACTAACATAACTACAACTCCTTAAATATGATAAATGCATTATAGCACCACTCTTAACAATTGTCAATTACAAATGTAAGGATTGACTTTTGACTTTATAGATGGTAAAATGATTAAACAGTAGGTGAGTAAAATGAATGTAAGTGATGAAAAAATATTAATGGCGGAAGTAGCAACCCTTTATTATGAAAAAAAGCATACACAACAAGAAATTGCAAATTTGATGAATTTGTCAAGACAAACGGTTTCTAAACTGTTAAATGATGCCATAAAAGAAAATATAGTTGAAATAAAAATTCACAATCCAAAAAAGGACTGTGAAGAATTGGAAACACTCATTTGTGAACGGTTTGGCATTAATAAATGTGTTGTCTGTGGATCTACAAGTAGAAATGAATCCATACGCAGAACGATGACAGTAAAAGTGGCACAGGATTATATTCTTCCCATAATTGATAAGGGTAGACAAAAGATAGCACTTTCGTGGGGTAGAACAGTTCAAGAATTGATAAATTCAATGCCTGAAATGAAAACAAACGGCAATACCGTTTTTCCGCTTTTTGGTGCTACCGATAATGAAAATTCATACTTTTCGTCAAATGAATTGGCTCGCGGTATGGCAGATAAGATTGGTGCCAATGTAAAATATGCGTGGTTTCCGTATATGGCGGAAAGTATCGAGGATTGCAATTTGCTTAAAAATCTTTCCTATTTTGAGAAAATGCAAGGTTTGTGGGATTCTGCCGATATTGCGATTGTAGGAATAGGAAATACCGAAATTCTTGATATTTTCGGCAAAACCTTTGGTTATAGCGAAAAGTATTCAGAGATTATCGGCGATATAGCAACTCATTTCTTTAATGAAAAAGGCGAATTTGTAAATCTGTATCAAAACACTTTATGCGCATCTGCAAATAGCATTAGAAATGCAAAACAAACGATTGCTATTGCATGCGGTGACAATAAGGCATTAGCAATCGCAGGTGCTTTGAGAACAAAACTAATCGATACCCTTATTACTGATGAATATACAGCAAAAAAAATTTTAGAATTTTGTTGGTCCTAATATAACACGTATAAACAAATGTATATTTCCTATAATACAAAGAAATCGTACCAATATTGGTGCGATTTCTTTGCGTTTAAAGGAGATTTTAAGAATTTATTTGAAATAAAAATTTGTTGGACCTATATTGACACACTCGTGTCAGGCAGCCCTATTGTACAAAACGGCAGACTAATAGGTGCAGTTACCCACGTAATGCTGTCCGACGCAACCCGCGGCTACGGGATATTTGTTGAAAATATGTTAAGCGCGGCATAAAATAATACTGTGCATCTGTTTTTATATGTTACAGATGCACAGTTTTTTTATAAGCTTTATAAAAAACGTTATTTGCAAATAAGTGAAAGAATAATAAAAATTCTTCCCAAAAATGCATAACATGACAAAACTAACTATTTTATTTAATTGCTAAAAGATTTTAGTCGGTCTATAATGTTTTTGAGGTGAAAAAATGTATTTTTGTCAGGCTACCAAGGCTTTGGACGAACTTGGTATGAATAATAAAATTAGGGGATATAATTACAGTCGAAGTGCAATATGCTTTGTTGCCTTAAATGATTTTTGGGTAACGGCAGATGAAATTTACCTATATGTTTCAAAGCAGTTTTCAACAACACCCGATTGTGTTGAAAGAAATATTCGCTATGCTATAGAAAAAACCTGGGAAAAAGGTTGCTTTGAAAGCATAAATTCAATGTTTGGCTATACTGTAAGCAGCGAAAAAGGAAAGCCGACAAACAGCGAATTCATTTTTATGATAGCGGATAGGGTGCGCGCTCGTTAAAGATTTTGATTGAGGCGAGAATAAAACAATAATTTTATATTTACAAAGTAAGGTAAGCTTTTAATTTAAAAAACGCATTTTAACAAAAAAATTGAATATGATTAAATATAACTGATAAAAAACACTACCGAAAAGTAATTTTGAAAAATGCTTTGGGGTGAGTTTGCTTGCTTAACGGTGAAAAAATTAAAATTGCAGTCATCGGTGCTTTGGGCTTTTTAGGTTTTTTTACCGGCTTACAGTATCAGCTTATTATCGGAAACGAAACTCTTAAGGTTGCAACGGGTTGCTTTGAATTTGGATTATTAAATCTGCTTGGCGGTGACGGTCTTTTTGAAATTCTCGCCTTTGGCCTGTTGGATACTCTGGTTAACAGCGGCATTTTTCTCGTAGGTTGTCTTGGTTGGTGGGCATTTCCTGCAACGGTTTTTAATCAATTCGGTCTGAATTTTAAAATGGGCGTTTGCGTTTCTTTTTTAAGCACAACGCTTGGTTTTTCGGGCATTGTAAGCATAATTGTTGTGGCTGTTATTGCTTTTTGTTGCCTAATAGGAAGCACTCTGATTACCTACGGCGTTTTGAACAGAGCTATTTATCATACAAGATACAAAAAAACGGATATTACAGATAAGAATTTTATTATTAATGTTTTTAAAGGCGTTTTGATTTTTATATTGATAAATGCCGTGTTGCTGACGGTTGCATATTTTACAAATTTAGGGTTAAAAGGCTTTTTTAATACTGTTTTGTAAAAATTTCAAAAATAAAAATCTCCTTTTAAGCAAAAAATATGCTTAGAAAGGAGTTTTTTTTATGCGTAAATTTTTAATAATATTTGTAGTAGCATCAATGTTAGTTGTACCGTTAACCGCCATGGCGGAACAAGAAGAAACAGGTCTTAATATAGAAGCAAAATCAGCTATTTTAGTTGATAGCCAAAGCGATACGGTAATGTTTGAAAAAGATGCAGACCAAAAAATGCCCATTGCTAGCATTACAAAGGTAATGACCTTAAACCTCGTGTTTGAAGCGGTGGAAAACGGTGCGCTTTCTCTTGAAGAGAAAATCACCGTAAGCGAGAGTGCCGCGGGAATGGGTGGATCTCAGGCGTTTATCGACGCCGGGTTCGCATATTCGGCAGAAGATTTAATTAAAGGCGTTATCGTAGCTTCTGCGAACGACTGCGCTGTGGCTCTTGCTGAACGCCTTGCAGGAAGCGAAGAAGCTTTCGTTGCAAAAATGAATAAAAAGGCACAAGAGCTTGGAATGACCAATACCAGCTTTAAAAACTGTACGGGTCTTCCTGCAAAGGAACAGTATTCTACAAGCAGAGATGTAACTAAAATGTCTATAGAGCTTTTAAAACATCAGGATTATTTCAAATGGAGTAACATTTGGATGGATGAATTAAAGCACGAGAAGGACGGTCGTGTAACTCAGCTTGTTAATACAAATAAATTGATTCGTTCCTTAAATGGCTGTGACGGCTTGAAAACGGGATCTACCGATGAAGCCGGGTTTTGTATAACCACTACTGCAAAACGCGATGAAATGCGTTTAATTGCAGTTGTGCTTGGCGGCAGTACAAGTAAAACAAGGTTTAATGATGCATCAAAGCTGATAAACTACGGTTTTGCAAATTATGAGTATAAGCTCGTAGTTTCTCCTATGGAAAAAATGGATTTTGAAATACCCGTAAAGTCGGGTGTCGTAAAAGGAATTATCCCTAACGCAAAGACGGGCTTCTACGCTTGCACAAAGATAAGCGGGGAAGACGTAATTGAAACAAGGTACGAAGTCCCCGAATTTGTTGAAGCTCCCATTGAAATAGGACAGACCGTGGGCAGAATAATCGTTTTGAAAAATGGTACAGAAATTGGTAGTGTTGAGCTTGTAAACGAAGAATTCTGTAAAAAAGCAGGATTTTTAGATAAATTAAAGGGAATATTCTCTTTTTGGAAATAGCAATTATTGACGAAAAGCGCCTTTTGTGATATTATAGTTTGATATAAAGGGAGATTATCAACTATGAATTTGCATTTAGGTATGGAAACAAATGAAAACGGAAATTTAACTATCAGCGGCTGCGATACTGTTGCTCTTGCAAAACAGTATGGCACGCCGCTTTACGTGCTTGATGAGATATACGTGCGTAATCAATGCAAAAGCATTAAAGCCGCAATGGAAAAGTGCTTTCCGTCGGGCAGAGTAATGTTTGCTTCAAAGGCACTTAACACTAAAGCAGTTTTGCGCATTGTTGCGAGTGAAGGGCTTGGGGTTGACGTTGTTTCGGGCGGCGAGCTTTACACCGCTTTAAAAGCAGAGATTGACCCAAAAATGATTGAGCTTCACGGTAACAGTAAAACGGAAGATGAAATTCGCCTTGCGGTACAAAACCAAATTTACTGTATTATTGCCGACGGGCTTGACGAACTTAAACTGATTGAAAAGGTGTGCAGAGAAGAAAACAAGTGTATTGATGTTTCTTTGCGCCTGCGTCCTAATATTGATGTTCACGCTCATTCTGCAGTTCAAACTGCAAAAATGGACTGCAAGTTCGGCTTTGGAATTATTGACGGTCAGGCAATTGAAGGTGCCGAATTTGTTTTGAACAGTAAGTTCATGCATCTTCACGGAATACACTGTCACATCGGCTCGCAGATTTTTGATGAAGAACCTTTTGCAATTCTTTGTACGCATTTTGCTGAATTCGCTTTTGATGTGCGCCAAAAGTTAGGCGTAACGTTTGAGGAATTTAACTTTGGCGGTGGTTTTGGCAGTAAATATACTGATGAAGACGAGCCTAAATCATATGAATTCTTTATTAAAACAATTTGCGATAAGCTGTCTGCTCTTTTAAAGAATGCCGATTATCCTATGCCCGTTGTTTCGGTTGAGCCGGGTCGCTCTATCGTAAGTGAAGCAGGTACGACGCTCTATACGGTTAACGGAGTAAAGGAAATACCGACGGTGCGTACTTATTGTATGTGTGATGGCGGTATGTTTGAAAATGTGCGTACTGCTCTCTACGGTGCTAAATATACAGCGGTCTGTGCGTCTAAAATGAACGAGAGTCATAACAAGCTTGTTTCTATTGCGGGCAAATGCTGTGAATCGGGAGATATGATTACTTGGGACACACCAATGCCCGAAACCTTAGAAGCAGGAGATATTTTAGCGGTGCTTACAACGGGAGCTTACAATTATTCTATGGCAAGCAATTATAACAGAAACGTTCATCCTGCTATGGTGCTGGTAAATAACGGTACGGACAGTCTTATTATAAAGCGTCAGACCTATGAAGAAATTACCGCCAATGACGTTGTTCCCGAATATCTTAAATAATTAAAATATGCAAACTTTAATTCTAATACAAAATTAACGGAGTGATTTTATGCTGCTTGATATTTTACTTTCAGGCGATATAACAGCAGGTATTTTAACATTGCTTATTCTGTTGCCTGCGTTATTATTTTCTCTTTCTGCACACGAATACGCCCACGGCTATGCGGCCTTTAAACAAGGTGACGGCTTTGCAAAAAGTACGGGAAGGCTCTCTTTAAATCCTGTTAGGCATATTGACCCATTAGGTCTTATATGTATGTTGCTTGTTGGCTTTGGTTGGGCGAAGCCTGTGCCCGTTGTGCCCGCAAATTTCAGAAACGGCAAAAAAAGTATGATAATCGTTTCTCTTGCCGGCATAATTACCAATCTTATTTTAGCGTTTGTTGCGGCATTTTTCTTATATTTCTTTAGGTTCATTATCGCACCCAACGTGCTTTGGTTTTATGAAACCGAAAACGGTATTATGTTATATACCATAATTTCGATGGCTTTTGCGTACTTAACTACTATTAACATTACTTTGGCTGTATTTAATTTAATTCCTATTCCGCCGCTTGACGGCTATAAGGTATTTAAGGAGCTTACTATCGGTAAAATTCACTATAATACCTTTGCTAATTTAGAGCGTTATTCAACCATAATTCTCATTATTTTCTTGGTGTTAAGTGATAGACTCGGTATAATCGGAATGCTTTCAAACTTTGTTTTTTCGGGCATTGAAGCCGTAATGAATTTGATATTTACCGCATTTATTTAGGTGAAAGATGGAACTGCAATTAAAGTTAGAGCAATTTGAAGGACCGCTTGATTTGTTACTTCATTTGCTCGATAAAGATAAAATTGATATAAAAGATATTTTTGTTTCTGATATTACGGAACAATATCTTGCTTATATAGAGAATTTGCAAGTTTTCGATATGGAAAATGCCAGCGAATTTTTAACTGTGGCTGCCCATTTGCTTGAAATCAAATCACGCTCACTTCTGCCAAAGCCCGCGCCAATAGAAGAAGGCGAAGAAGATCCGGAAGCAGCTCTTATTCGCAGACTTACAGAATACAAAATGTACAAGGAAGCCGGCGAGAAGCTTCATAACCTTGAAGAAGAAAATTTAAAGGTTTATTATAAGCTTCCTGAAGAGATACATATGCAGGAGCGCATTGAGCTTAACGAGCTGAAGCTTGATGCATTGATGGAAGCTTTTAATGACGTTTTAAAGCGCGTTGAAACAAAAACGGTAAAAAAACAGAGAGAAATTAAGCGTGACACTTATACCGTAAAAAGCAAAATGGCGTATATCAGGCGTCGGCTGTTTTCGAAAAAACAGATGTCATTTTTTGATATGTTTGAAGATGACAGTAATAAAAGCGAGGTTGTAACAACTTTCGCAGCACTTTTAGAGCTTTGGAAAAACAGATATTTATCTCTTGAGCAAAAAGAGAATTTCGGAGATATTCAGGTTAAGCTTAATTTAGAAGCATCGCTTAATACTGATAAGGAGGATTACGATGGAGACCAATGAGCTTTCGGGCATAATTGAAACCCTGCTTTTTATAGTGGGAGAGCCACTGGACATTGCTGATATTAAAAAGGTAACCCAGGCGGATGAAGGCGAAATGTTTGCCGCGCTGTTAAAGCTTGAAGAAAAATATTCAGGTGAAAGCGGTATATTGCTCAAAAAATTTGGCACAAAAATTCAGCTTTGTACGAATCCCCAAAATGCGCAATACGTTGAAGATTTATTAAATCCCGTTCAGAAAAAGTCGCTTTCCCAGGCGGCACTTGAGGTATTGTCCATTATTGCGTACCGTCAACCCGTAACTCGCGGAGAAATTGAACAAATTAGAGGCGTAAAGTGTGATTACTCCGTTATGAGCCTTAGGCAAAAAGGCTTAATCGAAGAAGTAGGGCATAAGGACGCCATAGGCAGACCCGTGCTTTTTGGTACAACTGATTTGTTCCTGCGCCACTTTGGTCTTTCTACTCTTGAGGACCTGCCCGCCCAAGAAAATCTTGAGCTTTTGGAAAACAGCGAGTTTGACAGCGAAGAAGCCGAACAAATAACTATTCCCTTGCTTGATGAAAAAAGACACGAAGCAGAGGAAGAATAATTTTTTTTACATAATTAACGGTAAATCAGCTTTGCGCTTGGTTTCGGCACACAAAAGCGTACTCGAATATAAATATGCGTAAATATATTTAATTTGTTCACATAAATACACTAAAAAAACGGTTTACAAGATTTTATTATTGTGTTATAATCGGCATATATGTGGAACTTTGTTCTCGGTTTGCACGCTTCTTCCGGCGGCTTACTGTGAGCAACAGCGTTTACATAAATAATATTAGGAGGAAAAAATAATGGAAAAGATGACAAAGTCAGAAATAATTGCTGCTAACAAGCTTCATGATACCGATACAGGTTCTCCTGAAGTGCAGATTGCTCTTTTAACTGACCGTATCAACCACCTTAACGAGCATCTTAAGACTCACGCTAAGGATCATCACAGCCGTAGAGGTTTGCTTACAATGGTTGGTCAGCGCAGAGGTCTTTTGGCATATCTTAAGGAAAAAGATATCGAAAGATATAGAGCTATCGTTAAAAAGCTTGGCTTAAGAAAGTAATTATTAAAAGCGGATAACTTGCTTATCCGCTTTTTATCAATTTTTATGAATTTGTTTTTTTATGAGTTTTGCATTTTGTAATGACTATTTTGCGCGTTTTTTACTAATAATCATTTATGCAAACATCATTTTTTAATATGTTATTTTAATTAAAGGAGTATATATATGGAATTTAAGCAATTCAAAACGACATATGCCGGCAGAGAGCTTACTGTTGAAACCGGCAAATACTGCGGACAAACAAACGGTTCGTGTGTAGTTCGTTGCGGCGATACAGTAGTTATGGTATCGGCAACAATGTCAAAGCAGCCCAGAGACGGAATGGATTTCTTCCCTTTGAGCGTAGAGTTTGAAGAAAAACAGTATTCAGTAGGTAAAATCCCCGGCGGTTATATTCGTCGTGAGGGCAGAGCAAGCGAAAAGGCTATCTTAACTTCACGTTTAATTGACAGACCCATTCGTCCTTTGTTCCCCAAGGGATTCTTTAACGACGTGCAAATTGTTGCCACCTGCCTTTCGGTAGATCTTGACAATATGCCCGATGTACTTGCTATGATTGGCTCATCATTTGCACTCACTATTTCCGATATTCCCTTTGCAGGCCCCACAGGCTCTGTAACTGTTGGTATGATTGGTGATGAGTATATTCTCAATCCCAACGCCGAGCAAAGAAAGGAATCCCGTCTTCACCTTACAGTTTCCGGTACAAAGGACGCTGTTATGATGGTTGAAGCAGGCGCAAAAGAGGTTTCCGAGGCAGAAATGCTTGAAGGTATTATGGTTGCCCACGAAGAAATCAAAAAGATTGTTGCTTGGCAAGAAGAAATTCAAAAGGAAATCGGCAAAGAAAAGATTCAGATTGAGTTATATCACGTTCCCGAAGATATTGATAAAGCTGTACGCGAGTACGCTTACGATAAAATCGTTTGGGTAATGGATACATTTGACCGTCACGAGCGTGAAGTTCGCGAAGAAACTGTTGAAGCAGACGTTCAGGAACATTTTGCAGAAATTTTCCCCGAATCCAAGCGCGAAATCGGTGATTCACTTTACTATATCAAGAAAGAAGTTATGCGTAACAAGATTCTTGATGAGGGTGTTCGTCCTGACGGCAGAAAGATTGACGAGGTTCGTCCTATTTGGTGTGATGCAGGTATGTTCCCACGCACACACGGCTCCGCAGTATTTACCCGCGGTCAGTCACAGGCTATGACAATTACTACATTAGGCCCTTTAAGCGACGTTCAAGAGCTTGACGGTATCGACGGTGAAACATCTAAGAGATATATGCACCAATATAATATGCCCGGTTATGCAACAGGTGAGCCAAAGCCCCTTCGTGCTCCCGGTAGACGTGAAATTGGTCACGGTGCATTGGCAGAGCGTTCGTTAGAGCCTGTTATTCCTTCTGAAGAAGATTTCCCATACGCAATCAGAGTAGTTTCTGAAATTGTATCTTCAAACGGTTCCACATCAATGGCATCTGTTTGCGGTTCAACACTTTCTCTTATGGATGCAGGTGTTCCGATTAAAGCTCCCGTTGCAGGTGCTGCTATGGGTCTTATTAAGGATACAAGAGAAGGCTCCGACAAGGTTGCTGTTTTAACAGATATCCAAGGTCTTGAAGACTTCCTTGGCGATATGGACTTCAAGGTAGCCGGTACAAAAGACGGTATTACTGCTATCCAAATGGATATTAAGATTAAGGGTATTGACAGAACAATTCTTGAACGCGCTTTAAAGCAGGCTTATGATGCAAGAATGCACATTATGAGCAAGATGATGGTTACCTTGGACAAGCCAAGAGAAGAGCTTTCGCCCTATGCACCCAAAACAATGTCCTTTAAGATTGACGTTGACAAGATTCGTGAGGTTATCGGCTCAGGCGGTAAGGTTATTAACGGTATTATTGCTGAAACAGGCGTAAAGATTGACATTAGTGACGACGGTACTGTTGTTATCTATGCTGTTGACCAAGCTTCAGGCGATAAGGCAAAACAGATGATTGACAATATCGTTAAGGAAATCGAAGTAGGCGAAACATACTTTGGTACTGTAGTTCGCATTATGGATTTCGGCGCATTTGTTGAGCTTCTTCCCGGTAAAGAAGGTCTCTGCCGCATTGGTGAGCTTGACAACAAGTTCGTTAAAAAGGTTACCGACGTTGTTGAGGTAGGCGACAAGATTATGGTTCGCGTTATCGAAATTGACGATAAGGGCAGAATTAACCTTTCAAGAAAGGCTATGCTTCCCAAGGAAGAAAAGACAGAAAACTAATTTAACTGCATAAGAATAAATACCAATCGGAGCTATTTCGGTTGGTATTTTTATTTTAAAAGCAAAAATTGCTTATATTTAAAGAATATTTGCAAAAAACAAAGAAAACAGGGGAGTTTTTAATAAAAAACGCTTGCCAAATAAAATTCATTATGCTATAATCTTTTAGAATTCACACTCGGGTAGTGGGCAATGTGCTTGTTCCTTGAAAAAGGTAAGCTTGCAGCGTACTCGGGGAGGAAAAAAACAAGGAGGACATTATTATGTCAGAAAAATCAGTTATCTCAATGAAGAACCTGCTCGAAGCAGGCGTACACTTCGGCCACCCCACACGTAGATGGAACCCCAAAATGGCTCCTTACATCTTTACAGAGCGTAATGGCATCTACATCCTTGACCTTCAAAAGACCGTTAAAAAGGTAGAGGAAGCTTATTCCTTTATTTTTGACGTTGCTTCCGAAGGCGGCACAATTCTTTTCGTTGGTACAAAGAAGCAGGCTCAGGAATCCATCGAGTCTGAAGCAAAGCGTTGCGGCATGTTCTATGTAAATCAGAGATGGGCCGGCGGTATGCTCACAAACTTCAAGACCATTCGTTCAAGAATCGAAAAGCTCAAGAAAATCGAAAAGATGATCGAAGACGGTACAATGGATTTGCTTCCTAAAAAGGAACAGGCAAAGCTTATGAAGGAAAAGGCTGAGCTTGATGCAAACTTTGGCGGCATTCGTGAAATGAAGGGTATCCCCAGCGCTATGTTCGTTGTTGACCCCAGAAAAGAAGCAAACGCTATTCACGAAGCAAAGATTTTAGGTATTCCCGTAGTTGCTATTGTTGATACAAACTGCGACCCCGACGATGCAGATTATGTAATTCCCGGTAACGATGACGCTATCCGTGCCGTTAAGCTTCTTGCCGGTACAATGGCTAACGCTGTTATCGAAGCAAATCAGGGCGAATCTTTTGACGAAGAAGCTACAGAAGAAGCTGTAGAAGAAGTTGTTGAAGAAGTAGCAGCTGAAGAAGCAACAGAAGCATAATTAAATTATTAGGAGGAAACTACTATGGCAGATATTTCAGCTAAGGCAGTTATGGATTTAAGAGAAAAAACAGGCGTTGGCATTATGGAGTGCAAAAAAGCTCTTATTGCAGCAAACGGTAATGAAGAAGAAGCAGTTAAGATTCTTCGTGAAAAGGGTCTTGCTACTGCTGCTAAAAAGGCATCTCGTATCGCTGCAGAAGGTATTGTAGAAAGCTACATTCACATGGGCGGTAAGATTGGTGTTCTTTTAGAGGTTAACTGTGAAACTGACTTCGTTGCAAAGACAGAAGGCTTTAAGACACTTGTTCACAACATCGCTATGCACATTGCTGCTGCAAACCCTGCATATCTCAATCGCGATGAAGTTCCTCAAGAAGTACTTGATAAGGAAAAGGAAATTATTCGCGCTCAAGCTCTTAACGAAGGCAAAAAAGAACAGTTCGTTGACAAAATTATCGAAGGCAGAATCGGTAAGTTCTATAAGGAAAATTGCCTTATGGAGCAACAGTATATGCTTAACCCCGATATTACAATCGAACAGCTTGTTACCGAGTCAATAGCAAAAATCGGCGAAAAGATTTCTGTTCGTCGCTATACACGTTATGCTATGGGCGAAGGTCTTGAAAAGAGACAAGATAACTTTGCTGAAGAAGTTATGGGTCAAATGGTTTAATAATTCAAATTTAAAAAGGGAACACTTTGTGTTCTCTTTTTTATAAAACGGAGGTATTTCTATGGCATATAAAAGAATACTCTTAAAGCTCAGCGGTGAAGCCTTGGGTGATAATGGAAAAGGCTTTAATTTTAACACTATTGAGGCTGTTGCAAACCAAATTGCCGATTTAGCAAAATCAGGCGTTCAAACGGGTGTTGTAATCGGCGCAGGTAATATTTGGCGCGGAAGACAAGGCACAAATATGGAAAGAGTTCCTGCAGACCATATGGGTATGCTTGCAACAATTATCAATTCTTTAGCGGTAAAAGATGCTATTGAAAAATGCGGTGTTAAATGCAGAGTTTTAACCAGCATTGCTATGGATGCTATTGCGGAGCCGTATGCTTCGAGAAAGGCAAACGAATACCTTGATAACGGTGACGTTTGCATCTTCGCCGGCGGTACGGGAAGTCCGTTCTTCTCTACCGATACAACTGCTTCGCTTCGCGCGGCGGAAATTGCTGCAGATGCCATTTTGCTTGCCAAAAATATTGATGGCGTTTATAATGCAGACCCAAGAAAAGATGCTTCTGCAAAAAGATACAAAACTATATCCTTTACAAAGGTTTTAGCAGATCGCTTGCAGGTTATGGATAGCACAGCAACGGCAATGTGTATGGATAACGATATTCCGATTTGTGTTTTTGCACTTAACGAGGAAGACAGCATCAATAGAGTGGTAAACGGCGAAAAACTCGGTACAACGGTCAAAACTGATGTTGAAACAGAGTTTTATGCTTAATTTTCGGTGTTAGAGTGATAGAATTATAAAAATTTATTAAAAAGATGCTATATAGCATCTTTTTTTCTTGAAAAAATTTACTAAATTTGGTATTATAATAGTAGAATATTTTTACGGAGGTTTATTATGGCTAACGAATTTATAACTGAAATTGAAATGACCGCAGAGGATAAAATGAGCAAGAGCATAAGCGTGCTTAAAGAAAATATGGCATCTATCAGGGCAGGCAGAGCTAATCCAAAGGTATTAGATCACGTTCTTGTTGAATATTACGGCACAATGTCACCAATTATTCAGGTGGCCAATATCTCTGTGCCCGAACCCAGAATTTTAATGATTTCGCCTTGGGACGCTTCAATGGTTAATCCCATTTGCAAAGCAATCCAAATGTCAGATTTAGGAATCAATCCTAATACCGACGGTAAGGTTATTCGTCTTATTTTCCCTGAACTTAACGAGGAAAGACGTATTGAGCTTACAAAGCAGGTTAAAAAATATGCTGAAGATACAAAGGTTGCTATCCGTTCTATCAGACGCGATGCACTTGAACAGTATAAAAAGCTTAAAAAGGATTCAATTATTACTGAGGACGATGAAAAGCGTGCCGGTGATGCAATGCAAAAACTTACCGATAAATTCAGCGCAAGCGTTGATGCAGTTGCGGCTGACAAGGAAAAGGAATTGCTTTCAATTTAATTTGTGAGGCTTAATATGGCAGAAAATAATCAGTTGCCGCGTCACGTGGCAATTATTATGGACGGTAACGGCAGATGGGCAAAAAAACGTGGACTACCTCGTAGCTTTGGCCATAAGTCAGGCACCGAAAACGTTAGAAAAATAGTAAAATACTGTTCCAAACGCGGTATTGAATATCTTACCGTATATGCATTTTCTACGGAAAATTTCAAGCGTCCCAGCGATGAAGTGGGGACGCTTATGCAGCTTTTGGTAGAATACTTTAACCGCGAAACAAAGGAACTTAAGGAAAACGGAGTTCGTTTAAACGTTATCGGTAATATTGATAGTTTTGCACCTAAGGTTCAAGAAGCAATAAAAAACGGCATCGAATACACAAAGGAGTGTAATAAGCTTGTTTTCACAATTGCACTTGCTTACGGCGCGAGAGATGAAATGGTTAAGGCTGTACAAAAAATGATTGCCGATGGGGTAAAGGATATTACGGAAGAGACAATATCAAAATATCTGTTTACCTACGATTTGCCCGACCCCGATTTAATTATAAGAACGAGCGGTGAAGAAAGGCTTTCTAATTTTCTTTTATATCAGGCAGCGTATTCCGAATTCTATTTTACTGACATGCTTTGGCCTGATTTTGATGAAAAAGAATTCGATAAGGCATTAGAGGAATTCGCTAACCGTTCTCGTCGTTATGGGGGTGTTTAAATGGATTTGTTTAAACGCGTTATAAGTGCCGCTGTTTTAATTGCAATTATTTTATCTTGTCTGTTCTTAGGTGAAATAACAACGGTAATACTTACTGCCGTCGTTTGTGCGCTGATGGTGTTTGACGTTTCAAATGCTTTGCGGGCAGGTGGCTATAAAGCAAATAGATGGGTTTTGGTAATTACATCGTTATTGGTAACACCTACAATATATTTTTATGGTTTTAAAGGAATCGTCTTTTTATGCGCACTTTCCTTTGCTGTAATGGCATTGATTGTTGTGTTCAGCAAGGAGCCTGACTTTAAAGTGCTTATAGGCGGCGGGCTCACTCTTATTTATCCCCTTGTACTTGGCGCTCTGATGGTGGCTTTGGCGATGTTCGATTTAAGTCACACAGGCAGATACGGCGCAAAGATTCTTATCGGTGTTGCTACTTGCGCAACGCTTGGCGATACCTTTGCTTACTTCTTTGGAAAATTTTTCGGCAAAAGAAAACTTTGTCCGCAAATCAGCCCCAAGAAAACCGTTGTAGGCTCTATTGCCAGCTTTTTTGGCGGTGTGGTTGGCGGAGCAATTATGTTTTTCTTTGCAAATACCGCTACGTTAAATATTTATAATTGGCTTATTATCGGCTTCGCTTGCGGTGGCTTTGCGCAAATCGGCGATTTGACTGCGAGCCTGTTAAAGCGCTTCTGTTCTGTTAAGGATTTCGGTACTTATATACCCGGTCACGGCGGTATTATGGATAGAATGGATAGTATCAGCTTTTGCTTAATAGCAATTGTTTCTTACGTGCAGTTTTTTGTTATGGAGATTATATGAAAAAAATAGCAATATTAGGTTCAACGGGCTCTATCGGCACCCAAGCATTAGAGATTGCCCGTATGTATCCTGACCGTTTTAAAATTGTGGGCTTGGCAGCAAAAAACAATGCCAAGCTTCTTTTAGAACAAATAATTGAATTTAAGCCTTGTATGGCCTCGATTGAGGATGAACAGGCGTATCTGTTAATTAAGGACAGTGTTCCGCCTCAAACAGCCCTTATTTGCGGCAAAAACGGGTTAGAAAGAATAGCAACTATGGAGCAAGCAGAGGTTCTGCTTGTTTCTGTTGTAGGTATAAGTGGTTTGCCTGCGGTTATGGCGGGCTTAAAAGCTAAAAAAAGAATTGCCCTTGCAAATAAGGAAGCACTTATTACCGGCGGCAAACTGGTGCGAGATGCTGTTAATAAAAACAACGATATAATTTACCCCGTTGATAGTGAACATTCGGCGATTTTTCAATGCTTGCAGGGGAATAGTGAAAATGAAATCAGTAAAATTATTTTAACAGCTTCGGGCGGTCCCTTTAGAAATTTCTCTAAAGAGCAACTTAAAGGCGTAACTGTTACTGATGCACTTAAACACCCTACGTGGAATATGGGTAAAAAAATTACCATAGATTGCGCAACCTTAATGAACAAGGGACTTGAGGTAATTGAGGCGGCTTGGTTGTTTAACGTAAGCGCTGATAAAATTGCGCCGATTATTCATCCCGAAAGCGTAATTCACTCTGCGGTAGAGTTTTGTGACGGCGCTGTGGTTGCCCAAATGGGAGAGCCGAGTATGAAGCTTCCCATTATGTATGCCTTTGAATATCCCAAGCGTTTTCCTTGCGGAGTAGCTCGCCTTGATTTAACTAAACGCGGCAGTTTAACGTTTTATGAGCCTGATTACGATAAATTTCCTTGTTTGCGTCTTGCCTTTGAAGCAATAAAAATGGGCGGAAATGCGCCCTGTGCTTTAAATGCCGCAAACGAGGTAGCTGTTGATTTATTTTTGAGAGAAAAAATAAGTTTTTGTGATATTCCCAAAATGATAGAGCATACTATTTTTAATATGGACGTAATAGAAAATCCTACGATTGACGATGTTTACGAAACAGATCTTTTAGTACGGCATAAGCTTGCCATGGGGGAATAAATTGGAATTTTTAAGTAGTTTGCCTTTTTGGATAATTGCTCTTTTAATGTTGGGCTTACTTATCCTTGTACACGAATTTGGTCATTATATTACGGGTAGATGGCTCGGCTTTCAAATAAATGAGTTTTCTATTGGTATGGGACCTGTGCTCTTTAAACGCAACAGAAAGGGAATTGATTATTCCTTGCGCGCCATTCCACTTGGCGGCTTTGTTGCCTTTGAGGGTGAAGACGGCGAGGAAGATAACAAAAATCCTCGTGCAATGAACAATATGCCTTGGTATAAGCGGGCAATTGTAACCTTTGCAGGCGCGGGCTTTAACATATTGTTTTCGCTGATATTAACGGCAATTTTAGTTTGCTCTGTTGGCTATTACGCGCCAAAGCTTATGGAAATAACGGAGCAATCCTCTATTTATTCCGTAGCTCAGCCGGGAGATATCGTTTATAAGGTCAACAATACTGCAATTCTCGACCCTTCTCATTTTTCTCAAGAGGTTGATAAAATTGCAGACAATCAAACTTTTGAATTAACTCTTTTACGTAACGGTGAATTTATAACCGTTCCCGTTAAAAGATATTTTGATGCCCAAAGCAATTCCGACATCATAGGTATAAAATACGGCTATGGAACTATATCGCCAAACGTCTTTGAAAGCATTGGATATTCATTTCAGTATAATGTGTATATGGCTAAAAGCATGTATGGACTTTTAGGCGATATGATAATGGGAAAGGCTGATTTAAGCGGCGTAACAGGACCCATTTCAACGATTGGTCAAATTGGCAGTATTGTTGAAGAATCCACACAGTTAGGAGCTGAAGCAAATTACACCCTTTTTGAGCAATTCAGGCAGATCATAATTATTATCATAAATTTATTGACTATCATCAGCTTGAATTTGGCGGTAATGAACTTGCTTCCGATTCCTGCCCTTGACGGCTTCAGGCTGTTCTCGGCACTTATTGAAGGAATTACAAAAAAGCATCTTCCGCGTAAGGTAGAAGGCATTGTTAACGGCGTGGGGTTAATGGTTATATTAGGCTTAGTTGTGATCTTGGAAATTTCTAAGCTTTTTTAAGGTGACAAAATGACGAAAGAGATTAAAATTGGTAACGTAAAAATCGGTGGCGGGAATGATATTGCAATTCAGTCGATGACCACCGCAGATACTGCTGACAGTGAAAAGACCGTAGCACAGATTAAACGGCTTGAAGAGGCAGGATGCCAAATTGTCAGGGCTTCCGTTTACAATATGGCGGCGGCAAAGGCATTTAAAAGCATTAAGGAACAGATTTCTATTCCGCTTGTTGCCGACGTGCACTTCGATTACCGTCTTGCCATAGCGGCTGTGGAAAACGGTGCGGACAAGCTTAGAATCAATCCAGGTAATATTACCGATAAAAATGCGATTAAAATACTTGTTGATTGCGTTAAGGCACATAATATTCCAATCAGAATCGGTGTTAACGGAGGAAGTCTTTCTCCAAAAGTAAAAGAAAAATATGGTGAAACCTCTCCCGAAGCTTTAGTTGCCAGTGCTATTGAAAATATCAGGCTGCTGGAGCAGGAGGGCTTTTATGACATTTGTGTTTCAGTAAAATCCTCAAACGTCCAAAAAATGATTGCGGCCTATAGGCTGTTACATAATTTGTGTGATTATCCGCTTCATTTAGGAGTTACGGAAGCAGGTACAGCAGAAATAGGTACAATTAAAAATGCCATTGGTATGGGTGTACTTTTGCTCGATAATATCGGTGATACCATTCGTGTTTCTTTAACGGGAGATCCCGTTTTAGAGGTGTATGCGGCACAAAATATTTTACGAAGCATCGGCTTATACAGTCAAGGTGTAGAAATAATTTCTTGCCCCATGTGTGCACGGACTAAAATACCCCTTGAAAAGATAGTTCAAGAGGTTAAAGATGCAACACGCGATATAAAGAAACCGATAAAAGCGGCAGTAATGGGTTGCGTTGTTAACGGTCCCGGAGAGGCAAAGGATGCTGATATCGGTATTGCCGGGGGTGGAGGCGAAGGTGATAAAGCCGTTGTTTTCAAACGCGGAGAAATGCTTGCTGCAGGTAAACTTGAGGATATGAAAACACTTTTAATAAACGAAATACGTAATTTTTAAAAGGCGGATATGTATTACTATAATTCTTTAAATACATATTTAAAGGAACGGTTTAACACAAAGGTTTATAAGCTTGCCGTTTCTTGCAATTTCACTTGCCCAAACCGCGACGGTACGAAAGGAACGGGCGGCTGTATTTTTTGCTCATCCGGTGGTTCAGGCGAATTTGCCGCAAAGGGTGAAAGCGTAAAAGAACAAATAGCATTAGCAAAAGAAAAAATTGCTTCAAAAGTTAAATGCGATTGCAAATACATTTGTTATTTTCAAGCGTTTACTAATACCTATGCGCCGATAGAGAAGCTTCGTAAGCTTTTTTATGAAGCTGTATCTGAAGAAGATGTAGTTGCCGTTTCTATTGCAACCCGTCCCGATTGCTTAGATGAGGACGTAGTTTTGCTTTTAGCGGAGCTAAATAAAATCAAGCCCGTTTTTGTAGAGCTTGGTCTGCAGACTTCAAATGAAAACACAGCAAAGCTTATTAACAGATGCTATGAAAATCACGTGTTTTCCGAAGCGGTAAAAAGACTGAGAAAATCGGAATTAGAAGTTATAACACACGTTATTTTAGGGTTGCCTGGAGAAACTGTTCAAGATATGCTTAATAGCGTTTCGTTTGCGTGTGCATGCGGAATTGACGGGATTAAGCTTCAACTTTTGCACGTTTTAAAGGGTACGAAGCTTGCGCAAATGGATTATAAGTCGCTTACAATGGACGAATATTTTTTTGCTTTGGCAGAATGCTTGAAAATAATTCCAAAAAACGTTGTTATTCATCGTTTAACGGGGGACGGAGATAAGCGTATTTTAATTTCACCCCTTTGGAGTGCGGACAAGCATAATGTTCTTAACAAAATGAAAGAATATTTTGACAAGAATAATGTTATTCAGGGCATTAATGCGGAAAATTAACATTCAAGTTATTATAAAGTATAAAGCTGTTTTTATAAACAACTTGCTATTGAAAAAATATTTAATAGAAAAGTAAAGGAAAAAATTATGGATAGGACACAAGAGTTTACAAAAAAAGATATTCAGGAAAACAAAGGCATATCTTGCTTTGCATACTTTGGATTATTATTTGTTATGCCGCTTTTTGGGGCTTCGGATTCAGAATTTGCGCTTTTCCACGCCAATCAAGGTATAGCTTTATTTATAAATGAGTTAATTTTCAGTATTTTTATTTTTGTTACTCATTTGCTTTCACCAATTGCGCCTGCAGTTTTTCCGATTGTGCGCACAATCTTATGGTTTGCACTTTCTTTTTCTATGATTTTCTTTACTTGCTACGGTGTTATCAACACCTTAAAAGGTAAAGCAAAGGAATTGCCGCTTATCGGCTCAATGAGTATTTTGAGATAATTGGTTGAAAATATGATTTTAATTATTGCTGAAAAACCGAGCCTTGCCCGTAATATAGCGGGGGCGATAGGCGCAAAAACTCGGCGTGACGGTTATTTAGAGGGTAACGGATATATTGTTACCTGGGCGTTTGGACACCTGTTTTCACTATGCGATATTGAAGATTATTACGAAAAAGTCTATGAAAAATGGACCATGGAAAATCTTCCGTGTTTTCCCGAAAAATTCAAGTTTCAATTACGCAAGGATAACAACAAGCAAACGGATTCGGGCGTAAAAAAGCAGTTCGAAATTATAAAAGCTCTTTGTGAGCGTGGTGATGTTGAAAAAATAGTAAATGCAGGCGACGCTGACCGCGAAGGCGAGATAATTGTACGTCTTTGCATTGAAAATGCGCAAACAAATAAAGAAGCTTTACGTCTTTGGCTTCCGGATCAAACGGAACAAACTGTACAAAAAGCAATTTCCGAAATGAAAAGTGAAAGTCACTATGATAATTTGGCTAACGAGGGCTTTGCCCGTACATATATTGATTGGCTTTATGGCGTTAATTTAACAAGATACGCTACGTTAAAAACGGGCGTTCTTTTACGGGTAGGCAGAGTAATAATTCCCGTTGTAAAAGCCATTTACGACAGAGATATGGCAATACGTAACTTTGTGCCCGAAATTTATTATTCTATTAAAAGTGTTGAACAAACAGCAGGGCACGAGGTTGAACTGTTAAGCAAACTTAAATTTGATAAAACACAGTTTCTTGAAGCGGCGAGTAAGTGTGATGAATATAACGCCTGTGCAGCATTTGTTAAGGACGTTAAAAGCAAAAAAGACGTGCTTAATCCAGGTAAGCTGTATTCGCTTTCAAAGCTTCAAAACTTTTTGGGCAAAAAGTACAAAATGCCTATGGAGCAAAGTTTAAGCATAGTTCAAAAACTGTATGAGAACGGATATTTAACGTATCCGAGAACAAACTCCGAATATTTGGCAACGGCTGAAAAAGATAAGATAAAGCAAATAATTGCAAACGTTTCCAAATTAGGCTACGCTGTTGAATTTAAGGATAAAAAAAGTATTTTTGACGATTCTAAAATTGAATCCCATTCCGCAATTACTCCTACGTATAAAATACCGCAAAAAAGCGCTCTTTCCGATGATGAATTTAAGGTATATTCTGCAGTTATGCGCAGATTTGCGGCGGTTTTTTGTTCGGAAGAATGCTTGGCGGAAAAAACCGAAATAACCGTTTCGGTTGGGGACAAAGAGGATTTCGTTTTAAAGGGTATGGTTATTGTTCAGCCCGGATGGACAAGATACGACGATTACAGTGCAAAGGACAAAATTTTACCGCCCTTAAATATTGGCGACAGTGTAAATATTTGCTTTAAGCCCTTTGAACGCGAAACAACTCCGCCCAAGCATTACACAATTGAAACGTTAAATAATTATCTGAAAAATCCTTTCAGAGATGATAAAAATACTAACGACGATAACGATGATGAAGATTACAAGGCAATCTTTGAAGGCCTTGAGTTAGGTACGGAAGCAACACGAACAGGTATAATTGATAATGCGCGAAAAAGCGAATATATCGAGCTGAAAAAGGATGTGTATAAAATTCTGCCAAAAGGTGAATATTTAATCGAATCCTTGGTGCAAATGGGGATTTCTATGGATAAATATAAAACCTCGCAAATGGGTAGAGTTTTGAAACAAATATTTCACAATACCGCTACGGTTGAGCAGGGAGTTGCTCAAGCAAAGGCCGAAATAGCGGCGGTGTTTAAAAAGCGGGATACAGAGCTTGAAAAGGACACCGATAATGGCTTTTTCGGTGAAAAAGTGGGTGTGTGCCCGATTTGCAAAAAAGACGTTGTACGTGGACGGTATGGTTATAACTGCGTTGGCTATAAGGACGGTTGTACTTTTAAAATTAACGGAGTTATCTGCAAAAGAGTAATTTCAAAGAAAAATGCTGAATTGCTTTTAAGCACGGGTAAAACGTCCAAAATTGAAGGATTTATTTCTAAAAACGGCAAAAGTTTTAATGCGGCACTGAAGCTAAACGGAACAAAGGTAGAATTTGATTTTTAAAACCACAATAGCGGTGTAGGCTTTGCAAAAGGGTAAATTATAAAATATTTGTCAAATTATATCCTAAAAACACATATTCTTTTACTACAGAATTGGAGGTTAAGAATATGTGGATTTTAGAACTGCTTTTAAACTTGCGCTTTTTTATCGGTCATTTGGGAAGCAAAAATTGCTTTCCGAAGCCGCTTTCAAAGACTGATGAAGAAATTTTGTTGGCAAGGTACGTTAGAGGCGATACGGCGGCGTTTGACAAGCTTGTAGAACATAATATGCGGCTGGTTGCACATATTGCAAAAAAGTACGTTTCATCGGGATATGATAGCGACGATTTAATTTCTATTGGCTCTATCGGTTTAATTAAAGCCGTAAAATCGTTTAACAAGGATAAAAGCACGCACCTTGTCACTTATGCCTCAAGATGCATCGAAAACGAAATTTTAATGCATCTGCGGGCAACAAAAAAACAAAAGAGCGAACTTTCTCTTTCGGAGCCTATCGGTACGGATAAAGAGGGGAATGAGGTCACGCTTATTGATATTTTGAACAGCGATGAGCCTGAAGTTTTTGAAAACGTCGATACGCGCTTGAAGGTACGCAAGATGCTTTGCCGAATGAAAGATACCTTGGACGAACGAGAACAAAAAGTGCTTGCCATGCGCTTTGGTCTTGGCGGCAGAACACCTTTAACCCAAAGAGAAACTGCGCGCAACTTAAATATTTCGCGGTCGTACGTGAGTAGAATTGAAAAGGCTGCGATGGAAAAAATTAAAAGTAAAATGTGAGTATATTTTCACATTTTAATCCTACTGTTATCAAGAAAATAGGGTACAATATAGAAAACGGAATCAGTTAAGGAGTTTTGTTTATGTTCGACAAATTTAGAAAATTTATGTACGGCAGGTATGGAGTTGACGAATACGGAAAATCAATGCTTACTTGTGCTTTAGTGCTTTCTGTGCTTGGATTGCTTCTGAATTTGTTTTTCAGTATTGGGGGATTTATTTGTTCCGTCTTAAGTTACGTGCTCATTTTTAGAATTATTTTTCGTGCGCTTTCAAAAAACATAAACAAGCGCGTACTCGAAAACCATAAATTTTTAGGGCGTACTGGTAAAATAAGAGATAAAATTAAATTCCTTCGCACACGTTTTAATGATAGAAAAAATTATAAGTATGTAAAATGTCCTTATTGCAAAAACTATAACAGATTGCCGCGGGGGAAAGGGAAAATCAAGTTTACCTGCCGCGTATGTAAAAAGCAAATGGAGAAGAAGGTTTAGCAATGTTTTTTGATTGGACGTATTTAGTTTTGGTAATGCCCGCAGTTATTTTTGCTATGTGGGCGAGTTTAAAAGTAAATAGTACCTATGCAAAATTTAAAAAACAGTATAGCAGTAAAAATATAACAGGTGCCCAAGCCGCAAGAATCATTTTAGACAGTAACGGCCTATCAAACGTTCGAATTCAATCGGTTTCCGGTGAATTGACTGACCATTACGACCCAAGAACAAACGTTGTGTTTCTTTCTGAGGAAGTTTATTCAAGTACGTCTTCTGCTGCTATCGGAATCGCTTGTCATGAGGTAGGGCATGCGCTTCAATATGCCGAAAATTATTTTCCTGCAAAACTGCGAATGTCAATAGTGCCAATTACAAATTTTGGTTCGATGATGGCGATGCCGCTTATAATTTTAGGTATTATTTTGAATGCGCTCGGTACTTTTTCAACTATGCTTATTTACTTAGGAATCGGATGTTTTGCGTTAAGTACTGTATTCCAATTAATTACTTTACCGACGGAATTTAATGCAAGCCGTAGGGCAGTTTCTGCAATAGAAGCAAATGGACTTTTAGTAGGTAACGAGCTTGACGGCACAAAAAAAGTACTTTCCGCTGCAGCCTTGACCTATGTGGCGGCTTTGGCAGTATCTTTGATGCAGCTGTTAAGATTAGTGCTCTTGTTTGGCAATCGTCGCCGATAAAACTATTTAATAAAATTAAAGGTGCTTCGGCACCCTTTTTTTATAATAAAAAAATGAGTGCTTACAAACGTAAACACTCATTTTTATTTATGTTTTTATCAGAAAATAAGCTTTTCTTTAATAAAGTCGGCAACTTCTTCGATTTTAAGGGTTATTTGACCCATTGTGTCACGGTCGCGAACAGTAACAGTACCGTTTTCGATAGTATCAAAGTCAACCGTTACGCAGTATGGAGTACCGTTTTCGTCTTGTCTGCGATATCTTTTGCCGATAGAACCTGCTTCGTCGTAATCAACGGGGAAATATTTTGCAAGCTGTGCGTGGATTTCAAGAGCCTTTTCGGAAAGCTTCTTTTGCAGGGGAAGAACTGCGCACTTAAAGGGAGCAAGTACGGGGTGAAGGTGAAGTACGTTGCGAACGTCACCGTTCTCAAGTGTTTCTTCTTCAAAAGCATTGCAAAGGAAAGCGAGCGTAACACGGTCAGCACCTAAAGAGGGCTCAACGCAATAGGGAACGTACTTCTCGTTTGTAACGGGATCAAGATATTCCATATTCTCACCGCTGTGCTCAGCGTGTTGCTTAAGGTCGTAATCAGTTCTGTCAGCAATACCCCAAAGCTCGCCCCAACCGAACGGGAATAAAAATTCAAAGTCAGTAGTAGCCTTGGAATAGAAGGACAATTCTTCAGGTGAGTGGTCACGAAGACGCAGGGACTCTTCTTTAATACCTAAATCAATCAACCACTTCTTGCAGAAGGAACGCCAATATTCAAACCATTCCAAATCTGTGCCGGGCTTGCAGAAGAACTCAAGCTCCATTTGCTCAAATTCACGGGTTCTAAAGGTAAAGTTACCGGGTGTAATTTCGTTTCGGAAGGATTTACCGATTTGGCAGATACCAAAGGGAACTTTTTTTCTTGTGGTGCGCTGAACGTTCTTAAAGTTAACAAATATACCTTGTGCAGTTTCGGGACGAAGGTAAACTGTTGAAGAAGTATCTTCGGTTACGCCCTGGAAGGTTTTAAACATAAGATTGAACTGACGGATTCCCGTCCAATCAAGCTTACCGCAATCGGGGCATACGATGTTGTTTTCGTTGATGTAATCCTCCATTTGCTTATTACTCCAACCGTCAACAACCATATCTGTGCCTTTTTCGTGATTGAAATCTTCAATCAGCTTATCTGCACGAAATCTTGACTTACAAGCCTTACAATCCATTAAGGGATCGGAAAAACCACCGATATGACCGGAAGCTACCCAAACCTCAGGATTCATTAATATTGCACAGTCAACACCAGTGTTATAGGGGCTTTCCTGAACAAATTTCTGCCACCAAGCCTTTTTTACATTGTTTTTCAATTCTACGCCTAACGGGCCGTAGTCCCAAGTGTTAGCAAGACCGCCGTAAATTTCAGAGCCGGGGAAGATAAAACCCTTTCCTTTGCAAAGGGCAATAACTTTTTCCATATCCATAAATAAATCCTCCGTATATTTCGATATATACATTATAAACGAAAAAAATTTTATGTCAAATATTAAGTTTAAAAAATAATAAATAGGTGCTGTTATTTTCTTTTGCATCAATATATGGTAGGCTAAATAAAAAATAATTAATAAAATGTGACAAAAATTTAAAAAAATCTATTGCAATTTATATTGGAATGTAGTATAATTTAGACACAAAATAATAGGAGGTTTTTAAAATGAAAAAATTACTTGTAGCTTTATTAGCTATCTGCGTTGCTTTTTCTTGCTTTGGTGTCGTTGCTTTTGCAGAGGCTGCACCTGCAACTGATGCAACCAACACAACAGTTGAGACTAAAGCTGTTGAAAGCCTTATAGGCGCTTATTATATCCAGGGTGAATGCGGCGGTGGTCTTACAGCCGGCGGCGGCACCTATACATCTGAAACTGACTATACAATTGCTGACAAAATGGCAGCAGCTTTAACAGGTACAAACCGTATTCCTTTCTATGCTTATGACAAGGATAATGCTGTTTACTTCGATAAGTTCGCAAAGAATTATCTTGTTTCCGAAATCAATGCAGCTGCCGCGGCAGGTATCGATTTCTTCGCTTACAAATATTATTCCGGATTTACAGCAACTGATACAAGCACATTGATTCCTCTTATGAATCAACAGCTTAAGCGTCATATGGGTCTTTACAGCCAGCCTGATTTAGACAAAAAGCTTAACTTTGCCGTTGTACTTGATGGTGATTTTGCCGGCAACAAGTCCTTCGAGGTTGAAGCTCTTGTTGACAACATTCTTGTAGTTGAAGGCTATCTTACTGCTGAAGATGGCAGACCCGTTGTATTTATTCTCTGGAATGACGGTATCGAAACTCAAATCTCCAAGATTAACAGACGCATTAACATTTGTGTTTCCAACGGTTTAAACGAAAAGAAACCCGATTATCCTCTTACCGCACTTGACGGTTCGGTTGAAAAGGCATATTTCGTTGTTTTAAACGCACCCAGCTATGACGAAGCTATTGCTGCTGGTGCTGATGCTGTTTCCTGGTACGAAGGTACAGGTAAAGACGGTGAAGCATACACCAATATGACTGCAAAAGTTGAGCAGAATTGGTCAAGCGCTTCTGAAAACGTTATTCCTAACGTTGTAACAGGCTTTGATAAGACCCTGCTTGCTGATAATCCTATCGAAATTACCGGAAAGAAATATCCCAACGTTGCTGCTGACGTTCGTTACTCAAGAACCGGCACAAAGAGCGAGTATGTGGCTAAAGCAACTCCCGAAGAATTAGTTGCTCACCTCACAAACGCTATTGCAACAACCAATAAGCCCGCTAATTTTGATGCTGTTATGATGTATGCTTGGGACGACTTTATGGGCGGTGCATATCTTTGCCCCACAAAGACCGATAAGGCTTTCCAATATGATTATTCATACCTTACAGCATTAAGAGCTTATATCTACAATTCTACAGAGTGGAAGAGCGAGTTTACCGTATTTGACAACAGCGAAAACGTAGTTGTTACCGCAGCTGACGGTACTGTTACCACATATAAGGGTGGCTCAAATGAGGTTATTTCAAAGGTTGACAAGGACGGTAATGCAGTAGTTGACGCTACAAAGGCTCCCGCTGACGTTCCTAACGGAGATAACGGCGGCAATGAAGGTGGCGACAACAATATGATTTTATACATCATCATTGGTGCTGCAGCTGTTGTAGTTATTGCGGTTGTTGTTATTATTATCGTAGCAAAGCCCAAAAAGAAAAAATAATCAGCCAAGGAATTTTTCCACGGCGGACATCTGAATTTTACCGCTCGTTTTTTACGGGCGGTTTTTTATTAAAGAGATATTAAAGCAAAGTGTTGAAATTATTTTAACGGTTAACTATGGATAAATTAAAGGTTATTGAAATTTTAGAAAATATGTATCCCGATGCGGATACAGAGCTTGTTTTTAACAGCACGTACGAACTGCTTGTTGCGGTTATGCTTTCTGCACAATGCACGGATAAGCGTGTTAATTCGGTTACTGCAGAATTGTTTAAGAAATACAATACACCGCAAAAAATGCTTACGCTAACTCAAAAGGAGCTTGAAGAAAAAATCTTTTCCTGCGGTTTTTATAAAAACAAGGCAAAAAATATTTTAGCTACTTCAAAGGCGCTTGTAGAAAATTTTAACGGCGAAATTCCGAGTGATATCAACGTACTGCAAACTCTGCCCGGAGTAGGAAGAAAAACGGCAAACGTAGTTGCCTCGGTAGGCTTTGGCATTCCTGCGATAGCGGTAGATACACATGTTTTCAGAGTTTCTAACAGAATAGGCTTAACTCGCGCTAAAGATGAATTAAATACTGAACTGCAATTACAAAAGTTTATTCCCAAGGAAAAATGGTTAAAGGTACATCATTTGATAATTTGGCATGGACGCCGATGCTGTGATTCCCGCAAGCCAAAATGTAACGAGTGTTTAATAATGGACTATTGCAAGTATTATCAGCGCTTGTCAAAGAAGCCTTGATATGCTAAAATATCTGTACAAAATCACTTGGAGTTAGGTTATGTTTATTGATTACGTAAAAATTTTTATAAAAAGCGGCAACGGCGGTAACGGCGGATTATCCTTTCACCGCGAAAAATATGTGCAAACCGGCGGTCCTGACGGCGGCAACGGCGGTAACGGCGGCAACGTAGTTCTTGTTGCCGACCCTGATATGCGCACACTTTTGGATTTTCATTTTCAAAAGCATTTTTCGGCTACCAATGGCGAAAACGGAATGAGCAATCTGCGTACGGGTGCTTCGGGTAAGGACGTTGTTATTAAGGTTCCTTGCGGCACCGTTGTTAAAGATGCTGAAAGTGGCAAGGTTATTGCCGATATGTTTGAAAAAAATGAAAGCCGCGTTATTCTGCGCGGTGGCAGAGGCGGCAAGGGTAATGCATATTTTAAAAGCGCAAAGCTTCGCGCACCAAACTTTTCGCAAGACGGTGAAATTACAAAACAACGCCAGATAATTCTTGAGCTTAAAACTATTGCCGATGCAGGCTTGGTAGGATTTCCTAACGTTGGCAAATCTACTATTTTATCTATTATTTCTAAGGCAAGACCCAAAATAGCCAATTATCATTTCACAACCCTTGAACCCAATTTAGGTGTTGTAAAATGTGATAGTTCCACCTTTGTTGTTGCGGATATTCCCGGTCTGATTGAAGGTGCGGCAGAGGGCGCAGGATTAGGACATGCGTTTTTAAGGCACATTGAGCGTACCCGCGTTATCATTCACGTGCTTGATATTTCAGGCAGTGAGGGCAGGGACCCCGTTGAAGATTATAAAATAATTAACAGCGAGCTTGAGAGATATTCTTTTGTCTTGGCTCAAAGACCCCAATTTGTTGTTGCAAATAAATCGGAATTGCCAGGAAGCCAAGAGAATTTAGAACGCTTGAAAAATTATTTGGGTGAGAGCGTTCCCGTTTATTTGGTTTCTGCTGCTACGGGCGAAGGATTTATGCCTCTTTTGCGCGGTGTTAATAAGATGCTTGAACAGATGCCTGCTCCGGAGCCCATTCGCGAAGAGGGTGACCTTGTTTACTACGAGAATCCCGATGAATTTACTATTCAAAAGCTCTCGGGAGAGCTGTTTGTTGTTCAAGGTAACCTGATTGATAATCTTTTGCGCAAGGTTAACTTTGATGATAATAATTCTCTTGATTATTTCCAGCGTGTTCTGCGCGAAAAGGGTGTTATTTCCGCATTGCGCGAAAAAGGCGCTCATGACGGTTCTGTTATCAGGATTGAGGATTTGGAATTTGATTTTGTAGATTAAGCCGATCTTTTATTGCTAAAAAAATTCCCCACAGCGTCAGTGATGCTCCAAAAATTATATAATACGCTTTATACGGTGTGAAAAAGCTCAAAAACAGCATTATCACACCGTATTTTATTGAAAATTTCATAAAATGCTTTGAAAAAACGGCTTTTTTTAGCCCTTTTGCCTTTGTTAAGTTTAAATCCCCGTTTAATTCGGGTAGGGGAAGTGGAAGTGTTTTTTTGAATATTTCGTCTAAACCGTGCTCTGTATAAGAAACGTTTAAAAGCTTTAATAAGTCTGCACAGCCTTGAGAAATTCCCTTGAGCGAATAAATTTCAATTTGTTTTTCGCAACCGTGCTTTCGTAAAAACTCAATCATTTTTTCTTCGTTGATGCCAGAATACGAATTGTCTGCCAAATCGTTTTCGCCGCTGAACTTTTTTTCAAATTCGTTGCTTTCAACAAGCATAAGACGAGAAATTCTTTCTTGTTTCTTGGCTTCGTCATTTAATTTTTTTTTGTTTAGTTGACGGAAATAAGTGCGAATAGTATAATATAAATATGAACTCAATAATGCGGCGGCAACGGCAAAAAGCATTGCGCCGTTTTTTGTCGGAAAAATGTATTCTCCTACGGCATACATTAGCACGAAGAAAACGGGAAATAATAAAATGCTGAATATTATAACCAAAATAACACCTCATAAAATTCGTTTGCATTGTTGATATTTTAATTATGCACTTAATAATTTGAGATATACGGTGAATTAAATGAAAATAGGTATTATGGGCGGCACCTTTGACCCGGTGCATTTAGGGCATTTGGAAATGGCTTTATTTTGCCTTGAAAAGTTTAAGCTTGATAAAATTATGTTCTTGCCTCTTGGTGACGCACCTCATAAAAGCGATGTTTCCCCTAAAGAAGTCAGAGTTAAAATGCTTCAAGTGGCAACGGAAAAACTTGATAATTGCTTTATCAGCTTGCTTGAGGTTAACCGAAAGGGCAAAACTTATACCTTCGATACGTTATCACAGCTTAAAAGTACAACCGATGACGAATATTTTTATATAATCGGTGGCGACACCCTGAATACTCTGCACAAATGGTATAGGGCAGAAGACGTATTTAAGCTTGTTGATTTTATTGTAGTTGACCGTGAAGAAAGCGACGTTTCTCAAAGCATAGACAAATTAAAAAAAGCGGGCGCGAAATTTATTTTTGCCGACCATTTAGGCTTGAATATATCATCGTCCGATATTCGCAGAAAAATTGCGATGGGAAAAGACGTAAGTGATTGTGTAAGCAAAGAGGTTTTAAGCATAATAAATGAACATAAATTATATTCAAATTGAAAAAACAAAAGAACAGTTGCGTAACGATTTAACTGAAAAACGGTATTTGCATACAATTAGGACAGTTAACAAAGCAATGGAACTTTCATATGGCACATGCGCAGATAAAGACGTTGTTTTTATGGCAGCACTTCTGCACGATTGTGCAAAATATAAGCAGCCTACCGATGAAGATTTAGCTTTATTGAAGGATTTTGTTGATTTTCCGCCCGTTTTTCATGCACCATTCGGCGCTGTAATTGCAGAAAGAGAATACGGTATTAAGGATAAAAGAATCTTAAATGCTATCGCGTTTCATACAACGGGCAGGGCTAACATGACGTTGGAAGAAAAAATTGTTTTTTTAGCAGATGCTATTGAAGACGGTAGGCAGTATGAGAACGTTGAAAATATTCGAAACAAAGCCAAAATCTCTCTGGAAGCGGGAATACTTACAAGCCTTGAAGGAACAGTTGCTTTTGAAACCGTAAGGAAAAATAATATTCATCCGTTAACTCTCGAAGCAATAGATTTTTTTAAAAAGAAAATTTAATTTAGGAGAATTTATGATTAACAATACACTTGTAAAAAGCATCTGCGATGCGGCAATGGATAAAAAGGCGCAGGACGTAACGGTAATTGACATCCGCGAACTATCGGTTATTGCAGATTCTTTTGTAATATGTTCAGGCTCATCTAAGTCACAGGTGAAGGCAATTTGTGACGGAATTGAAGAAAAGCTTGCAAAAGCTAACGTTAAGCCGATAAAAATTGACGGATATAACGAAGCCCGTTGGATTGTGCTTGATTATGCTGATGTTTTAGTGCATATTTTTTATGATGAAGACCGACTTTTTTATAATTTAGAACGTTTGTGGAATAACGGTGATAATACCTTTGTGTTTAAAAACGAACTTTAAAAGAATTTGTAAACCGCAACTTAAAATGCGGTTTTTTTGTTGCAATAAGATAAATAGTGTGTTATAATACTAAAGAATAATTTTATATTGAGTACTTGCGTGTATTACAACAAAAAGGAAGTTTAGTAATGATTTTTTATTATGTTTTAATTGGTATTATAAGCTTGATAAGTATCTTTACCGGTGTATATAGCTTATATCATTTTTTGTTGGCGTTATTTGGCTTTAAAAATGCGGAAAAAGTAATTTGCAAAAACGAGAAACAAAACAAATTTACTGCAGTTATCTCTGCAAGAAATGAAGAAAACGTAATTGCCGGTATTGTTAAAAGCTTAAAGGAGCAGAATTATCCGAGCGAATTGTTAAACGTGGTTGTTATTGCGGATAACTGTACTGATTCTACTGCGGAAATTGCCGAGAATGCAGGTGCAACTGTTTTTGTGCGTAATGATAAGACCCGTGCGGCAAAGGGCTTTGCATTAGAATGGCTTTTTGAACAGTTTTTATCAGACGAAAGCTTTGACAGCGATGCTATTTTAGTTTTTGATGCCGATAATATTGCCGATAAGAATTTTGTTGCTGAAATGAATAAGATGCTTTGCAACGGCAGTGTTATGGCTCAAGGATACAGAGATTCAAAAAATCCCCACGATAACTGGATAAGCGGATCATATACAATTTATTTCTTAACTCTTATGCGCTTTTTCTTCCTAGCGAGAAAGAATTTGAACATTTCTGCTTTCTTGGGCGGTACGGGCTTTATGATGAGCACAAGCTTGTTGCGTGCCTGCGGCGGTTGGCATACAAAAGAAATCTGTGAGGACGTTGAATTTACTATGTACCGTCTTGCAGAGGGATATAGAGTTGATTATGCTCCCAACGCAGTTTTCTATGATGAACAGCCCGTTAAGTTTATTGAATCATGGAACCAGAGAATACGTTGGTCAACGGGTAACTGGAACTGTATTTGGCGATGCTTACCGTTAATTTCGGGAGTTAGAAAGACAAGCTTTAAAGATTATTTGGCGGCAGTAATGCACCTTATGTCTATTCCGTCTATGTTTTTAGGCTTTGTTTCAATTATCTTATCTTTGATTTTAGTTTTAACAAGCAACTATATCCTTTATGGCTTAATTTACTCCATTGGCTCTATGCTGATAAGTGCTATTGCTATGATGGTTGTGGCTGCGTTGGTGCTTAAGCTCGAAAACAAAAGTATTAAGGCAAATATTAAAGGCATTCTCGGTTTCCCGATTTTTATAGTAACCTTTTTAGCTGCAAATACCGTTGGTGTAATTATGCCGGTTAAACAATGGAAGCCGATTAAGCATGGTGTAAGATAAATTATTTTTAGGAGAAATTTATGGAACAGTTTAAATTAAGGTTGGACGTTAACAATATGATGGCCGAGTACGTTGGCGAAAACGGTTTTACCGAAGCTGATCTTGCCGCCGTAAGCTCTAAGTATAAAGATGCTTTTGAGCAGGTTAAGAGAAACCGCGGAACAGGCATGATGGGTTGGACAGAATTGCCGTATAATCAGGATAGTATTGTCGAAGATATTATTGATACTGCCAAAGAAATTCAAGAAAAATTTGATTATTTTGTAGTTCTTGGTATTGGCGGCTCTGCTCTTGGCCCGATTGCCATTCAGCAGGCACTTAATCATTTGCACTATAATGAGGTTTCGAAAGAAAAGAGAAACGGCTGTCCTAAACTTTACGTTGAGGATAACGTTGACCCTGAACGTATGGCAGCGCTTTTTGACGTAATTGATTTGAAAAAGACCTGCTTTAACGTAATTTCAAAATCGGGCAGCACAAGCGAAACCATGTCACAATATTTGATTTTGTGGAATGCGCTTAAAAAAGAGTTGGGTGACGATGCAAAAAATCATATTATTGCAACTACTGATGCTGAAAAAGGTAATCTTATTAAGCTCGTTCGTTCCGAAGGATTTAAGGCATACGTTATTCCCGACGGTGTAGGCGGAAGATTTAGTGAAATGTGTCCTGTAGGTCTTTTGGCGGCGGCTGTTTGCGGTATCGATATTAAAGCAATGCTTAAAGGCGCGGCATATATGGATTCGCTTGCAAACAGTGACGATATCTATAAAAATGCTCCTCTTATGGCGGCAACAATGCAGTATCTTGCTATGGAGAGAGGCTGCAACATTTCTGTTATGATGCCTTATGCTGATAGCTTAAAATTTATGGCTGATTGGTATTGTCAGCTTTGGGGCGAATCCTTAGGCAAAAAGTATGATTTAAAAGGCAACACCGTAAACGTTGGACAGACGCCCGTAAAAGCACTTGGCGTTACTGATCAGCACAGTCAGGTGCAGCTTTATACCGAAGGTCCCTTTGATAAGGTTATTACAATCTTAGGTGTTGACAAATACAGATGCGAGGTTGATATTCCCAACGGTTGTGAGGATATACCTGCCGTTAACTTCCTTTGCGGTCATACAATGAACGAATTGATTACTGCGGAACGCAACGCAACGGAATATGCGCTTTTAAAGAGCGGTCACCTTAACCACACGATTATGCTTCCCGAGGTAAATGCCTTTACTATTGGTGAGCTTATGTATTTCTACGAGCTTGAAACGGCTTATTGCGGTGCTATGATGGGAATTGATACGTTCAACCAACCAGGCGTAGAAGAGGGTAAAAACGCCACTTATGCGCTTTTAGGAAGACCCGGATATGAAGAAAAGCAAAAAGAATTAAACGCAAGACCACAAAAGTGTGATAAATTTATTATTTGATAGGAGAACGTCTATGGAATTATCATTAGAGGTTATTTTGCGCGCCTTAAAGAAGGCCGCGGTTTTGATGATTATCCTTGCGATAATTGCAGGTGCATGTGCTTATTTTGTAAGCGAGTATTATATTGCTCCTATTTACTGTGCAACGGCTAAAATTAATATTATCGGTAACGCCAATGCAGAATCGTTAACCGAAATCAACAACAGCCATGTATATGCAAACAGAATTGTTAAAACCTGTATTGTTATTTTGCAGGCAGGCGATTTTAGCGAAGCTGTAAAGGAAGCGGCGGCAGTTGATCATTCGCCAAGCTTGAGCTTCTCTTATAACGAAGAGACGACGATTATTGAAATTACTGCAAGCGACGTTGATCCGAATACTGCTTTTAAGTTAGCAAGCGTTGCTGCAGAGCTTACTGAAACATATCTTGTTGATAAAAACAACGCCGAACTGATTTCTGTTAAGCCTGTTGAAACACCTAAAATGCCCAAATCACCCGTTTCTCCCAGCCCTGTAAAGAATGCCCTAATTGCTTTTGTTTGTGTTGCGTTTGTAGTTCTTGCCATTCAGGTAATCAGAGAGCTTTTTGGTACGAAGGTTAAAAACGAGGCCGAGCTTTCTCGCAGATACAATATTCCTGTTATTGCTTCAATTCCTGATTTTAATACCAATTCTAAAAACTATGCGAAGCATTATTATTACGGTAAGTCAAGGAGAAAATAATTATGGCAGCAAAAAAAGTATATTCTAATTCAACTGCATACGGCAAGAATGCTACAAGCGTTGATTTTATTGCTGTTGAAGCTTATAAAACAGCAAGAACAAATATAGCACTTTCTATTATTAAGCAGGGGTGTAAAATCGTTACCTTTACAAGCTCTATGGCTCACGAGGGTAAAACAACTACTGCATGTAACGTTGCGGCGGCATTCTCCAAGCAAGTTAATTCTCGCACATTGGTCATTGACTGTGATTTAAGAAAGCCAACTGTCGGTAAGTTCTTTCATCTTGAAAGCACTCCCGGTCTTTCAAATTATTTAAGCGGTATGTGTTCATTGGACGAAATAATTCAGTCTGTACCTAACACAGAGCTTTCTGTAATATGCTCCGGTATTATTCCGCCTAATCCATCTGAACTTTTATCAAGTAAAGCCTTTTCGGACATGGTGAACGTTTTAGCAGAAAGATATGATTATATCATTTTTGACACACCGCCCGTTAACGTTGTTGTTGATGCGATTCCTGTAATGCAACAGTCAGACGGTGTTGTTGTGGTTGTTTTTGAAGAACAGTCCAACTATGTCGAATTGGATAAAACAATCGAAAGTATTGAGCGTTGTAATGCAAAACTTTTAGGCTTCGTGCTTAACGGAAGTAAGTTTAAATAAAATGAAAAATATTGACGTTCATACGCACTTGTTACCCGGAATTGATGACGGGGCGCGTTCAATTGAACAAACAATAGAGATGCTTTCTGTTTTAAAAAAGCAGGGGATAGAAGGCTTGATTCTTACTCCGCATTTCTATT
The DNA here is from genome assembly GCA_045594045.1 of Clostridia bacterium. Classification (GTDB taxonomy): domain Bacteria; phylum Bacillota; class Clostridia; order Christensenellales; family QALW01; genus UMGS1322. Next base: position 38,833 of record JAZNXV010000052.1, read on the forward strand.
CTGATAAAGAATCTGTCGAAGATTTTATTCAATCTCGTAACGAAGCCTTTGAAAAGGTTAAAGCCATATTAGATGAGAATGACTTTGAATATATTCTTGCGGCTGAAGTTTATCTTACTGATTACTTGCTAAATTACGACAGCATAAAACCCCTTTGCTTTGGCAAAAAGAACTATATTTTTGTTGAATTTCCTTATTATGAAAAGGATGATGCAAAAATTATACGTCAGCTCAACAAATTGATAATAAACTATGGCGTGACGCCTATAATAGTGCATTTGGAGCGATATCCGGCCTTGTTTAACAGCAGTTTTATCGAAGAGCTTACAAGTCTTGGGTGTCTTTTTCAATGCGATATTGCAGGCTTAAATGAGTTTGGAACAAAAAGCAAGTTGATTAGGTTTTTGAAGAAAGGCGATATTCAGTTTGTTGGCAGCGATTGTCACGATACAAAAAATCGAAAACCTAATTTCGATATTATGTATAAAGTTTTGCCTGAAAATTTAATAGAACAGGCATTTGAAAACAATTTTAGCATTTTTAAATATTAAAAAAAGCACTTCTTATGAAGTGCTTTTTTTGTTGATATAAAGAAAAACCACGCGATAGTCGCGTGGTTCAGTAAAGGTTTAGCGGTGAGGATTGAAAAGAAAACTCCGATTGTGTATAAAGAAAGTATGACA